>JAKZRU010000088.1:0-32511 GCA_047517965.1 Gammaproteobacteria bacterium | reverse complement strand
CATGATAGTCACGTCGAATCTTGGCAATCGTCTCCACTGTCAACATCTCCTTTCAAGCCTCACATTGTGTAAATGTGAAGCAGTTTGAATATCACATCTTCACAAATCAACTCGACCTGCTAGATGCACCCTTTTTAGGGGGTCAATTTTGAGTGACAATTGACCCCTAATAGGGTCATTATTCAATGACAGTCAACAATAGCAGGCTGATTAAGCGGTACGGTGGTCAAGCAGGTATCCGGGATTCTGGTCTGCTGCTCAGCGCGTTATACAGACCTCAAACCGGATACTATGAAGATTTGACAGAAATGGGTACAGCGTTGTTTGAATCCCTAATCATGAATCATCCTTTCGTTGATGGGAATAAACGCGTCGCGTTTTTCGGAACGGACGTTTTTTTTCGTTTGAACGGACACCGATTCGAAGTAAGCGCGAATGACGCACACATGTTTTTGATCGGGCTGATTGAAGCAGGGAAATGTGATTTTGAGAATCTGCTACCCTGGGTTCGGAATTCTATCGTGCGGTTAAATTAATCAATAGAGCATAGCGGCACCTATGAACATGTATATTGATGAATTACAAGTTCTAGTCATATAGATTCCGTGTTTGAGACCAGTGAACTCATAATCCTTTGGTCGTAGGTTCGAGTCCTACCGGGCCCACCAATAATATCAACAAGATAGCTATTCCCTGTTTCCAATACCCAGTGTCATGCGGTACACTTGGAACTGTCCTTGCTCTCACATCTTTTCACCATCGCCATCAAGGAATGGCGGGTGGGGCTTTTCTATAATCCGGTGGCCAATATCCGCAAGCCGACCCCAGGAAAAGGCCGGGATCGAAGGTTACGTGCGGGCGAGGAGCCATCCCTGTTCAAAGCCTGTGACCGCCACTCCAACCCCATGCTCGGCTGGTTGGCCCGGATCATTCGAGATCGCAACCAGGGCTGATCCGTTAAACCGCCTCGTAAACCAAAGCCATGAGCATTGCCGCTAAGGACTGGGCCGTGCGCCAGGGCCTCGGGCCGATCCTAGGATTTGTCCTGGCGGTACTGGCCGATGAGGCCAATGAGAAGAATACCTGCTGGCCGCGTATATCCACCCTTGCAGGCAGGGTCTCGACTCGTACCGTACAGCGTGCCATTCGGATCCTGGCCAAACGTGAATTGATTGCAGTCGAACAGCGCAATCGCACGGATGGTTCCTGTTCCTCCAACCTGTACCGGCTAAGGCTTGAGAGAAGTGAGAAGTTGTCAGTAGGGGGTGACAGGCTGTCACCCCCTACTCGAACAAGCAGGGAACAGTCCATCTCCATGACTACGACGTGCTATACTATCAACTCACCATATACTTGATTATGGATAATTGGTTCCGATAATGTAAAAGTGAATTTGCATGTCTTTTGTGAAATTTTCTTCACCGAAATATGCTCTACCGATGGATCGCACCGACAGAATGCGTAAGCCTGCACCGACAGCCGAGCTTCCGGCCGCACAGTTCGAGAAGAAACCGGTCCACGCAATATCTGCGACAAAGTCTTGACTTTCGACGGCGAAGAGGGCGTAGCGCCTCTCTCGCTCACCAACAAGAAAAACCGTAGTGACATGGGCTGGATTCGATACAGCCCCTGGTACTTCTGGCGTTCTTCACACAGCTGACGTCGGCCTCCATGATTGATCGGCGCCTAAATTTAGGTGGCCCAGAATTCTAGGTGGCATTGACCACACCACTGGTTCGGATGGCGGCGCGACCACGTTCCGGTATATGTGGCTAAACGCTATGCAAAGGATCCGAAGTGACCTTCGTGATCCGCTCGTCAATTCACTTTTTTATTCAAGGAGCCTCGATGCCCATTGCCCCGTTGGAAAAACCACCAAATGCGTTCGTCGTCACTCCGCACTTTCTTGGTATTAATCGTCCCGTAACGATCCCATTCCATGAGCGGAAGCGGACTGCGACGGCGATCATCTATTGCGAAAAGAACTTCGGTGAAATCGACGGTAAGACGGCCAACGGGCTCATCCGTCATTCAGAGAAGTACGAAATCCTCTCGGTAATCGATAGCAAGCAGGCTGGACTCGACACCGGCGAGGTGCTTGATGGGAAGGCCAACGCCATCCCGATTTGCCGCGATCTCACTGACGCCCTGTCTCGCGCCGTACGTGTCCCTGATTACTTCATCTTAGGGATGGCGCCCAAGAGTGGAATGTTGTCGACAGGTGAGCGAGGCATCGTGCTCGATGCCTTGGCACGCGGAATGAATGTCGTGAGTGGTCTCCATGAATTTTTGACCGACGACCCGGAGTTCGTGGCCGCGGGCATAGCGAATAACGTCGTGATCCTTGACATGCGAAAACCCCGCGCCAAGAAAGATCTGCGGATGTTCAACGATCGAATCGCCGAAGTCACCTGCCCGCGAATTGCCCTGCTGGGGACCGACAGTGCCATCGGCAAGCGCACCACCGCCACGATCCTGACCCGTGTTCTCAACGATCACGGCTTGAAAGCCGTCATGGTTGGCACTGGCCAGACCGGCTTGATCCAAGGGGCCCGCTACGGTGTCGCGCTTGATGCCGTTCCGTCGCAATTCTGCTCCGGTGAGCTGGAGGCGACCATCATCGAGGCGTTCCAGGAAGAGAGTCCGGATGTGATCATAATCGAAGGTCAAGGCGCACTGAGTCATCCGGCCTTCAGCTCCTCGTCATTCATTTTGAGAGGCAGCAGACCCACCGGAGTCATTCTGCAGCATGCCCCGGGGCGGCGTTATCGCTGCGACTTCGAACAGATGGCGATGCCATCGCCGGCCAGCGAAATCAATCTTATCCAGACCTTCGCCGATACGAAGGTTATCGGCCTCACGATCAACCACGAGAACATGACACATGAAGCGGTAAGTGCCGCCATTATCCAGTACGAGGGTGAACTGGGAATTCCGGTCACGGACGCCTTGAGCCGTCCGCCCGGACGGTTACTGGACATGGTCCGTCCGGCGATTCCTGCACTTGCGGAGATGCGGATGGCCACTGGCTAATGACCGCACCGCGGTTGGAGATCGACCTCGAAAAGATCCACCATAATGCTTCAACACTCGTCAAGCGGCTGAGACTCTGCGGTATATCCGTCACCGGAGTTACCAAAGCGACTTTGGGGTCACCCGAGATTGCCGGCGTGTTGCTTCAGGCAGGCGTACGGGCGATCGGCGACTCCCGCATTGAGAACATCGAAACGCTGCGTGGTGCGGGGATATTGGCGCCAATGACACTGATCCGCTCTCCGATAATGAGTCAGGTCCAACGGGTCGTCGCGCATGCTGATGTCAGTTTTAATACGGAGCTGGAGGTCATCGGGAAGCTCTCTGATGCCGCGTATTGGTCGGGGCGGACGCATGGGATCGTGCTCATGGTTGAGCTTGGAGATCTCAGGGAGGGGATCATGCCGGAGGATCTCCTCAGCACCGTGCGTGAGACGCTTCGCTGCAGGAATATCGTGCTGAAGGGTATCGGCACGAACCTCGCTTGCCGGAGCGGCGTGTCCCCCGATGCTGGAAACATGGCAAAGCTATCTGCCCTTGCCGATTCCATTGATGCAGCCTTCGGTCTCACCCTCGATATCGTCTCCGGAGGGAATTCCAGCAATCTTCAGTGGGCGTTCAGAACGGCAGGCACTGGAAGGATCAACGATCTTCGTCTCGGTGAGTCAATCCTACTCGGCGTGGAGCCTCTCCATCGCCAACCGATCCATGGACTCTACACCGATGCCGTCACACTCGTCGCGGGAGTGATCGAGTCCAAGGTCAAACCGTCGCAACCATGGGGCAACGTCGGCCAAACTGCGTTTGGTGCCAAGCCAGCTGTCAAGGACCGCGGATTTGTCTCTCAGGCAATTCTGGCAGTCGGACATCAGGATACCGATCCAGAAGGCCTCACCGCGCCCTCTGGAATCGAGATTGTTGGAGCCAGCAGTGACCATCTCATTCTGAACTTGGGAAACAACAAAGCGACCGTTGGTGCTGAGATCACGTTCCAACCCAACTACAGTGCAGTGCTTCGCGCCATGACATCACCTTTTGTCACCAAGATTTTGAAGGAGCGAATGCACAATGCCGAAGCAATCCAGCGCAAACAGAAACAGGCCATTTCATTGCTTCGGCTATCGACAACTGGTCCGGTTTTGATGCCGCTAGCCTATCCGGCGCCTCTTCGAGCAGCGCCAGAAGCGCCTCGGCTCGTGCCTCGACCCGGTGCGAGCGGTAGTCGTCACCTTGCGCTCGCGGCCGATAGCTGCCCGTCCAATGCCACGCCTGAACCCACTTGATTGCCTGCCGTCGAGGGGGCGATCCCGAAGCGCTTACAACACTTTACTTTCGCAAATTTCAGGACGTATCACGACAAATTTAATACTCTAGTTCACCGAAGGTGGGGTTTTGAAAATTCATATGTATTTTCAAAATATCAACTGATAAATTCATCCGTGTTTAACATCTATATGTTGGCTGGATTGTTCTAGGTTAAACGAATAATACAAATAATTTTATTGGCATTTCAGCCAAGGTTCGAATATTTTCCTTCCGTGCCCACCGAATTTCAATATCTTCACCTTTAGTACCTGCGTCTGAGTGTTTCTTCAGATTGAATTTCCCCCATATGTAGTCCATAATAGACTATATACACTCAACTGGAGTAATTAGTATGAGCACCCTAAACTACAATCCTCGCCGTGTCTGGACAATCGCCCAAGCCAAGGCTCGTCTTTCCGAAGTATTACGCCTCGCCGAAGAGGAAGGACCACAGCATATTGGCACGAGGCGACCTTTTGTTGTTGTACCTGCGAGTGATTGGTACGCGAAGGTCCGGTCCAGCCGGCCCATGGGGCAATGGCTGGTCGACAACATGCCTCGAGGGGCTAATCTTGATATCCATTCGGACAGGAAGTCCGGGCGAGAGATCCCGTTCACGGTTGGCGAGACTGAATGAACGGCTTTCTCGTAGACACCAACGTGGTATCGGAATTGACGAGGGACGTACCTAATGCACGGGTGCTTGCGTTCCTCGTCGACCATGACGATTTGTGGTTGTCCGCCATCGTTCTGCACGAGTTGGACTTCGGTATTGGTCTCCTCCCACCAAGCAGGTGTCGCGACAGTATTGGTGCAATATTATTGGCATTCGTGACGGAATATGGCGACCGGATCCTGCCCGTGGGTTATTCGGAAGCTATCCAAGCCGCCGAATTTCGGGCACAGATGCACAGTTCGGGTCGTACTTTAGACCTCGGAGATGCGCTTATTGCGGGGACTGCCAAAACAAACGCTCTTGCCATTGCGACAAGAAATGTTCGGGATTTTGAAAATCTTGGTCTAGAAGTTATCAACCCTTGGGACTCGCCATAATCCGCATAGCAGAATCCAATGTCGGTGTTGGTGGGACTACAGTCATTTGTCTATGTTCGGGAATAATCTATTTCCCAAAATATCAATAGTTAAATTTCAGAACGCCTGACCTGCAAGTAAAAATAGGCAATATTTACAAAATAGTACTTGATATCGACCTATCGTTGGGACCGTTACATGATTGTCGGCTCGGTTCAAACGCGCGGTCTAGGTCCGAAAGACAAAGAATATTCCGGTTACGCCGCTCTCCAGATGGCGTTCTAGTGCGTATCACCGTTGATGCGCGGCAGGAAGGTGTTATGGCGTGTCACCCGCGATGATCGTTCGCTCGGCCCTATTCGATGTTGGGTGCATGGTGTCGAGGAATTCTAGCGGACAGATTGACGACTGAGGGGGAACTTTTTTTTATGGTCGATGAGCACACCATTGGCGACGCCACTCGAAGGCGGCAAGCAATCTTTCGGGACACGTCACCAACTATCAGCGAACAGGCGCGTTCCCCGTTGGCCCACTAAGGACAGTGTCACGATCATCTTCTGGCCACCTGCTGCGAGGACGAGATCATGAATTCTTCCCTCCGAGGCGACTCGGCTAGGGGTTCGTTGATTTTCTCCAACAGTCACCTTCCCTAAAGGATTTAAGCAGATCGTTTTAGTTTAGTCATTTGAACGATGGCTACAACTGCAATTGCGATAAACGTAATCAGCGTCCAGCCTGGTATGCTGATTCCAAGCAAAGTCCATTGAGTTTCGGCGCATTCTCCCGTTCCTCCGAAAATAATTTTCAATGCCTGTGTGAACGGATGATTCGCCAAGATGAATTCGAGTCCCGGAAAACACTCTGGGATTCTATCTGAAGGCAGATGTTGTAGCCAGACATGCCGCCCGGCAAAGACGATGCCAAGCAAAGACAAAATCATGAGTACTATGGGATAAACCATTCTGCCGCTTCGAGATGGATTGTGAACAAAAGCAATCAAACACCAGAGTCCAATTAACATGACAGCGATTCTCTGTACCATGCACAAGGGGCATGGAGCAAGATAAAGGACATACTGCATGTAGTAGGCAATGGCGATCAATACACTGCAGACAAGGAAAACAGCGAGATTGCTGAGTCTGTAAATAGGCATCCGAATAAGACTTGGGCCTGATTCCCTCAATGTTCAGGCAAGCGTATGAGTGCGAGCCAAAAAAAACGAAATTCCAAAGGCAATTCTTTGGTGGATTCGTTAAATTTTACAGTAAGACTCTCCCAAATCTTGCCTACCTGCGGTCTACGACAAGTGTGCTGTCGGATGCACTGTAGTTTTGGAACTATGTCGATCCGACAGTAATTCCGCTTGTATCACATACCGTAAACACAATATTTTTTCTGCGAATTCGGTACGATTTCTTGACCAGTGGACTGACAATGTAATTGTTGCCATGCGGGTACAGATTTCGAAACACCTCCACGACAGTTCCTCTGAATCCATCTGGACTGATTTTGCATTCGTAGACATCCAAATTCACTGAATCCCTACGAATTATGAAATCAATTTCGCGTTGTGATTTGTCGCGCCAGTAGTGTATTGCCGATTCATTGAAACGGGATAACAGTGTATCCAGTACAAGATGTTCCCACAGCATACCTCTGTCATCAACGCGAATCGTATTCCAACCTTTTTCAAAACATACAAATCCGGTGTCAAATCCATAGCACTTCGGGCGACTCACAATCTCTCGTTTGCCGCCGCCAGAAAATGGGCGCAACAGATGAACGGCATGGGTGACCTGAAGTGAATTGATGTATGACTTTACTGTCAGTCGACTCAGTTCGCTGAGCTTGGCCAATTGAGTGTAGTCTAACTGTCCTCCGCTCTGACGGAATAGGAGTCGCACCAAAGCCAGAAAACCTTCTCGATTTCCGACATTGAACAATTCCAGTATGTCTCGAGCAAAGAAACTATCCAGCCATTCGGAGAAAAAAGATGGCGTCAAGTCTTTCGCTAGCAGGGCTTCTGGAAGACCGCCATGCAACAGGCGGTGGTCAAGGTCGGGATACAAAATCCAATCCGGGATTTCGTCCCATAACACAGGCGGCAAGTATAGCTGCTCCTTGCGACCTGTTAACGAATCTCGAAATTTCTTTGTTGCTGCAAGCGTTGATGACCCCGTAGCCAATAACTTCAGATTCGGATATTCGTCAGCTGCAATCTTCAATAGCAGGCTGGGGTCTTTAAGCCGATGCACCTCATCCAAAACTGTAACTGAGTTCGGCTTGCAGCTACCCCAGAATAATTCCGGATCGCTCAGAGTGAGTTGGACAGATGGCAGGTCGCAATTCATGTATTGAAATTCCGGCAACATCTGAGCGAGCGTTGTCTTTCCTACTCGGCGAACCCCGGAGAGCCAAACAATTGAACGCCTGGACCATGCTTGGTTGATTTTATCCAGCCAAAATTTTCGATTTACCAACATCTGTTTATAAAACCAGTGCACGTTTGTACGTGCGATTCAGTAACCTGCTGGAGTTGTATATTTCTTACTGGCATATGGATATAGGCAAGAAGTAGGGTTCTAAATTGTGAAAATGAATGCCGATTTCATTCCAGTAGATTGGATAGGTACAATATTGAGTAGTGTAGTCAAATCAAAAATAAATTATACATATAGCCGTCCAAATGATAAATGAAATTACATTTAGTCGCCACTAATAGGTGAAAATGTGAAACTTTCAGTTTCAGAATTTGCGGATTTTCAACCGGTAGAAGTGGGAAATTTCAATCGGAAGTGACAACACCTATCGGTCCGTGCAAATTCTTATTCAAGTTGAGCACCTATTCTGATTCAAACTGAACGGAAATGCAGCATTGCGATCGAGTATCGGAAATATTGGACGCGATTGTGGTCAGAGCCTGATCGACTTTTCAGGTGTTTTGCCTCAGCGGGAATTCCGCTTGTCAGCGCTGTTTGAAACCTAGTACTTATCGCATTCAGAAACAGCAACTATCAATCAGCGTTGATGGTACATACGGTAGCCGGAACAAGCGATAGCCACTGCGAACAGACCATCGATAAACCACCACATGAATCCTTCGCCTGATGCCAACATGGTGAAGAACCAATTTGCAAAAAACAGGATGACAAGAACAATCAGTGCGTAGAAAAGTGTATTCACTTCAATGTAACGATTGAACTCAGCCTCGGTTGCATTAAGCTGTAACTTGCTCTTCAGACTGTCCGCGAATGCGATGATAACGCTGAGTGCCATGAACTGGTTGAGCACGCCCCAAACAGGATACCCTGTGCTGCCGTCGTCAAAAAATGGTGTGGTGATGAAATACAGTCCGACCACAGTCGCCAAATTTATGTTGAAAAAACCGGCAAATTGTAAAAGCCTCTGCAGGCCCTTCGGACGGATATTTGGCGAGGCATTGGCTGACTGTAAAATTCCCGGTGCTCGACTGACACCGTCTGATCCCCGCCACATGCGACAGCCGCATGCGCCCGTGATGACTACGAACAATGGAGTGATGAACCACCACATCAGCAGGTCTGTGCTTCCGTGCCAGTCATTGAACCAGTTGGCGAAATACCAAATTGTCAACATCAGCGAACCGTAGAAACTCAGATTTATTTCAAGGTATTTCTTAATATCAGCCTGAGTCACGCTCAGGAGCTTTTTATTTTTGGAACTGACGGCTAGAACGATGATGACACTCAATCCCATGAACCAGTTGAGGATGGCCCATACCGGATAACCTGTGGAACCGTCATCGTAGAAAACCGTTGCTGGAAAATTCACGCCTACCACAACGGCGACCAGAAACAGGTATCCACCCGCGAATTTTGAAATGCTCATGATTGGATATTCTAAAGGATGGCATTGATAGCCGTCAACATTCGGAATCGCAAGCAGGCTTGAAGTTAGAGTTTGAATTCGACGATGTATGATCTTTTAGTTCAGCTCTCATCAATTTTCGGGAATGAAGAAACGTTAAGCCAGTAACGTGTGTGGCGGCGTTCACCAGTTCTTCGAAGGACGCCTTTTGCTACAAGGTCAGACAGGTCGCGCGTCACAGATGATGGTGCTGCTCCTGTAATACGAAAATAGTTATTTGCGCTGAGACCGCCCTTGAAGCCATCAGGCTCGGCTTTGAAAAGGCGTAAAATCGCTGTCTTCTGTCGTGAATTCAATTGCCCTTCAAGTCTGTTGAACAACTGAGCCTGCTCAATAGTTCGAATCAAGCGCCTTTCGCTCCAAATCTGAGCATCTATTATGGTTTTTGAAAACCAAACCAGCCAACGAGTGATGTCAAGCGAACAATTGGTAGTTTTAAGAACGCTGTAGTACTCTTTGTGATGTTGAAAAATCTGCCGTGAAAGAGCAATTAGACTTGGTTGCTCAATTGACTGAGCAATTGATTTTTCTGCCAATGCACGGGCAATACGCCCATTCCCATCTTCAAATGGATGAATGCATACGAAATACAAATGTGCGATTCCGGCTCTTGTTAGTGTAGACAGCTTGTCTTGTTCGGCGAGTGTTTGGTTGTACCAATCCACAAAATTGTTCATTTCGGTCATCATGCGGTGGGATGGCGGTGCTTCGTAGTGCACCTTTCTATAGTCGTGTTTTGACACAATCTGCATTGCTGCAGTTTGCTGTCGATAGCAGCCAATATTCGTAAGATCAATTCGCCAATTCATCAGCATTAGGTGCCAATTCAACAATGATTCATGGTCAAGTGGTTTATCAAAACTTTGATAGAGCGCTACCATCATGTTGGCGACGCCGGTCTCGGCAGGAGCGGTGGCGTGTCGGTCGACACTCAACCCAAACTGGCGACGAATTGATGATTGTATGGAATCCCGATCAAGTATTTCACCTTCAATTGCTGATGTCTCAACTGCTTCATCGCTTAGCCAGTCTATTCTGAGATCTGAACGGTCATCGTCGGAAAGATGGCGCCAAGCGCCAATACGACGGCCGGATTCGTGTTGGAATTGTGCCTCCAAAGGCACAATTTGCGACCGGTCCCATTTGAATTCTGGCCAGTCAGGGAGTTGCCATATCCATTGCATTGGGTTATAGAATCATTGTTTATCGCCCATATTATGGCATAAATATGGGCGATAAAATTAATTTGATATTGGACAGCATTAGAACTAAATAATCCCCCTGCTAGCTACTCTGGTTGGGAAAATCCGGTAAAGTGGAATGAAAGTGTTGCACAAAAAGCCGGTTGGCAGGCAATTTTGATGCAAACCCGATCTGCTTGGAGTAGGTGTACTAACAAAGTTCTTGAAAGCTCTGAATTAAGCTGTGACTTTCCTCGTATGTATAATCTTTTTTGTCAAAATCCATCTCTTGTCTCCAAGGACATGAGCTGTTCAATCAATAAATTAATGCTTGCCCATGAAAATACTGTTGATCAATCCCAATACAAGTGAATTTGTTACTGATCGCGCAGTGGCTGCCGCTCGTTCAAATGCTGCCGCGTCGACCACAGTCGAGGGAGTAACGGGTGCAATAGGCGCTCCAATCATCAACAGTGAAACCGATATTGTTGTTGGTGCTTACTCAGCAGTTGATCTTGCCGCCAAACATGCCGCTCGATTTGATGCAATCGGCTTGGCAGTTTCATTCGACACTGGGCTTGCGGCATTACGCGAGATGCTGTCGATACCCGTTGCCGGAATGGCGCAAGCCGCCATTCGTCAGGCACTGCAGTTTGGAGATAGAATCGCCCTGATTTCTTTTGGGCAACGTACAAAACCTCTCTATGAAGATCTTGCGATGCAGTACATGGCTTCTGAGTGTTTGTCTGGAGTGCATTGCATTCATGCACTGTCGGATAGCCAACTGCGAGATCCGGATTGTCTGAAATCCCGCATTCAGGAAGAAGTTGAAGCGGCCATTCGAAAATTTGACTGCAATACAGTTGTATTGCTCGCAACCGCTTTTGCCGGACTTGGAGAGGGCATCTCGACAAAAGTACCAGTCATCGATGCGCTAACGGCCATGATCAAATTATTGGAATCGTCGGCAGACAACCGGGAGATTACTGAATTGCTGACCAGCCAGTCATGGCCGGAACGCAAGATTATGCGTGAAGTCAGTCCTGAACTTGCACATCTATACCTGACATTTCCGGATGCATGATAAAGAAAGTTCAAGGTACTTTGCGGAACTCAAAATTTATATTTCTAAGGTGCCGACTAGAATTCTATGACTTGGTTGTTCTGTTATAATTTTTCGCCGAGTTGTTCGAATTATTGGTATATCGGACAGCAATTTGCCCCCGAATTGCACATGTTTTCGGCAATGGGGGCTATCTTTAATTTACGACAGCTAGAGGATTGAGAATGGCTGACGAACAAGTCAATCAGGAGCGAAGGCGGTTTCTAACCGGTGTGACGACAGGCGTTGGCGCTGCCGGCGTAGCGATCGCCGTGGTTCCTTTTGTGGCTAGCATGACGCCCAGTGCAAAAGCTAGGGCTGCAGGCGCACCTGTTCAAGTTGATATCGGCGATCTGCAACCCGGCAAGCTGTTAAAAATCGAGTGGCGAGGCAAGCCGGTTTGGATAATCAAGCGCACATCCGAGATGATCGAATCACTGGATAAAGTGTCCGATCAACTTGTCGATCCGAATTCCAACCGCGATCAGCAGCCACAATACGCCCGTAATGTAACCCGTTCTATTAGTCCCGAAGTGCTTGTGCTAGTGGGATTGTGCACTCATCTGGGGTGTTCACCGCTTGAAAAACTGAAACCCGGTGAACTGGACTCGGAGTGGCAGGGTGGATTTTTCTGCCCCTGTCATGGATCGAAATTTGATCTGGCAGGTCGCGTATATAAAGGTGTCCCCGCACCAACCAACCTGGTAGTGCCGCCACACAGATTCTTGACCGATTCTCGAGTTGAAATCGGCATTGACACGAAGACGGATGATTTAGCGTGATTACAAAAATCCTGAACTGGTTTGATGAACGCTATCCCTTGACGAATGTCTGGGAAGAGCATCTGTCAAAGTATTACGCCCCGAAAAATTTCAATTTCTGGTACTTTTTTGGATCACTGGCGATTCTTGTTCTCGTTATCCAAGTCGTTACGGGGATCTTCCTTACCATGCACTACAAACCGGATACTGAACTGGCGTTCGAATCGGTTGAGCACATCATGAGGGATGTGTCATGGGGCTGGTTGATGCGCTATCTGCATTCGACCGGTGCCTCTCTGTTTTTTGTCGTAATTTATCTCCACATGTTTCGTGCGTTCCTCTACGGCTCCTATCGCAGACCTCGCGAACTGCTGTGGATCATCGGAATGGTCCTCTACCTTACACTGATGGCGGAGGCTTTCTTCGGATACCTTCTGCCTTGGGGCAACATGTCATTCTGGGGTGCTCAAGTAATCATTTCACTGTTTGGTGCTATTCCATTTATCGGTGAGGGTCTGGCTGAGTGGATTCGTGGAGATTTCGTGGTATCCGACGCGACGCTGACACGGTTTTTCGCTTTTCATGTCATTCTGGTTCCGTTGCTGATAATCGGTCTGGTCTTTGTGCACATGGTTGCGCTTCACAAGACTGGGTCCAATAATCCGGACGGAATCGAAATCAAGAAAAACAAAGACGAGAACGGAATACCGAAAGATGGAATTCCATTTCACCCTTACTATACGGTAAAAGACATATTCGGCGCTGGGGTGTTTCTATTCATATTATTCGGCATTACTTTCATCGCACCGGAACTCTCGGGCTGGTTCCTGGAACGGGCCAATTTCGAGCCTGCCAATGCGTTGCAGACACCGCCGGATATCATTCCGCTTTGGTACTTGACGCCGTACTACTCCATATTGAGAGCAGTCACCTATCCGTTATTTGGAATTGATGCGAAACTGTGGGGTGTGTTCTCCATGGGCTTTGCAATATTTCTGCTATTTCTGCTCCCGTGGCTCGACCGCTCTCCGGTCAAGTCAATTCGTTACCGAGGTTGGATGTTTAAATCTGCACTGGCGATTTTTACAGTCTCTTTCGTTCTGTTGGGATATTTGGGTACCAAGAATCCTCAGGCAGTTGATCTTGTCCTGCTTTCAAATTTGCAGTGGGCGCAAATCTGTTACTTCCTGTATTTCGCATTCTTCTTACTGATGCCAATCTATACAAAACTCGATCCGGTAAAACCGGTACCTGACCGTGTGACGTTCAAATGATCAGAGTTCTATTAGTAATTTTATCTATGGCTGTCGCTGGCGGCAGTTTCGCCTCAAGCGGCGACGACGAAAATCTGGATTCGGTTTACATCAACCTGGATGATCGCGAGTCATTGCAGAAAGGAGCAAAGACTTTTGCAAATTACTGCTTGTCCTGTCATAGCATTAAATTCATGCGATACAACCGAATGGCGGATGACTTGGGAATAAGTGATGAGGTGTTGCGTACAAATTTCCTGCAACCATCGCAAAAACCCGGAGAGCAGATGGACGTGAACATGTCGGAAGAGGATGCTAAACGCTGGTTCGGGACAGTTCCGCCTGACCTGAGTCTGACAGCCAGATCGCGAAGTCCAGAGTGGATCTATACATATTTGCGCAGCTTTCATGCGGATGAAAATTCGGTGACAGGTTGGAACAACGATTTGTTTGAAGATGTGGCTATGCCGAATGTACTTTACAAACTACAACGCGACCAGTCGCCGGAAGAATTCAACGAAACCGTGCGAGATCTGGTGAACTTTTTTGTTTATGTTGCAGAACCCGTCAAACTCATTCGCTACAGTATCGGAATCTGGGTATTGATATTTATGGGTGTATTTACGGTTATCGCATACTACCTGAAGAGAGAATTTTGGAAAGACATTCACTAATACTCTTGAAATCCGCTTCATGAGACCCCAATTTGTATATTCAACTTTTTTGAATATTGGGAATAGATACAATCAACCGCAACTCCTATGATTAGCTCGCTTCAGAATCGAAGAGCAGGCATGACTCTGTTCTCAACTCGGTCCTGCATAGAAGGGCATGCATGTCGTATCGTCCTGCACGAAAAAGAGGTTGAATGCGATGTAGAGTATGTCGATTTGGACAGAAATCCAAATCCGATCATTGAATTGAATCCCTACGGCGAAAGTCCTACCCTGATGGATCGAGAGCTGGTTTTATATGGCTCTCACATAATTGCGGAGTATCTGGATGATCGATTGCCTCACCCGCCGCTGATGCCGCATGATCCGGTGAGTCGAGGTCGAGTGCGGATGATGATGTATCGCTGCCAGCGCGACTGGCTGGGAAAACTTCGCGAGTTGGATGCAAAAAAACAAAAACCGAATAAGCTTCTTCGAACGACGATCAGTCGGGATTTATCGGTTTTGGCAACATACTTAAAGTCAATGCCTTTCTGGCTGGGTGAGGATTTCAGTCTGGTGGACTGCTTCATTGCGCCATTGATTTGGCGTCTGAAGCACTACGGAATAGAGCTTCCAGCTCAAACCTCGGCTATTGCTGCATATAGCAATCGAGTTTTTAACCGAGATTCTTTTGTCAAAAGCCTTAGCTCCACTGAAAGGGATATGCTTCAGTACTGAGCTCAGGCTATGAAAGGAGAGTTGTCGAAAGTTCCTTATCTCATCGGAGCAATGAGACAATGGGCGATGGATGCAGGTTACACTCCACATCTCATGGTTGAAGCTGAGTGTCCTGGCGTAAAGCTGCCGTTAGAAAAGTTTTCAATCGAGAACGGGCTGGTACTGCTCAATGTTCACGACCGAGCGGTCGACCAATATGAGATGGTTGATGAGTGGATTCTTTTTGCAACACGATTTTCAGGACAGATTTATCAGGTAGAGTTGCCGGTGGAATCGGTGATTTTTATTATGGTTCCGGAAACGTTGGATAATCTTTCTTTCAGGGATTACCCAGCAAAAGAAAGCTTGCCTGACAATATTGAAGAACCGCCGAAACTTGAAATAAAAAGAGGCAAACCACACCTGAAACTGGTTGAGTGAGCGCATTGAAATCAATTAAAGCTGGCACGAATCAATCTCGGCCGAAAATTCGTAGCACAACCATCCTGTCGGTCCGAAGGGGCAACAAAGTGGTTTTGGGTGGTGACGGTCAAGTTTCGCTCGGCGATACGGTTATCAAATCCAATACTACAAAAGTACGCAAGCTGTACAAGGATCAGGTATTGGCTGGATTCGCCGGTGGCACTGCGGACGCCTTTACCTTGTTCGAGCGATTTGAAGGCAAGCTTCAGGAACACCACGGAAATCTTGTCCGCGCAGCAGTCGAACTCGCTAAAGACTGGCGTACCGACCGCTTTCTGAGAAGACTGGAAGCGTTGCTGATTGTGTGCGACTTGAAATCGTCGTTGATCATATCGGGTAACGGGGATGTAATTGAACCCGAAGGCGGTTTGATGGCAATCGGCTCTGGCGGCAATTACGCCAAGGCTGCCGCTAAGGCGCTACTGGAATCTACTGACTTGGATGCACACGAAATTGTGGAACGAAGTCTGACGATTGCTGCGGAGATTTGTGTCTATACCAATCGCAATATCACCATCGAACAACTGGAGGATTGAAAGCCAGTGACTGAAATGACTCCCAGAGAGATTGTTCAGGAACTGGACAAGCATATCATCGGACAGTTGGATGCAAAGCGCGCGGTAGCTAATGCGCTTCGTAACCGCTGGCGTCGTCTCAACGTTGAAAGTGATGAGCTAAGGACGGAAATCACTCCCAAGAACATACTGATGATCGGTCCGACCGGTGTCGGAAAGACTGAAATTGCACGCCGGCTTGCCAAGCTTGCGAATGCACCTTTCATCAAGGTGGAAGCATCGAAATTTACCGAAGTCGGATATGTCGGACGTGAAGTGGATTCGATCATTCGAGATTTGCTGGATATGGCGATCAAGCTGGTTCGAGAACAGAGGCTGGAATTGGTTCAAACCCGAGCAGAAGATGCTGCTGAAGAACGGGTTTTAGAGGCTCTGAATCGCAAGCCGCGACCTCCGAGAGATGACAGTATTGATGAGGATTCGGATAAGGTGCCTGAAATATGGAGTTTCGATGCCATGCATGCCGCTATGAAATCCAAAGAAAAGCAAGGATCTGATGATCGGCAGGACCTGGACAGTAATGCTGAATATCAGCAGGAAGACAAGAAGGAAAAAGCCGGTACGAAAATGCTTCGCAGTCTGCTTCGCCAGGGAAAACTGGATGATAAAGTAATAGAGATCGAAGTGAGTACATCGGTTGGAATAGAAATTTTTGGTCCTCCGGGACTTGAGGAGATGACGAGCCAGCTGCAGAGCATGATGCAGAGCATGGGGAATCGAAAGAGTCGCACGCGTAAAGTTACAGTTGAACAGGCAATGAGAATTCTCACAGATGAAGAAGCCGAACGCATGATCAATGAGGAAGATATCAAATTTGAAGCAATTGAAAGCGTCGAAGAGAACGGAATTGTTTTTCTGGATGAAATCGACAAAATTGTCGGGCGGTCGCACAGCCATGGTCCGGATGTCTCGCGTGAAGGTGTACAGAGAGACCTGCTGCCGTTAGTCGAAGGATCAACCGTTTCAACGCGTCACGGGATGATCAAGACGGATCATATTCTGTTCATTGCATCCGGTGCATTTCAGATGTCGAAACCCTCCGACCTGATCCCTGAACTTCAAGGCAGATTGCCAATTCGCGTTGAGCTTGGCGCATTGAATACCGATGATTTTGTCCGAATTCTAACTGAAACGGATAGTTCGCTGACAGAGCAGTATCAAGAATTGATGAAGACCGAAGGACTGAATTTGGAATTTACCGATTCTGGCGTACAGCATATTGCGGAATTCGCTTGGCGAGTGAATGAATCGACCGAGAACATTGGTGCTCGCCGTCTGCATACAGTTTTGGAGCGCTTGCTGGAAAAACTGTCATTCGAAGCTCCGGACAGGTCCGGTGACACTGTCACAATTGATAAGGAATTTGTCGAGGAAGAACTCCGAGACCTAGTGGAAGATCAGGAATTGTCTCGCTACATTCTCTGAATCAGACCCCAATTTTCAACAAGCCCAATCCAATCTTCTCCCCCGGATTTATCCGAATTCGCGTGGGCTCCTTTCTGAAATTGAACGCCTGTTCTCTTAACAAGCAGTGAAACGCTAATTGAGCTTTCCCGGGAATATTTGTTGTCAAGATTTCTCGAATTAAACTTGAAATACAATCTTCAATCCCCATTTTATTATGTAGAGATTCATGCATTACATGAATGATTTAATTCACTAAATTTAATGAGGTTATTTAATATGAACCCACTTGTAAAATCCAACGAATGGAATCGGCTGAGCCGAGACCCATTTGCTTCTTTTAGCTACGACTGGCCCAATTTTAGTCCGAGTGATCTGTTTCGCTCTTCTGTAAGTTCTGCTGACAGAGTTCCTGCGGTAGATATCGAAGAGACTGATACTGAATTTCGGGTTGTTGCCGATTTGCCTGGAATTTCTAAGGAAAGTCTTGACGTTTCCGTCAACAATGACATTCTGAGCATTGTTGTAAGTTCTCAAGAGGAAAGCGAGCAAAATTCTGAAAGTCGTATTCTACGTAAAGAACGCTACCAAGGAAGAATTACTCGATCATTCCGTCTGACTGACACTTTGGACAGTGAGAACATTCAGGCCAACTACAAGGATGGCGTGCTGAGCATCACTGTTCCAAAAAAAGAGCCTACACAACCGCGTAGGATCGAAGTATTAGTTCACTAACTCCGAAGTGTCTCGGTTTTCTTAGCTGAGACGTATCAAACAGCGACCGACTTGTAGTCGGTCGCTTTTTTTTGGAGACCGATTACGATTAAGAGAAGCTGGCAGGACAGCCGGCTGCGGCAGCTGAAAGCAGAAAGGATAATGATCGAATTGCCATATATACACAGCATCGATGCCAGAATTCCAGCGGAAAAATTGTTCAGGTGAATACCTATGAGTGTTATCAGGTATAAAGGCAAGTCGAATTGTGTTGATTGATGAATCATCAATTTGATGCTGAATGTAGATATAAGTTCAGCATGAAACCAATGCAGTTACCTCCGTCGAAAAGGTAAAATCAGGATAGCAGGCTTGTTCTCGCGCCACACAGTGCAATTGAATGAAATAATGACTATCAAAAAATCAGTAGCAAGAAAATCAGCGGAAATTCTTCTCGAAGGACTTCCCTATATCCATCAGTTTCACGGCAAAACAATTGTTGTCAAGTATGGCGGCAACGCCATGAATTCAGCTGAGCTGCAGCAGGATTTCTGTCACGACATCGTGTTGATGAAAAGTCTTGGATTGAATCCTGTCGTAGTTCACGGAGGCGGCCCGCAAATCAGTCAGGCGATCAAAAGTGCCGGACTCCAGCCCAAGTTCGTTGATGGTCTGCGTGTGACCGACCGGCAAACCATGGATATTGTCGAGAAAGTAGTGATTCAGAACATCAATTATGATCTCGTCGATATGATCATTGAAGCTGGATGGGATGCATTCGGATTGGGTGGCAACCTGCAGGGTGGATTTATTCAGGCAAAAAAAATGCAGACAACGGCCGTCGATCCAGTTTCCGGCGACCTCGTCGAATTTGGATTTGTCGGAGAAGTACAGAAAATCGATGTCGAAAAGCTGCGACTCGATTCAATTGAAAACGCCATTCCGGTTATTGCCCCCATTGGCATGGATGAAAATGGCCAGACTTACAATATCAATGCCGATACCGTAGGCGGGGCAGTTGCAGAAGCGACGCAGGCTGAAAAGCTGGTTGTGTTGACCAATACGCCGGGTATTCTGGATGGAGAAGGAGAACTGATTCCCGCCCTTACGACGAGCGAACTGGAAGAACTGATTTTATTCAAATTCATTTCAGACGGGATGTTACCGAAAGTACGCTGCGCCAAGCACGCACTTGATTCCGGTGTACATACGGTACAGATTATTGACGGCCGTCTACCGCATTCTGCCTTGCTGGAAATATTCACCGATCGTGGTGTGGGCACGATGATTACCAGCGATACCGAATTAGTGCATCATTAAGGCCACTGCCCAATCTGACACCAAAACAATACGCATCAGGTTTCACTAGGGTTGGCAGGCTGATTTTCGTCAGTAAGGGTTCTGCCTTTCTGAATAAATCCAATTCCTGCAAACATCAGGCCTGCGGCAACCCAGACCAGAAGCGGCAATACTTCATCGTGAACATAAGCTGCGATTGCAATTCCAAATAAAGTCACTGAATAAGTTACCTGGCTGGAGAACAGTGCTCCGGCGATTTTGAGAAGCGAATAAAACAAACAGAACGCCGTTGCTGTTAGCGTGCCGTGGTACAGCATCAGCAATGCGATTATTGGTTCTGCATTCCAAAGCGGATAGAGTGGCTCAAATAGAATCGTCACCGTAAACATAAATGCAGCAGCTGCAATGAGCATTCCTGCTGACAAGTCAAAAATGTGGATTTTTGCAGGTCGGTAGATCGCGGTGTACACAATATTGATCGCGTAGAATGTCGGTGTAAGTAGTGCAAAAATTATCCACTGGACGGGTGCGTTCAACGCAGTGACTGAATCCGGCAGTAAAATCAGCACAAGTCCAACAAAAGTAAAGAGCAGCCCCAGAGTCTTTAGTGGATGATATTTTTCCACGCTAAACATCACAGCAAATTGATACGTGAGAATCGGTGCTACTCCGATCAGCAAGATCATGAGCCCTGCAGGAATATGAGCTACAGAATAGTACATGCACGTCGTAGGGATAGCCGATCCAGACAGTCCACAAATGACATAGAAAACCAAGTGTCGGGCTGGCGGAAACCCAGCACCTCGAACGAAGTTGATGATGATCAGCACCGATGCGGCAATCGCAAGAATCCAGAACGCGTAACTCAAAGGTGATACTCCCTGCTGACTTACATACTTAGACAAGCTGGGAACGCCTCCCCACAGCATACCGAGAATCACAAGTATGGTTACTGGCAACAGCCGAATGACGGCGCGGGATTGCAACCAGTTTGAACCGATCATAGTGTCAATTCCATTGTTAAAAATTTGAAACAGCAGGTGGTTGAAACGCTTTCATTGATGCGAGACTGAATTGAACGGTTGAAATTCGTCTGAATTGCTAGTCTTCTTGTCCTTCATCCAAATTGTTCCTCTCGGCTTTATTCATGAAAGTCAGCGCTATGCCATTGCTGCAATATCGTTTGCCAGTGGGCTTCGGCCCGTCGTTGAATACGTGACCGTGGTGACTTCCACATCGGGCACAGTGGTATTCGGTTCGAGGAAGAATCAGTTTGTAGTCAGTTCGGGATTCGAGGCTTCCTTCCATGGCTGAATGAAAGCTTGGCCAACCAGTACCGCTGTCGAATTTTGTGTCAGAAGTAAAAATCGGCAACCCACACCCGCGGCACAAGTACACCCCCTCCCCATATTCCTTGTTGAGCGAGCTGCTGAATGGCCGTTCGGTGCCTTCCTTGCGCAAGACTTGATACTCAGCAGGATCCAGTTGCGCTTTCCATTCGTTATCGGATTTTTCGATTTTTTTCATGGCAGTGTTCTCGTATCTGTGTGCATGTTTGACCAGTTGAAATTGGAATCACACAAAGATAGCAGAAAGTGTGGCGAAAAAATCAACTTTTGTGCCGTACGGTGTAAGGTTTGAAAAACAGAAAATCGGCCTTCTACAGTGGGAGAATTGCAATAAAATCGCCTGTTCTAATTGCTGTCTTTATTTGGAACGGAAGGTAAAAGTTACAAATTGAACACGGGATTCACATCGAATCAGGACTACGAGAATCGAAGCAAAGGCGTTTTTCTAGTTCTCACTGCAGGCATATTCTGGAGTTTTGCTGGACTTGTCGTTCGATTGATCGAATTTGCCAACGAGTGGCAGATACTATTTTACCGATCACTTACGCTGCTGGTGTTCCTTTCCGGCTATCTGCTTGTGACTCGCGGCCGACGAATTGTGTCAACTTTTCGCAACTGCGGAATGGTTGGCTTTGCTGCAGGCGCTTCATTGAGTCTTGGATTCGTCGCTTGGATACATGCACTCACCCACACATCTGTCGCGAACGCACTGTTTCTCTTGTCAACTGCTCCGTTCATAGCCGCAATCTTGGGCAGATGGATACTAGCCGAACGCGTTTCAGCATCATTGTTTTGGTTTATTCTGTTGGCAACGTTCGGCGTTGCTGTCATGGTCACGGAAGGTTATCAGTTAGGAACGATGTTCGGTACGATTATGGCATTGGTGTCAGCTGCCAGCTTCGCAGTTTTTGCGGTTCTGATTCGAAAGGGCAGGAACACTGAGCTTGAACCAGCGGTGTTCTGGGCCGGATTGTGTGCGGCGCTCATCTCGGGCGTGATCATGTTGAGTTTAGATATCGGTTTTTCAATCAATCTGCGAGACTGGTTATTGTGTGCTTCAATGGGTATTTTTCAGGTTGGAGTAGGGTTGGTCATTTTCACTCACGGCGCCAAATATTTGCCTGCTGCAGAAATCACGCTGCTATCGCTGACCGAGATTTTTCTTGGCCCGATTTGGGTGTGGTTGGTGATTCGAGAAGTTCCAGGCGTTCTGACGATCATTGGCGGATTAATTGTTCTTTCAGCAATTGCCGGACAAGCGTACTTCACATTGCGCAAGGTAGCATAGTTGATTTACGTGCCGGTCAGACAAGGCAACCCATATCTGAAACCTTTACCGCTTCAGCACCCAATTCTCAAACTATCTTGTGTTTGGAGTGGAATCGTTATAATTTGAATCTCAATTGAGAAACTGATTCAATCAATGAGTCTGCAAGCCGTTTATTCAGATTCTGATCTGTTGCCAGTTTCAAGTTGTCACTGATTAAGATGAAATACTTTCATTACTTGCTTAAAAACGCACACTTCAAATTCAGGAGTTAACGATGGCTTGGTGGGGAAGAGTTATTGGCGGTTCAATCGGGCTTGCTGGATTCGGCCCGCTTGGTGCCATGCTGGGCTTCTACATAGGAAGCAAGTTTGACCGGCGTCTTTCTTCTGTCGGGAGTGCCGCTGATGGCCCCCAAGGCTGGACTTCACAGGAGAGAATTCAAACGGCATTCTTTACCGCTACTTTCTCAGTACTTGGCTACGTTTCAAAACTCGACGGACACGTAAGTCCGCAAGAGATTGAATACGCTGATTTCATCATGAAAAACATGTCATTGTCCGCCGACCAGCGTAGAGTCGCAATTGGGCTCTTCAATGCGGGTAAAGGAGAGGACTTTCAACTCGATCCAGTATTGGAGCAGTTTTCCAAAGAATGCAGAAACCAGAAAAATATTAAAAGTCTGTTTGTGCAGATGCAGTTAGGCGGCGCGATTTCGGATGGAAATATAGATGCTCATGAAAACGAATCGTTACGTTACATTGCAGCTTTTCTTGGATTTTCGGTGCGGGAATATGAACAAATGTACAACTCAGTGGCCAGCGGCTACCAGGTCAGCTCGGGCAGAAAAGCTCCATCGCTTTCTGAAGATTTCAAGATACTCGGATTGAGTGAAGATGCGGATGATGCCGATATCAAACGCGCATATCGTAGAAAGATGAGTCAAATGCATCCCGACAAGCTCGTCTCAAAAGGACTGCCTGATGAGATGATAGAAGTGGCAACAGAAAAAACCAAGCAGATTCGTGCCGCTTACGACAGAATTCGAGAAGTGCGCAAACAGAGTAGCACCGTACATTAATTTAGAGCAATTTCACGAGAATTGCATTCAACTAATTTTTCATAAGAACAGGAGATTTAAATGCCGAAGGCAATGCAGGTCTACGAAGTAGGCAATCCGGAAATGATGAAATGGGAAGATTTCGAACCTGGAAATCCCGGGGAAGGCCAGGTGCTTCTCAGACATACTATGGTAGGGCTCAACTTCATCGATGTCTATTTTAGAAAAGGCGTGTATCCCGCACCTGGATTTCCGTTTGTCCCTGGTCTTGAAGGTGCCGGCGTAGTAGAGCAGGTTGGATCGGGTGTTTCAGATTTGGCCGTAGGAGACCGGGTGGCTTATGCCTCTCCACCTCTGGGAGCCTACAGCGAAGCGCGGCTGATGCCTGCTGATAGACTGGTCAGGATGCCGGATTCGATTGATGATGTCACGGCTGCAGCTATGATGCTTAAAGGGCTAACTGTACAGTATCTATTACGTCAGGTGTATCAGGTCAAAGCGGGAGATACGATTCTTTTTCACGCGGCGGCTGGAGGAGTTGGGCTGATTGCCTGTCAGTGGGCAAGCCACTTGGGAGCAACCGTAATCGGAACGGTCGGAAGCGATGAAAAAGCGCAGGTTGCCCGCGAACATGGCTGCGCTCATCCGATTGTTTACACCCGTGAAGATTTTGTCGAACGTGTAAATGACATCACGGACGGTAAAGGTGTCCCGGTTGTATATGATTCGGTCGGAATCACTACCTTTGAAAAATCACTGGACTGCCTGCAACCGAAAGGACTCATGGTCAGTTTTGGACAGTCATCCGGTGAGATCGATTCTTTCAATCCGGTAGCGCTCAGAACCAAAGGTTCATTGTTTTTGACTCGACCTACGTTGATGACGTATACGGCTGGGCGCGACGATCTTGTTCAAATGGCGGATGAGCTTTGTTCGATGGTGACATCCGGGGCGATCAACATACCCGTGAGGCAAAGATATGCGCTAAGCGATGCGGTTCAAGCTCACTCCGATCTTGAAGGGCGAAAAACCCAGGGAGCGACGGTTTTCGAAGTTTGAGTTCGCAGTCAGTTCAGTCCGGTGAATAACTGAACGTCCACCAAATCGCCAGGATTGGCTGTTTCTGCTTGATCATCCAGCAGAACGAAACAGTTCGCTTTTGACATGCTGCTCAGCAGTCCTGAGCCTTGCTGGCCAGTAATGGAGACTATCGGAAACCCATGTTCGTCGTGAGACAGCACTGCGCGATAGACTTCCGAGCGGTTTGGTTTCTTTCTGAATCGGGTAGCGGCTCGAGCCTTGATCACGGGAACCGGGTTTACTTCTGACTCTCCCATAAGTTTACGAAGTGCCGGCTGAACAAGACGGTAGAACGTAACCATTACGGCTACTGGATTGCCGGGAAGTCCAAAAAACAGTGCATTGCCGATCTTTCCGAAAGCGAATGGTCTTCCAGGTCGAATCGCTATGCGCCAGAGGCTGATTTCGCCAAGTTGTTCCAGCGCTTTGATGACGAAGTCTGCGCTGCCGGTTGAAACACCGCCTGAGGTGATGATTACATCTGCTGTTTCACTTGCTTTCGATAATGCAGAAATGGTTGCATCCTGGGTGTCGGGAATAATGCCAAGATTCATGACTTCAAGCCCGGTATTCTGCAAAAGTCCCATCAACACATAACGGTTGCTGTCATAAATTGCGCCTACAGCCAACTGCTCACCGGCATTCATTAGCTCGTCACCCGTTGAAAATACCGCAGCGAGCGGTCTTCTTGTTACTTCCACACGCCCAACGCCGGTTGAAGCCAGTACGCCAAGTTCCGCAGCACCGATTCGCAGGCCGCTTTCGACAGCCACATCATGACGCGCCAAATCTTCGCCAGATCTCCTGACGTTCTGATACGGCTTATGACCGCATTCGATAGTCGCTGTATCGCCACTTACCCGCACGTCTTCCTGAATGACAACCGTGTCCGTACCTTCTGGCATGACTGCCCCTGTCATGACACGAATCACTTCTCCCGAATCGCACGCTTGTAGCCAAGGTTTGCCTGCAAGAGCGGTACCGGCGATGCGGAAATTCCTGCTTCCGTTGGAGGGTAGGGATTTTGAAGCGACTGCAAATCCATCCATTGCCGAGTTGGCGTGAGGAGGGACGTCAATGCTGGACCTGACAGGATTTGCAAGCACTCGCCCTAGGGCTTCAGTAAGGGGTACCACTTCCGTCGTCTTGAGTGGAGTCACATTGTCAAGCACGCGCTGTTCCGCCACCGTGATCGGAACCAGGCCGATACGCGGGTCGAAACAGTCATTCTGGTTCGGCGACGTCGAATCCATTGTTTACAAGTTACCGCCTTGTATTAATTTCAGTTGATCTGTGTCTGCTTTGCTAAAATTGTAATCATTCTGTAATCGTATGAGGAACGAGTATGAACGAAGATGTTTTCAATCTGCAAATTAGAAAATTTCTGAAAAAAGTCGGAATTCAGTCACAACGTCAAATTGAGCAGGCAGTGAGAGAAGGAATCGAATCCGGTCAATTGACCGGGACTGAAACTCTAAATGCTTCCGTGCGGTTGACTATCGAACAAGCCGGTGTTGAGCATACCATAGAAGACACCATTGCTCTGGAATAGCAGTTAGTTCAACTCTACTGCATACTCTTTTAAGTCTACAATCTGCTTGATGAGGTTGCGCTGCAGAAGAAATTCAGCAAACCTTTTGTAGCGAGCCTGATCGAGGGCACCAGGGCGGAGCGAGAAACGGGGTAGTGTATCCCGCCAGGCCCGACGGTTCAGTTCGTCATCAAGCGATTTATCGAAAGAGACAAAGTTTTCCCAGGCTTCAGCCGGGTGATTAATCATGAACTGAACGCCCCGTTCGAGTGCATTGATGAATCGTCGAAGTTTGGGATCGTTGATTCGGTCTTTGTGTGCGACAAAAATCAGTTCGTCGTATGTGGGGATACCTTCCTCTTCAAGAAAGAATGCCCGGCCTGGAAATCCATGAATATCCATCTGATTGAGTTCGAAATTGCGGTACGCACCGATTACTGCATCCACCTGTTTTGACATCAGTGCAGGCGAAAGTGAAAAATTGACATTGATAAGCGTTACATCGTCGATCGTCAGACCGTTTGCCTCAAGAATTGAAGCGAGCAAGGCATCCTCAAATCCGGCTACTGAATAACCCACCTTTCGATTTTTCAGATCGCTGATGCGATGGATATCAGAACTCTCTAATACAACCAGACAGTTGAGGGGAGTTGCAACCAAAGTGCCGATTCTGACAAGTGGCAGCCCTGCGTCGACTTGCAGGTGAAGCTGAGGCTGATAGGAAATCGCAATGTCCGCTTGCTTTGCCGCCACAAGTTTGGGAGGGTCATTCGGATTTGCCGGCGCAATCAGTTCAACATCCAGCCCCTGTTGAGCGAAAAAACCTTGCGCGTCCGCAACAAATAGCGGAGCGTGGTCTGGATTGACATACCAATCCAAAAGAACTGTCAACTTGTCGGTAGCATTTGCCGGCTGAAAAATTGTCAGTATTGGCAAAAAAATGGAACAAAAAATCAATTTTTTCATGTCAGTTTAAATAGTCTCCAGTGTGTTTTCGGGTTGCCAGAATACGATACGCTTGATGAGGTGATCGATTCCGAAGTAAAGAAGAATTGCAAAGGCTGCCAGCACGATCAAGGCGGCAAACATCAAGTCCACCTGTGTGCGTGCGTTGGCGTGTAGCATTAAAAATCCAAGCCCGGAACTAGAACCCACCCACTCTCCGACAACCGCACCAATCGGTGCAATTGCGGCGGCAATTCGCATTCCTGACCCAAGAGACGGAAGGGCGGCCGGCAGCCGAATGTATTTCAGCAAAGTATGTTTTGATGCTCCCATGATTCTAGCCAAATCAATCCAGCCTGAATCTGTGCTTCGCAATCCGTCATAGAGTGCGGCAGTGACTGGAAAGTAGATGATGAGAGTCGCCATGGCGATTTTAGATGTCATACCATAACCGAGCCACAACATCAGAATCGGTGCAATCGCAAAAACAGGAAGCGCCTGGCTCGCCACCAACACTGGTAGAAACCAGGAACGTACCGGCTGAAATTGCATTATCGCCCATGCGCTCGTGAATCCGATTACGCATCCGAATATCAGACCTAGAATGATCTCGAAAATTGTCACAGAAGCATGAAAAGCAATCAAATTGGAGTATGACAACAAAGCTGCTCCAACCTGAACAGGCGCCGGCAGTATGAAAGACGGAACCTGGGTTACCCAGACAACCACCTGCCACAGTGAGACAATGACAGCAATGATGACAATTAATTTGCGCCACATGCCTGCGATCTATCTATGATTCAACTGTTGCATGAGTTCGACATAAGCCGCGCTGATCTGGCTGTCGGCTAGTTCACGCGGCGGTGTGCCGGGCGGATTGACGGGATTTCCAACATGAGCCGGACGTCCGCTCAAAACATAGATCAAGTCTGCCATTCGCAGAGCTTCAAGAGGGTCGTGTGTTACCAGCAGTGTCGTCCGGTCTGCCAATAGTCTGCAGGCAAGATCCTGAAGTTGATAACGCGTAATGGCATCCAAGCCAGAAAAAGGTTCATCCAGCAGATTTACTGGGCGTTCCTCAATCAGTGTGCGCGCTAGCGCGACTCTTTGCCTCATTCCGCCGGATAGTTCGTGAGGAAAACGATGATCTACATCCTCGAGTTCCACGTCTACCAGTAACCGTTTTGCCAATTTGCGCTGTTCTTCGGTTCGGTTGCCGCGTAGCAGCGTACCCAATATCACGTTGTCAATCACCTTGAGCCAGGGAAGCAGTAGATCCTGCTGTGCCATCCACGCGATCCGATTTGTCAAAGGTTTGCGGTCGCTTGCCGTTACCGATCCCTGTGCCGTCTCCGACGGCAGGAGACCGGCGATGAAACGCAGCAGACTGGATTTTCCAGAGCCGCTCTTGCCCAATAGGCAGATCAGCTTTCCTGACTGGAGTTCGAGGCGAAAGTCATTAAAAATGTGATCGCCCCCATACGCCAAGCTGAGCTGAACTGTGACTGATACCATGAATAAACGCTAAGAAGCCCGAGCTTTCAGGAATGGCAGATTCGAGATTCTTGACCACTCTATCTGCGTTTCTCGGGTTTGTCGATACGATTGGGTAATTCTTGACGTGATGTCGTCATGCGCAGCCAAATCGTCCAGCACATCTTCCGTCGCTAGTTTCGCGGCTTGCATGACATCGTCAGGAAACTGGCGGATCATTGTTCCATGTTCTTCAACCAGTTTTTTCAGTGCCTGAGGATTGGTCCAATCGATTTCCGTGAGGCTGTATGTGTGTTCGGCAATACATGCCATGTCGATTATTTGTTGCAGATCTTGCGGCAGGCTGTTCCACAATTCCCGATTCACCTGGAATTCTCCAGCGCCATTCGGTTCATGAAAACCCGGTCCATAGTAGTATGGCGCGCTCTTGTAGAAGCCCATTGCCAGATCTGACCAAGGTCCGAGCCACTCGGCTGCATCTACGACGCCGGAGGCTAGGGACATTGCGATGTCAGGCGGAGGAATGGTTACTGCGATCGCCCCAAGCCGTCGCATCACTTCGCCGCCCAGCCCAGGTATACGATACTTCAGTCCTGCGATGTCATCGAGGGAGTTGATCTCTTTCTTAAACCAGCCACCCATGCCGATGCTTGTGTTCGATGCGAGGAAAGGCTTTACGTTGAACGGCGCATATAGTTCGTCCCATAGAGCTTGACCACCGCTGTGATAAATCCACAGCATGTGTTCCTGTGGGGTGAGTCCAAACGGAACGGCGGTAAAGAATGCGCTGGCGCGCATTTTTCCTTGCCAGAAAAATGCTGCGGTATGTCCCAATTCAACAACACCAGCACCAACAGCGTCAAGCACCTCTAGTGGAGATACGATTTCACCAGCCCCGTAAATTTTAATTTTGATACGGCCGCCACTCAGCAATTCAATTCGCTTGGCGAGTCTGGCAGCGGTTGATCCGGTTCCGGGACTGTCTTTGATCCATGACATCACCATGCGCAACTCCAAGGTCTCCGAAGTGGCAGCCAGTGCAGGTGCCAGTGTTGCTGCGGCAACCCCTGCTCCCGCAGTTTGAAGAAATTTACGTCTTTTCACTGTCTGTTTCCTCTATCCAATATTGGTGAAAGTGATTTACGGGCCCATGTCCCGTTCCCACTTTAAGTGAGTCAGCGCTGGCAATCGCTGCGCTGATGTATTGCTTTGCGAGAATGACTGATTGTTCGAGTCCTTCTTTTTTAGCTAGGTAAGCACAGATTGCTGAAGACAGCGTGCAACCGGTGCCGTGCGTGTTGTTAGTTTGAGTTCTTGTACTCGACAACTGTTTTAATTTATTTCCATCATGGAAAAAGTCGTCGCTTCTAGGCGAAGAACTTTTGTGTCCGCCTTTCAGCAGTACGGAACCGCAACCCAATGACAGCAACCGCTCTGCCGACGCTTCCATATTTGACTCAACGTAGTCTGGAGTACGTCGCAGCAGTCTAGCTGCCTCTGGAATATTGGGAGTAATGATCGACGACATGGGAATCAAAATCGATTTAAGGGCTTCGATCGCTTCATCCTGAAGCAAGGGGTCACCGCTCTTTGCGACCATGACAGGGTCGAGAACAATGTGCCCGATCTGGTGTCCATCAAGAGATTCGGCGACTTTCTGGATGATTTCCGAACGATGTAGCATGCCGATTTTCACTGCAGAGACTTCAAGATCCGAACAGACCGCGTCAATCTGATCAACAATGAACTGGGGACTAACCTCATGAACTCCAAACACGCCCTTGGTATTCTGAGCGGTCAAGGCGGTAATCACACTGGCCGCGTAGACTCCCAGTGCTGACATTGTTTTGATATCTGCCTGAATTCCGGCTCCGCCGCCGCTGTCGGATCCGGCGATCGTCAACGCTATCGGAAATTTCACTCGTAGTTCTCCACGCCTTTCATTCGATTGATTTTTGAACGCAGTCGTCTTGCAGCCAATTCTGGGTTGTTCGCTTCGCAAATCGCAGAAATGACTGCAACGCCATCTACACCGGTTCGAAGCACTGATTCCACGTTATCTTCGTTGATGCCGCTGATGGCAATGATGGGGAGTGCGGGATTACGCATACGTAAATAGTCATAAATTTCTTTCAGTTTATCAAGCCCGATTGGCGGATCTGGGTTTAGTTTACTGGCAGTTGGAAATATTCCGCCGATGCTCACGTAAGTCAATTGTTCCAACAATGCATTTCGCGCTTCATTCATTGAACGGATTGTCAGTCCTATATGTGCACGTTCCCCGAGAATTTTGCGAGCAGTGCAAACAGGCATGTCGTCTTGGCCAAGATGTACTCCACAGAATTGCATAGTTGAAGCGACATCGACTCGATCATTAACGAAAACTGTGACGTTGTGTGAATTCAGTGCGTCCGTAATCCGTTCGACGATTTTGACAAAAGGACGAAATTCCAACGTTTTACTTCTAATCTGTATCGCGGTTACACCGCCGCTTGCTGCCTGTATCGCGGTATTCACCGGATCATCATTTGCACACTGTTCCGGATTGATGACGAGGCATAGAGTGGGATCAAAACTGTCACCTTTTTCCGGCTCTAGCTTGCTGATTTCAGCAATTTGTTCAGACAACGGATTCATCGTATAGGCAATCCATGAAGTGGCTGACAAATGTACCGGGGCCCTGTGAACGCATGGCAGCAGCCTGTCCGGCGGAGCCGTAGATTTGCAGAGTTTCTGCAGCGGCATCAACCGCGTTGTCGTGCACCGTCAGTACTGCTGTAAGCAAGGCAGATAGTGCGCAGCCCATTCCGGTAGTATTGTTCATCCATTCGTGTCCAAGAGAAAATTCCTGTATTCGGTCTTGTGAAACGATTCGGTCAACTCTGCCCGTTATTACTAAAACCGAGCGGTATGCGGCAGAAAGTTCCTGGGGAGACAAGCGCAGTTTTTTGCAAAGCGATTCGATTTCCAAAGCGTTTCCCCGTATTACGCGCGGAGCCCACCCGAGTAATTCGATGCAGAGACGTAGACGAGATTTTGATCTGTTGATCATCGTTGGATCTAGCACCCAGGGAATATTTGCTTCGCAAGCGGCAGTCACGGCGATTGCAATTGCACGGCGCTTTGAGGATGTCAGCATGCCCAAATTAATGTTCAGAGCATCAGCAGAATTTGTAAATGAACGAACTTCTTTTGGGTTGTTCGTCAATGAAGGGTGCGCTCCGGCTGCAAGCAGGACGTTAGCCGTTAGCGTCATTGCTGCTTCGTTGACGATGCAGTGAACTAAAGGCTGGCGAGCACGGATTCGAGCTAGGGCGTTTCTGTCAGAAACGACGCTTTCCCGCTGGCTTGAACTACTGTTCATATTCCTCCACTGCACGGATGGCATTGAATGCAGCGAAGGTGATGGGTATGACCGACTGGCGCTGGCGCCCGAAGACATCCTGAATCCCTACGCCAGCATAATCTGGATCAGGTTCAACGGGTTAGTGCATTTCAGCGTCTCAGCCCTTAATCGGGCACCCCGTCAAGATGTATCTTGTAATTGTAACACTCAAAATTTGGCTGAATTCACCGATTTGAAATGTTCTGTATAACCTTCTTCGTTTATGTTGCGTTCCAGTTGAAATGATCGGCGAATGACTGTCGTCAGATAGGTGGGTTTTCGCACATCGTCCAGAAACCTTCTTCAAGCAGAGTGGCTTCGCGATAAGTCTCAGTCAATTCGTAAATTCGGGAATTGCCGCCACGCTCAACACTGATTCTTTCGAGATTGCTGATAGACTTGATTGCGAGCAATTGATACTCCTCGGAACTGTACATCTCGATCCACTCTCGATAGGGGTTGTCAGGAAGAACGGAAGCGTAGTCAAGTGAAAGTCGCAAACCGATTTCAGCATATCCAACAACACAGGGCATCAAGGCAACGTAAAGGTCCAATATGTCGCCTGAGTGTCCTTTGTCCAGAACATAACGGGTGTAAGCCAAATTTTCCTGAGATTCCCGAGCAGATTCAAGTTCAGATTGAGTTACCCCGAACCGTTCGCTGAACTGGATGTGCAGATTCATTTCTGTGTGCAGTGTTGAGTAAAGAATATCTGTTGCCCACTTCATGTCGGCGATGCTGGAAGACTTGTAGACCGCCAGCGCCCAAGCACGTGAAAAGTGAACCAGAAATACGTAGTCTTGTTCCAGGTAATAACGAAACGATTCAATTGGGAGCGTTCCTTCTCCGACCTGATTTACGAAATCATGGTGACTATATGCATGCCATTCTTTGGAACAAGCCTGTTTGAGCCGATCAAAAATCGATGTTGCATACATATTGTCTCGCATTTTCCAGATTCCTCATGATTTCTACGATT
>JAKZRU010000087.1:0-5000 GCA_047517965.1 Gammaproteobacteria bacterium | reverse complement strand
GAGTTAGCGGTGGAACATTTTTCTGGGGGAAATCAACAGAAGGTCATGCTGGCAAGAAGTCATACGCGAAATTTCTCACTGTTCGTTTTTGATGAACCGACAGTCGGTGTCGATGTGGGAACGCGAATTGCCATTTACCAGTTCATTGTGGAACTTTGCAAACGGGGCGCAGGCATTCTGCTGATTTCTTCCGACCTTCCAGAAATTCTGCACCTGACTAACAGGGTCTATATTTTTTTCCAAAAACAAATTCAGGCCGAACTCGAAGGGGGTGACATTACGGAAGAAAATGTACTGTCCCACTTTTTTGAAAAGGCACAAGGATAGTTCTGCACCCTAAGTTTTAGTAGTTCTTGTAATGCATCGTTCAAGCAAACTAAATGACCTTTTTGTTCGAGTGGGAATACTTCCCATCTTGTTGCTTGTAGCTATTGTCGTGTTTGCACTAGCATCGGAGAACTTTCTGACGATAAGAAATCTGACTAATGTACTGCGGCAGTCTGTTTATCTAATGATCATTTCTCTGGGGCAGATGTTGGCCCTCATCACTGGAGGATTCGACCTTTCGGTAGGCACGATTGTGGCGTTGACTTCCGTTGTGGGAGCTATGGCAATGGCAGGCGTTTATGCGACAGTCCCTGACCTCGCCTGGGTTGCCATCGCAATTGGCTGCATTGCGGGGATTACCGCAGGGACTCTAGTCGGCGTGTGCAACGGCATCGGTGTTGCCTTATTCAATGTCTCGCCGTTTATTATGTCCCTCGGAATGCTGTCGGTGGGATTTGGAATTGCACTTTATCTTACCGGTGGAATGCCGGTGTATGGGATGCCGCAGGAGTTCGGTGACTTGTTCGGATTCGGCACATTTCTTGGAATTCCGGTACCAATTTACATCGCGCTGCTGACAATTTCAGTGATGTATTTCCTTCTGAACTGGACTGTAATAGGTCGCTATTTCTATGCTGTCGGAGGCAACATCAAAGCTGCGAGGCTGTCAGGCATTAAGACCCGTTTCATATTGTTTTGGACTTATGTTTTATGTGCGCTACTGGCTGCCATTGCCGGTATGCTGCTGACGGCGCGACTTGATACGGGTGAGGCAAACATAGGCGCATCAATGCCCCTGCAGTCTATTGCCGCCTGCGTGATTGCTGGTGTCAGCCTCAGAGGAGGTGTCGGAAGGGTGGAGAGTGTGGTGCTCGGTGCGCTGTTCATCGGTTTGGTGCAGAACGGAATGAATCTCGCTAGGATTGAATCATATTTGCAGACGGTGGTCCTCGGCGGACTGTTGATATTCGCAGTAGTCGCCGAACAGGTGCGACTGCGATTTTTCACTTCACAGAAATACTGAAACGGAGAAATAAATTCATGGCTTTAGGCATCAATTGTGATATGGGCGAAAGTTTTGGACTCTACAAAATGGGAGACGACGAGGGGATAATACCGTACATCACGGAAGCAAATATCGCTTGCGGATTTCACGGTTCCGACCCGAACCATATGCGCAGGACGGTGGAACTGGCAAAACAACATCGCGTTAAATTAGGAGCACATTTCTCCCTTCCAGACATGGCTGGCTTCGGGCGGCGTGAAATGCAAGTTGATCGAGATGAACTGGTCAATATCATTATTTACCAAATTGGTGCGCTCTGCGGGTTTCTGAAGGTGGCGGGTTTGGAACTGAATCACCTAAAACCGCATGGTGCCCTATATGGCATGGCGACGCGGGATGAACACGTTACGCATGCAATTGCTGATGCGGGAGAGCATTTTCGCGTGCCAATCTTCGGTCTTGCCGGAACGTTGCATGAAGAAATCTATAAGGCACGGGGATTGGAATTTCGTCCTGAGTTTTTTGCTGATCTTGACTATGATGGACACGGAAATTTACTGATCACCCGCGAACATAGGAGCGTGCCGCCTTGCGAGGCTGCATCCAGAGCGAGCAGAGCAGTTGAAGAAGGTTTGGTTCGTAGCATCACCGGAGAGGATATTTCAGTTCGGGCTGAAACGATCTGCGTACACTCTGACACACCGAATGCTGTTGCAATCGCCCAAGCCGTACGGGAAGTTCTGTCGAAACACTTTGAGAGTTAAATGGACAACCTGTGGTGTTGCCACTTTGAACAAATAGGAAAACCAGATGCCAATTTCAGAAATTCGTTCCTCTCTCCCAGGTACTTTTTATGGAAAGCCAGGCCCCGACGAACCACCGTATAAGGCACCTGGCGATAAAGTTGACGTAGGCGATGTAATTGGACTCGTTGAAGTGATGAAATCATTCCACGAGATCAGATCAGAGTTCAGCGGTATTTTGAAGCGGTTTCTGGTTGAAAACGAAACCCCAATCGCGCCTGGCCAAGTAATCGCAGAAATCGAACGATTTTGACAGATTGGGATGATAAAAAAGCTACTGATTGCCAATCGAGGAGAAATTGCGGTGAGGATCAATCGCGCGGCACAAGAACTTGGCATTCGAACCGTGCAGGTCCATAGTTCTGTCGACAAGGGTTTACTCGCACTCGACCTTGCGGATGAGGCGGTAGAACTTGAGTCATCGTCAGGTACAAAGTCGTACATGGACATTAACGCAATATTGGCTGCGGCGCGGAAGACCGGAGCCGACGCCATTCATCCTGGTTACGGTTTTCTTTCGGAAAATGCAAATTTTGCGGAAGCCGTGGAGGCATGTGGAATTACCTTTGTTGGACCGGCAGTCAGAACGATTCGAGCAATGGGCGACAAGGCCACTGCTCGGAAAGTAGCAAAACAAGTAGGAATCCCCGTAGTGCCAGGGAGCGATGGTGTAGTAAATGACTTGGGCGCAGCCAGGCAAATTGCCGAGGAAATCGAATTCCCGATCATGATCAAAGCCACTGCCGGAGGTGGAGGACGGGGAATAAGAGTCGCTCGAAGATTGGAAGATTTCGGTCAGTTGGTAGCCCAGGCTGCCGCAGAAGCGAAAGCCGTCTTTGGCGATGAGGGCATCTACCTGGAAAAGGTCATCGAACATGCCCGCCACATCGAAGTTCAGATATTAGGTGATGGTCGCCACTTTGTTCATTGCTTTGAACGGGAATGCTCATTACAGAGAAGAAGGCAGAAAATCTGGGAAGAAGCCCCATCAATCGCTTTATCCGTCAGCAAGCGAAAAGAAATCTGTGCATCTGCGGTGAAACTGGCGAGAAAACTGAAATACCGGGGAGCCGGTACCGTGGAGTTTCTGTATGACAGCAAGGCCGGAAACTACTACTTTATAGAAATGAACACACGCATACAGGTCGAACATCCGGTAACTGAATTTGTTGTAGGAGTGGACTTGGTTGCGGAGATGATTCGAATTGCGTCGGGCGAGGATCTGTCAATAAAACAGTCGGACGTTGTGGTAGAGGGTCACTCCATTGAAGTTCGTATAAACGCGGAAGATCCCGGAAATGGATTTCTGCCCTGTCCTGGCACTATTTTAGATTTACGCATTCCAGATGGACCAGGTGTGCGATGCGACCATATGCTTTATCCCGGTTACGAGGTTTTACCCTTCTACGATTCTCTACTAGGCAAATTGATTGTGTGGGGACAGACTAGAGATCATGCACTCGCCCGCTTAAAGCGGGCGGTATCGGAAACCAGAATTAAAGGACTGAAGACGACTTTGCCACTGTTCTCAATACTTGCTGACGACAACGATGTGCGGAATTGTCTATTCAGTACGGATTGGCTTGAAAATTGGCTTGAAGTCAACTCAATAGATGAACACAAACCAAACTTAGATGAAACAACATGACACCACGATATACATTTGGAGGGGATGAACATCTTTTCGTCGAAGTCGACGAGGAGATGTCTCTTGAAGCGTTTTTTAAGAGCTTATCGATTACGAATGCCGTAAGAGAGGCGCAGATCAAGGGAGTCACGGAAATCTGTCCAGCAAATGCCTCGTTTCAGATAAAGTTTGATCCAGATTCAATTCATCCCAATGATCTGATGGAGGAAGTCAAACGGCTTGAGGGACATGCAGACAAGTCTGAATCCACTCTCAAAACCAGAATCATTGAAATTCCTGTTTACTATCAGGATCCTTGGACTCACGAAACTCTGATGAAGTTTCGTGATAGACATCAGGACCCTACGATGACCGATATCCAGTATGCAGCAGCCAGCAATGGTTTTGGAACCGTTGACGAGTTCATTGACGCACACTCAAGGTCACCGTGGTTCGTCTCTATGGTGGGATTCGTCGCTGGATTACCGTTTTTGTATCAGATGGTCGATCGGGCGCGTCAGATACAAGTTCCCAAGTACCTGCGACCAAGAACCGACACACCAAAACAGACTGTTGGTTACGGCGGATGTTTTTCCTGCATTTATTCCGTACGTGGTGCCGGCGGCTATCAGATGTTTGGTATTACGCCCATGCCGATCTATGATCCGGATCAAAAAGTTTCTTACTTACGAGATTTCATGGTGTTTTTCAAGCCTGGTGACATCGTAAAGTGGAAATCTATCACTCGTGAAGAATATGATCAATCCATTGAAAGCGTCGATGCCGACACATTCGAGCCGAGAATCCACGATGTTCTATTCTCGCTCGTTGAATTCAACAGCAACATGGACTCAACCAACGAAAAACTTCTGGCGTATCTCTCATGACAATCAAAGTTTTAGATTCAGGATTTGCATCGACAATACAGGATCTGGGACGTCCCGGGTACTATCATCTCGGTATTCCAATAGGAGGTGCAATGGATCGGTATTCCATGCGTATTGGTAACATGCTTGTCGGAAACGATGAGAGTGCAGCGGTTGTTGAAACGGTGTTTACAGGGCCAGTTCTTGAATTCAGGCAGAACTCGGTTGTGGCGGTGACCGGTGGAGAACTTCCGCCAAAACTGGATGGCAGGGTCATGCCAACTTGGACTTCATTTGAGGTGAGGGAAGGGCAGATTCTGTCATTCGACTATCTCAAACATGGTGCAAGATCCTATATCGCTATTCACGGC
>JAKZRU010000086.1:0-34049 GCA_047517965.1 Gammaproteobacteria bacterium | reverse complement strand
ATTCTGGTGTTCGAGAATGTGACAGTGAAACATCCATTGTCCCGGATTATCAGCGACAAACGCGATTTCCTGGTTGTCATCCGGTTGAAGTAGAACAGTATCTCGAATCGGCGGGTTTTTCAGTAGCTTGCCATTGTTGCGGATTACCTGAAAACTGTGTCCATGCAAGTGAATCGGGTGTTCGAAAGCAGTGCGGTTGATTAGTTCAAGAATGTATGACTTACCCAATTCCAATGTGAGCAAAGGTGGTTCAGTATGTACATTGCCGGGTATTTTTCCATTTACCGCCCACAATTTGCCTAGTTCTGCCAAGTTTCTCATGGTTTTGAACTCACCGTTCAAATAGGCGCCGGACATTCCCCCCATTGCACCTCCTTCAAATACAACTTGATGTCGTTCAGCATTCTCGATATCAGGCCTGGATACGGGGTTTGGGAGCAGAGCAAGCGGCGCAGACTGGCTGTGAAATGGCAAAGAGCTGTCAGAGTTTCGCACCAGTCGCATAAGTTCGTAAGCAAAGTCAATTCCAAGGGCGCTGTCCACGACGGAAGAAATCTCACCTGGCTTGCCGGTCACGTCTACAATCAGGTCGGTACGCTGTCCAGCACCGAGCACAATACGATCGTTCTGAACAGATTTCGGTTCGACCGGGTGTCCATCAAGGGCGATAATCCAAGGATTCAGACCCTGAAATGTTAGGGCGAAAGTTCGAGAATTCGCTACATTTACCAATCGAAGGCGCAAACGTTCTCCTGCACGCACAAAGAACTCTTCGCCAATATTTCCGTTGACGGTAATGACATTTCCGATTCTTCCATTGTGACTGGCATCTCGCATGTTGTCGGCAAAAGGTACGATTTGTGCGTCTTGGTTCAATCTCCAGTCGTCCAGCACCCAAAGCACATCTCGGTCAACCTGCGGACTTTGCAATTCATCGACTATCAGTGCGCCGCGCAAACCTCTGCCGACTTGCTGCGAGCTGTCTACATGCGGGTGGTACCAGAACGTGCCCGCATCATGAAGCTTGAATTCATAGTGATAGGTAGCACCGGGTTCAATGGGTTTTTGGCTCAGAAAGGGAACTCCATCCATTTCGACAGGTACACGCAAACCATGCCAATGAATTGTTGTCGGCACCTCCAGTTGATTTTCAACTTCAAGGCTCAGTATGTCTCCTTGCCGATATCGAAGTAGCGGTCCGGGGACCTGTTGATTGAATGCCCATACAGCAGTCTCCGGCCCTAGGTCCAGAACAAGTTTGGCCATTGCCGGACCTGCGACAATCCGCGAGGGATGTTCTTCGGCGCGCAATAGTTGCCCTGGCGTTGCAAAAATTGCGATCGTAGAAACAGAACGCTGGATAAATTCTCGTCGGCTTAGATTGAATCTGGGCACTGTTATAAATCTTCGGAAATCAGAGCCAATAGTTTACAGTGATACTCACTCATCAGCAATATGCACGCGGTTCATATTTATATTGATTACGAACTAACAGAGGAATGGAATTTTCCAATTCCAAGTACAATTCCAAGCGGCAATACATAAGGGGGTGTATTGAAGTGAATATCTATGAGCAATCCCTAGACAAGAATCCGGCGAATTTTCACCCGCTGACTCCAGTGAGTTTTCTGGAGCGGTCGGCCAGAGTATTCCCAAACAAGGTCGCTATCATCCATGGCGACAGTACCTATACTTATCAGGAATTCTACAGTCGATGCAGACAACTAGGAAGCGCTCTCAGTAAGAGAGGAATTGGTGTTGGAGACACAGTGGTCGTGATGTTGCCCAACACGCCGGCCATGCTTGAGGTTCATTACGGAGTGCCCATGTGCGGTGCAGTTTTGAATGCCTTGAACTATCGCCTTGATCCGGCCACAATCGCTTTTGTTCTCGGGCATGGAGAAGCGAAAATCCTCCTCACGGATCGAGAGTTTTCTCCGGTAATCAAGAAAGCGCTCGAACTATATGGTTTGAGTTTGCCAGTAATTGATGTTGACGACTCTTTAGCAGAATCCGGTGACCTCATCGGAGAAAAAGATTACGAATCCCTTCTGCAGGAAGGGGATGAAAATTATCAATGGCTCGTGCCGGAAGATGAATGGCAGGCAATCTGTTTGAATTACACTTCCGGGACAACTGGCAATCCAAAAGGTGTGGTGTTCCATCATCGAGGAGCCTATATCAACGCGCTTGGCAATTCTCTGGTATTTCAGCTCGACAGCAATAGCGTTTATCTTTGGACATTGCCCATGTTCCATTGTAATGGGTGGACGTTTACGTGGGCGGTAACCGCAGTTTCTGGTACTCACGTATGCCTGCGAAAAGTGGATCCGACAGCAATTTTTCCATCGATTCGAGACAATGGGATTACACACTTATGCGGGGCTCCGATAGTTTTGAACATGCTTGTTCATGCACCAGAGGCACTCAAGATCAAATTTGATCAAACAGTCGAAGTTGCCACTGGTGGTGCTGCACCACCAAGTCAGGTGATCGCGGAAATGGAAAAAATGGGATTTCGAGTCACACATCTTTACGGTCTTACGGAAACATACGGTCCCGCAACGGTCTGTGCATGGCAAACAGCATGGGATGACTACGATTTAGGACAGCGGGCGTCAGTAATGGCACGCCAGGGGGTGTACTATCCGACTCTGGAGGATGTAAAGGTGATTGATCCTGAAACGATGGAACCTACACCAAATGACGGAGTTACCATGGGGGAACTGATGATTCGCGGCAACACCGTCATGCGCGGATACCTGAAAAACCCGCAGGCAACGGACGAAGCATTCATGGGTGGTTGGTATCACACCGGCGATTTAGGAGTCACGCATCCTGACGGCTATATTGAGGTGCGAGATCGTTCCAAAGACATCATAATCTCTGGCGGAGAAAACATATCGAGTCTGGAGGTGGAAGATGTCTTATATCGACATCCGGGCGTTATGGAGGCAGCGGTCGTAGCACGGCCGAATGATAAATGGGGCGAAACTCCTTGTGCATTTGTTACACCGGCACCTGGCCACGAGCAAACGCTGACTGAGGATGAAGTTGTATCCTGGTGCAGGGAGAATCTGGCTGGTTACAAGATTCCGAAATTAGTTATTTTCGGCCCCTTACCGAAGACATCAACCGGAAAGGTGCAAAAATTCGTGCTGCGGGAGAAAGTTCAATCACTGTGATTGGACGACACCACATAATCTGAATGTACTATTGTTTGTTTGAGTAGATAGACTCCCAAAATTACTCTAACTTTTGCGTTTGAAACGGTATGTTATTGTAGTCAGAAAGAGTCGCAAACAAGACAAACTTTTTCTACGGTGAGTGGAAATTTTTTGATACTGGAGGTCGGCGAAACAGCACACAGTGCTATATTGCGTCATGAAAGGCGGGCAACATCGTTAGGATTGAGATGTTGCGCTTCGGAGTTGAATGGGCGAATAATAGAAAGACGGATCGACTGAACATATTCTCGAGAGCCTATGAGCCTAAATCATTTGCATTACAAATTCAGAGCCTTCCTGATCTTCTGGACATATATTCACGAGATCATGATTAATTAGGGAATTATATACAAAAGTCACAATTGCCTAGTTTGTACAAAGTGAGAATATCGCCTATTGTTTTATTTAACCGTTATTGTAATTTGGCCTCTCAATCCGTCGTATATCATTATAGTATTTTGTAAAAAAGTCCTACCTAATAGTGCTTTATGTTGCTGACCCCCGCCAGTTAAATTGACACCAGCAAATTTCCCATATTGTGTGAATTCGAGAATTGGAATTCTTATTTGTGCCATGTAAACATCATGTATTTTTGCTCCATCTGAACCAGAAATATTGATTTTATCTACTATTGGGAGTTGGAGTTTCTGTGCTAAAGTAATATCAATACAACTTTCAGTTGCGCCAGTATCTACTAAGGCATGAGCAATTGAGTCTTCGCTTTGAACAGAACTTGCCCCGTCAGCAGATTTAAATTGACCTATAACAACTTGAATGGTTGGGCCAAATTGTAATAGCTTATTTAGATCAGGTTTGCCATCGTTATTTAAAAAACCAGCTTCAATTATGGGCATAGTGAAGTCTATAAGCAACAGATGCAGGCATGGTCATTTCAGTTGGAGCGCCAACTTGACGAATCAAATATGGACCTTTACAGAACTTTTCTACAGCATCTTTCGCTGCATTGTCAAAGTTGTCGTACGATGCAATAAATTCACCATTGTAAATTAAGATAAATTTGCCAGCATGGTGTTGCTTTAATTCATCAGACATTTCTAAAAATTTTTGTATGTCGTCATCAAGAATATGGTGCACTTTAGTCATAATCTCCTCCGATTACTTTCATTTTATAGCCAATTGAACGTTTCTTACAACCATTTCACTTCTGAATTTTAACAGTCACATCACTCACAGCTGGGGTGGACTGATACGATGATATTTCCAATTAATCGGTATTGATTGAATATCTGGAGCCAGTCGCCGCCAAACTTCAGTTTGATCATATCTAACGAATTGTGTTATAACATTTTTGTGATTCTGTGTGGAAATACTATTGCTATGATGATGGAAGTTCCGATAATCTTTGGTCGGACTGGTATTACGAATGTGATGAGCGCACAAAAGCTCAGCATGATCAGGTATGGGAAATGCTTGAACAGCGTGAGTCCCATCAGTGGAAAAATCTTTGGCAAAGCATCTTGGAGAATCACTGATCGAAATTCTTGTGCGTGGTAATGTTCAATGGCGAATTCTTGGGTATTACGGTCCAAAGGGGGAAAGAAAAGCATTTACCATACTTCTAATATGCAATCATAAACAAAACAGATATCAGCCGCATGACGCGATTAATACTGCGCGTAAGCGCTTGAAAATGGTAGAACAAAATAATTCTATGGTGAAAAGCTGTGATAGACCAAGTTAAGTTGGAACGTTTTAGGTCAGAAAACTACAGGAAATCGTATATGTCAGGACGTATACGAACGTATATTGCATTGCAGGTCCGTGAGTTGCGGGAGAGCAACAATCTGTCGCAATCCGATTTGGCTGAAAAAACTGGCACACATCAGAGTGCGATTTCCAGACTTGAAAATACAGACTATGGGCGCATGAGTGTTCAAACACTTATTGATCTTGCGACTGCAATGGACGTTGCTCTCGTTGTGAAGTTTGCATCTTATGAAGATTTCCTTTCTCAGCACAGCGATGTAAGGCCAAGTGCTTTATCGGCTGAATCATTCTCCGAAACTTATGAACGGTGTGCTAACAGCACGAATCAACGTGAAATCTCGGATGGCCTGAGGCGCCGAATTGCAGAATTCAGCAACAACAATAAAAGGCCTCAATTACTGAGAGATAAAGTACGTTTGCAAATTAGTACCCAAAACGGGAATGCTGAAACTTTGACTCGAAATCCTGTGCGCCAGACAGTTTTGTCTAGCCCACACACCTACACACCACCGAAATTTGGCGACATCGGAACGCGCCAGGAAGTAGGAGTAGCCGCATGAAAATTGTGGGGCATAGTCTTGGTAGCGTCGTTGTATTTTTTCCACCCGAGGAGATTCAGCCGACACGAGGAATACCAATTTCTAAAGCAGTTTATTCAATCGGTGATCGCTATGGTTTTTTACGAGTCCCCGATCTGGCCAAACCAATTTCCAAACTTGATCAGGAGGGCTATCAATTCACGGGCGGCACGTTTGTCTGCAGAAACGAGAACTTCACAATAAATGAGTTTACTGTCTACAACGATGGAATTAGCATCAGTAGTTGTAATACAGATACATCAGAGTCGTTTTTTGAAGACTTAATGAGCTGGGCACGAGAGGAGTTAGAGTTCAGGCCCTTCGTCCATGAGCCGATGAAAATTTACCGTAGTAATATCACAGTTAAATTTGATCAACCGCTATCTCAAATAATAAAAGAGTTTGACAAGTTCTCTAACGCTCTATCCACTGCACTAGAGATGCATACAGAATTTTCAATGCCAGTAGATCTGATTCGAATTGGAATGGGAGTGGATCAATCGAAATTTGGCAATCTCAGCCCGACCCCGTTCTCATTGGAAAGGAGAATCGGTGTTTCATTTGATGAGGAGTGGTACTTCAGCGAAGCTCCATTTCCAAGCACGACGCATATAAATTTGTTAGAAGAACTGGAGTTGGCAATATTGACTGAATGACGGACGATTTCTTCAGCCGGTTGTCCGTGTGGATATACTCACTTCTGCCTCTTTCAAGTTTCGTAACACACGAAATACATCAAGAGGGCACCCTAAATTTATTATGCATTCATGGATAGTGAGGAATGTATGTAATTCCTCTTTGTTGTATCCACAATACATTTGACAGATCTCCAAATACAAGTGTCGAAAATTCTCTTTATATTTCCAGGTCAAGGTGCACAATACACGGGCATTGGCAGTGATCTGATTCAAGCTTTTCAGGTTGCGAAGGAAGCATATGAACTAGCGAGTTCTGTTTTGGGCTATGACATGATTGCGCTTTCAAGCGATGAAACGAGCAACAATATCAACCGTACCAGATATACGCAACCGGTTCTGCTAACACATTCATACGCGTGCATGCAGGTATTTCTACAGCAAACCGAAAACAGCGTACAGCCATCATTCGCTTGTGGACACAGTCTTGGCGAATATGGCGCACTCGTCGCTGCCGACTCGCTTAACTTTGAATCTGCATTGAGTCTGGTATCCATTCGCGGAGAATGTATGGGAGAATACGGCGGTGGTGAAATGCTTGCACTTCCACTTTCGGAAGAACAACTGAATCCTCTAATTGAATCCAGTCCTTGTGAAATTGCAGCGTGCAATTTGCCTGAGCAAACGGTTGTTGGTGGCCGGCCGGCCGATCTTGACCACCTGGTTTCTGAAATTGAAAAGGTGTTTCCGGGCAAGACAGGGACGAGATTGAAGACAGAGGGTGCATTTCATACTTCGCAAATGTTGCCCGCAGCGGAAAAGTTTGAAGCAGTGCTGAATGAGGCAGATATTAAATTACCGAAAATTCCCGTTGCAGCGAATGTAACCGGCGGTTTTCATGAGTCTGATGTAGATTTGATTCGGTCCAATCTGTACTTGCAACTGTTTAAACCCGTTCGATGGTATGCGAATTTGATGGCAATTGCCGATGTAGGTGTCGATACGGTCATCGAGTTCGGCGGTGGGTTAGGTAGCGGAAATAGTCCTGCAGATAAACGACCGAATTTAGCTGCTGCAGTAGCACGGGCATACCGACGGAGCAACCCCAGACCTGAATATCATTCAGTCATTAATTTGAACACCCTCGAAAACACACTGAACAAAGTGTGCCATTAAGCGCCAGATGAATGATTCTGAATCGGGAGAACTGTTACATTGTGAATTCTTGAGAGCTTGCAAGCAATCAGGAATTTAATTTCAATCTGGAAACTATGCAAGAATCCAAAGTTCTAGATTTGTTCGATTTCAATCAGAGTGCCTGCGAAATCTTTCGGGTGTAGAAACAGAACCGGCTTTCCGTGTGCTCCAATTTTGGGCTCTCCATCTCCGAGAATACGTATTCCTTTCATTTTCAATTGTTCGCGGGCCTCTTCAATATCATCGACTTCATAACAGATGTGATGAATGCCACCGGATGCATTTTTTTCAAGAAACCGACAGATCGGCGATTGATCTCCCAAAGGGTGCAGCAATTCAATTTTGGTATTCGGAAGATTGACAAATACTGTGGTAACTCCGTGTTCTGGTAACGGCACAGGTTCCGACACCTCTGCTCCCAAAACCATTCGATAGAGTTCACTCGCCTCTTCAAGGTCGGGAACTGCAATTGCTACGTGATTCAATCTACCAATCATTTGCAGTTCTGTTGAAATTCCAGAATTGGCTGGTCTGCCGCCAGGCTGTCTCCAATCTCGGCAAGAATTTTGGCTACGGTGCCATCTCTTTCAGTTCGAAGAGTATTTTCCATTTTCATGGCTTCGACAATTGCAATTGGATCGCCAGATTTGACTTCCTGCCCTTCTTCAACGCTGATTTCGACCAGCAGTCCAGGCATCGGAGACTTCAGAAAAGGCGACACTTGCAGAGTTGTTTTCTTCAGCATGTGGCGGTTGTAACGTGCTGCCATCGGTGTTAATACCTTGAACACGGAGCGGTGCCCGAAATAGTCAATTTGGAATGATATTCCCTTGCGGACAACTTGCACGCAGTAGGAATTGCCCGTTAGAGAAAAGCGGAACCGACATTGTCCGGGCTGCCACGTGTGTTCGATTTCGTATGACTTCCCGCTTTCCGATTGCAGTCGATGGCCGAAATCTGTTTGCTCGATTGTCAGTTTGTAGCAATCATCGCCAGTTACTGCAACCCATTCCGTTGTTGCCTCCCAGTTGCGGGCATTCAGTTGTTTTCCTATAGTTGACGACTGCAATTCGTTTAAATAGTGTGCGATAGTCGCAATGACTGCGGCTAATTCTATATTTGAACTGGAAGTAGTTTCATAGTTGTAGCCGTCTGGATATTCCTGTTCGATGAATTGTGTGTTCATGTCGCCTTTTAGAACAGCATCATTGCGTGCCAAGACCTGCAGAAAGGGCAGATTGCTGGATATCCCTGCTATGTGATATTCATCGAGCGAATCTGCCAAGCGAGTAAATGCTTGTTCTCGTGAGTTGCCATGTACGATCAGCTTGGCAATCATCGGGTCGTAATAGATGGAAACCTCTGCGCCTTCAAATACTCCTGTATCGACGCGTATCCATTCCGACTCCTGGGGCGGGCGATAGCGGACCAGCCTTCCGGTCGATGGTAAGAAGTTACGCGCCGGATCTTCTGCATAGATGCGCGCTTCGACCGCCCAACCCGAGGTTGATATGTCCTCTTGCCTAAAACCGAGCTTCTGATTTGCCGCAACTCGAATCATCCACTCGACCAGGTCAATTCCTGTCACAAATTCGGTTACCGGGTGTTCCACTTGGAGGCGGGTGTTCATTTCTAAAAAATAGAAATTCTGCTCGGTATCGACTACAAATTCAACAGTACCTGCAGAGATGTAGTCGACTGCTCGCGCAAGTGCGACTGCCTGACTCGTAATTTCGGCTCTTGTCTCGTCATTCAGGAAGGGAGAAGGAGCTTCTTCGATAACTTTTTGGTGTCGTCGCTGCAAAGAGCATTCTCTTTCTCCAAGATGAATGACATTGCCGTGTTTGTCGGCCAGCACCTGAATCTCGATATGTCTGGGATTCTCGATATATTTCTCGACGAATACCCGGTCGTCGCCAAAGTGTGTCTTCGCCTCGCTTGCAGAACGTACGAAGCCTTCCCTGCACTCATCGTCATCGTAAGCCAGTCGCATTCCTTTGCCGCCGCCTGCTGAAGTCGGCTTCAACATGACAGGATAGCCAACTTTATTGGCCAGCTCTACTGCGTGGTCAGGATTTTGAATAACGTCATCAAAACCAGGAATAACGCTCACTCCAGCTTCCCGTGCGATTTTTTTCGAAGTGATTTTATCGCCCATCGCTTCAATCGCTGCCGGTCCGGGTCCAATAAACTCGATATTGGCCTCATTCAGCTGTTTTCCGAAGTTTGTATCCTCTGACAGAAATCCGTATCCCGGATGCACCGCGTTTGCTCCCGTCTTCTTGCAGGCATCAATGATCGCATTGACATTCAAGTAGCTCTGAGCGGCGAGTGCGGGGCCGATACCAACAGATTCATCGGCGCTCTCAGTGTGAAGTGCATAGCGGTCCGCGTCGGAATATACGGCAACTGTTGCGATACCCATGCGCTTTGCCGTACGCACGATGCGGCAGGCTATTTCACCTCGATTCGCGATCAGTATTTTGTCGAACATGGAGACAGGAGATACGCTATAGCGGAATATTGCCGTGCTTGCGCCATGGGTTTTCCAATTTTTTATCTCGTAACATCTCAAGCGAGCGACAAATGCGCTCTCTTGTCGTATGCGGCATGATTACATCATCAATGAATCCGCGACTGGCGGCGACGAACGGATTGGAGAATTTTTGCCGATACTCTTCAGTTCTTGCCGCAATTTTTTCCTCATCCCCCAGTTCCGCCCGGAAAATTATCTCTACGGCACCTTTGGGGCCCATTACTGCAATCTGTGCACTTGGCCAAGCGAGGTTTACATCTCCTCGAAGGTGTTTGGAACTCATGACGTCATACGCACCGCCGTATGCCTTGCGCGTAATGACTGTCACTTTCGGAATCGTTGCTTCCGCATAGGCATACAGAAGTTTTGCTCCGTGCCTGATGATTCCGCCGTGTTCCTGGGCGGTGCCTGGCATGAATCCCGGTACATCGACAAAGGTAAGTATCGGAATTCCGAATGCATCGCAGAAGCGGACAAATCTTGCTGCTTTGATGGAAGAGTGAATGTCCAAACATCCTGCCAGTACCATCGGTTGATTTGCCACAATCCCGACAGTTGCCCCGTCCATACGGGCAAACCCTATCACGATGTTTTGGGCATGGTCAGGTTTGAGTTCGAAAAAATAGTCATCATCGACAACTTTCAGAATCAGCTCCTTGATATCGTACGGCTGATTCGGGTCGTCGGGAACCAGTGTGTCCAATGAAAGATCTTTCCGTTCGCGCAGGTCGCTGGTCATCCGCGTTGGCACTGGACTGCGATTGTTGACGGGTAGAAAATCGAAGAACATTCTCAGCATCATGCAAGCTTCGATATCATTCTCGAAGGCTCCGTCCGCAACGCCGGATTGTATCGTGTGAGCAGAGGCGCCGCCGAGTTCCTCGGCAGACACCTCTTCATGAGTAACGGTCTTGGTAACATCGGGACCGGTTACAAACATATACGAACTGTCTCTCACCATAAATATGAAGTCGGTGATTGCGGGCGAGTAAACCGCTCCTCCAGCACAGGGTCCCATAATGACCGAAATCTGAGGAATTACACCGGAGGCTAGGACATTCCGCTCAAAAATGTCTGCATATCCACCCAGCGAAGCGACACCCTCCTGAATACGGGCGCCGCCGGAGTCATTGATTCCAATCATCGGCGCTCCAACTTTCATAGCTTGATCCATCACTTTGCCGATTTTTTCAGCATGGGCTTCTGAGAGCGAACCGCCATACACTGTAAAGTCCTGACTGAAAATGAAAACAAGACGACCATGAATTGTGCCGTAGCCGGTAACTACACCATCCCCGGGAATTTTGTTGTCTGCCATGCCAAAATCGAAACTACGATGCTCTACGAACATGTCCCACTCTTCAAAGCTGTCTTTGTCCAGCAGCAGGTCGATTCGTTCGCGGGCGGTCAGACGGCCTTTTCCATGCTGGGCGTCTATTCGCTTTTGTCCGCCACCAAGTCGTGCAGCCTGGCGTTTTTCTTCAAGTTTGTTGATGATGTCCTGCATGAATGCCTTCTGTGCGGTCAGCTATTTCGTTTGCAAACTCTGTTCGATCATCCCCAGAACTTCTGGAATCGTATCAAGAATGCGTGTGCCGGGCCCGTACACGGCTGCGACACCGAGGCTCTGAAGAATTCTTACATCTGCAGGCGGTACCACGCCGCCGCAAATTACAATGATGTTGTCAGCACCTTCTTTCCGCAATCCTTCAATCACCTCAGGCACCAGCGTTTTGTGTCCGCCCGCCTGTGTTGATATGCCGATCAGATGAACGTCGTTGTCGACAGCTTGCCGAACTACTTCGGCAGGTGTTTGAAACAGCGCACCGATATCGACTTCAAATCCAAAGTCTGCATAAGCTGTGGCGATCACTTTTGCACCGCGATCGTGACCGTCCTGACCGAGCTTGGCGATCAGTGCCCGTGGGCGGCGATGGTGAACATCCACAAACGAATCGACTTTTTGCCGAATTGCGGTTACTTCATCCAAATTACTGATCTCAGTTCGGTACACGCCGCTGATGGTCTGCGGCAGCGCGCGATGCTGTCCGAACACTTGGCGCAGGCTATCGGTAATTTCACCAACTGTGGCGCGTTCACGGGCCGCTTCAATCGAAAGCTGGAGCAGTCCCCATTCGCCTGATTCGGCCCGGCATCGCAGCTTTTCGAGTGCATCCTGACAGCGAACCTGATCCCGATTTTGTTGAACCTGATGCAGCCGTTCAATCTGACTCTGGCGTACGGCTTGATTGTCGACTTCCAGCAGATCGACTTCGTCTTCGTCGTCACTCGCGAAGCGATTGACGCCAACGATGATTTCCTCGCCCATGTCCAGCCTCGCCTGTCGGCGAGCTGCCGATTCTTCGATGCGTCTTTTGGGCATTCCTGCTTCGACGGCTTTCGTCATTCCGCCGAGTGATTCCACTTCGCCAATTAATTTTTTACTTTCTGCAATCAAGGATGCAGTCAGACTTTCCACGTAATAGGAACCTGCTAGCGGGTCTACGACTTTCGCCAGGCCGGACTCTTCCCTCAGAATCAATTGGGTGTTCCGTGCAATTTTTGCAGAAAACTCGCTCGGTAGGGCAAGTGCCTCATCAAACGAATTGGTGTGCAGCGATTGTGTGCCGCCGAGAATTGCCGCAAGTGCTTCTACTGTTGTTCGGACAATATTGTTGTAGGGAGACTGACTTGTCAGACTCACGCCAGAAGTCTGACAGTGGGTTCGAAGCATCAGAGAAGCTGGATTTTCTGGATTGAACAGGGATTGCATCAAATCGGCCCAAAGAAATCTGGCAGCACGAAGTTTGGCGACTTCCATGAAAAGATTCATGCCGATGCAGAAAAAGAATGACAGTCGAGGTGCAAAATCGTCAACATCCATGCCGGTCGACAGGGCGGCACGGACGTATTCGATCCCGTCCGCGATGGTATATGCGAGTTCCTGAACGCAGGTGGCACCGGCTTCCTGCATGTGATATCCGGAAATGGAAATCGGATTGAAGCGCGGCATCTGTTCAGCGGTGTGTTGAATGATGTCTGCTACGATCCGCATGGAAGGTTTGGGTGGATATATGTAGGTATTACGTACCATGAACTCTTTCAGAATGTCGTTTTGCAATGTTCCTGAGAGCGCATTCTGTGCAACACCCTGTTCTTCCGCGGCAACGATAAACATCGCAAGTACCGGCAGGACTGCGCCGTTCATGGTCATGGACACCGAAATTTTGTCCAACGGTATCTCATGGAACAGAATTTTCATGTCTTCCACACTGTCGATTGCCACACCGGCCTTGCCGACATCTCCAACTACGCGCTCGTGGTCGGAGTCGTAGCCTCTGTGTGTGGGCAGATCGAAGGCGACAGACAGACCAGTCTGGCCGGAGCGAAGATTATCACGATAGAACCGGTTGGATTCCTCTGCGGTTGAGAAACCTGCGTATTGCCTCAGCGTCCAGGGTCTTCCTGCATACATGGTTGCCCGAGGCCCGCGCAGGTATGGAGGAAATCCCGGCCACGTAGAGCAATGTTCCATATCAGTAAGATCATCTGCCGTATAGACCGGTTTGATGTCAATGCCTTCGGGCGTCTTCCATACAAGCTCGTCCAGGCTTCGGCCCTTCAACTCCGCTTGCGCCCGCTGTTGCCAGTCAGAACTTGAGTAATCCGGAAATTTCATTGGACTATCTTGTGCAGGCTTATTGGCGATTCTGCCTAGGAAACGGGGTCAAGACTTTGCGTAGCCAATTGATTTTAGCGAATCGGTGATCTCGTCCAGTATGACTGGGTCATCAATTGTGGCCGGCATCTGCCATGATTCGGAATCTGCGATTTTCTGCATCGTTCCGCGCAGAATTTTCCCCGAGCGGGTTTTCGGCAGACGATTGACTACAAGCGCTTCCTTGAAAGCCGCTACCGGGCCGATTTTATCACGCACCAAACGTATGCATTCTTTCACGATTTGATCATGATCTCGTTCACAGCCAGCGTTCAGAACCAGAAATCCGAGCGGAAGCTGGCCTTTGAGAGAATCGTTTACACCGGTCACTGCGCATTCGGCGACATCGGGATGTGAAGCCAGCACTTCTTCCATAGCACCAGTAGAGAGTCGATGTCCTGCTACGTTGATGATGTCATCGGTTCGAGACATAACATAGATATAACCATCTTCATCGATGAATCCGGCATCGGCCGTCTTGTAGTATCCCGGAAATTCTGCTAGATATACATCAAAAAACCTTTGCTTGGCATTCCACAGTGTCGGGAAACTCCCCGGCGGCAAAGGCAGGTTGACCACGAGTGAGCCGATTTCACCAGGTGGCAGTTCTTGGTTATGATCATTGACGACTTTGAGGTCCCAACCTGACACCGGTTTGGATGGGGAGCCTTCCTTGATCGGAAGGCGCTCAATACCGATGGAGTTGGCGCAAATCGCCCATCCTGTTTCGGTTTGCCACCAATGGTCAATCACCGGAACCTGAAGTGTGTCTTCGGCCCAATGCAGGGTGTCGGGGTCGGTTCGTTCGCCTGCAAGAAACAGAGTTTTGAAAGCGGACATGTCGTATTTTTTCAAGTACTCACCGGTGGGATCTTCTTTTTTAATGGCGCGAAACGCTGTGGGTGCGGTAAACAGAGTCGAAACCTTGTGTTCAGAAATCACTCTCCAAAATGCGCCCGGGTCAGGAGTGCCGACAGGTTTGCCTTCATACAGGATCGCAGTATTTCCTGCGAACAAGGGCGCGTAGATGATATATGAGTGTCCAACAACCCAGCCGACATCAGATGCCGCCCAGAACACCTCGCCCGGGTCAACACCATAGATATTTTTCATCGACCACTTCAAAGCGACGATATGACCGCCGTTATCCCGCACTACGCCTTTCGGTTGTCCGGTTGTACCGGAAGTGTAGATGATATAGAGCGGATCGGTAGCTTTGACAGTCACACAGTCTGCGGGCACTGCATTTACCATTACGTCATTCCAGTCGTGATCGCGACCGGCGACCAGTTTTGCTTCTACCTGCGGACGCTGATAAACGACGCAAGCTGCAGGTTTGTGTGTAGACAGGTCGATTGCAGCATCAACCAAAGGCTTGTATTCAATGGTTCTGCCTGGTTCAAGACCACAAGAAGCTGTAACGATGGCAACCGGTTTTGCATCATCAATGCGTACTGCAAGTTCGTTTGATGCGAAACCGCCGAACACAACCGAGTGTATAGCTCCGAGCCGCGCGCAGGCGAGAACGGCGATTACGGTCTCTGGGATCATCGGCATGTAAATTACCACGCGTGATCCTCGTTCAACGCCGAGAGCGGAGAGTGCTCCAGCAAATCGAGCGGTTTCTTCGGTCAGCTGGCAGTAGGTGTAATGCCTGATTTCGCCGGTCATGGCGGAATCGTAAATGATTGCGTTCTGTTCTCCTCGACCTTCTTTGACGTGTATATCGAGTGCGTTGTAGCAGGTGTTGACTTCAGCGCCGGTGAACCAACGGTAGTAGGGCTTGTCGGAGTCATCGAGTACTTTATCCCAGGTTTTTTCCCAGTGAACGGCTTTTGCAATTTCACCCCAGTATTGGTCCGGACGCTGGATGGATTGATTAAATTCTTCTTGATATCTGCTCATATTTAGGTCTGTTTCGAATAGTGTGTTGGTTCAGTTCGATTGCTTTTCTAATGTCAACGGTGAATATTCACTCTTCATTTCGGTCATTACTTCAATAAAATAGTTCAGTAGTGGAATCGCTGTCAAACAAATATCGCTTAGATTATCAAGCGAGAGCGATTGAAATCACCATTTAATTTTATCAATCGTTGAATAAGGAGCACCATTGGACATGGCAAATGAACACATTATTACGGAATCTCGAGGCAATGTTGGATTAATTACGATCAATCGCCCCAAAGTGTTAAACGCGTTGTCCTCTGACGTGATGGATGAGATAGGAAGTGCCCTTGACAGTTTCGAGGGTGATTCCGAAATAGGGGCCATTGTAATTACCGGAAGCGAGAAAGCTTTTGCTGCCGGTGCTGACATCAGTCAGATGATCAACAATACATTTGCCGATGTCTATCAAGGCAATTTTATCAGCCGCAACTGGGAACGTGTTACGCAGTGCCGTAAACCTGTCATTGCAGCGGTTGCGGGGTATGCTCTCGGCGGGGGATGCGAACTTGCGATGATGTGCGATTTCATCATTGCCGGGGACAATGCGCAATTCGGGCAACCGGAGATTCTTCTGGGCATTATTCCTGGGGCAGGCGGCACACAGAGACTGACTCGTGCAGTTGGAAAGTCAAAAGCGATGGATATGTGTCTGACCGGACGTAGAATGGACGCAGAGGAAGCAGAACGGTCCGGCCTCGTATCTCGCGTTGTGCCTGCTGATGAACTGGTCGATCGAGCTGTGGAAATTGCGCAGGGTATCGCTGAATTTTCTCAACTTGCAGCTTCAATGGTTACAGAAACAGTCGATCGAGCCTATGAAACGACTTTGGCGGAAGGTATTCTGTTTGAAAGGCGGGCATTTCATTCGATGTTTTCCACCAATGACCAAAAAGAAGGTATGGCTGCGTTCTTGGAGAAGCGCAAGGCAAACTGGCAGCACAGCTAGTTCGTTCCGCCGAGTGCGAGAGACGGTTCTCAGAGCTGCCCATTCGTTCTTTTCTTCGGTGAGGTGAAAGCGATTCTCAGAGAGTTCAGTGTGTGAAGCGGAGGACGAGTTATCCTGCGCAACGATTTCAAGTTGGATTCGTCCGGAATTTGAACACTTTCACCTCAAGATTCGGACGGGATGGTACAGGCCGGATGCAGATTGATACTATCGAGATTACTTTCCCGACTGGCTACTGCAGCCCCACCGGCGTTCGCAGCGGTTCACTGATCTGTGGTATGCAATGGCCGAATCTTTGAGTCGGCAGTCGAGCTTTAACTCCCGAAGCTTTTAATCGGCACTTGCATGCTGCCGATTTTTTCGATGTTGCACTCCAGCACGTCGCCTACGGATACCGGGCCAACTCCTTCAGGCGTACCCGACATGATGACATCGCCTGGGTACAAGGTATAGAAAGATGAAGCGAATGAAATCAGTTTGCGAGTCGAATAGATCATTTGACTGGTATTTGACTGTTGCTTGGTCCTGCCGTTTACTGCGAGTGAAATATCCAGATTGTCCGGATTTTCAATTTCATTGGCAGTGACCAGCCATGGTCCTAAGACCGAGTGGGAATCTATCGCTTTTCTCAGACTTCGGTCTTCCGAACCTCGAATCGTCATATCAAGTCCGATCGTATAGCCTGCGACATAGTCCAGCGCATCCTCTTCACTGACGTCTCTGCAGTTACGGGCAATGACGATTGCTAGCTCCACTTCGTGATCGGTGCGGCGGTTTTCAAATCTGAGCCTGACTCCATCATCAGGTCCGACCGGAACCGGCGACTTGAGAAATAGTCCGTAGGTTTCGATATTCTCGATTTCTTTGTTCATGTTGACCTCCTCGTCCAAATTCACTTCTTCCTGGTGCAAACGGTAATTGACGGTTGCACCAATGATTTTGGACGGACGAGCGACTGGGCTGTTCAGGTGCAGGTCCCGCAGGGAGTAGGTTTCAGACGTAAAACGTAATTTATGAATCTCTGGAAGGAGCATTTCCAGATTTGCTATCAACAGGTCACCAGGCGGTTGCGGCCAAGTGGGAACCTTGATGCTTTGCAGCACTTCACTGACGTCCTGCACGTTACGTCCCTTTAAGACGCCAAGACAGTTTTCGTTAAATCGACAAATTTTCATGTGTAAAGACTCTATCTGCAATGTTTGCTTCATCAGCGTTGCAAGTGCTTCTGACCAGACTATCTCATCCGCCTAGTTTATAGCAGAATTGCAAAACTTAGGATATTTATGCAAGTGTACCTGAATATTCGCACCTGACAGGCGTTGCACTCGCGAAAGTCTTGAGCAGGTAATTTTCAGGGTTGCAATTGAAACTGACTCCAAATTTGTCAGTGCATGAATTCATTCAAAAGTCGCAGTCAGACTTGAGAAATTTTGCTGCGAAATTTCGAAAACTTTTTACGAAATTGAGTCGTATGTACAGAGTCACTGAATCCCGTCGTTTCCACAGGCAAATAAATGTTTGAAAATTCATCCAGAACGCTACTTTTACCGACTAATAAATTATTCCATCAAATACTTGACATTGGAATTGAAATCATCCACAATCAAGTGTAAATATGTGCCTATTAGTGGAATATTATCCCATAGGCGTCACAATAAAAAATATAAGTATTTGATTTAAAATGCAAAACGAAATTCACGGATCTAGTTCTCTCACTGTCGACGCAAAAGGTCGGATTGTCATCCCGGCTGAGCAACGAGAGTTTCTACTCGGCTCGGGTGGGGGAACATTGAATATCGCGTTGCATACCGCGGACAGTTGTTTGACATTACATACGCTCAAGCACTGGGAAATTGTTGTGAAGCACTTGGTCGATTTGAAAGTCAAGAATGCCAAGTCTACAAATCCCGAGGCGCTGCAAATCCGGGCCAGAGCTCGCGAGATTCTGCGCATCATGCAAGGCAGCGCTAAAATTATTGATATAGAGGCTAACGGACGATTCTTGATACCCAGAGAATTACGTAGAGTTGCCAACATCAGTAAGCACGCCATGCTGGTCGCCGCCGGTAACTCTTTTGAGCTTTGGAGTGAGGACAGCTGGGTCGATCACTGGAAGCAGGTCAGAGAGACAGAATTCAGGCAAAAAGAAACGGAATTTTTCCAGGGTTTTCTGGACGAATTGCATGGTGAGGCCATCATTGAAGAATCGCTTGACTGATTATATCTGATGGTCTCTTCAGTAACAACTTCAAACAGTGAATTCAGGCACATTCCAGTGATGTCGGAAGATGCCGTCCGATCGCTCGTGGTAAATTCACAAGGAACTTACGTGGATGCCACCTATGGGCTAGGTGGGCACTCCCACGCAATTCTTGAAAATTTGGATGTACGTGGCAAACTCTACGCGTTCGACCGCGATGCAGAGGCCATTAGTGCCGCACAGGTACGACACGATAGCGACAATCGATTCGAGTTTGTGCATGCTCGCTTTTCAGAAATTGGAGTTGAACTTCGTAGCCGAATGCCGGACATTCAGGTTTCTGGAATCATCGCTGATCTCGGCGTCTCGTCGCCGCAGCTTGACAATGCAGTGCGCGGATTCAGCTTTCTGCATGACGGACCTCTCGACATGCGAATGAATCCGCAAGAGGGCGAGCCGGCTTCGGCTTGGTTGCATGTGGTCAGTGAAAAGGCACTGAGCGGCATACTGCGATCACTTGGCGAGGAGAAATTCGCTCGAAGGATTGCTCGAAGGATTGTCGAATTTCGACGTAAAGCACCGATAAATTCAACCGGTGAGCTGGCGCAGATCGTAGCAGACTGCGTCCCCACTCGAGAAAAGAACAAGCATCCGGCAACTCGAACGTTTCTTGCCATTCGGATGCACATTAATCGTGAACTTGAGGAACTCAACAAATTTCTACCACAGTGTGTTGAGCTTCTTATGCGCGGTGGACGTCTTGTAGTAATTACCTTTCACTCAGTTGAAGATCGGATTGTCAAGCGATTCATGCGAGAGGCCTCAATCGGTTCCCCAGGTCCTGAAGGCGTTCCATTTCGTCAAGCTGATTATTCCCCAACACTTCGAATCATCGGCAAGCCGCTACAGCCAGGTGCGGCGGAAGTGGATAGAAATCGACGCTCCCGAAGTGCAGTCATGCGGGTCGCAGAGCGCATTGGGTGAGAGAGTCGTATGCGTAGCATTACTTACATGCTGGTTTTTGTCTGCCTGGCCTCGGTGATCGCGGTTATCTGGGTGCGTCATGAGAATCGAGAAGTTTTTGTCGAACTGCAGGCACTTTACCATCACCGAGACGATCTGAACATTGAGTGGCGTAATTTGTTGACTGAGCGAACTTCTTTGACTCGCTACGATCAACTTGAGAATTGGGCTCAAACCAACGTTAAGATGCAAGCGCCAGAGGAGCGTTTGGTTCTGCTGCTTGATAAACCTTCGCAGCAGGTGGCAGCATCAGAGGTATCACAGTGATATCTCGAAATTACCTGGTTCCGTCCCGTGACCTCGCTATGTTGAGCTTGATCACATTGGGATTCGGGTTGCTAGTTGCCCGGGCAGTTTATTTACAGGTTACTGTGACGGAAGATTTGCAGGCTGAGGGAGAGGCTCGCTACCTTCGCAATGAAACGATCACAGCCAATCGAGGTTTGATCAAGGATCGAAACGGCGAGATTCTAGCGATCAGTACTGCGGTTGACTCGGTATGGGCTGAGCCCAAAATTCTGAGCAATCATGCAGATCACTGGGCTGATTTGGCCAAGGAAGTTCAAACTTCTGAAACTCAGCTTCGGCAAGACGTTGAAACATACAACAGTCAAAACCGGCAGTTCATGTATCTGAAGCGTCATCTTTCACCGCAGCAAGCGAAGAGAGTGCAGGATTTGAAAATTCCTGGTGTTTCATTGATGAGGGAGTATCGGCGTTATTACCCGCACGGTTCGACGGCAGCAAGCTTAATCGGTTTTACGAATATCGATGATATCGGACTTGAGGGTATCGAACTGTCGATGAATCATCAACTCGAGGGGAAACCCGGCCTGAATTTAGTCATCAAGGACAATCATGGCAGAACGATAGAAACACTAGCACACACCAAACGCGTCCAAGACGGAAAAGATGTGCATCTGAGCATCGACTCAAGAATTCAACAAGCAGTTTACACAGAGCTACTGGCGGTGGTCGCCAAAGAACGCGCTACGTTGGCTACCAGCGTGGTCGTCGACATCTCCACCGGCGAAATCCTGGCTATCGCTGCTGCACCGAGTTTCAACCCGAACGTAGTGAGCGATCGAAAGCAGACTCGAAATTTTGCAGCAACCGATGTCTTTGAGCCAGGTTCCACCGCCAAGCCCTTTGTAGTCGCGAAAGCGTTGATGGAAGGCATAGTAACCCCAAAGACGATAATTGATACAGCTCCTGGATGGATTCGCATTGGCGGATTCACCATCAAAGACATTCGAAATTTTGGTGAATTGTCTGTCGAAGACGTCATCATGAAGTCCAGCAATATCGGCCTGACGAAAATCGGCACTCAGATTGACCCGAACCATCTGATGGATTTCTATCGAAGTATAGGATTCGGGTCGAGTACCGGCAGCGGCATATCAGGCGAGAATGACGGTCTTTTTCGAGATCGAACCAAGTGGTATGCGAGTGATCACGCCACTTTGACTTACGGCTATGGATTTGCAGTAACAGCTCTGCAGTTGGTTCAGGCCTTCACGATGCTTGCCAATGGTGGAGTTCTTGTGCCGCTCACGATCATGGCAAATGAAAAGCCTCAAAATCGGCGCCGAGTTCTGCCAACCGAGATTGCCGCTGAAATTACCCGGATGTTGGAGCGTGTGGTTACACCGACTGGCACTTCGAGGAGGGCGAAGATGTCGCTTTACAGAGTTGCAGGAAAGTCTGCAACTGTGCAGAAACTAATCGGTAAGCGATACAGCGACCAACACCATCTGGCAATTTTCGCTGGATTCGCACCGGCTTCCAAGCCAAGACTCGCGGCAGTCGTAATCGTGGATGATCCGCGTGCTGGTTCACACTACGGTGGGGCCATTGCGGCACCCGCATTCCGGGAAATCATGTCTAAATCTCTGAGGATACTCAACGTACCACCGGATGATCTGGATCGCATTGCAAAAAAGGAAGATGTTCGGGCATCCGCCAAATCATGAACCTCGCAACTGAACGAAGTTACAGCGGTGAGTATTTGAGTAACTTGTTAAACGGCCTGCGGGAAGTAGACAAGGAAAATGACATATTGATTAAGGACCTGTGCCTCGACAGTCGCAAAGTTGGTACTGGCAGTCTGTTCTTCGCCATACCCGGTGAGGTTGAAGACGGTCGAAGTCACATTCAACAGGCCATTCAGGCAGGTGCTCGTGCGGTAGTCTATGAATCGGATGGATGGTCAATGGAACACCAAGACGACAGTCGGCTAATTGCAGTACGTGACCTGAGACGACAGATTGGCACCGTAGCGGATGTATTTTATGGCAAGCCTTCGTCAAAAATGCATGTCGTCGGCATCACTGGAACGAACGGAAAATCCACTTGTGCAAGTTTGACAGCTCAAGCGTTTGAAGCACTGGGGAAGAAATGCGGGATTGTGGGAACGCTGGGTTCAGGATTTCCGGCTGAGCTGTCTGAAAGTTCATTGACGACTCCAGACCCAGTATCTCTACATCAGAATTTGGCTTTGCTGCTGGAGGCGGGAGCCGAGTACCTGTGTTTGGAAGTTTCTTCTCACTCTCTTGATCAGTCGCGTACCAAGGGAGTTCGTTTCAGCACGGTTGTGTTCACTAATCTGAGCCAAGACCATATGGACTATCACCGAAGCCAGGAACATTATCGGGCCAGTAAAGCGAAGCTTTTTGTCGAATCATCAGCTTCAAGTGCGATTCTCAACATCGATGACGAGTTTGGTCGTTCTCTGCTAGGCAAGACTTCCTGCACCAGAGAATTTACCTACGGTTCTGCGCCCGCAGACATACAGTTGCAGGATTGCATTTCCACTCGCCGCGGGTTGGTATTGAAAATTGCCGTTCAAGGCCGCAGCATTGAGGTTCACAGCGAGCTTCTAGGTCGTTTTAATGGCATCAATCTGACAACAGTCGCAGCGGTTCTGCATGCGCATGGATTCGACCTTGCGGACATAGAGCGTGCACTGCACGCCGTCAGGCCGGTTGCTGGACGCATGGAGCGAATCTCGGGGTCATCCGTGCAACCCGAGGTGTTTATTGACTATGCGCATACTCCGGATGGGTTGAAAAGCGCCTTACAAAGTCTGCGCGAGATAACCGAGGGTAATTTGGTGTGTGTTTTTGGATGCGGCGGAAATCGAGATGATGAAAAGCGTCCGATTATGGGAGCAATATCCGAACAGCATGCGGACCACGTAATCGTTACCGATGACAACCCCCGAGGAGAATCCCCGCAAGCCATCACCAAACGAATTCTGGAAGGAATGCGGTCCAAGCCCAAAGTCATCCATGATCGTCGGGAAGCTATTCGATCTGCGATCAAGGGCTGCGGACGCAATGACACGGTTCTAATTGCCGGAAAAGGTCATGAAACTACGCAGACGTATGGCTCGAAGGTGATTCCATTCAGTGATCGTAAGGCAGTGACAGATGCCTTGAGGAGCCTCGGATGATGAATATGCAGGTGGTAGCACAGGCGGTCGACGGTGTTCACATCGGCGCGAATACCTACATTGAAGCCGTGAGCACCGATTCCCGTAGAATTCGAGAAGGTGATTTGTTCGTTGCATTACGCGGCAATCGATTTGACGGGCATCAATATGTGAACGAGGCAGCACATGCCGGTGCAAAGGGTGTGCTCGTCGATGAATCAGCTGATGTTTCCGTTGCACAGGTAGTGGTTGGTGACACAGAACTTGCTTTGGGTCGGCTTGCGTCGCACTGGCGTCAGAAATTCAGCATTCCGCTTGTTGCCGTTACGGGGTCTAACGGAAAGACGACGGTCAAGGAAATGATCGGTAGCATGCTGAGTGAGCATTCCGAGACATTGGTTTCTCACGGCAACTTCAACAATGCAATCGGATTGCCGCTTTCGCTGCTAAAGCTGAGGCAACAGCACCAATTCGCGGTAGTCGAGATCGGTATGAACCAGATTGGCGAGATCGAATATCTATCGAAGTTGGCCTGTCCAGACGTTGTGGTGATCACAAATGCCAGTTCTGCACATCTTCAATACCTGAAAAACCTTGACCAGGTTGCCATCGAAAAGGGTTCCTTGATGGTTGGCCTGAGTGATGATGGCATCGCCATTTTGAATGTTGATGATGAACAAGTCAACTACTGGAAATCCATCGCCGATCGGCACCGCGTGATTACGTTTGGTCTGTCCGAAGCGGCCGATGTAAAGGCTGTATATCAGCACTTAGAATTTGGTTCCATTTTGAAAATTACCACTCCTCGTGGAATGATTCAGATGGAACTCAAACTGGCCGGGGTGCACAACATCCTCAACGCCTTGGCCGCAACCGCTGCTGCTATCGGGCTCGGCATCTCAGATTCTCATATCAAATCCGGATTGGAAAAAATGTCTCCAGTTGCCGGGCGACTGCAATTGCGCCAACACAAAAGAGGCGGTCGCCTGCTGGACGACACCTACAACGCAAATCCCGCTTCGGTAGCAGCAGCTCTCAATGTTCTCAAGAAATTATCGGGTGACCGGCGACTGGTGATTGGTGACATGTTTGAATTAGGGGAGAACGATGCAGAATTTCATCGTGAAATTGGCAAACTTGCACGCCAATCGGGCATAGGTCGGGTGTACGCGCTGGGTAATTTGACGAAGTATGCGGTGAAGGAATTCGGATATGGCGCACAACATTTCCAGGACCGGCAAGAGCTTGTTGACGATCTCCTGCAGCAGATGGACTCGAATACGATCATTCTGGTCAAAGGCTCGCGCGGTATGAAAATGGAGAGCATCGTGAATGAGTTGTGTGCTGTGGATGTAGAACAAACAGAAGGTGCAGCATGTTAGCCTCCCTGTTACTTGTCTTTGCAGACGAATATACCTGGCTCAATATTTTTCGATATTTGACCTTGCGCGGCATTCTGGCGGTACTGACATCACTGGCGATTGGGGTGGCTCTCTACCCGTACATCATTCGTAAAATGAGGGAGATGTCGATTGGCGAAGTGACTCGCGATGATGACGTGCCACTGCATTCCAAAAAGGGAGGTACGCCAACCATGGGCGGTGTGATCATATTGCTCGCCATCATTGTTAGTACCTTGCTGTGGGCTGATCTTTCCACCCGATTCATCTGGATTGCGCTTTGCGGATGCATTTCCTTCGGACTAATCGGCTTCTTGGACGATTGGTTCAAGCTGAAGCGTAGTCATGGCAATGGTGGACTCAGTGTTCGATACAAGCTGTTATGGCAGTGTATCGCCGCGACGGGAATCGCGATGACGCTATTTGCGAGCGCCACTTCGAGTGCCGAGACAAATTATCTACTTCCATTCTTCAAAGATGTGACGATCAACCTACATTACTGGTTTGTACCGATCACTGTCATTGTGCTGATCGCAACCTCCAATTCGGTCAATCTGACTGACGGATTGGATGGCTTGGCCATCATGCCGGTTGTATTAGTAGCAGGCGGCCTGGGCATATTCACTTATGCAACAGGTCACGCAGTATTTTCAGATTACTTGGCCATCCCCTTTATTGATGGTGCCGGTGAACTCATCGTTTTATGTGGTTCAGTGGTCGGTTCCGGACTCGCATTTCTGGCTTTCAACTGCTACCCCGCTCAGATATTCATGGGAGACACGGGAAGCATGGCACTTGGAGCTGCGATGGCCATCGTTGCGGTTATCGTGCGGCAGGAAATCGTTCTGTTCATCATGGGAGGACTATTCGTCATCGAGGCCGTCTCGGTAATCATTCAAGTTGCATCATTTAAATTGTTCGGGCGACGCGTTCTGCTGATGAGCCCGATTCATCATCATTTTGAAATGAAGGGCTGGCCCGAATCGCGTATCACCGTTCGTTTCTGGATCATATCGCTGGTACTGGTACTGGCCGGACTCGCCACTCTGAAAATTCGGTAGAAGAAGGAGACATTATGCAATCAAGACTTAAAAGGGCAGAAAATTCCAGCGAAGCTGGAAACGCAATCGTATTCGGACTTGGAAAGAGTGCTGTCGCCTGCGCCACATTTCTCATAAATGAGGGCTGGGACGTATCAGTCGCGGATGTAAATCCGCACCCGCAACTCGAGAGTCGGTTCAAATCAGCACTGCCGGGAATTCCGGTGTATGCACCGGTCTATCCACAGTTATTCCTCAATGCTGACCTCGTTGTCATGAGTTGTACCGCAGCAAACTCGAATGCCGCTATTTTGCAGTTGGCCAAGGAATACGGTGTTGAGGTCGTGAGCAGTTTGGATTTGTTTTTCGGTCGAAGCACCAAACCCGTCATTGCAGTTGCCGGAACCAATGGCAAGAGCACTGTAACCACACTTGTGGACGCGATTATTTGTAGTCATGGAGATAGTGTTCGAATTGGAGGCTATCGAGGATTGCCATTTCTTGAACTGCTGAACAAACAGCAGCCGAACGTATTTTTACTGGAATTGTCCGCAATGCACCTGGAACAGGTGAATTCTGTGAGACCGGATGTTGCAACGATTCTAAACGTTTCGCCCGATCACAAGGAGCGTTATTCCTGCCTGGATGACTATGTTGACTGCATGGCCAAAGTTTTGCAGGATGCCAAAATTCCGGTGATCAATCGTGATGATTCAATCGTTTCGCAACTTCCGACATCAGGAGCAGGAATTTCATTTGGCTTGAATCAGCCACCGCGTGATTGCGACTATGGCGTTGTTGAAGATTCCTCTGGCCGATGGATAGTGCACGGTGACGAAAAACTGATCAATCTGTCGCAGTGCTTCCTTAAGGGACGGCACAACGAACTGAATCTGCTTGCCGCTTGTGCCATTGCAGATGCGGCTGGGTATCCAGTCGATCAGAAAAAGAATGTTGTGATGAAATTTGAAGGTCTTCGATTCAGTTGCAACAATGAGGGTGAGTGGAATGGCGTTCGCTGGGTCAACGATGCGAGGTCAAAGAATGTAGGCGCGGCAATTGCGGCCATTCAATCCAACTCCAGGCCAGTCGTTTTAATCGCCGGAGGATTGAGCAAGGGAGCGGATTTCTCGCAAATTCCAAAATCGGTGAACGGCAAGTTGCGCGGATGCGTATTTTTCGGTCGCGACGGCAAAGAAATTGGCAAGTCGCTCAAAGGATTTGCCAAGCGCAAGCAGGCTGAAGATCTCTATGAGGCGATCAAGGTTGCTGAAAGCATGACGAAAGAAGGCGATTGTGTGATTTTTTCGCCTGGCTGCGAAAGCAATGACATGTTTACCGATTGTGTACACCGAGGAGAAACATTCAGCAAAGCGCTGCAAATGCATTTTTCATGATTCTGGTTCGACATCAAAATAATATCCGAAGCGTTGAAGGAGGTGGTCCATACTTTGATCCGCCGTTGCTGATTACGTTTCTGCTGCTGATCGTATTTGGAATGACTGCAGTTTACTCTGCAACGATCGCGCATGCTTTCAGTATCGACGACCCGTTCGTCTACTTGCGTCGCAGCGGCATGCATATTTTCTTGGCATTAATCGCCATGTTGATCTTTTCGAGAATTCCGGTTCGGCTATGGCAGCATTTAGCACCGGTATCACTGATAACCGGCATTGCGTTGCTTATTCTCGTTTTGATTCCATCCATAGGAGTCAATGTAAACGGTAGTTCGCGCTGGGTCGAAGTCGCAGGTTTGAAATTTCAGCCGTCTGAGTTTGCGGAGTTGGCCTTTTTGATATTTGCCGCAGACTACCTAGCGACTCGTCGCGGGTACATGCAAGAGTTTTTGAGAGATGTTGTGCCGATTCTTGCGATTTTTATAGTCTTCGCCATCTTGCTTTTGGCAGAGCCAGATTTCGGAAGTACCGTGGTTCTCGGTTCAGTTCTCATCCTGATGCTTATTCTCAGCGGTATGCGTTGGTGGCACACCGTAACCATTACAGGTGCAGCGATATTGGGTATGGCCTGCCTGATACTGGTGAAATCCTATCGTTTAGAACGCTTGACTTCGTTTATTGACCCATTTGACGATCCGTTCGATACCGACTTTCAACTGGTTCAATCCTTGATTGCGTTTGGGCGTGGAGAATGGTTTGGTGTGGGTATCGGAAACAGCGTGCAAAAACTCGACTACCTGCCACTTGCCGGGTCCGATTTTCTACTGGCAATCATTGCGGAAGAAATGGGCTTCCTGGGAATCTGTACGGTGATCGTGCTGTTTGTTGTACTGATCTGGCGAATCTTTCATGTCTCTTGGTCAGCCGAAGCAGCAGGCGACACATTCGGAATGTTGCTTGCTCAGGCATTCGGCGCTCTGATCGCAGTGTCTGCACTGGTCAACATGGGTGTGAATATGGGGCTGCTACCGACAAAGGGTCTGGCTCTGCCGTTCATGAGCGAAGGTGGAACGAGTCTGATAGCCTACTCAGTCGCGCTCGGGATGATTTTTTCCATTGAACGCAGTTCGCGTCAGGAATCTGAACAATGAACACGGTCATAATCATGGCGGGTGGAACAGGCGGGCATGTGTACCCAGCATTGGCAGTTGGCACCGCACTTCGAGAGCGTGGCGTCAATGTATTCTGGATGGGTGCTCGTAACGGACTGGAACAAAAGCTGGCTCGAAACGCAGGATTCGTGTTTGATGCGGTACGTACTCGAGGACTATGGGGCAAGGGAGTGGTGCGATGGCTGACATCGCCTCTGTGGCTGACTGCTTCGATTCTACAGTGTATCGGAATCATTCTTCGCCGTCGTCCGGATGCGCTTCTGGGAATGGGTGGTTACGTCTGCGGGCCAGGCGGACTGGCGAGCTGGATTCTGCGCCGTCCTCTGGTAATTCACGAATCGAATGTTGTTCCTGGACTGACCAATCGCGTGCTCGCATTTCTGGCATCCCGCATTCTGATTGGATTCTCGAATACACAGCTTGCCGGAAAGCCGATATTTACAGGTACTCCAGTGCGTGCTGAGATCATCAAAGCCGGCAGAGTGCGTAGAGATTCAATCGACACAGAAGAGCGGAATTTACGGCTGCTGGTGATCGGCGGAAGTCAGGGTGCGCAGGCTTTGAACGATGCACTGCCATTGGCGCTTGGTTCGTTGCCGGAGAATTTACAGCCACAAGTGATGCATCAGACCGGCCAAGGACGAAAAGAAGTCGTTTCGGATTCATACGTAAGTCAGGGAATTGAGGCACAGGTTCTTGACTACATCGACGACATTGCGAGTGCCTATTTATGGGCCGATATTGTCGTTGCCAGAGCAGGTGCCATGACGCTTGCAGAGATATCAGTGATAGGACTGGCGGCGATTCTGGTGCCTTATCCTCATGCGGCCAGAGATCATCAACGTGCGAATGCTGAAGCCCTTGCAATGCAGGAAAGTGCTGTCGTATGCAAGCAGAACGAACAATTGACGGAACGCTTGGGACAGGAATTGAAAATGTTAATCAGCGACAGGAACCGGATTCGAGAGATGTCGAATCGCATCCGAAACTTTGCTCGAACGGATGCAACTGAACGTGTCGTCAAGAACTGCATGGAAGTCATGCAATCATGAACCACATGAAATGAACCAGAACATACTATCGGAAATATCGATGCAAGGACTAAAAGGCGAACTTCGGCAGGACGAACCGATGAGCCGGCACACAAGCTGGCGCACCGGCGGCCGGGCAAACTGGTTCTACACACCGAAAGGCAAAGATGACCTCGGTGAATTTCTAAAGCGCATCCCGAGCGAAACGCAGATAGCGTGGTGCGGACTCGGCAGCAATACGCTGGTGAGGGATGGTGGTTTTCCGGGAGTGGTCGTTTCGACACTCAAAGGTTTGAATGAAATCCACAGAACTGGAAATCACGGAATTTATGCCCAAGCCGGAGTGCCGAGTGCCAAGCTTGCTAGGTACTCCGTCAAGAATTCATTGTGTGGGGCTGAGTTCATGGTCGGAATTCCTGGAACAATCGGTGGTGCACTGGCAATGAACGCAGGATGTTTTGGCTCGGAAACATGGCAGATCGTACATAGTGCCGAAACCATCACAAGCGATGGCGAGCAAAAAAGAACCGCCGCTTCACAGTTTCGCTGGGGTTACCGGTTCGTGGAGCTCGCTTCCGGAGAGTGGTTCACCGGAGCTGAGTTTAGTTTGACTCCATGTCGAGCTGAAGGGGGTCGAGAAAAGATCAAGAGCCTGTTGAGGAAGCGATCCGAATTGCAACCAGTTCAAACTGCAAATGCCGGCTCTGTTTTCCGAAATCCGCCCGGTGATTATGCGGCACGACTGTTGGAAAGTGCAGGTCTGAAGGGTTTTTCGATCGGGACTGCTCGATTTTCTCCAGTGCACACGAATTTCATTGAAAATCAAGGGAATGCAACAGCACAGGACATCGAGAATCTAATCAGTCATGCAGTCGAAAAGGTTGAGGCAGTGCATGGCATCGAGTTGGAATTAGAAGTAACAATTATTGGCAATAGGGCGTGAACAATGAATACTACTAGAAATACACAAGACGGTTACTATGGACGGTTGCATACCCGTAAGAATTTTAAATCCTCCTTGGCCGGTAAGGGTGCCGTTCGGGTCGCGATACTGGCGGTTGTATTGTGTGCTTTGGCAAGTTTCGGACTAGGTGTGGATTACATTTTTCAGCCGCAGCGATTTCCGATGAAGCACATCAGCATTAAGGGTGATCTTCACAATACGGAGCCGAGTCAGATTCGCCAGGCAATTGCTCAGGTTGTTGCCTCCAGCAACATTTTGCGGATTGACATCGCAAAGGCGGTCGCTGCCGCGCAAGCTCTGCCGTGGGTGGAGGATGCGACCATAAAACGTCGATGGCCGGATACTTTGGTAGTGTTTGTCAATGAGCGCGTGATACGTGCTCGTTGGAATGACGATCAGTGGCTCGATCATCAAGGCATCGCGGTCACACTGCCGGATTTTCAGGATTCCAGCCTGCCGCTATTACGCGGTCCGGTGGGATTTGAACAGGAAGTACTGGCTAAATATCAGATCTGGCAGACACTTGTTCAGCCACGGGGACTAAAAATTGCCGAGTTAGTCAAGTCCGGGCGAGACAGTTGGGAAGTTTATGTCCAACCGGTGTCTGAGGATGTGTCGAGCGGGGAACAAGAGGTGCAGTCGATGGCGCCAAACAGCATCCGCGTAATTCTAGGCAGTGGCAAGCCACAGTCCCGTTTCGAGCGGTTCGCAAAGCTCTATTCAGATGTGTTTGAACCTGTTGGCAAATGGCTTATGGCAGTGGATATGCGATATCCAGATGGTGTGTCCGTTGAATGGTTAGACGGCGAACCACGAATTGCCGGAGATGCAAAGATAAAGAATTCATAGTAGGAGCAATAAACGAATGGCAACGAACAAAATTAGTGAGAATCAGCTCGTAGTTGGCTTGGACGTTGGAACTTCCAAGGTCTCTGTAATTGTGTGCGAGGCATCACCCTCAGGGGAGATTGAAATCATCGGAGTTGCCGAGAAACCAACGCAGGGGATGCAAAGGGGAATGGTGTCGAACATCGATTTGATGGTCAAATCCATTGAACAAGCTGTAAAAGAAGCGGAAATGATGGCTGCTTGCCAGATTGTTGGTGTCTTTACCGGAATTACCGGTGCGCACATCCGCAGTTACAACTCGACCGGTGTGGTGGCGATTCGAGGCAACGAGGTTACTCACGATGATGTCAATCGTGTGATCGAAGCGGCCCGGGCAGTAAGAATTTCCAGTGACGAAAAAATTCTGCATGTTCTTCCTCAGAACTTCACCATTGACGATCAGGACGGAATTCGCGACCCAGTTGGACTGTGCGGTGTACGGCTTGAAGCCAAAGTCCATGTTGTCACCGGAAATGTAAGTGCAGTACAGAATATCCTCAAATGCATCAAGCTGTGTGACCTGGAAGTGGAGGAAGTAATTCTGGATCACATTTCCTCAGGTCATGCCGTATTGACGGAGGATGAAAAGGAGTTAGGTGTAGGTTTGCTTGACATTGGTGATGGCACCATGGACCTTGCAGTTTTTCAAGAAGGTGCAATTCAACATTCGACTGCGTTTGCTATGGCGGGATCGCAGGTAACAAAAGACATTGCCGTCATTTTGCACACCCCGACGGTTGCAGCGAAGAAAATCAAGCATAGATTCGGTTCCGCGAATTCGCAGTCGGTCAGTGACGAACAGATGATTGAGCTTCCTGGCATAGGTGACCAGAAAGTACGGAATATCAAGCAGAAGTATCTTGCCGAGGTTATAGAGGCCCGTATGGAAGAAATGTTTCATTTGGTACGCAACAATCTGATTCAGACCAACTATGAGCACATGATGCGTTCCGGCATCGTTCTGACAGGCGGGAGTTCCAAGATGGTTGATGTGGTAACGCTGGCAGAGCGAATTTTCAATATGCCAATTCGTCTGGGCGTACCTCGCTATACCGGCACACTCAGTGAAGTTGTCAGGCATCCAAAGTTTGCTGCCGGAGTGGGGCTTTGCGAATTTGGATTCACTAATCGAGAAAACTTGATGACGAGAGCGTACGAAGAGCCGGCGCAGAACTTTGCAATCATTTCAAGGATTTTGAAGAGTATGCGAAATGTGTATAGAAAACCGGATAAGGAGGTGTATGAGGCACAGGTGCCTGCAGGTGGGGCCAAGGAATGGTTCTAAGGTGAATACTAGACTTAACAATTCAAATTTATTGATACAAGATGGCTATGGAGGTCGTTAACCATGAGTACAAGACTATTTAACAACCGATTTGTTCTGCACGCTGAAGACACATTCAATCAGCGGGCAGTAATAAAGGTGATCGGCGTAGGCGGCGGAGGCAGCAATGCAGTTGATCACATGGTAAATGAGCAGATCGAAGGCGTGGAATTCTTCGTTGCGAACACCGATGTGCAGGCTTTGACGCGTGCTAGGGTGTTGCAGAAGGTTCAGCTCGGCACTGAGTTGACAAAAGGGCTGGGTGCTGGATCAAACCCACAACTTGGCCGAGAAGCTGCGATTGAGGACAAGGAGAAACTGGTGGAATTCCTAGGTAATGCAGATATGATTTTCATCACTGCTGGAATGGGAGGCGGAACCGGAACGGGAGCGGCGCCAGAGATTTCCAAATCACTCAAGGAAGCTAATCCCAATATTTTGGTAGTTGCGGTCGTTACTACACCGTTTGAATTCGAGGGCAAGAAAAGAATGGCTGTCGCCAATGAAGGACTCAAGGACCTGAAGTCAGCGGTTGATTCCCTGATTACGATTCCAAATGAAAAGATTCTGGATGACATTAACCTGACTTTGAAGGATGCTTACGGAAAGGTGAATGATGTTCTACTGAACGCAGTACAGGGGATTGCAGATCTGGTCGTACGTCCCGGATATATCAATGTCGATTTTGCTGATGTCAGAACAGTCATGTCTGAAGCAGGATCTGCGATGATGGGTTCCGGTCGGGCGAGCGGTGACAATCGGGCGACGATGGCAACCCGTGCCGCAATTGAGAACCCGCTGCTTGCGGATGTTGACGTTTCCAACGCCAAAGGCATCTTGATCAACATCACTGGATCTTCGGTAATGAGTCCGCAGGAATTGAAGGACATCGCTCGTATCGTTGAGGAAGTTGCATCTGAAGACGCAACCGTCATCATGGGTCAAGTTTATGACGATGACCTTGAAGATGAAATTCGTGTAACGATTGTCGCAACCGGTTTGAATGATCAATTAGAGGATCAATTAGAGGATCAACCGGAGCAGTATCAGAGTCCCCCAGCAAACTGCCAAACAGCAGTCGGGCGGGGAAGCATTTATGTTGAATCGGATATGGGGCAGAAGACTGCTGTAGAGGAGGATACTTTGCCCGCAGTTCTACGCAATCGTTCTGGAGTGATTCAGCCTACACATGAGAAAGGTAATGGTTTAGCCGGTCGGCCGAAAATTTTCGATCACTGGAGCTGAAACTATGCATACTGATGGTACAGAAAAATTGGGCTGAAACATTCAAATTTGCAAGACTTTTAGAAAGCAGTTTATCTCTCGTGAAATAAGACGGTGTACTTTGCGGAATATCTCATCGGGTAATTGCCAAAAGTAGTGTGGCGCAGACACGGCGGCAAAAGCGCCGAGCGAAACGTCATCAGTTGGCCGGAGTTTGAGCGCACGTTCGGAATCCACACGGTACCGACTCTATGCTGGTCAGAATCTGCCGTTGCACACCACAGTTGCCCGGCTGTTAGCGGTACGTTGGCTGGAATACTCCGACAGTAACTCATCCAGTTTGGTTGTAACTGCCAACTGCATCGGTGATCAGCTTTTAAGCTCCTTCCCGAAGCAGTTCAGTCATTGCGAACAAAGAAACTTCTCGACTTTCAATAGTAA
>JAKZRU010000085.1:0-23254 GCA_047517965.1 Gammaproteobacteria bacterium | reverse complement strand
GTCGACGCTGAGCGGTGTGTTCAGGTGCACCCCGAGCTGATCCGGCTGGTAAGTGCCCAGTACAAAATTCGGGAACAGAGTCAGGTAATGCGAGGTGACGCCCAAGGTGCCCTGCCGCGCGTTGGCCAATTGCTCCTCACTCAGTTCGACCGGTGCTGCCCAGGCAGTGCTCATCGATCACAGTATGGTGGTTTACCAGCGGCTGGTCGGTGGTGTTTTTGTGCACGAACTGAACATGGTACGGCTCGATGAAGTTTTCCATCAACAGCTTCCAATTGCAGGTTACGACACCCAGATCGAGCGTCGCCACGGGCTTGAAATCAGTGATGTCATTGTCTCCCAACTGTCTTTTAACCGGTGCCAGGAAGTCTTCGAAGGATGCAGGTTGTGACGACAGATTCACGAATATCCAGTCGTGCCAGACCTCGCAGTGTACCGACATCAAGCCGTTTTCTTCGTAGCGAAAATCAGCCGGCAGTTCGCGAATACCGCCGCCGAAATAGGGGGCGTTCTTGAGCGCTCCGCACAAATCGTAACTCCAGCTGTGATAGGGACAGCGAATCATCCTGCCAGCACTGCCGTCGGTGTCAATCAACTTGAGATTGCGGTGCCGACAGGCGTTGTGGTAAGCAGCTATTTTTCCATTCTGACTGCGCAGCAGGAATAGCGGCAGCCCCGCGACGTCGATAGGGCGAACGTCGCCAACCTTGTCCATCTGGTGCGCATAACCCACGAACACCCAACCCTGACCGAATAGACAACTCTGCTCCAGACGGAAAAATTCGTTATCGATATATGCCGAGCCCGGTAAGCCATGGCGCGTTTCGCCTGCCCGGTCGAAATGTTCCAGAAAAGTTGAATAGGATTGCATTACATAACCCTCCAATGTGCTAAATGATATCGTAGAAATATCCATATTTCGTAATTATCACACTCATATTTTGCATTAACTGCAAAAATATTTGCAATGAATTGTCTTTTCATTAATAATTCGTCGATATTTCTTGCGTAACCACAATCATGACATCAAAATTAGCAGAGCCCGTCGGGCTGAAATTGAACGGCATCGCGTCGCTTGACAACAATCTTAATCGCCAGATCGTCAAGATGCTGCAAAACGACGGACGACGACCTTACAAGGACATCGCCACGGCGCTAGATGTATCAGAGGGCACGGTGCGTAACCGGGTGCAGTCGATGAAACAGGCCGGCGCGTTGCGCATCGTTGCGCTGGTCGATCCGACCGAGGTCCGCTACGAAACGGACGCGATGATCGGCATCAAAGTCGCACCGGGCTATTCGGTGGAGCAGGTCTCGCAACGCCTCGGCGAGTCGCCCGATGTCGTCTACATCCTGTGGGTCACCGGTCGCTACGATTTATTGATCGAAATCGTCACCAACAATCGCCACGATTTCCACGAATTCCTGGAAAAGGAAATTCACATCCAACTCGACATCGCGTTGAGCGAAACCATGTCGGGACTGAAAAATTTCAAGAACCAGTTCCTGCTCAAGTATGACTTTGATTGAATTAACCAAAAATTGAAGGTGCCCCTAATGTACAAGGAGAATCGCCAATGAACATCTACGTAGAGAACTTTGCCGATGCACTGCCGTCGGACGAACGTATCGCCGAGGTGCGCAAGCGCCTTGAGGACGCCGGCGTTGAGTATGTTATGTCGAGCTGGATTGACCTGTTCGGCATTCCCAAAACGAAACCAGTGCCGATGAGTGATTTCGAGCTGCTGTGCAAGGGTAAGGGCCCGCAGTTTGCTGTGCATTCGATCTCGTACGTGCCGGAATTGACATCGGCCGATTCCGACCAGATCGTGGTGCCCGACCTCGACGCGGTTTACGTCTGCCCGTGGGACAACAGCATGGCAATTATTTTTGCTGACCTGTTCTGGGAAGGCAAACCTTACGATCATTGCCCTCGGCAGGCGCTGAAACGCGCAATGCGCGACGCCGAACAGGCCGGTTACGTCGGTTATGCCGGCATCGAGCCCGAATTCATCGCGATGCGCTACGACGAGGACGGCAATCCGGCCAAAGCAATCGACAACGATCCGCAACACGGTCTGCGCCCGCGCCGACAGCCTTTCGGGTATGACGTCGAGCACACGTTGGACTCAATGCATTTTCTAAAGGATATGATCGACATCCTCGAAGACCTTGGCTGGAACCTGCACGACGTGGTGGCCGAAGGCGGTTATTCGCAGTTCGAACTCGATTTTCACTACACCAATCTGCTTGAAATGGCCGACCGGCTGGTATTCCTGCGCATCCTGCTTAAGGAAATCGCAAAGAGACACGGCATGTTTATCACCTTCATGCCCAAGCCAACCACGGGCGACTGGCGCTCGGGCGCACATATTAATATCTCACTGCAGTCGGTGGAGAGCCTCGGAGAAAACCTGTTCGGGTCGGAAGAAACTGGCTGGACCGATGCATCGCTATACGCCGTGGGCGGTCTCATGGCCCACTCCGAGGCACTGACCGCGATCACCTGCCCGACGGTGAATTCCTATAATGGACTGGTGCCAAGAGTCGGTGGATTCGAAGGTGGCACGGTGACCTGGGCTCCGACCAACATCACCTACGGCTACAACAACCGCTCAGCGCAGTTCCGCCTGCCGCAAAGTCGTTATTGCATTGAAAATCGTGCAGCCGATATGTGCATGAATGTTTATCTTGGGCTCGCGATGACCCTGAAAGCAGCGGTCAAGGGCATCGTGAACAAGATCGACCCCGGCCCTGCGACCAATCGCGACCTATACCAGATGACCGATGCGGAATTTCTAGAGGCGGGCATTCGTCACCTGCCGCGGAATCTGAGTCTCGCTATCCAAGCGCTGCGCGAGGACGAACTTGCATGCGAGGTGATGGGTGCGGGTATGCGCAAGTCCTATATTGCCTACAAGGTCGACGAGTGGGAGCGATACCACCAGGCCGTTACCGACTGGGAAGTCCAGGAATACCTGCGGCTTTACTGATCGGCGAACTGCAGACATTGGTATTTTATGATGAGCGATGCAAGACGATTCTTTCTTCCACATCCGACTGCGAGGGCAGGCCCTTGGCGCCCTTGCCGGGTTACCGAAATTTTGTCTCTCCGGACAGTAGACTGAATTTGACATGGGCGATCAGGTCCTGAATAGTGGGCAATCAGCGACGCGATGGGTCGCCGTTCGCAGGGAGCGTATTTTCGAATTCAATCGACCAATCTCGTTGGTCAGCACGCTGACGCTGGCGTTTTCTGCCTGGCTCATTTTTTTCGGCATTTGGGAACTGGCTGTGCTGATGAAACTGACCAACGCAGTGCTATTGCCGGGACCGATCAAGGTTATCACCAGTTTTGTCGAGTTGTTTGGCGAAAAGAATTACATACACGACATCGGCGTGAGCCTTTACCGCATTGTCGCGAGTTTCCTGCTGGCCTGTCTGCTCGCAGTGCCGCTGGGCATTCTGATGGGAACGTTCCGCCGGGTCGAGGCGTTCTTCAACCCGCTGGTTTCGGCATTCCGATACCTTCCTGCACCTTCTTTCATTCCGCTACTGCTAATGTGGCTTGGTGTCGGCGAATCGCAGAAGCTGGCGCTGCTTTTTCTCGGCGTGGTGTGGTTTTTGATCACGCTCATTATGGACTACGCCAAATCCCTGCCAGCCGACTTCATAAATTCGGCATTGACGCTGGGCGGCAACCGCAGGCAAGTATTGTGGACCGTGATTGTGCCGGCGATGCGGCCCAATATTCTGACCGCGATGCGGCAAATGCTCGCGGTTAGCTGGACTTACCTGGTAATTGCGGAAATCATCGCCGCGGATTCCGGTATCGGCGCGATGATGATGCGCGCCAAGCGCTTCGTCCATATCGACGAAATCATGGCCGGCATTATCACGATCGGCCTGCTGGGGCTGATATTCGACATATTGCTTCGCCGCTTGCAGCGTCTGTTGTTCCCATACCTCGAGTACAGTGACTGACACGATGCAGAAACCAGATTTAACACCACGATTTTTCGATTCAATGCTGATGCTGCCCAAGCTAGTAGATCAACATTGAAATACACGACCTGATAGGAGGTTCTCAAAAATGATGATCAAAAAAATAGCCATTCACGCGGTGCTTGCATGCTCGTTCATGTTAGCCCTTACTTCGCCCGCGCAGGCGGCCGAGGAAGTCAAGATCTCCGGCTTCACCTGGCCGGGTTACGGTTTCTGGTTCATCGCTAAGGACAAGGACCTGGCACCGAACCTGGATATCAATTACCAGACTATCGAAGACCCCTACGAGAGCTACAACCTCGTTACCGCCGACCAGATGGATGTGGTTTCCAGCACGGTCGAGTTTTCACCGATCGCAGCAGAACGCGATATGCCGCTCAAATTGGTCGCCTTTGCCAACCTGTCCTACGGCACTGACAAGATTGTCGTCGCTCCAGGCATCAACGGTCCGGCCGACCTCAAGGGCAAGAAGGTCGCGGTAGTCGAAGGCGGGCTGGCGCAGATATACGTTGCCATGTGGTTGGAACGCAACGGTTATCCGTTTGACTCGGTTCAATACACCAATATCATCGCCGACGATGCGTTCGCGGCCATGATCGGTGGCGACGTGGCCGCCTCCGAATTCTGGGAGCCCTATGGTAGCAACGTACTCAAGACTCTCGACGGCTCCAAAGTATTGTCACAGTCGCGCGAGGACTACTGGACTTCACAGGCTGTAGTCGCCGACGGGCTCTACATGAACGCCAAGTTCATCGAAGAGCGCCATGATGTTGCCCTCGACACCCTGCGTGCACTCTACGATGCGATTGCCTGGTGGAAAAAGAACCCCACCGAAGGTAATGAAATCATTGCCAAGGGGATGAAAATGAGTATTGACGACGTCGAGTTGGTCATCGGCAAAGACGGCACCAGTCTCGACGGCGGGCTTTATGTTTACGACTTTATGGAAGCCGCTCGCTTTTGCGGCGCGGCGCCCGGCGACCCGCCATTCAACCAAGTCAACGGCCAGATGCGCTCGCATTACGATCTGATGTCGGACTGGTGGCTGAAATTCGGCTTTTTGGAGACCCGGAATCCGTACGAAAAAGGCGTAAACTGCAACCTGCTCAAGGAACTCTACGATAGCGGCTATCGAAGCTAAGAACATCGACGCGCGGGGCTGCTGGGTTACGCCCCGCGCACACCACCGCCTGGAACCTGACGCCATGAGTGACGATCGCCCTCAACCGCAACATGGTGGCAAGTTGGTGCTGGAGCATGTCTCGAAGGAGTACCCCGCCAAGCGCGGCGATACTGTGATCGCGGTCCGCGACGTTTCCTTTGATGTCATCGAGAACGAGGTCTGTGTGCTGCTGGGCCCATCCGGCTGCGGCAAAACAACCATCCTGCACATGATGGCTGGCCTCGTCGACCCGACCGCCGGGCTACTGACTCTTGATAGCAAGAAGATCGTCGGACCCAGCAGAGATCGCGGCATGGTTTTCCAGAGCTACACCTCATTTCCTTGGCTGACCGTCGAAGAAAACGTCGAGTATGGCATGCGCCTGAACAAGGTGCCCGTCGACAAGCGCCGCGAGCGGGTCGATTTTTTTATCAACAAAGTCAAGCTGACGCGCTTTCGCCATGCCTATCCGAAACAACTGTCCGGCGGCATGCAACAGCGCGTCGCTATTGCGCGTATGCTTGCCAACTCGCCGGAAATCTCACTGATGGACGAACCCTTCGGTGCGCTGGACGCGGAAACACGCTGGCACATGCAGGAATTGCTGCTGGATATAATCGATGAAACGCAAATGACGGCAGTGCTGGTAACCCACGATATTCCAGAAGCGTTGTTTCTCGCCGATCGAATCGTGTTCCTGTCGAGCCACCCCGGCAGCATCCGAGAAATATTGCCGATGGACTTCAAACAGGGATGCCGGATTCCGAGCAAGGAAGAGTTGATCGAAACACCGGGTTACGTCGAGATCGAACGCGAGATCTTGCACATGATGCGGCAGGAGGCCAGCGATGTGGAATGACAAGAGGCGTGTCGCCTGGCAAACTGAAATATTTTGGTAAGACCTATGACCTACGACCACAATATTTTTGCCCTCGGCGATTTCGAACTCCAGTGCGGCTCGGTGCTGCCGGATGCGAAACTTGCCTATAAAACCTATGGTAAGTTGAACCAAGATGGGCGCAACGTCGTATTGCTACCAACTTTTTTCACCGGAAGCCACATGCGCAACGAAGGTTTCTTCGGTCCCGGGCGGGCGATCAACCCGACACGGCATTTCGTGGTTTCGGTGAATCTGTTCGGCAACGGTATTTCTTCATCGCCGAGCAACACGCCTTCGCCCTGCAACGCGGGGAACTTTCCACAGATCACCTTTTACGACAACATCCGGGCGCAACACCGATTGTTAACCGAAGCACTCGACGTGGGCTGGCTTGCTCTGGTGACAGGCTGGTCGATGGCGGGCTGCCAGGCGTTTCAGTGGGGCGCGCAGTATCCGGATTTCGTCGACGCGATCCTGCCGATTTGCGCCTCGGCCAAGACTTCGGAGCACAACATCGTGTTTCTCGAGGGGGTCAAGGCTGCGCTCACTGCCGATGCGGTTTACAACAACGGCAACTATCGAACACCGCCGGTTAAGGGTCTCAAGGCGTTCGGTCGCGTCTACGCTGGCTGGGCTTATTCACAAACCTTTTACCGCGATCAAATGTACCGACTCAAGGGTTTCGATACCGCGGAGGGAATACTGCAGGATTGGGAGCGAGACCATCTCGACTGGGACGCGAACGACCTGCTGTGCAAGCTCAAGACCTGGCAGCTTGGCGACATCAGCGCACAGCCGGTCTATGCTAACGATTTTGTCGCAGCACTGAACGCAATCGAGGCGAAAACCATCGTCATTGCTTGCGACAACGATCTTTATTTTCGTCCCGAAGACAATCAAATCGAAATAGAGCATATCCGCAAGGGGGACCTTCGAATTTACCAATCGCCGTGGGGTCATTGCGTGGCATCCCCGGGAAACGACTTCGAATTCGAAACATACCTCGATCAGGCGGTGCGTGAATTGCTGGATTGATTATTGAAAATGCTGCATGGCAGGCGCAACCGCACCAAACGATGCTGACACGCGCTTTTTCCAGGCGACTAGGCCGTTCAGTCTCTACATCATACGCAAGAGCTGCAACGGAAGATGACGCTCCGCAACCGATGTCCTATCCCATACAACGCGCACTGACGACCAGGATGACGGCCGCGGCACGGAGAAACAATGATTTGGACCGAATGCAAGCATGGGCCGGCCAATCAGGATGCCTGACACAAGCAATTCCCGCAGGTGAGCTCACACGCATTCTGTGAACAAATACACTCAGTCTGCTGTCCTGAGAGTGTCGCTAGGTACACTTCAAAACTGTACCGTTTCAAATCTCCTCTAATTTTGTTGCACTGCAATATTTTTGAATATAATGTCCGAATTTCGCATTACCTGAAAAAGAATCCGAAAATAGTCATTTGGTTTGCTTCTAATTAGATAATTCAGTATAGATGCCCTCTCCCCAAATCGGACCATTTCAGTCCAAAAACCCCGATTACGAAAGTGACGCCAGGAAGAGCTTTGCAACTCAGGGCATTATGAGTGTGCTTGGCGCCTCAATGCGGACCATTGAACCGGGACACTGTATAATTGACCTGCCTTTCGGCGAGCACCTTACACAACAAGATAATTTCTTTCACGCAGGTGCGACCAGTGCTATTGCCGACTCTGCCGGCGGATATGCGGCCTTTTCACTGATGCCAGCCGGAAGCAGGATTTTGACGGTCGAATTCAAGATCAATCTGATTGCTGCGGCAGATGGCGATCGGCTTACGGCTGAAGCAGCAGTGATTAAACCGGGCAGAACTTTGACAGTGTCGACGATTGAAGTAACCGTACATACGGGAAATAATTCCACTCTCTGTGCAATCATGCAGCAAACCGCTATGTGCATTCTACCGAGAGACTAGTTGACAATGAGCAATTATTATTCAACACTGAATTTTGGATTGGGTGAAGTCGCAGACATTCTGCGAGAAAGTGTCCAAGACTTTGCTGCAAACGAAATTGCACCGCGGGCTGCGGACATTGACCTTTCCAATGATTTTCCGCCCGACCTTTGGCCCAAACTGGGCGATATGGGACTCCTCGGAATCACGGTCGAAGAAGAATTTGGCGGTTCCGGAATGGGTTACCTAGAACATGTAGTTGCGATGGAGGAAATCAGTCGCGCTTCAGCTTCAGTGGGCCTGTCTTACGGAGCTCACTCAAATCTGGCCGTGAATCAGATCCGCAGAAATGGCACCGACGACCAGAAACGCCGTTACCTGCCTAAACTAATCAGTGGTGAGCACATTGGCGCACTTGCCATGTCGGAATCAAACGCAGGATCGGATGTTGTAAGCATGAAGTTGAATGCCGTCCAAATCGGAGATCACTACATTCTGAATGGCACCAAAATGTGGATTACCAACGGTCCTGATGCCAACGTGCTGGTGGTCTATGCGAAAACCGAGCCTGAGGCGGGTTCTCGCGGAATTACGGCATTCATTGTTGAAAGAGATTTTGAAGGCTTTTCAACTGCACAGAAGCTGGATAAGTTGGGCATGCGTGGCTCCAACACCGGCGAACTGATCTTTCAGGATTGCCGGGTTCCAGCAGAAAACGTATTGGGTGAAATCGGCTGCGGGGTGGAAATTCTGATGAGCGGGCTTGACTACGAGAGAGTAGTACTGTCAGCAGGACCAATTGGCATCATGCAGGCATGTCTTGATGCTGTAATCCCCTACGTTCATGAACGCAAGCAGTTTGGCAAGTCAATTGGCGAGTTTCAGCTCATTCAAGGCCGACTGGCAGACATGTATTCCACGTTGAATGCTTCTCGTGCTTATGCCTATGCGGTGGCCAAGGCATGTGACCGCGGAGAGACAACCCGTAAAGACGCGGCTTCCGTCATTCTATACACCGCAGAAAAAGCGACTTGGTGCGCACTGGAATCAATTCAGACTTTGGGGGCAATGGGATACATGAACGAAACACCCACCGGGCGGCTGTTGAGGGATGCGAAACTTTACGAAATTGGAGCCGGGACGAGCGAAATTCGACGTATGCTGATCGGACGCGAATTGTTCGAAGAAACGAATTAACAAACAACACAACCAGTAGGATATGGAAATGCAAAATTCTTCAGTAGTCGTAACGGGACTGAGCCGAACTCCAATCGGTGGATTTCAGGGACGTCTATCACCTGTAACTGCGCCCGAACTAGGTTCTGCATCGATTCGAGCGGCACTCGATGATTCAAACATCATCGGAGACGATGTCGATGAAGTGCTGATGGGATGCGTATTGCCCGCGGGCTTGGGACAGGCACCGGCTCGCCAGGCCGCTCTGTCGGCTGGAATTCCAAAATCCGTAGGCTGCACGACGGTGAATAAAATGTGTGGGTCAGGCATGAAAACCGTCATGCTCGGCTATGATTCCATCGTAGCCGGAACCAACTCCATCGTTGCTGCAGGCGGCATGGAGAGTATGAGCAACGCACCTTATCTGCTGCCGAAAGCCAGAGGTGGAATGCGTATGGGACACGGGCAGATTATGGACCACATGTTTATCGATGGTCTTGAAGACGCTTATCAGAAAGGTTCCCTCATGGGAGCCTTTGCAGAAGACTGCGCCGAAGCCTATCAGTTCAGTCGAGAGGCACAGGATAACTTTGCAATTGAATCACTCACTCGGGCACAGAAAGCTACGGAAAATGGCACATTTGATCGAGAGATCATATCCGTTGAAGTAACTGCTCGAAAAGGCAATTACGAAGTCTCTACGGATGAACAACCTGAAACGACCAACTCTGAAAAAATTCCGCTTCTCAGACCTGCATTCAGAGAAAATGGAAGTGTAACCGCGGCAAATTCCAGTTCCATTTCCGACGGAGGTGCAACTGTCATCCTGATGTCAGAACAAGAAGCCGAAAATCGAGGCATGAACGTGTGTGCTAGATTGGTTGGCCATACAACTTATGCGGCTGAACCCAATTTGTTCCCGACAGCACCGATTGGAGCTATTCGGCGCTTGCTGGAAAAATTGAATTGGTCAGCGGATGACGTTGAACTCTATGAGATTAACGAGGCATTTGCAGTAGTCACAATGGCAGCCATGCACAGTCTCGGATTGCCACACGATCGCGTAAACATACACGGCGGGGCTTGTGCACTAGGTCATCCGGTGGGGGCTTCGGGAGCGAGAATTCTGGTGACTCTGATCGCAGCAATGGAAAAGTATGATTTAAAACAAGGAGTTGCATCTTTATGCATCGGAGGGGGAGAAGCAACTGCAATTGGTGTTGTTCGCTCTTGAATCGTTTTGCTGATCGCAAAGTGCAGCTGTACACATGAAAAGTTCCATTGATTTTTATTTCGACTTTTCTTCTCCCTATGGATATTTTTCCAGCGAGAAGATTGACGAGCTTGCAAAGCGTTGCGACTGCGAGGTTGTATGGCGACCGTATTTGATGGGAGCCGTCATGAAAATTACCGAGCGCAAGCCGCTCGTGCAGATACCTATGGTCAACGAATACAGTAGTCTGGACCTGCACCGACTGGGTCGTTTTCATGGGATCGAATTCAATATCCCTTCAACCTTTCCCGTTGCAACCGTCGCAGCATGTCGAGCCTATTACTGGCTCAATCAAAACGATACTGCCAAATCCAAGCAGCTCGCTCAGGCTTTGTTTCGAGCCTACTTTATTGAAGATAAATTGATTTCAAAATCCGATGTCGTCATCGACATCGCAGCGGAAATCGATATTGATTCTACACATTTATCATCTGCTCTGAATGATCCGGATGTAAAGAACCTGGTGCGAGAAGCTACAGATGATGCTATAGCTCATAAAGTGTTCGGGTCGCCCTTCTTCGTCGTGGACGGAGAACCGTTTTGGGGGCATGACCGACTGGATCAATTAGAGGCTTGGGTGAAAACCGGGGGTTGGTAACCCCAAATTATCCTGGTTTTTCACCACTGCGATCATGTCAGTCCTTGAATCCAAGATAAATCTCGAAAGTTCCGAGTTCCATGCTCGACGAGACGCGATGACGCGTCTTGTTGATGAACTAAATTCAGTTTATTCCACAATTCAAGCTGGAGGAACTGAATCTGCACGTAATAAACATGTTGCACGTGGCAAACTTCTTGCCAGAGACCGGATCCGGCTGCTACTTGACCGAGCTGCCCCTTTCCTGGAGATCGCCCCTTATGCGGCTTGTGAAATGTACGGCGGGGAAGTGCCATCGGCCGGAATTGTTACAGGAATTGGATCGGTAAGTGGTCGTGAGTGCATGATTTTTGCCAATGATGCTACCGTAAAAGGTGGAACATACTACCCAATAACTGTAAAAAAACACCTACGTGCACAGGAGATAGCCAGTGAAAACCATCTTCCGTGCATCTATCTGGTTGATTCGGGTGGTGCATTTCTGCCTCTACAGGACGATGTCTTTCCAGACCGCGGACACTTTGGCCGGATTTTTTTCAATCAAGCCAACCTGTCGGCAGCAGGGATCCCCCAGATCGCTGCGGTCATGGGATCCTGTACGGCTGGAGGTGCCTATGTCCCTGCCATGTGTGACGAATCAATCATCGTTCGTAATCAAGGGACAATATTTCTGGGAGGACCTCCGCTTGTAAAAGCGGCAACCGGCGAATCTGTGTCTGCAGAAGATTTGGGAGGGGCCGACGTACATTCCCGTCAGTCTGGAATTACTGATCACTATGCCAATAATGATCAGCATGCGTTGCAGATTGTTCGTGATATTGTCGCGAATTTGAATCGCCCTAAATATATCTCCACCGAAGTCCAGCAGCCTCAGGATCCACTCTATGATGCCAAAGAACTGTATGGCATCATACCAACTGAATTGAAGCAAAGCTATGACGTACGTGAAGTCATAGCCCGCCTTGTGGACGGCAGCAGTTTCCACGAATTCAAGAAACTGTATGGTGAAACACTGGTGTGCGGATTTGCGCACCTCCTGGGATACCCGGTTGGGATCATTGCGAACAATGGAATTCTCTACTCAGAATCCGCACTGAAAGCAACGCATTTCATCGAACTTTGCTGTCAGCGGAAAATTCCTCTTGTTTTTCTGCAGAACATCGCTGGATTTATGGTCGGACAAAAATATGAAGCTGGTGGGATCGCGAAAGACGGAGCCAAGATGGTGACTGCAGTAGCCTGTGCAAAAGTCCCCAAGTTCACGGTGATTATTGGCGGCAGTTTTGGTGCTGGAAACTATGCCATGTGCGGGCGCGCTTACGGACCGAGGTTTCTGTGGATGTGGCCCAATGCCCGTATCTCCGTGATGGGCGGAGAGCAAGCGGGAAATGTGCTGACCCAAGTTCGGCTGGACAGCATGAAAGGCGACTCGTGGCCTCAGGAAGAACAAGATCGATTCAAGTCATCCATACTTGAACAATATGAAACTCAGGGACGACCGTATTATTCAAGTGCACGACTTTGGGATGACGGCATCATTGACCCAGCCGATACCCGCATGGTTCTCGGACTCGGAATCTCCGCAGCGCTAAACGCACCGATTGAACAAACGCGATTCGGCATATTCAGAATGTAGTTGGGTATTCATGTCGGAATTTGATCAATTTGAAACCATTGTTGTCACACTGGCCGAAACAGGAGTCTGCACCCTGACTCTGAATCGACCGCAAGTACACAATGCCTTCGACGAGTTGATGATCGACGAACTGACAAACGCGCTTGAGCTGTTAGAGAAGCATCAGTCAGTGCGAATTCTGCTTGTTCGCGGCGCAGGCAAGAGTTTCAGCGCTGGCGCCGACCTTAAGTGGATGCAGCGAATGGCGGATTACAGTGAGGAGCAGAACTTTGAGGACGCTCGCCGCCTGGCAACCATGATGGATAAACTGTATCGTTTTCCTAAACCTACAGTTGCGATTGTTCATGGAGGCGTGTACGGCGGTGCAGTTGGCTTGGTGGCATGCTGTGATATCGCCATCGCAGCGGACTCATCAGTTTTCAGTCTTTCTGAAGTTAAAATTGGCCTCATTCCAGCTGTGATCAGCCCTTACGTTGTTAAAGCCATCGGATTGCGGGCTGCTCGACGGTATTTTCTGACAGGTGAAGTATTCAACGCCTCTACTGCACAGCAGATCGGACTGATTCACGAGTGTGGGCATTCGGATGAAATCCCCAGCATTGAAAGCGGCATTGTTGAAAAACTCCGAGCCGGTGCGCCTGGCGCTCAGCAAATCGCAAAATCAGTATTGCAAAATGTTCTGAGTGAGCCTGTAGACTCGGAAATTCAGGATGAAACGGCGAGACTGATTGCTCGGGTTAGAGCTTCCGATGAAGGCAAGGAAGGAATTGCTGCATTCTTGGACAAACGCTCTCCTGCTTGGCGTAAATCGTAATCTGACCAACACTTTGTTTCAGAAACTGCTCATTGCCAATCGCGGGGAGATTGCCTGTCGCATCACTCGCACAGCACAAAGACTTGGCATTCCAGTTGTTGCGATTCACTCCGATGTCGATCGAAATGCATTGCATGTCGAACTGGCAGACGAATCCGTCGAAATTGGAGGTGCCCGCCCCTCCGACAGCTATCTGAATGCAGGCAAAATAATAAATGCCGCGAAGCAGACCGGTGCCGATGCCATCCACCCGGGCTATGGATTCCTATCCGAGAACAGCGTGCTGGCTGAAATGTGCGAGAATGAATCCATCGAATTTATTGGCCCCTCTTCCGAAGCCATTCGAATCATGGCTTCAAAATCCACTGCAGTTGGAATCGCGGAACAAGCCAACGTTCGAATTTTGCCGGGTTACCGTAGTTCAAGCCAGCATCTGGAAAGCATGATTTCCGCTGCCAAAGAAATCGGCTTTCCTGTTCTATTGAAATCCGCATTGGGTGGCGGTGGACGAGGCATGAGAATCGTTTACAACGAAAGTGAATTCAGCGAAAGTTTGCTGTCGGCCCGATCAGAAGCAAAAGAGGCATTCGACGATGATGCTGTCATCATCGAAAAATATCTCGGAAAGGCCAGGCATGTGGAAGTGCAAATCGCAGCGGACAAGCATGGCAACATCGTCCATCTGTTTGATCGAGACTGTTCTGCGCAACGCCGCTATCAAAAAATCATAGAGGAGGCGCCAGCCCCGAATATCGCAGATGAACTGCGAATCCAGATGTATGAAGCGGCTGTCTCTCTCGCTAAAGCAATTGACTACCATAGCGTTGGAACTGTGGAATTCCTTTTTGATGGTGAAGGTTTTTACTTTATGGAAATGAACACTCGCCTTCAAGTCGAGCACCCAGTTACGGAACAGGTTACGGGTACCGATCTAGTTGAATGGCAGTTGCGAATTGCTGCGGGTGAATCAATCAAGGCCTTACCTCTTCCTGCTCAACCCGTTGGTCACTCAGTTGAAGTTCGCATCTATGCGGAAAACCCATCGAAGGAGTTTCTGCCATCACCCGGTACCATTGAATATCTGACTCTACCAGCCACCTCCGATAGGTTGCTGGTGCATACCGGTGTTAGAGAAAGAGACAATGTTGACCAGCACTACGATCCTCTTATCGCCAAAATTATCAGCCATGAATCGGATCGAAGCAATGCAATCAAAGGCATGCTGAATGGACTCTCACAGCTTCATGTTGCGGGAGTGAACACCAATGTAAAATTTTTGTCGAACCTGTTGCAACACGATTCATTTTTGAACGACAACATTGACGTCAGATTCGTAGAAACGCGACTGGACGAATTAACACAGGTATGCGAACATTTACCGAATGAAATCGCTGCTATAGCAGCACTATTTCTTCATTCAACGCTACGTGTTGATCACAACAAATTCGAGAAACAAGAACATGCAGATCAACACTCTCCTTGGAAATCTTCAACCGGTTGGCGACTCAATTCGATTCAAGAAATTACTGAATTATTTGAATACAACAGTGAAATTGTGAATGTCACAACTCAATTGAAGCAAAAATTTGGCGTGGTCCTGTGTGGGTCACAACGGATGAACTGCAGCATTGAGGAAATCCAAGATAAAAAAATCACAGTCGATGTTGATGGCTCGAAATGTTCGGCAACAGTTGTCAATCTGCCGAATCGCCTACTAGTATTTCACGATTTTTCGCTATATGAACTACGGGTTTTAGACAAGATTTCCGTCGCCCATGCACCAATTGAACGTTCAGGAACGCTGACTGCTCCGCTTCCAGGAAGAGTGGTACGCACATTAGTCAAAACGAACGATGTTGTGACAACAGGACAGAAACTGATGGTGATCGAAGCGATGAAAATGGAGCATCAGATTACCAGTCCTTTGGATGGAATTGTAACTTCCGTCAACTATGGCGAAAATGAACAGATTGATGAAGGAGCCGTTTGCGTTGTAGTCGAACCGCTTGAACCTTTAGATTCCAATTCAGAAGGAACAGAAAATTGAGTTGTCCGTCTGAAGTTCGTCTGGTAGAAGTTGGACCTCGAGACGGTCTGCAGAACGAATCGGTCCATACCTCAATTAAATTCCGCGTGGATTTAATCAATCGATTGTCAGAGTGCGGAATCAAGACTCTGGAAGTAGGAAGTTTTGTATCACCTAAGTGGGTTCCGCAAATGGCAGATACTGGTCAGGTATTGAATGCTGTGCGCCGTCGACAAGATGTCGCGTTTGTGGCCTTGGTACCCAACATGACTGGAATGAACGCTGCAATTGAAGCTGAAGTCGATCAAATTGCAGTGTTTTCGGCTGTATCTGAGACTTTTTCTATGAAAAATACGAATTGCAGCATTGAGCAATCTTTTCAGCGGTTCAAACCTGTGATTGATCGGGCACAAGAGCTGGAAATTCCGGTAAGAGGCTATGTTTCCTGTGTTCTAGGCTGCCCTTACGAAGGGACTATTGTTGAGAAGCAAGTCATTCCTGTGGTTGAAAAACTGTTTCACATGGGCTGCTATGAAGTCTCGCTGGGAGACACAATTGGTGTTGGCACAGTCAACGGAACTCGCAAGCTGCTCGCTGCGCTTGCAAATATAGTTTCGTTAGATTCCATCGCTGTTCATTTTCATGATACTTATGGCCAGGCGTTGCCAAATATCAGGGAAGCATTGGAGCATGGAGTATCCGTCATCGACAGCTCGATTGGGGGATTGGGTGGATGTCCGTATGCAAGTGGGGCAAGCGGCAATGTTGCAACTGAAGATGTTGTCTACATGCTGGATGGAATGGGAGTGAAAACAGGCATCAATCTGGATTCACTCATCAAGGTGTCAGAATTTGTATTCGCTGAATTACAACGACCACCTGCTTCACGAGTTGCAAAGGCGATTTTGTCGAAATTGAATTGATAGCAAGGAAATTCCGTAGATGAAGAAGATTCCAGAGACTATGAAAGCAGTCGTGCTTGTCGGTCACGGAGACCTTGACCAGCTGGTTTACCATGAAGACTGGCCAGTACCTGTTCCTGGCGATGATGATGTGCTGATCAAAGTTCATGCATGTGGGCTGAACAACACTGATGTAAACACCCGAATAGGTTGGTACTCAAAAAGCGTCTCGACAGCAACCAGTGGCTCTACTTCGGAATCCACAGATAGTGAAGATGCTTCCTGGGGTCAGAATGCACTGTCATTCCCGCGTATTCAAGGGGCCGATGTCACTGGTAGCGTGCTCGCCGTCGGCAGCCGCGTGAGTAGGGAACTTCTAGATAAACGTGTGATGATTGACTGCTGGCTGCGAGACTGGAAGGATCCGCTAAATCTTGAAAAATGCAGTTTTTTTGGCTCGGAATGCGACGGAGGATTTGCTGAATATACCGTTGTTAATTCTAATCAGGTACACATAGTCGAAAGTACCCTGTCGAATGCAGAACTGGCAACTTTCGCAACTTCCTGGGTAACGGCTGAAAACATGCTTGAACGTGCGAACGTCACAAATCTTGACACGGTGCTGGTTACTGGAGCATCCGGTGGAGTGGGGTCTGCTCTTGTGCAACTCGCAAATCGCCGGGGAGCTGTCACAGTTGCAATGGCCGCGAAAGACAAGCATCGTCAGTTGGAAAAATTATCTCCGAATGCAATTATCGACCGCAATCCCGCTGATCTCAAATCCGCACTTGGCAACGCAATTGGAAAGCATTCAGTCACAGTCGTCGCTGACATTGTCGGTGGTGCAAATTGGAAGAACTTGATTGATCTGCTTGCACAAGGCGGTCGATACACTTGCGCTGGCGCAATCGCAGGCCCGATCGTAGAGATGGATCTTCGCATCTTGTATTTGCATGATTTGACATTCACTGGATGTACAGTTGTTGCTCCGGATACTTTTGGAAAACTGGTCAGCTATATTGAGCGTGGCGAGGTCTCGCCAGTTCTCGCTGCCACCTACCCGCTCGCTAAACTTCAAGAAGCACAGGCACAGTTCATCCGAAAGCAACATATCGGAAACATCGTTGTCACTATGGATTGACGTGTTTTTAAACTACGGTGCCAGACACTGCTGAATTACAATCGCAGTTGGCTGATATCTGAAGAATCTGCTACAGAGTGTTTTGAATTTTGTGATTTAAAAGTATGAAAAACGAGAACGTCACCGATAAAAACGTGTACTCTCATGGATTATTTCCCGCTTAAGGTAGAACTTGATTACTCCTATTCCTTTGGTGCTTTGGATCAATATTTCAAAGCACTAGCCGAAGGCCGGGCACTTGGGACTTTCTGTCCGGAATGTGGCAGAACCAGTTTCCCACCCAAAATAATCTGCGACATTGACCATAGCCACACTGAGTGGCGAGAGTTGGAAGGCACTGGAGTCGTCAGGGAGTTGACTACAGGAGTAGATGCACATGGCCAAGAAACCCAATTTGCATTAATTGCCATGGACGGAGCCGACAACTTGTCGCTTGGCCGTCTAAGGGGAAGTCAAATCAACACAGGGGACCGAATCGTGATTGATGTTGAAGATCCCAATGCCCCACATCCCGCACAGTGCGCGGTATTCAGACGAATCGAATAGCAATCTTCCGGACTATTCGGAAAAATCCATTTCCATCTGTTTGCGCAGTTTGTGAGCGTTTGTGCAGTCATGAACTCGAACATCGTCCCAAGTTACAATACCATCTCTCGGAATTGGATTGCACACCTCAATTCCTGAAGCCAGCCCGATGGGTACTGCCTTGATTTTTAGAGAATGTGCCGCCGGCACAATTTTGCCCCACACGGTACTTCCGCCCTCTCCGTCCAGAACTTCGCCAACTCCAAGATCCCGCTTGGCGACAGAAACGACATCTGCAGAAAAGGAAACTGGCGATCCTGTGGGTTCTCGACGCAGTGCAACCGATGCCACGCTGACACCCAGTTCAAGTCCGATCAGGTGATAAGGTCGATACAACGCTGAATATTTTCCTGTCGAGTCAGTCACCAGTCCATATTCTTTGAAACATCGCTCTACATACTCGGTTCCTGCTTCAAATACTACATATACGCCCCAGCGCAAGTCTCGTTCCACCTCTGAGCCATCTCGGTGAAGTGAAGATATCACTTCGACCATACCTTTTTTCGCCAGCACTCCCCCTTCGCTCTTAGGTCTCAAAATAGAGCCAAGCTCGTCAACGGAACAAGGCGGAAACGAAAGGCCGTTTTCAGGCGGTTCCAATCCAGTCGCGTTTGCCACAGCTGTCATTTCAATTGCAGACTTGGTGCCGTCAAGAAAAGAATTGAACATTTTGCTGTTCATGCCTCCTCGCTCAGCATCTTCTCTTGTCAGTCCATAATAATTCCACACCGTGTCAGGTGTCGATTGATGATACGAAGGAAGATATTTTGTACCTTTACCAGCGCAGACAACCTCCAGTCCCATAGATCGAACAGTATCCACCTGTTCAACTATAAGCGCTGGCTGATCGCCATAAGCGAGAGAATAAATCACGTTGTGGTCACGCGCTTTTTTAGCCAATGAAGCGCCTGCCAGTACATCTGCTTCTACATTGACCATTACGATATCGATACCGCAACCGATACTCTGTAGAGCATGGCTCACTCCTGCAATAGGATCTCCGGTCGATTCAATGACTACATCAACGCTGCCTGCTCGTAACACATCATTGATGTCATCAGTGACAAATACGTCACTGTTTGCGTAGGTTTTCTGAGGAGTATTGAAAATTCTGGAATCCTGGAATCCTGCAGTACTCAGATTCTTACGGGCACGGTCGGGGTTCAAGTCACAAACTACATCAAGACTCATTCCTGGAGTTCGAATGATTTGCGACATGAACATGGTGGCGAACTTTCCGGCACCAACCATGCCAACGCGAATGGGCGTTCTTGAAACTTCCCGTTCTTGCAGTAATGAGTAGAGGTTCATGTTCTGAGTCAGTGTTGAATATTAATGGTTTCAGTATGCTTAATCGAATCAAATCGAAACTTCAAATCAATGGAAGGTGCGTTTACTTTTGACTCGACATGATGTGTGTTGTTACTCATCTAGTTGCAGGATGATTCGAGATCAGATGCATAGATTCTATATCAGATTCGACGGGAGTCAACTCGTCTACAGATTATCGACCTTCAATATCCAGGTTACCATGTCGTTTCAAAGTTCGGACAATAAGAAATAGAACACTCAAGAATTCTCCTGTCTCTAACCACATCTTCATTATTCCTTCAAGGCGAAAAGCCTCTTGAGAATTTCTACTCCGAGTAATGTAATTTCAGTATCTTTGGAATTTATATGATATTTGATCCGAATAGTGCCAACGCGAATTGGCGCTCCTGAAGACTCTCTTTCTTGCAGTAAAGGGTATAGGTTCGTCGTTTGAATTCGCGTTGAAAATCGCTGTTTTGGTTCAAAAGTGAACCATGTTAATTCAAACTGCAATGTTGAAGTAACTTAAATTGGCTAGACTTCGACTTTATACCCAGCAGGAATCGCTGGCAATCGTAATTTTGAATTAGACAATCAAATTTGTAGGAGGGAAATGGAGCGTCCCTGCTCCAGAATTCTTCCCTGTCGTATCTAATTTCCTTATAATGGATGAGTTAATTCCTACAAGTAATTAGAACTTGATGTAAGTATAATACGCTATATCAACGGTTTGAAGGATAATTTTTCCTAAATACATGAATAAATACTCATGTTAATGATGAAACCGATTTATAGTGAAATCGTGACCGAAAGTAATTCCTTTCGCTGTTCCGATGTATGAAATATTAATTCGTAATCTAGTTGGCACTGATTGAATTCATTAGAACTTGAATAATCGTCTCCCCCCAATGGCGGCTCTGCGCGCATTCGAGGTTTCCTCTCGACATCTCAGTTTTACGAAAGCTGCGGATGAACTGTTCATTACGCAAAGTGCAGTTAGCCATCAAATCAGACACATTGAAGAACTTTGGGACTTCAAGCTCTTTGAACGTCAAGGCAGACGCTTGATTCTCACCAAAGAAGGACAGTTGATTGTTCCAATTGTGCGGGAATTCCTGGAAAGCATGAATCGCGTTCTTAACGAAATCACCAACACGGAATCTCGCTCTTCAATTCGAGTAAGCCTGGTACAGTCATTCGCAGTGAAGTGGCTGGTACCTCGCCTTGGAAAGTTCAATGAACTTTATCCTGATATTAGTGTCTGGATTTCAACCTCCGATGATCTCGTAAATTTTGGAAAGGATGAAGTGGATATTGCCATTCGTCTCGGTCACGGCGAATGGTCTGGCCTACACGTCGATCCACTGCTGCAAGAATATGTCTTTCCAGTATGTAGTCCTGATTTTCTAAGACGCTTGACACCACCCGAAAATCCCGCGGATCTGTTTCATTATCCACTCTTGTATCGCCACTCCTTCGATATTTGCCCCCGCTGGAGAGACTGGTTCAGAGATGCTGGAATCACTATCAAATCTTTACCAAGAGGCTCGCATTTTCCAGATACAAGCATGTCTGTCCAGGCAGCTATAGATAACCAAGGTATCGCCCTTGCCCGAAGTGCACATGTCGAGAAAGATCTTGCGAGCAACCGCCTGATCAAACTATTCAATGTCTATAGTAAGTCACCGGTATCCTACTATATTGTTTGCCCACACAAAGTCGTCACTCAGCCAAGGATCGCCGCCTTTCGGAATTGGCTGCTGGAGGAAGCAACCAATTCTCAGAAATCATTCGATAACGTCATTCAGAATGACGGCTGAGTCGGAACTTTCCATGTAAACTACAAGGTCAAACACAACTGAAAAAGAATTCGTCGTTTATGGTATTTTGCATTATTGCAACTGTTTAATACAATGACTCAAACCAGAGAGGGTGTCGAATCAATTCGTGAGTCATCATTCGCGTGTCTGAAAGCTTGTCCGTCTGTGATCAAGTTCAGGCACAAATCAAGAATAATTGTTTTAACTAACTCATTTACTAATACAGAATTAATGCTTTGAAAAATAAGGGGTTACGATCGTCATAATGAAACGATGGCTGGCAGGATTAATGATTGGGCTAATTGTAGGCGGTGCAATAGGATTTGGTGCGGGTATCTACAGTTTGCCAATACTGATTGAATGGTGGTCGAAAAACGAGGAATTGACAACGGTTCCGACCTTTTCTGAAACCGACCCAACTGGGGCTTTTGATCGAAATAGTCCTGGATCCGATGCTTTACATTGGGGGGAAGGCACAATCCGACTGTCCGACGGAAAGCTCGTATTCGAAGATGACGTAAACTTGGCGCCGGGTCCTGATTATCGAATTTACATGACGACAAAGTTCGTAGACAATCGAGACGATTTTCGACGAATCAAACCTCAGGCAATCGAAATATCCAAACTGAGAGTATTCTCCGGACCACTGGAGTTTGACTTACCACCAGAGTTCAATGTCACTGAATTCGACAATGTCATAATCTGGTGTGAAGCATTCTCCATGTACATTGCGAGCGCCCGACTCGACTGAAACGCCTGAAGGGCGAATTTGTGGTGCCGGTGAGAGGACTTGAACCTCCGACCGCTGATTACGAAGCGATTGTTTTCTCTTTCAAATCAAAGGATTTAGACAAAATAACAGTTTTTTCCAGCGCCTCAATCAATGACTTACGGCGGGATTATATAAATCAAACGGGACGGAAATGATCGCAGCTGAGTCCGTATGCCACGAGCCGACGAGGGAGCGACACTTTGGCATCGTGTTCTGAGTTGGCCGAGCCGACAGGCTTGGTGGCCGACGACGCAAGCCAGGAAAGTCTTGCCGCTGCCACAGGGGCCGATGATCAGCAGATTCTGTGAACGTTCAATCCTTTGTTCCCGCCTCACGGTAGCGACATTATTCTAATTCCCCTTGCGCCCCCGCCTTGAAACCGACGACGTAAGCAGCTTCTACTATTCTGTCAAGTCAATCGACCGCGCATCCTCCCTTTGCTGTTGATCCGCTGGATCACGATCTCGGTGCACGGGTTCTCCTGATCGATGCCGTGGAACACGTACTTCTCGGCACCGGCCGGTCGTTATCGTAGGCCAACCGCTACAGCCGGTCGAGAATCAGAATTTCATCCGCGTGCTTGACATTTGTAGCGTATTAGCTACAATACGACCATGCAATATGAAATTGCATCCACGGAAATCTTCAACAAGTGGTACCAAGGTTTGAAAGACCGAAGCGCCGCGAAAGTGATTGCAAAGCGTCTGACCCGTGTTGCCAGCGGCAACTTGGGCGATACTGCTTCGGTCGGTGGCGGCGTGAGCGAAATGCGCATCTTTGCTGGCCAAGGCTACAGGATTTATTTCACGATGCGGCGAGGTGTTGTCATTCTTCTTTTGTGTGGTGGTGACAAATCCAGCCAGACCCGCGACATAAAAAAGCCAAAGAGATTATGAAAAGCATAGACGAGGTGTGAGTGATGAAAGTGAAATTGATGGAATTTAACCCAGTCGACGGCCTGCAATCCGAAGAGGAGATCGCACAATACTTGGCAGACTGCTTCCAAGATGACAATCCTGCCGTGTTTGTCACAGCCTTGGGATACGTAGCAAAAAGCAAGGGTATTGCGAATATCGCGCAAGACACCGGGTTGAACAGGGAGAATTTGTACAAATCTCTTTCCGGCGACAGGCAGTTGCGCTGGGACACCATTCATCGGGTGATGAAGTCGTTGAACATCAAGCTGCAGCCGACCGCTTGACCTGCTTCTTTG
>JAKZRU010000084.1:0-5232 GCA_047517965.1 Gammaproteobacteria bacterium | reverse complement strand
ATTTGGATCGACAAATTTTACTTTTTCTAGTCAGTAAATACGCCCAGTTTTTACCTCGCTTCTGCTAACAAAATTCGGTATTGAATCTCCTTAATTTTCTTCCGCTGAAAAAAGTTAGTCAGAACAACTGATTAAGGTTCAGTTGGCCTCCAAGTCCTTATTCTATTACGTTTCCAATCAGAATTTCCGGTTTTTTTCTTTCCGAGTTTTTCCGTAATTTGCGAAATTTCTGAGTTTTTCCCAGTACAAAAATGCAAGGCTCAAAGCCGTCCATTTTCTTTTGGATTCAGCTACGAGCAATGAGCATAAATACTAGTTTTCGCACACCTTACAATTTACCGGCAAATCTATGGGCAAAACTCTATGTCATAACTACAGAACTTTTGGCATAATATTGTCCACCCATAAATGCAATTAATACTCATGAAAATAGGCTACGCACGAGTTTCAACTTCAGATCAACGTTTTGATCGTCAATTGAAACTTCTAAAAGAACATGGAGTTGAACGCGTCTACCAAGATATTGAGTCAGGTGGAAAAAGAAATCGTGTGGAAATCAATCGAATGTTAGATCAACTCCGTAAGGATGATTTAGTGGTGGTGGTAACTCTGGATCGACTATCTCGATCACTTCGAGACATGCTAGATATTGTGGAAACAATCCGTAAAAATGGAGCGAACTTCCTTTCCATCAACGAAAAGATCGATTCCAGTTCGCCAAGCGGGCGATTGATGTTTCATGTTTTTGGAGTAATTGCGGAATTTGAGCGCGAAAGAATTCGAGAACGTGTTCGAGAGGGAATCTCTGCTGCTAGAGCAAAAGGTCGTGTTGGTGGGAGGCCTTCAGTTCTTTCTCTAGAACAAAGGCAGGCTGTAATTGAAGCAAGAACGATTCAGCGGAAAAGCATTTCAGAATGCGCGCGTATTTTTGGCGTCAGTCGTCGGACCATAACGCGAGTATTGGCAAATAGTTTCGACTCCTTCAATACCTAATTAATTCAATGACCCTCCCAGGAGAATCCGTCGTGCTCCCCTGCGGCACTAACGCGCCGAGTTGGGCAAGATGGAAAGTTAATTGTCACTGACCTTTGTTGATCAGTCTCACCAGCAGTTCTTCTTCGCGTGCATCTTCACGCAAAATGTCCATGCTAGTTTGAAAATTTTTCAAGGAGATATCGGTATAGGGAGTGAATCTGGCGAGCGTTGCAAGTGAAGTCTTATCAGATGTTTTTGATTTTCGCCAAGCGAATATGGAAATACTAGTTCATCAGGATTTTGTTTCTCACATTTTTCATCAGTATTGTAGTAGTTGTGTTATTTACTAATAAATATTTACTACTACAACTATGCGCAGGTGAATTGCGGTAAGTTTCTTCACCGTAGTTCACATCGTAGACTACGGTGTTTATCTCTCCGTGGTTCATCTGTTGAACTACGGTTGAATGAGGTGAATGAATGTTGAATTCTGACTTAGAATTGAACTGATAATTTCCTTATGCAGCCAACTGACTATGGTGACCGAAGAACATTACATGAGATGTGGTCATTAGTAATTCGCGAGAGGGGACTTGGGTTCGGCAAGTCAGGTTACTGCAACATGGCTCTAACGTACTTCCTCTAATGAACCCGACCCTGTCCTCGAATTTTCCTTAATCAACTATACTACTGCGTTTCATATCTACCTCAACCGACTATCTCACCCAATCCGAAAAGATTCCCATGGACGAGTTCAGTACGCTAATTCAGGTAATACTGATTGATCTGCTATTCGCAGGTGACAATGCGATTGCTGTCGGTCTAGTAGCAGCTGGATTGCCTAAATCCCAACGTACAAAAGTAATTGCCGCTGGAATTGGTTTAGCCGTCATTTTGAGAATAATATTCGCCGTTGCGACGGTTCAATTGTTGAAAATTCCGGGACTGCTGCTGCTTGGCGGACTTCTGCTTCTTTGGGTAAGCTGGCGACTTTATGTGGATCTTCGTCGACGAACGGCTTCCGAAGATGCTGGGGGAGATGCCGTAGAAAGTAATTCACTTACTTTCAAACAAGCTCTTTTCCAAATTCTAGCTGCAGATGTTTCAATGTCGCTCGATAACGTATTAGCAGTTGCAGGAGTTGCACGCGAGCACATTACGATTTTGATTTTTGGCCTTGTTCTATCAGTTGTGCTTATGCTTGTTGCAGCAACACTGATTGCGAATCTATTGAACAGACATCGATGGATTGCCTATATAGGTATTGCCATAATTCTATTAGTAGCTGGGTCCATGATGTGGGATGGCACTCATGACTTAGTTAAAATATTTTCCAATTGAATTCTGTGCTGTGCTTTATACTGATTCAATAAATTGAAAGAACTAAATCAGCGGATACTGAAAATGGACGGTAAAACCTCATATGTTCAATTTGTAAATGTACAAAAAAGTTACGATGGAGAAACTCTTATCGTAAAAAATTTGAACCTTTCGGTTGAACAAGGCGAATTTGTAACGTTACTAGGACCGTCAGGCTCTGGCAAAACCACTTGCCTCATGATGCTTGCGGGATTTGAAACGGCCACCCATGGAGAAATCATTCTTGATGGGGCGCCAATCAACAACGTTTCGCCCCATAAACGCGAAATTGGAATGGTTTTCCAGAACTATGCCCTATTCCCGCACATGACAGTAAGCGAAAATCTGGCATTTCCGTTGCGCGTTCGTAAATTGCCTGCTTCTGAAATTGATAGTCGAGTGATACAAGCACTAGAAATGGTTCAACTTGGCAATTTTGGGGCAAGGCTGCCTGCTCAATTATCAGGTGGTCAACAACAAAGAGTTGCTGTAGCACGTGCATTGGTTTTTCGACCTAAACTCGTCTTAATGGACGAACCCCTGGGGGCACTTGATAAGCAGCTTAGGGAACAGATGCAGTTCGAAATAAAACATATACATGAAAATCTGGACGTCACTGTAATCTACGTGACACACGATCAAGGAGAAGCACTCACAATGTCTAACCGCATTGCGGTATTTAACGATGGTGTAATTCAGCAATTAGCATCACCAGGCGATCTCTATGAAAAGCCTGAAAATGCTTTTGTTGCTCAGTTCATCGGTGAAAACAATGTTTTGTTCGGTAATGTACGACACATATCAAATGGACTATGTGATGTAGAAGTTTTAGATAAAAGTGTTGTCAAGGCTAAAGTTGTAAATGTAGTGGGTGTCGGGTCACCTACCACATTGTCTCTTAGACCGGAGAGAGTAACTGTCAACCCCGAAAGTGGAACCTTTGCCAACATGGTTGAGGCGCGCGTTGAAGAAGTCATTTATCTTGGTGATCATGTCAGAACCCGCGTCAGCCTATGCGGGCATGACGATTTCGTCATCAAAATTCCGAACTCACATAACAGAGTCGATTTGGAATACGGGGATCAAATCTCCGTAGGTTGGCAGGCCGAAGATTGCCACGCACTTGCCACAGCAATATAGCCATACTGCTGAGTACATTCTTCGCTAAATTTGCTGGCTGTTGTCAGCTGTTTCAAGAATGCTGCAAAATAACTTTTCGCAGAATTTCCATCGCACGAGATATTTCTGCCTTGCAAATGGTAAAAGCAGGGAGTAGTCGAATGACACTAGGTCCCGATTGAAGAATAAGTAAGCCCTCACTTAAACAAGCTTGCATGATATTCGCAGCAATTTGACCGTGTTCCTCGCGGATTTCTGCACCAATCATCAGCCCCTTACCTCGAATTTCGCTAAAAAAGTTGGTTTGCTGATTGATATCCTTCAACATATCGAGCAAGTAGTCACCTTTCTCAACGATTTCATTTAGAAAATTTCCTGAACTGACTTTCTTGAAAACCACACGCGCAACCGCGCAGCAGATAGGATTGCCACCGAATGTCGATCCATGACTGCCTAGACTTAAGGTTTCTTCTAATTTTGGTCCCAATAGTGTCGCTCCGATAGGAAGCCCTCCCCCAAAAGCTTTTGCAACAGTAACTATATCGGGAACAACATTTTCCGCCCAGGAGTAAGCAAACAGTTTGCCTGTTCGCCCCATTCCGCACTGTACTTCATCACAAATTAACAACGCCTGCTTGTCTTCGCAGAGTTTGCTGACATGTCTTAAAAAATTGGCTGAAAAAGGTCGTACTCCTCCTTCGCCCTGGATGGGTTCAAGCATTACCGCACACACATCCATACTGAAAAGCTCGTTTAGGTGCTCTATATTGTTGAACTCGCAATATCGAAACCCACCAGGAAGAGGTCCGAAACCTTCGTGATATTTGGGCTGAGCTGTAGCAGTAACGGTAGCAATAGTTCTGCCGTGGAAAGAACCATTGAATGTGATAATCGTTCGTTTGTTCGGCGAGAAATTGTCGTACGCAAATTTACGGGAAACTTTTATTGCCGCTTCGTTGGCCTCTGCACCAGAATTGCAGAAAAAAACTCGATTTGCGAATGTCTTTTCAATAATCTCACTGGCTAATCGAACCGGTGGTTCCGTGAAATAAATGTTGCTCGTGTGCCAGAGTCGACCTGCTTGTTCAGTCAGAGCTGCTAGAATTTCTGGATTTCGATGTCCTAGGCAATTGACGCCGATACCGGAACCGAGATCCAAAAATTCATTACCGTCAACATCCCACAGAGTGCTACCGCTTCCGGATTCAAACACAACATCACGCGGTTTGTAGTTGGGTGCATACGACTGATGCCCGAGAGAAATCATGTTAGATTGATTGTCACTACTCATTTCCATATTAACCTTCTGTAGGACGCTTCTCGCAAAACAAAATTTCCAAAATTTGTTCGTATATCAAGGACAACTGGTTTAAGTCATTGATTCCAACACATTCATTCACTCTATGGATAGTTGTGTTCAATGGGCCAAGCTCCACAACTTGAGCACCAGATTTCGCAACAAAACGACCGTCCGAAGTTCCTCCAGCAGTTGATACTTTCGGTGCTCGGTTCAAAATTCTGCTAACCGCATCCGAAACAACGTCAGTGAAGAATTTACTATCGTTATAGTATGAGTCTGCTGAATTGGTCCAAGTTGCTTCATAATTCAGTTTCAGTTCTCGGCAAAGGTCCTCTACTTGTCTAATGAGAGTACTGGCTTCTGTTGCAGGAGAATATCGAAAGTTCATTTTCAGATGTAGATATCCGGGAATCACGTTAGCTGCACCTACACCCGAATTTACATTTGAAATTTGCAAGGTTGTATTCGGGAATAATTCA
>JAKZRU010000083.1:0-30652 GCA_047517965.1 Gammaproteobacteria bacterium | reverse complement strand
CGCGGCCATGAAGAACCGAAAAAATTGACTGTTGCGCAATATCGCACGGAACAGGAAGTTGAAATCTATGACGACATGAACCGGGAATGGCGCGATATCGTGCTGAAAAAGCGATCCAGCGGACCAACTGTGGGACGTCCCAGCGACCGGAGCATGCAACTGTTTGACATGTGCAGCTATGATATCGACAGTTTTCGTGAATTCATCCAAACATCAGGTTTCTCAGAAATTTACGAAATTGACTCTGACGAACTAGAATCTCTGCTGAAGGACGAAGACGAACTGCTGCAGTTCGCCATGCGATTTCTGAAACAGGTATTGTTCGGCATCATGACCATTCCAATGAAGGCAGACGCTCAAGAAAAACGCATGCGAAGAATTCGTGAGCGCTTGGACGCTTCACAGGAGCTGCCGTCATCGTAAGGCCCCAAGTAACGGATCTTCGCGACTGGGCTGATCAGCGGATTCGGGTAGCGGTAGTTTCCGATACCCACGGATTCATTGATCCGCGCATTGTCGAACTTGCTTCTCAATGCACACTGGTAGTTCACGCCGGAGATATCGGTTCGGCCGCTGTTCTTGAATCGCTCGATTCAGAGCAGGGCAAGCTGTTTGCAGTCGTCGGCAACAACGATGTCGATTGGAAATGGGAAGTTGCCGATGCAGGGGTTTTGAAGAAATTGCCGGAAGTTCAAGAGATTGTGCTGCCCGGCGGCACCATTTCAGTCGAGCATGGCCACAAAGTCCGAAATACCAAACGCTATCACGATGAGTTGAGAAGACGATACCCGCAAAGCAGAATCGTAATCTACGGCCATACCCATAACCGAGTCGTTGACCTGAACGAAAATCCGTGGGTCGTTAACCCCGGTGCTGCGGGCAGAAACCGTACAAGTGGCGGGCCTTCCTGTCTGGTTCTAGATGTGCAAGAAGAAGACTGGCAGGTATCAGAGTTTTGTTTCGAGCCGCTTGGAGTCTGACTGAAACAAAAAAAGCAAATTCCAGTGCTTGGCTAACTCCGTGTTCCCTGCACTTGATCCAGATAAGCGTTCATGACTAGAGAAGGGTCGACTATCAGTCTTTTTTTCCAGTTACCAAGTTTTACACTCGTCTGAATCAGGCCTCGCAGAATACCTACGTGCTGCGTCAATCCAATTGCCAGCGCGCCTACTAAGACATCATCCTGAAATTCCAGCCGAAGATAGCGATTGTTCTGCCGGTCCTCCGCGGTGGTTCTTTCACCACCGTCTACTCCATCCCACAATCCAAATGAACTTGTGATCAACCCCAACGTGTTTAGAACATTCATGGACAAGCTGCCACCATAAGGAGTCTCGTTGCCCGACATTTGGCAAGCGACGATTCTGCCATGCTCGCTGGCCGTCGGCTGGATTGCATGCACCTGTTGTTCGCCGGTACTGCGGTCAGGTCCCTGGGCAACATCACCTGCAGCATAAATGTTTGGAACGTTAGTCTGCAGAGAATGGTCGACCAGAACACCTGCATCAACCTCTATGCCGCTATCTTCCAAAAAATCAATATTGGGCTTGACGCCAGCGGCACAAACGATGTGATCCGCCATGATGGATGAGCCGTCAGCAAGCTGGATTTCGAGTTCCTGTCCGTGATCGGTTACGCCAATTGCTTCCGCACCGGTTCTGACGTTCACACCTTTGCCTTTGCACCACCGCTCGATCATATCTGCTCCGATCCGGTCCATCATTCTCGCTAACATGCGATCAGCGAGTTCAATGACGGTCAATTTGAGCTTCATCGACACCAGAGCCTGCAGCACGATGCATCCAATAAACCCAGCTCCCAGCAATACAACTCGATCACCCGCGTCGACTTCGTTCAGTATTCGGTGTGCATCACTCAGTGTCCAGCAGTTATGGACACGCGCTGACTGCATACCGCTGATTGGAGGGCGAATTGCGCTAGAGCCCATCGCCAAAAGCAAACGGTCGTAATTCAATGATTTTCCGCTCGCGAGCGTGACAGCTTGCTCGCTTGGGGATACTTTGGTGACCGAATCATTTTGAATGTTGATTTCAAGATTTTCGTAGTGATTGCTGCCATGTCGCAAGTAGGTTCCGCTTTCTCCGACATTACTGGCTAGCAGGTATGGAAGAGCCATCCGTGAATAAGGCGGATAGGACTCGTTGCCCACGACTGTGATTGAGTCATTGGCAGATTGCTTGCGCAGGGTTTCTGCAGCGATTACACCGGCAGGTCCGGCTCCGACGATTACATGATGCACTTTGCTTACCGCATGGATGAGGATTGAAATTCGGACTGCTTAGTTCAGTCCGTGCGCCTCGACAGCGGACTCCTGCATGCGTGCATATCCTGTCCAGTTGGAATCGACGTAGACAATTGCGCCGGTTGGGCAAGCTTCTGCGCACTGCGGGTCGCCGCCGCACAGATCGCATTTAATGACTTTGCCGGAATCCGAATTGTAGTTGACGGTTCCGAATGGGCAGGCGATGGTGCAGACCTTGCATCCCACGCAAATTGAATCATTGACTTCCTTGGCCCCTGTTTCAAGATTGATCGCAATTGCTTCGACCGGGCATGCATGCAGGCACCACGCTTCATCACATTGCGTGCAGGTATATGGAATGGTCTTCAGACCGTGCTCAAACTCAAAAACTTTAATGCGAGATTTTGCCGGATTGAACACTCCTTCATTTTCATAAGAACAGGCCAGTTCGCACTGCAGACAACTCGTGCATTTCAGCGGGTCAATAAGTAGCGATTTGTACATTGCGCAGAATTCTCCTCTTGCAGCTTAAGCAAAAAATATCTCTTTATTTTTGTAGAAAGCAAATTTTATCAAATAAATTCATCTGTGTTGCTTGTGATTCCAAATTGAGAGATATGTGCTTGTAGATTTTTTGCCAAATATTAGATTGAAGAAATGAATTCCGCGGGTAGGTCTAAATTGACAATGCACGATTTCAATGCATTGAGGGTGAGTATAGAATTGACGCTTGGATATCGTTGAATATTTTCTTAATTTTCTTAAGAAAGTACGCGCATTGTGGATGACTGATACGCATCGTCTGGTCAAATTCGTTGCACAATATCGGTTTCAATTGAACTGTCAAACAGTCTTGTCAAGCCGACAGGTTTTTGGCACATAAGAAAGAATTTGCTTGTTATTTAAATTGATCGTTTGGATAGATTAAATCATTCGTGGACGGCAATTTCCATATTCAACGGCACTTCGATTCAATTGTGTACAAATTGTGTTCAATACTTGGTCTGTAAACAGATTACCTGATATTATTTATGTCACACTTGTAAGAAAAGGACGAAATATAATTTCAAATACGAGGAGATGAGAAATGAAGAAATATAGATTTGTTACGCTAGGTATCGCCGTAATTGCGGCTTTTTCAGTGTTGACTGTATCCAATGAAAGTTTGGCGGACGCAGAACTTTATGACAGCATTGGCGGAAACGACGGTGTAAGCACAGTAGTCGATAATTTTCTTGCTAACGTAGGTGGCGATGATCGGATTAATGCTCGTTTCAGCGGCACCGACATGGATAATCTTAAAAGGTTATTAGTTGAACAGGTATGCGAGGCGACTGGCGGACCTTGCACATACTCGGGAATGTCCATGCTGGATACTCATAAGGGGATGGGAATCACCGAAGACGAGTTTGGCGCCTTAACTGGACAGTTCTCTGCGGCAATGACCACGGCTGGTGTTAGTCAGGAAGATCATGACACAATTATGGGCGTGCTTGGCGACATGCACGACGACATCGTTGGGCAATGACGTCAATCGGGCAGATGGCGGACCTCTCCGTCTCTATGCAGTGTCAATAGGATACTGTAGGCTTGTCCATAACGGTTGAATGTTGTTCGGCGAATCTGCCGTTGATTCGGCGGATTCGCCGTTGACAAGGGCTTCGTTCCGATAGGCCTGTTAAGTCAACGGGCATAATCATGCTCCTTTCCATTGGAGTATAGAGGAGTGTTTGGTGCGGCATTGTCTAAAACTTTAATTTTTGGGGCGCGGCTAAATTTATTTGCCCCATACAGGCCAAGAAATTAACTTTCGATATTGCCAAAGGCGGAAGCATCTTTCGACTACATTCGCCTATTTGCCAATTCTGCTTTCTAAAACGCTTTCAGTACAACGTGTATTCTATATTGGAGTAGAATTCCAACCCAACAAGAAATTGGAGTTAATCTGAAAAGAGAAAACAATGGGAATTACTACAGAAAGTCCATTTTCAATTTAATTTGTGTGGTTTGTATCCATACATTTTGCTCTCTACGTACATTTACTGTTTGAAAATGCTGAAGCAGTCGTTGATCATTTGTGAATCGCTCAACGAATAGTAGAAAAACTTGCTATGAGATTCAGCAAACGGATTTTGTTCGGCATCGCCTGTCTTATCCTCTCGCTCAATGCCCGCGCCGACGGCGACCCTGTAGAAGGTAGGGAAAAAGCAAAAGCCTGCTTGACCTGTCACAGAATAGGAAACATTGTCAATGGAGCAGGCACGCCCATCATTTCCGGTCAGTATGAAGACTACCTGATTCAAGCTTTAATCAGTTACAGAACCGGAACCCGAAGCAATCCCATCATGAACGGTTTCGCCGCGAATTTGAGCAATGAAGATATTAAGGATATTGCTGCTTTTTATTCCGAATTGGATTCACAGCTGTTTACACCGACAAATTAGTGGCTTTGTGGGCTTGATTTTTCTGATGGCAATTGCGCATACATTGAGAGTGATTTCCTGAGTTGAGGAACGACTTGGTACCTCAATAGTTACACCCTTGGACTGCCCAGTAAATTTAAGGGCTTCAGAACATCGCATCCGTTCCTATATTGATTTGAGTGTTGATCGACTCCCATTAAAGTGTGCGCCAATCTTCTGCCTGTTCAAGTGCGTATGCAGCGTTGTAAATTGTTGATTCTCTCCATTTTGCAGCTACTAGCATTAATCCTACCGGCAGTCCTTTACTCATGCCGCAAGGTAACGACATAGCCGGGTGGCCAGTAAGGTTGGCCACGCAAGCATTTGCTCCCATCTCGTTGGATCTTTGGCATTTTAATTTCAATGGTGCGTCGGGCGGTGGCAGGGGTGTTGCTTTCATCGGCACGGTGGGCATGAGCAGCAGATCAAAGTTCTCAAATGCCTTGTCATATTCGATGCGCAATTTCCGGACAATATTTTGCGCTTTCGAGTAGTAGTAACCGTGATGATGCTTGCGATAGTACTGTCCAACCATCATTGACATTTTGACTGTATCGTCCAGTTCGTCTACTTGGGAACGCCAGTTTGCATGGTATTTGACAAGAGAACTGATATGGAGCCCACCCCAGCCAGTACCCATCGCATTGCCATGCATCATCTGGTTGGTCAATCCTTCCAGTCCAATTGCTGTCCACAACGCATTACCTTTGCGATGTAGAGGAATTGAAACTTCAGTGATTGAAGCCCCCAGATTTGCAAATAAACTGGCTGCTTTGTAAACCTTGGAATCAACATCCGATTCTGATGCATGCCATCCAAATCCCTCTTTCAATATACCGATCCTTAAGTGATTGATTCCACGGTCTATCTGATCTACGTAATTGTCTATCTTCAGATTGCACTGTCGAGGGTCGAGACCGTCTTCTCCCGCGATCGCATTCAGCATTTTGGCATTATCTAGAACCGTCTGCGTCATGGGACCTATGTGATCAATCGATGTATCAATCGGCATGACTCCCGTATAAGGAACAAGACCAAATGTAGGTTTAAGGCCGTAACAACCTGAATATGCGGCTGGAATTCGGATTGATCCACCTTGGTCACCTCCGATTGCCATATCGACAATACCACCACCGACCAAAGCAGCTGAGCCGGACGAGGAGCCACCGGCGGAATAGCCTTTTCTGTGGGGGTTGTGCACAGGCCCTAGGGCATTCGTATGACTTCCTCCCGAAACACAGAAATATTCACAGTGTGCTTTGCCAGCTATAGTCGCTCCGGCATCAAGCAGACGTGTAACAATCGTAGCGTCTATGTCCGGGGTGTAGCCTTGCAAAGTAGACGCTCCGTTCATCATAGGCACTCCTGCTACGCAAATGTTGTCCTTGAGTGCTACTCTTTTTCCTAGAAGCGGTCCGTCTGACGCACCACAAATTTCAGTTGTAACATACCAAGCGTTATAAGGATTCTCTATATCTTTTGGGAAAAACACTTGTGATCGAGCATAGTCGATAGAGGGCAGATAGTCTGACATTGAATCTACAACAGCGTATTCCTGAATTAGATCTTGCATAGCATCAAGAAATTCCTGAATGGTCTGGTCGGACATGTGCATTCCAAATTCCTCAACAATTGTCTTAAGTTGAGTATGGTTAGGTGTTTGAAATTTCATTTGCGCTTTCATTCAACGACTGGGTCGTAGCTCCAATTTGTTGGTTTAATTCGACTGTATTTCGATGTTTAGAACTGAGATATTTCGACAATTGTTCAGGTTTGCGTACTTGTTACCGTCCTCAGCATCTGGCCTTTCAGTTTGAATACGTCGCAGGTTCGACCTGGAATGATCTTCTTTGATTGAAACTGTATGAATTCTCTTCAAAATCAATGAACAAAACGCAGAAACGTCAGCCCTACGTCAATTGGTACATTAGGTCGTAATATATTCTTCCAAGTACATTATGTTCTGTTGTGAACATATTTCGATTTGATCAAGGGCATCAAATTAAGCGACATGAATTCCGTGGGCAGGCCTAAATTCACAATACACGATTTCAATGCATTGATGGTGGGTATAGAATAGACGTTCGGATTTCAACGATAAGATTCTTAGGTATGTACGCAAATTGTGAATGACTTACATACGTCTTCTGGTCAATTCTGTTGCACAATATGGGCTTCAGTTGAATTATCAAAGGTACTTATTAGCTCGACAGGGCTTTTGCGCATAGGAAAGAATTTGCTTGCTATTCAAAATGAACGTTTGGATAGACAAATCGTTCATGGACGGAAACTTCCATATTAAACGACAATTTGATTAAATTTGTATTCAACACTTAGTGTGTAAAAAAAACTGATATTATCTACGTCAGACTTGTAAAAAGGAGGAACAATTAATGATTTCAAACAAGACTATAAAACGCACGGTAATAGGGGCTGCACTTATTGCCTTAGGTGGATTTTGCGGTATATCCGCAGCAGCCGTACCTGAATCTGACAACCCAATCAAGATCGCAGTCAACGAATGGACTGGGCAGCACCTCTCAGCGCATATTCTAGGCAGCGTGCTGACAGAAATGGGATACAACGTTGAACATGTAACCGCTGGAGCATTACCTCAATTTCAGGCGATTGCTCAAGGGGATTTGCATATGCAGCCAGAGGTCTGGACTAACAGCGTCGCTGACATTTACCCACAATCTCTCGAATCTGGAGATGTTTTGAATCTGGGCCAGTTAGGATTGCAACCGCAGGAAGGTTGGATTTATCCACCATATATGGAAGAAAAATGTCCAGGGCTTCCTGATTATCGAGCGTTGTACGAATGTACTCAGGCTTTTGCATCATCCGAAACGTTCCCGAATGGTCGACTGATCACTTATCCTGCCGACTGGGGAACGCGATCCAAGGATGTGGTAACTGCTATTGAGCTTCCGTTTACACCTGTAGCAGGTGGAAGTGAAGGCGCAATGGTTGCAGAAATGTCCAGTGCAATTACAACAGGAGACCCGATCCTCATGATGTTCTGGCAACCCCACTGGATGTTCGCAGTTCATGAGCTCAAATGGGTTGAGTGGAATGATGTTGAAGGCGAATGCGTAGAGGAATCGCAAAACATGGAATCGGCATGCGGTTTTCAACAGGCAACCGTTGATAAGATCATCAACAATGGTGCTGCACAGGAGTGGCCAGGGGCTGCCAAATTGCTTGGAGAATTGACTTTGACAAATCAGGAACACAATTTTATGATCAACGAAGTAGATCAGAATAAGCGCTCACTTGAAGAAGTTGTCCAAGAATGGATGGATCAAAATCAGGACAAGTGGAAAGGCTGGATGGCCGCTGCAACTATGTAACGGATAGTTATTTTCTAGCAGACGGTCGAATTCGCACCGTCTGCTAGCTTTTCTTCGCCTGATATCGGGCACTCACTTCACCAACTTCGTCAACGCAATGGCAAATCATCCAATGGAAGAATTGGTTGATGACTCCGTAAAACTATATTGCCGTGACCTTTGGATAGTTTACGGGCCAAATAGCGCTAGTTATTTCACCAATTCAAATCACCCTAAGGACCCCGAAGCACTCATACAACGGATGCGTGATGACGGTCATATTCCCGCTGCTATCGATATAAATTTCGAACTTAGGGTGGGCGAAATATTTGTGATCATGGGACTCTCTGGATCGGGCAAATCCACATTGGTTCGAGGACTTTCAAGACTTGTGGAACCTTGCCACGGAGAGGTGATTTTAAATGGAAGGAATATTCTAGAAACATCTAACCGGGAACTGATCGAAATCCGCCGCCACAAGATGGGCATGGTGTTCCAGAATTTCGGTCTGCTTCCTCACTTATCGGTGTTTGACAATGTTGCTTTCCCGTTAAAAATCCAAAAAATTCCTGAAGATGAAAGACGCAAACAAGTGGAGCGAGTTATTGACTTAGTTGGTTTGAATGGCCGTGAAAACAGTTACCCACGTCAGTTATCCGGTGGACAGCAGCAGCGCGTTGGTATTGCCAGATCGCTCGCAGTCGAACCCGAATTCTGGTTTCTGGATGAGCCTTTTAGTGCACTGGACCCCTTGATACGTCGACAAATGCAAGATGAATTCCTTCGCATTCAGCAGCTGTTGCAAAAATCAATCATATTCATCACCCACGACTTTCTGGAAGCGGTTCGAGTTGCCGATCGCATGGCCATCATGCGCGACGGGAAAATCATCCAGATTGGAACACCTCAGGATTTAATTTTTCGCCCTGCCGATGACTACGTCGCACAGTTTTCGCATGAAGTCCCACGCATCCGTGTTTTAACTGCCAGACAAATTGTCGAGCCGCTCGACGGAGATATAACTGATCTGCCAGTTGTTGATGCCAACGACTCGGTCGAGGCGATTCTTCCAACTCTAGCCAAGCATCCCGCCGGTGTTGCCGTTTGTGAAAATAATAATAAGATTCTGGGGAAGGCTACCGCAGATAGTGTCATTCAGGTCCTTTCGGAATTCAGTTTGGATGAGACTGACAGTTCCAAATACGTGTTAACAAGCCACTGAAACGCTGTGTGCTTGCAATGTTAGGCGCATCCGTATCCACCACAAAAGCTTCTCTATTGAATGAATTGCCATCGGATGGCTATGCCAGGCAATGGCTTGTTGTACTGATTTTCCTCGCTGCTTGTCTGGTTCTGCAAAGTCAGTTTACCTGGTTGAAAGCTTATCCAGATTATTTGGAACTTGCAATAAGCGATTGGATCAATTGGGTAATGGACTGGTTTGTTGCCTTTGCAAAGCCGCTGTTCCGTCTAGTGGCCTGGCTGTTGGGTTTTCCATTGAATTGGGTTCGTGAATTCCTCCAGACACTGCCATGGCCGGCTTTTATCTTAATTGTTGCACTTATCTCACTTCGAGCCGGAAACTGGAAACTTGTAGCGTTCACAACCTTGAGTCTCACCTACATGCTGATTATTGGCTACTGGGAAGAAAGCATGAATTCCCTTGCCTTGGTAGCTATTTCGGTTCCGCTCGCGGTGTCAATTGGATTTGTCGTCGGCGTCTGTGGATTTGTTTTTTATCGGGCTGAAAGAGCAATCATGCCAATGCTGGATGTCTTGCAAACAATTCCCGCATTCGCTTATCTTTTACCGATACTGATTCTTTTCGGTTTTGGGCCAGTCGTCGGACTGATTGCCAGTGTACTGTATGCGTTTTCACCTATGGTAAGAAACACGATAGTTGGATTGCGAAACGTCCCTTCCGAAATCATAGAATCAGGTCTCATGTCGGGCGCTGCACCGGGTCAGCTATTTTGGCAAGTTCGTGTTCCCACGGCGTCTCGTCAGCTATTACTCGGAGTCAACCAAACTACCATGGCTTCGCTCAGTATGGTTGTCGTCGCATCCATCATAGGCGGTACCAACGATATTGGCTGGGAAGTCCTGAGCACCATGCGAAAGGCCCAGTTTGGAGAAAGTCTGCTTGCAGGTATCGTCATTGCTCTCATGGCAATGATTCTGGACCGTATTACGTGGGGATTTGCCGAGAACAGTTCTGACAAAGTGAAAGACGAGTTTTGGCTGTACAGATTTCGATATTTTATTTTCGCTGTAGTCGGTACGCTCGTGATTCTAGGCATCTCTCGCTTAGTACCCGCAATGATTGAATATCCTGACAGTTGGGTCGTAAGCCCCGCTGGCGCCATGAATGATTCCATCAATTGGGTTGTCGCGAATTATCACCTTGTAATCAAGGAGATCAAGCGGGTGATTTTGTTTTTCATCATGCTCCCCTTAAAGATCGGTCTGGATCAAACCGTGACTCCGTTTACTTGGGGATTTGCCTGGACACCTATTCATACTGCAGTGTACTTTACTCTCGTACTTGCAGCGGCATTCTTCGCAATGCGGCGAATCAGTTTCACGGTAGCCATAACGATCGTTACATTCGGAATGATCATTTTCAATGGTCTGACAGAAATGCCATGGCCGACGTTGCCTGTCGTTTTTGTCATGCTCGCTTATCAGCTTGGTGGGCCACGGCTCGCATTGGGAACGTTTGCAGGACTCGCTTTTTTACTCTTGTCGGGTTCTTGGGAAAAGACGATGCTTTCGATTTATCTGTGCGGAATCGCGGTCATCATCTCATTCGCAGGGGGTGCGAGTTTGGGGATTTGGGCAGCTCATAATCGGCGTGTTTCGCAAATCATGCGTCCAGTGAATGACACTCTTCAGACAATGCCACTTTTCGTCATTTTGATTCCCATTGTCATGGTGTTCAAAATCGGCGAACTTACTGCGCTATTTGCAATTATTGCCTACGCCTATGTACCAGCATTCCGCTATGCCGAGCACGGAATACGGTCTGTACCCGAAGAGGTAGTTGAAGCCGCGCGTTCGATGGGTTGTACGCCAAGTCAACTCCTGTGGCAAGTCAAATTGCCACTAGCGGTTCCGAACATTATGCTCGGTCTAAATCAGACTATTATGTATGCAATTGCGATGCTCGTAATTGCAGCACTTGTTGGCACTAGCGGTCTTGGGCAACAGGTTTACATCGGTTTGAGCAAGGGTGATGTGGGAATCGGACTTGTAGCCGGTGGCGGAATGGCTATCATCGCCATCACTGCAGACAGAATGTGCCAAGCTGCCAGGCGAAAATTTGCAGAAAAAGTATCAAATTGAGAATGTTCCGACCTGATTGACATTGCCAGTGTGTCCTATATGCGACTCGCCGTATGGTATTCAGAATGAATCCGAATAAGAAGATTAATGATTCTTCAATTTCTGACTTAGCGACTCATCGATATCTAACGGGCTTAGTTCGTTCTACTCTGGTTTACCGCCCAGTAGAATTGAAACCATGTCCTCAAAATCGAATTCCGTTATGCTGCGAACCTGAAGATCAAGCGCTCTTTTATCACTAGAGTAAACTTCGAAGCAATCAGGCTGCCAGTGTTTTCCAATATAGAATTGTCGTTCGCAGAGGAAGGAAGTGTTTTTGAAGCAAGCGGGATGCCGTGGTTTTGCCGGTACATGCCTGGGAATCTGATACACTTGCGCAGGCTGGTAAACTGTACCGGGCATCGACCGAGATTCCAATGAAATTTACCATTGAAATCTGTTATGCAAGCAACAATCCGGTGCTATTGTGCGATCTGGAAGATAGTGTGATCGAGGTGATCGACGACAACTAAATATACAGTGCAATCCTGCACCGAAGAGAAGTGATGGAAAATTAGATAAAATTCCAGTTGCTTTACCTTAAAATTTTATCAATTATTGCGTGTAAATCTATTCACTGGATTTGTAACTGAGGTGTGTTCCATGAAAGACCGGAAATTTTCAAACAATGTCATACAGGGGAAATGGTCAACAACGACCAATGAAGAGCGTCAGACTCGCATTGATCTTGCCGCCGCTCATCGACTGGCGGATTTGAACGGATTTAGTGATATCGTCTGGAATCATATCAGTGCGCGAGTACCGGGTCAAACGAACCGCTTCCTGATCAACCTGTTCGGGCTGAGATTCGATGAAGTAACTGCATCGAATCTAGTGACGTTGAACGAGAAAGGTAAAGTGGTTGTGCCGCCGAGGTCTGCGGATGGAGAAATCCTTGATACCAGCGAGATGAATTTCACCGGATTCGTGATTCACAGTGCCATTTACAACCAGCGCGAAGATGTGAATTGCATTATGCATTCTCATCCTCCAGCAGGATTGGCGGTTTCGTCACTTAAAGAGGGTTTCATCCCCGTGGTGCAGGATGCTTTTCAGTTCTATAACAGAGTGTCCTATCACGAATATGAGGGATTGTCTCTGGACTTGGGCGAGCGAGAACGACTTGCAGCGAACCTCGGTGACAACCCAGTAATGATTATGCGCAACCACGGATTGCTGACGGTAGGTTCAAACGTCGCTGAAGCTTATGTACGGATGCATTATCTTGAGCTTTCCTGCCAAGTTCAGCTGGACGCGTTTTCTACAGGAAGAGAGATTCACGTACCGTCAAAAGAAGTTTGCGAGCATGCTGCGATTCAGTATCAGAAATCCGCACTGACTGGGACTTACGAATGGCCGGCCCTGATCCGCGAACTCGATACCTTTGATACGTCCTATCGGGACTGAGTTGCAAGCTTGAGCGTGCCTGTTGCCATGACTCAGTCGATAAACTCTTCTCAGATCCAGAATTACTGGAACAATGGGGTTGTATACCCGCTGACAGCTTTGCAGCAAGATGAAGCGCTGTCGCTAATTCCTCGATTTATGGAAATCAAGGAACGTATGTCGGGATGGACAGCTTCCAAACAGATTCTTAAAGCGCATCTGGTTTCTACGTGGGTTAATGAGATCACTCGAAATTCCCGAATTCTTGATGCGGTCGAGTGTTTGCTGGGGCCGAACATTCTTCTTTGGGGGGCTACATTTTTTGCCAAGGAGCCGAACCTGTCACTTCACGTTGGGTGGCATCAGGATCTGCTGTACTGGGGTTTGCAGCCACCGGATGGAGTATTGACGGTCTGGCTTGCACTGTCCGATGCGCTGGAAGACAATGGGGCGATGCAGGTAATCTGCGGAAGCCACGTAGACGGGTTTCGGCAACACAGCAACAGTTTCGATGGAAACAATATGTTGATGAGCGATCAGAATGCAGAGCTTACGAAAGACGACTTAAAAAGAAGAATAACGGTCGAACTACTGCCTGGACAGTTCTCCATACATCACAGCATGGTATTGCATGGGTCAGGACCGAATACCTCAGACCGCTCCCGAATTGGGCTTTCAATCAACTACATATCGACCGATGTCATACAGTTAAAAAATCAGGGACAGGATGCAGCAATGCTGGTTCGAGGTACTGATTACTACCGGCACTTTGAGCAGGAACAGGCTCCAAGCGCAGAGTTCACTCCAGAAGCCATATCACAGTATCGGAAATCCATTACCATGCCGTCTGGTTTGGCAACCGTCGACGACATGACGAATTCGATCGTGAATTTTGACAAAATTGTATAGCTAGGAATTACAGAGTGAAACAACACGCCAGAGTTGTAATCATCGGTGGGGGCGCTATGGGAGTCGGGCTTGCATACCACCTGCCGTTAGAGGGCTGGAACGATGTCGTTCTGATTGACAAAGGTGAACTGACTTCCGGTTCGACTTGGCACGCAGCTGGACTGATTCCGAATTTCATTGGCAGTCTGAATATGGCCAAGGTTCATGCCTACGGCATTGAGCTGTACAACAAACTTGAAGCAGAAACCGGGCAGGCAACTGGCTGGCATGGCTGCGGGGCGTTGAGATTGGCGGTTAATGACGACGAAGTCGACTGGTTCCATTATGTGAAAGGAATTCTGGATTACATCGGAGCCGAAAGCCATCTGGTTGGTCACGCGGAAATGAAAGAAATTCATCCGTTGTTGAAAGTGGATGGCGTAAAACTTGGATTCTACACGCCGAACGATGGCCATACCGACCCCGCCAGCAGCACGAATTCCATGGCAGTGGGTGCTCGCAACCGGGGAGTGGAGATTGTCAGAAGAAATCGAGTGACAGGAGTTGAACGAACTAGCAGCGGAGAATGGAAAGTCATAACTGAGCAAGGTTCCATCGTTTGTGAGCATGTTGTGAACGCAGCTGGCAGTTTCTCCGATCAGATCGCTCAGATGACCGGTTTCAGGCTGCCAATCGTGAACATGGAACACCAGTATATTGTGACGGAAAATCTGCCCGAAATTGAAGCCCTTGACAAGGAACCGCCTGTGGTTCGAGATCCGGTAGCCTCTTGCTATATTCGTCAGGAACAGAAAGGATTGCTGGTTGGACCGTACGAAACCTCTGGAGCTGTCGCATGGGGTGTTGACGGAATTGACTGGAGCTTCGACATGGAGCTGCTGCCGGAATCCATTGAGCGGTTGGAACACAGTCTGATTCATGCTGCCGAACGTGTGCCGCTCTTTGCCAATGCCGGAATCAAGCGAGTGGTCAACGGTCCGATTACGCACACTCCAGACGGAGGATTTTTATTGGGACCTGCTGGAGGGCTGGAAAATTACTGGCTGTGTTGTGGTGCATCGATCGGAATCACGCAAGGCCCCGGTGCAGGTAAATACCTGGCGCAGTGGATGGTTCACGGACAGACTGAAATCAATGTTCGAGAGATAGATCCACGCCGATATGGAGAGTTTGCCAATACACCTGGTAGATATGTAGTCGACAAATCCATTGACGAATATCAGGAAATGTATCAGGTGCATATGCCTGGCGAGTTTCGCGAAGCAGGGAGACCCGTAAAAACCACCCCCATCTACGAAAAACTGAAAACTTCAGGTGCCGTGTTCGGTGAATATTATGGATGGGAACGTCCGAAGTGGTTTTCGCTTGATGGAAATGACGAGGAATACAGCTTTCGGCGTTCAAATGCGTTCAATCCCGTTGCTGACGAGTGTAAATGTGTCGAACAACGAGTCGGAGTCGCGGATCTAACCGCATTTTCAAAGTACATGGTCACTGGGTCTGATGCTGAAAAGTTTTTGAACCGAATTGGTGCGAATCGAACAGCAAAAAGAGATGGAGGCATGTCGCTGACCCACATGCTGACTGATCAGGGTGGGATAGAGTGCGAGATTGCAATCACAAGACTTGCTCAGGATCGTTTCTTTCTAACGTCGGCGATTGTCGCCCAGCAGCATGATTTAGACTGGATGGTGCAACATATAGATTCCGGTGAAGAGGTCAAGATTGAAGATGTTACCGACCAATTTGGAATGCTGGCAATCGCCGGTCCGCGTTCACGGGATCTGCTTGCGAAACTGACTGATTCCGACTTAAGCAACGAATCGTTTCGCTGGCTGACAGGACAGGAGATTGAAGTCGGTGGGATAGCGGTCATCGCGCTGCGTGTTTCGTACGTGGGAGAACTTGGATGGGAACTGTACCACCCGTTGGCGGTCATGGGCGAATTGTGTGCTCAGATTGAAGCGGTGGGCGAAGAGTTCGGACTTGGCTGGTTTGGATCGTATGCAGTCAACTGCATGAGGCTTGAAAAAGGTTACAAGGGCTGGGGCAGCGAGTTGACTACAGAAATAACGCCGGTTGAAGCGGACATCGAAAGGTTTGTCGACTATGACAGTGAGTTCATCGGTTGCGATTCCGTTCTCAAAAGAAAAGCTGAGGGGATTTCAACGAAACTTGTACTGGTATCCGTAGACGCGAATGATGCGGACTGTATGGGAAATGAGCCAGCTCTGGATGGCGACCGTCCCATGGGAATTGTGTGCAGTGGCGCATTTGGTCATCGGACCAACATGAGTCTGGCGTATGTTTACGTTGAGCCTCAGTTTTCCGACGCAGGGAAGACATTTGAGATTCCGATTTTAGGGGTTCGAAGAACGGCAACGGTATTGGTGGATGCACCTTATGATCCGCTAAATCAGCGTCTGAGGGTTTGATTCACTTTCAAGATTAGAGGTTGTATCCAACTCTTGATTTGAGTGCTGCAATCAAATAGAAATTAGTGCATCAATGGCTTGTTCTATAACATAGCCTTTAAAAGAAGTTCCTATTTTGGGATGGACGTTGAAGGTGTCGGAAGACAACTGGTATATCCCCTAGAGCAAATTCTTCCATTGCCAAATTGGTTTGACGCTTTCTTGTTCCGTTCTGTCAACTCGATTAAATGCAAATGTCCAGGGTTACCTGTCCTTACATTCCAAAATCTTTGCCTAATCTCCACTTTTGAGTTCGCTTTTCGACGAAATTTGAAACAATCCAGTGCAGCACTCGCACGCCAGCAGCAGTGTAGACAATCATCATCCCCATAGCGGCTGCGGGTGCAATGTCGCCGGCATCGTCCATGTTCAGTACAGCGACTGCTGCGATCATCGTATTGTGTCCGTAAAGAAACACAATTGCCGACACAGTTGTGATTGCGGTGACAAACAAATACATCCAGATATTGATAATTGCTGGCAGGCAGATTGGCAGTGTGACACTCCAGAAAGTCTGGTAGAACGGCACTTTCAGCGATGCTGACACCGATTCAAATTCGACATCGAGTTGTTTCAGGGCAGTCGTAGCAGTGAGATGCGGAACCGTGTAATAGTGCACGATATTCGCGAGTACCAGAATGAACATCGTCTTATAGGCAAAATTCAGCGGATTTGAAGGAGCATTGAAGAAAAACAGGTATGCAAGTCCAAGCACCATGCCCGGCGTCGCAAGAGGAACCATTGTGAAGAAATTAAGAGTTGTTCGAATTCCTGTATAACGTCGAGATTTTTCAATGAAATAGGCGCCGCAGAAAATTACCGCAGTGCCGATGAAGGCAGTGTATGTAGACATCACAACACTGTTGCGGTAAGCAAGCCAGCTGCCTCCGTCCATTATATTGAACTGATAGTTTTTCAGGGAAAGGTTCAGGTTGTAAGGCCAGAAAGTAACAAACGATGCATACGCTGCCGTCCCCAGAATGCCAATCAGGATGAATCCTACGACTGCGCAGTAGATCAGCATCAGCAAATCAAATCGCGCATTAGGCTTCGGAGAATACGGCACCGAACCAGGAGTAATTTGGGCGGTCTGTCTTCGTTGTACCCGTTGTTGCGCAGCGAACGTAATCACTACGGGAAGCAGCATCATGACGCTGACGACTGCGCCGAGCTGAAAATTCTGCTGTCCAATGACCTGCTTGTAGATGTCCAGCGAAAGGACATTGAACCAACCGCCGATCACCTTGCAGGCACCGAAGTCCGTGATCGTATAAATGAACGCTACGAAACAGGCACTCATCACCCCGTATTTTGCAGCGGGAAGCGTGATCTTGAAAAATGTCCGAATATTGCTGGTTCGCAATACCTTCGCTGCTTCATACAGCCGTCCATCCGCGGTAGACAGCGCAGTAGTTAGTAGCAACACTGCATGCGGAAAAATCCAAAAAGCAAGGGAGATGACAATGCCGATCGGCCCCCTGATTTCATAACCGAACATGGCCCACTTCATAAATCCCTGATTGCCGAACATGTAGATCAGCGCAATTGCGGGTAACAGCGATGGAGCGAGCAGTGGAACGAGCGCAATGGACCGAAACAGGCCTTTCAGAGGCATGCAGCTTCGAGTCAACGCGTACGCAAATACAAATGCCAGCGAAATGACGATTACGGTCGTAACGACACCGACAAACAGCGTGTTCAAAATGGAGTCAACAAGTGTCGGAGTCTTGAAGTATTCAACGTAATTCGCAAGCCCGATGAAATCACCGTCTTTGTTTTGTACGCTCTTCTGGAAAATTGTAAATAGTGGGAGGAAGACTGCCGCTACGATGAATGCAGTGAGCACCAGCAATATGGCACCCTGATACCGGTCATCGCGACTGTAACCTCTTTTGATCGTTGATTCGATTGCCGCGAATGCCATGATCAGGAGTCCTTGTTTTCAGCGCGGGTAAATGTGTAGTCGATCAATCGGGAAATTCACCTGCAGTGCGAGACCTTTTTCGAGACTCAACGAGCGCATGTCTCCAGGGGGAAGCTCGGCTACGAATTCCGTATTGTCAGCATCCTTAAAAGCAAGGCGCACTCGATAGAATGAGCCTAGAAATTCTGTGTCCAGTACTACTGCAATGGCGAAGTTCGAGTCGATAGCGTGCTCTTTGTTGCTGCGCAGAACAACGTCTTCTGGACGAATGCACAGGAATACGCGATCCCCGCTCGCTATGGAATTGCTTGACTGTCTGAATTTGAATCTAAGCTGGTTGACTACGACCTCATTGCCATCTGCAACGGTGCTGTGCAGAAAATTCATCTCTCCGATAAAGTCAGCGACAAAAGGTGTTTTCGGAAAACTGTAAATTTCGTGCGGAGTACCGATTTGGGCGATTACCCCATGGTCCATGACCACAATACGATCTCCCATCGTAAGTGCTTCTTCCTGATCATGCGTGACCAGAATGGTGGTGATGCCAATCTTGCGCTGAAGATCCAAAATTTCTCTTCGCAGATGTTGTCGAACCTTGGCGTCAAGTGCGGACAGTGGTTCGTCCAGTAGAAGCAGACTGGGGGAGGTTGCCAGAGCTCTGGCCAGCGCGACGCGTTGCTGTTGTCCACCTGATAACTGTCCTGGATATTTGCTTCCTTGTCCTTCAAGCCCTACCGTTTGGGTCAATTTGGCAATGCGTTCGGATATTTCCGCTTTGGAGAGTTTTCGGTTTTTGAGTCCGAAACCGAGATTTTCATCGACCGTCAGGTTTGGGAAAAGGGCGTAGGACTGAAACACAATACCAAAATCCCGCTTATCAGGGGGAAACGGAGCGACGTCTACACCATTCTGAATAATTTCGCCCGAGGTCGGTGTTTCTAAACCTGCAATGCAACGCAGTACGGTTGTTTTTCCGCAACCAGAAGGTCCCAGCAGGCAGATGAATTCGCTCTGATTGACATCAAGGCTGATATTTGTGAGAGCTTCAAAAATACCAAACCGCTTTATCAAGTTGCGAACTTGGAGATAGGGTTGATCGCTCGACATATCGAAACTGCCGTCAGGTCATATAAAAATCCGGGAGATGCGCTTCATCACAACTCCCGGATATTACTTGAACAGATTTAAGTATTCGAGTACTCGAATGCTTGGAGTGGCTCCAATTACGATTTTGGTTCCGATTTGGCGCCGTATCGTTTTTGCCACTCTGCCAGAATTCTCTGTCGGTTCGCTGCTGCCCAGGCGAAGTCGTTGGTGATCATCCTGTCAAGGATGTTCGGCGGGAAGTTTTTGACTTCTTGCGCAATACCTGGCATTGCAACCACAGCATATTCGCGGTTGTAAATTTCATTGGCTTTTCGGGTGACTGACCAATCAGCAAGCGCTTGTGCAGCTGCCAAGTTTTTGGTGCCCTTCACGATACCAAAGGCTTCGACTTCCCAGCCAACTCCTTCTGATGGAGCGATAACTTCCACTGGCGCACCGTCATTTTTGAGCTTTGCGCCTCGATAGGCGAAAGAAATGCCAACAGGAATTTCACCGGCGGCCGCCTGCTTACAAGGCTTCGAACCGGAGTGAGTGTACCATGCGATGTTTTCGTGCAACCCGTCCATAAACGCCCAGCCGCCTTCTTCGCCCCAAATCTGCAACCAGCTAGAGACATCAAGAAATCCGGTTCCGGATGAATTTGGATTCGGCATGACAACATGTCCCTGATACACAGGATCGGTTAAATCCTTCCAGGAAGCCGGCATGGGAAGACCATGTTTTTCTGCTTCAATCGTATTGAAACAGACCGATGCAATCCATGCACGCTGACCAACCCATAAGGGCGGGTCCATAGTCGGGTCGACAAATTTGGCGTCTAGATTCTCCAATCCTTTGGGAGCATAGCCTTCAAAATAACCTTCGTTCGACAGAAACACCAAGCTTGTGGCGGCGAGCCCCCAAACGATATCCGCCTGAGGATTGTCTTTTTCTGCCAGCAATTTAGCGGTAATAATTCCTGTTGAATCTCGAGCTCCCCATTGCAGATCAATTTCGGGATTGTCGGCTTCAAATTCTGCTTCGAACATTGCTAGTTCATCGGCCTCAATAGCCGTATACACGATCAACTCGTCCTTAGCGTAGGCGGTAACCGTAATAAACAACGAAAGTGTTATCAGCGTTACAACTTTTAGTAATCTACAAAGTACTTGAGTCATGATCATCATGTTCTCCTTTAAAAAAATTTATACAATTTTGATTCGTCGACACTGATCGAATCCAGAATCATCAAACCAATGCAGTGCGGACTAAAACTGAAATTAAATGCACTGACGACGTTGCCAAATGCACTGACGATGTTTCCGCAATTATGGAACCCCGCACGAATACTATTGTAATAATAATTTAAAAATTATTTCCGAAAGTTAATTGACAGTGATTTCACAATTGAAATTCCATCTGCAAAAATTCTGTTGCAGTGGAATCGAAAATTTATCATAATTAGCTATTTGCTTAAACGGCTGATAAACTCGCCGTTTTTTAGAATCCGTACCCAAGTTGGAGCAAAAAATTCTGTTCCAGAATTTGCTCTTTTTTATTTGGTGTTCCAAGGCTAGCCACTGCGTACGGTAAAGATGAGGCGATTTCGGACTGTGAACGAGGAGAACAATGCAATCTGAATTTATTTATACAAGAACCTATCGCGGAAATGTAAAAGCTCTGATTCTTGATTGGAGCGGTACTGTTGCAGATGCCTATGTCATTGCGCCGGCAGTCGTATTCGTGGATGTATTTAAAAAGCACGGTGTAGAGATATCCATGGAGGAAGCTCGTGGACCGATGGGGCTACGGAAAGACCTCCACATCGCAGCCCTGACACAAGAGCCTGAGATACGAGAACGATGGCGAAAAGTGAAAGATGATTTTCCAACACAAGATGACGTGGACAACATGTTCAGCGATTTTGTGCCGATGCAGTTGGGCTGTCTCAGACGGTATACAACTTTGTTGCCTGGTGTTGCAGAAACTACTGAGAAAATTAAGGCCGATGGTATCAAGATTGGCAGTACTACGGGCTTTGTTCGAAGCATGGTTGATATTCTGGAGGCAGACGCTAAAGAACAGGGTTTCCATCCAGACGCTACCGTAGCGGGAGACGAAGTTGTCCATGGTGCACGACCAAAACCATTCATGGTTTACCGAAATCTTGATTTACTGGATGTTCACCCAATTCAATCCGTGATTAAGGTTGACGACACGATCAGTGGTGTTGGAGAAGGGCTGGAGGCTGGCTGTTGGACGGTTGGCATCGCGCGCTACAGCAACTACATGAACATTAACAGTTTGGAAGAAGCTGAATCAGTTTCTGAGGAAGAAATTTCCCGCAGGCTAGGCAAGACAAGAGAAATTCTGGAAAAAAGCGGTGCACATTATGTGATAAACGAGTACCCGGAGCTGTTGGGTGTCATCGCCGATGTGAATGCCAGACTCGCAAGAGGTGAAAAACCATAGCGCGCTCAATTATCGAATAGACATAACCTAAGGAGAAGTAGTCATGAAATACCTGCATACAATGGTGCGAATCACTGATATCGACGAATCGTTAAAATTCTATGTCGATAATCTAGGCTTGAAAGAATTGCGGCGAGATGAATACGAGGCCGCCAGATTTACGTTAATTTTTCTCGCGGCAGAAGGCGACGAGGATGCGCAGGTGGAGCTGACCTACAATTGGGAGCCCGAACCCTATCCGTGCGGGCGGAATTTTGGCCACCTCGCATACGAAGTGAACGACATTTACGCAACATGCAGGCGATTGGCGGATGGCGGAGTCACCATTAATCGACCGCCACGAGACGGCAAAATGGCGTTCGTAAGGTCGCCAGATCAAGTTTCGGTTGAAATTCTTCAAAAAGGAGATGCACTACCGCCGCAGGAACCGTGGGCATCCATGGAGAATTCCGGCATTTGGTGAGCCGTATCGATTACCGTCAGATTACCTCATCGGTGCGATCGATCGTCTCACCATAACGGCGAAGCGCGGGAGTTTTCAGTCCTTCATAAAGCGAATCGATATTTTTATCGATTTCTACTTTGGATTTTTCAAACAGGCTGTTGCCGCGAATGTCGCTTTCAACCAGAAAGGGCCCGAATTTGCAGACTTCCAGAACCCACATTGCCTGTGCAATTCCCAATTCTTCAATCCAGTGCGCATCGATCACGCGTTTAATTCCACGCCCTAAAAGAGCGCCGGTTCCATAACCAACTGTGGTGAGGTAAACCGCCCCACGCGGAACAAAATACCGTAGATAGTCGGTTTGGGGCATTCCGCCCTTGCCGATAACTACCTTACAATCCGAAAGTTCAAACCACTTCTCCATCCACTTGGAGAAACGAAAACTTGCGGTGGCAGTCACTGCTCCGACGTTATATGAACCATCCGCTTTAACCGAGGCAGCTGGAGAACAGTGAAAATTGATGTTGGACACTGCGGCAAGATCAAAGGGTGGATTTTGGCCTTCATCCAGAATGCGCTGATATACGCCTTCACGCCCGGTATAGACGACACCGTCGATGAATACGATATCTCCGATGCTCAGCGATGCCAGGTCGGAAGCCGTAGCCGGTGATTGCAAACTGACGGTTTTTTGCTGTGGATCACTCATTCCACTTCTTCTCTTCGATGATAGGGTGTAAACCACATCGGATCGGTTCTAAATTCCATTCTGTCATCATCAAAAACCCGAACCACTGATCGTCTTGAAGACAGGCAGAAGCTATGAATGCTGACAGGCATGCCTCCGGTATGGGTATGGGCGATCTCGATGTGACAGTCCACCACCATTGAACTGCCGACGAATCCCATGGGCCCCATGCCGATCTTGTTTCCCAGCTCTTTCAATTCTTCTTCGAGTTGCGCAATTGCAGGGTCCGGATGACGATCTCCCACGATTCTGAGACACGCTGCCTGTTTTCCGAGCACCATGCTGGTGTCCTTGCTGCCGCCGATGCCGACTCCGACGATCGCTGGCTGGCAGGCCAGTCCACGTCGCCCAAATTGAATCATTGTGTCCAGAAACATTTTCTTGATGCCGTCCCATCCGTCTCCAGGAAACAGCATGCGATAGTCAGTGCCGAACAATCCGCCTTTGTGGACAGTGGTGATATCCAGCCAGTCTGCATCCGGTTCTACGGAATACTCGATTTCCGGTGCACGCGCTCCGACGTTATTGTTGTAGTCCTTGCGAGTCAGCGGATGAACTCGATTCGGCCGCAGTGGAATGGTGACAGTCGCTTCCGCCGTCGCGCGCCTCAACGCTCTTTCAACGGCCACGAATCCGCCTTCAATGGATGCTTCGTTGCCAAATTTTATGTAGTATCTCGGGAGGCCGGTATCTGCACACATGGGACGCTGATCTTCAACCGCCGCGTCCCAGTTATCCATCATCGTATCCAGCACGAAGCAACTGAGAGAACTCTGCTCCTTTCCTCGGATGTCTCGAACTCCACTGCGATAGTCGTCTGGTATTCTAATGGCCGCTCTTCGAGTAATTTCGAGAGCCGCGCTTTGAATCGTTGATTCGGAAATCATGCTGGTTTCTACCTCGAAGCTTCAATCTTGACTTGTTGCCGGACTTAGTCGGGTGAACTGAACGGCAGCAGTTTCTGCATTCATTTCATTATCTAGCAAAAATACTTGGGTAAATCGTGAATTAATCAGTGATCCGGTGTTGGGGTTATCAGTCAGATAGTGGGCGCCTCGAGAATCGGTTCTGGTTATTGCCGCAGTAACAATCGCCTGGCTGACTAATATTTGATTCTGTAGATTGAGATAGTCGTGCCAACTCATATTGAAGGCAAGAGATTTTGCATCTACCCCTGTATTTGCAAGTTGATCGTCGAGTTTTGCAAGTTCGGCCGCCGCCATTTTCAGACTTTGGGTTGACCGAAGAATTCCTGCGTGTTCCCACATGGTTTCGTAGAGCGATTCTCGAACTTCATTCAAATTCCCATTAGCCCTTTCCAAAGGTTGACAAACCCGGCTCATAGCTATCTGAATTGCCTGTTCATCCGGGTCTACGAATTGGCCATTGGCAGATGACGAATTGGCGACCGTATCCCCTGCGATTCCACCGAATACTGTGGAGTTTCCAACGCCGTTGCCACCAAGGCGATTGGCGCCATGTACCCCGCCGGTATCTTCACCCGCTGCAAATACTCCAGGAATCGAAGTGGCGCACCTCAGATCAATCTCGATGCCGCCCATCATATAGTGGGCAGTCGGAGTGACTTCAACCTCTTCAGAAACGAGGTCGAACCCAATATCGGCACACCGTTTCACCATGCCCTTGAACTGTTTACGAACCGAGTTTGCGTCAAGGTGATTCATACAGATGAACACCCCTCCATTGGGGCCAGTCGCACCGGACCTCATTTGTTCGAACATGGCTCTGCTGACAATATCGCGAGTGGCGCGTTCCCCTCTCGAATCGTAATCCAACATGAATCGATTGCCATCGCGGTCCAACAGATAGCCTCCGGCACCTCGTAATCCTTCTTCAATGATGGTGCCGGTGATTCGGGTTCCAGTGCCTGCAAGCAGTCCGGTGGGGTGAAACTGAACCATTTCCATGTCTCGCAACTTAAGTCCAAATCGAAGTGCCAGTGCCAGACCGTCGCAGGATTTGTCGGCCGATGGTGTGTGAAACTTGTACATGGTGGGCCCGGCTCCAGTTGCGATTACAACTGCCTTGGCCTGAATAAGCCGAATCTCTCCGCTACGAATGTCGATCAACAGCACTGCGGAGATTCGGCTTTGATCTTCATTCGGGATCAGTTCGACTGCCCGATGTTCTTCCAGCAATTGAATCTGTCGGACACGTACTTGTTCCGTCAGCCGATTCATGATTTCAATTCCGGTCAAGTCGCCCTTGTGTACAGTGCGATCGAAAGTCTGGCCGGCGAATGCTTTCTGGTGAATGGTTCCGTCACTGTTTCGATCAAAGAAGCATCCATGACGGTTTTCCAACTCCATGACCCGTTGCGGTGCCATGGAAACAAGCGTCCAGGCAAGTTCTTGATCATTGATCCACTTGCCTCCTTCAATCGTGTCTCGAAAATGTGCTTCTACGGAATCTCCTTCGCTCAGGGCGACGTTGTATCCACCCTGAACCATGCGTGTACAGCCTGATTTACCAACCAGTCCTTTTGATGCGACAGTAACTTTCAAAGATGGGTTTCCATCATGAGCGTGTATGGCTGCAAGCAATCCCGCGCCCCCGCTTCCGAGTATCAAGACATCGGCTTGAATTTTTTCAAGAAGTACGGACTGAACAGTGGATTTCATATCGAAGCGCTGGTCAGAAATAGCACGCCGCAAACAATCGAAAATGCGGCTACGACGGATATCCAGAGAGTATGACTGGCGCTTTCAGAGATCCATTCATAGACAATAATGCGAATGCCTCCTGAAAGGTGAGCGCCAGCCAATATGATTAGCAGGCTTTCCAGCAACTTGACTGCGGGTATGGAAGTCCAGTCCAGGAAGACGTCAAGTCTTTCCGGGTCCCTGAGCAGCAAGGAAATGAAATATAGATGAACGGGCAGAAACAGCGCGAGGCACAATCCCGAAATTCTGTGAATTGCGAAAGCCAGATAGCTACCGTGTATTCGTGAATTATTCAATCGAGTCACCAGATTGCCTGCAGCGCTTCAAATCCGAGAAAGATACTCAAAACCACATACAGCAGAACAGTCAAGTCGATGATTCGCCGGTGGATATTCGACATCTCTGTCAGAACATTTCGGAGTCCGATCATCGAATGAACAATCGCTGCTGCGATAAATACACCATAGAAAATTATCCAGAACGTATTGCCCTGAACTCGGCCAACAATTTCCGCTACCGTCAGTTCGCCTTGAACGGCGAAAATGATTGTGCCCAGATGAACAAGAAGCAGTGCAGCAAGCAATGCTCCGGTGAGTCTCTGAGCAACAAATAGAACCAGCATGGGATTTGTTGATTTCGCGATCATAGTTAGTTCAAGTTCTGTGCCGCACGCTGACGCAAAGAGTTGCGCCTGATTTTTCCAGTACTGTTCAATGGAAATGAGTCCACAAATTCAATCACTCTGGAATATATCAGACAGCGCGTTTCTATAGTGTAGTAGCCGTTATTTGTCAGAATTCTTGGAGGCGCGTTTGCGAAGAACATTACGTCTGATCTTTCCGGAACTGGTCAGCGGGAAAGAATCCACAAATTCAATCTCTCTTGGGTATTTGTATACAGCCAGGTTGTCCTTGACGAATTGCTGAAGCTGTTCTCGCGTATTATCGTCCTTGGCTACACCCTTCATCAAACGCACGTAGGCCATGACGATTGAGCCGCGTTCCTTGTCAGACTTTCCCACCACCGCCGCTTCGGCGACATCGGGATGTGAGACCAGTGCGTCCTCCACTTCATTCGGTCCAATACGATAGCCTGCGCTCTTGATCAGATCATCATTGCGACCGTGATACCAGAAATAGCCGTTTTCGTCTTTTACTCCGAGATCTCCCGATTTCAGCCAGTTTCCCAGTCTCATTTTTTCAGGAACGCCTGGGCTCCCCCAGTAGCCGAGAAACAGACTGGGATCATCGGGTTTCCAGGAAGCAATCTCTCCGGTAACCCCGTCGGGCTGTTCGGCGCCATTTTCGTCAATGATGGCGACTTTCCGTCCCGGAAATGCTCTCCCCATTGAACCGGGAATCGTTGGATACAGCGCCTTGCAACATCCAACCATGTGATTAAACTCTGTCAGACCGTAGAACTCGTTACACACGATTCCGAAATCTTCTTGTGCCCATCGAACCACATCGCCCGGCAGACTCTCTCCTCCGGTACAGATTACACGCATGGACAAATTCCATGTTTTTCTTGGATTTGGAATTTCAGCAAGTCGTTTGAGAGCGGTAGGCGTCATGAATGAATGCGTTACGCCGTGCCGCTGCATGAATTCAAATGCCCATTCGGCCGAAAATCGCTGATTGGTTGAAACAACGGTTTGGCCATGTTGCCAGGCAGGAAGAACCAGGTCCAGCAATCCGCCTACCCAGGCCCAATCCGCCGGGCTCCAAAACACTGCATTGGGGTAGTTGAGTTCCAGGTTGTATACCAGGGTCAATGTGGGCAAATAGGCATGGATGATACGGTGAGAGTGAATCAGCCCTTTCGGCATGCCTGTAGACCCCGAGGTATACATCAATAAAGCGGGATCTTCTGTAGCAGTGATCACAGGATCAAAATTCTCGGCTGAGCGTGTCAGGCAATCTTCAAAATTAATTTCTCCGGATTTACAACTTCCATGTACGATGCGGTGTTCAAGTGAACCCAGGCTGCTGCATCGGATTCGTAGTTTTTCCCAGTAGTCGGAATTCGTAACGATCACCTTGGTCCTTGAATCATTGATGACATGAGCGATGGCATCGGGTCCATAAAGGTGGGACAACGTCAGTGCGACAGCGCCGATTTTGTATATTGCCATATGTGCAATCGCAGTCTGCGGACTCTGAGCGGTGTGGATTGCCACAGATTCTCCTCCCTTGACGCCAATTTCGTTGAGAAAAACGGCAAATCGACAGGCAAGTTCGTCCAATTCTGCGAAAGTGTATCGCTCGACTGATCCGTCGCTATTTTCATGGATAAGTGCCAGATGATTCGCTTTCTCATTGCGTGCGAATCGTCCGACTGTATCCGCAGCAATATTGGCATGCAAAGGAATACCGATTCGGTATCGGGTACCAGAAGTGTCAAGAAATAGATTCGTGCTCTGAGTCAGCGGTGAAAATACAGGGTCGTTCATCGATCACGCTACACAGGTGTTTTGATTGACCGCAGCTTGAATGTCGTTGGGAAGTGCAGCCAACAGGCAGGCAGCAAGTAATTTCCCCCAACCGTCAATGTCTTCTTTAGCTGCAAGCATGTCATTCCTGATTTCAATTGACGCATTCGGTATGTTTCTCGATTCTCCATGATGGGGCAAGGTGTAATCGCGCTTGTCATGCATCTGGAAAACTTGGCTTATTCCAACATTCAAGTCAGGAAGTGCAGTTTGAATTTTGTTTTGCAGACTGTGTACAAAATCCATAGAGGTTCGTGACATCAGGTCTATGTGCCAGTCTCGGCAGTCTCCGTTACTGAGTCGGGGAGTAAAACTGTGGATTGCGACCAGTGCCGAGGGGGAATTGTTTCTTTCGTCCAGCAATTCGTGAATCCGGTTGTGATAGGGGAAATAGATCTGATCCATCCGGGCTTTTCGTTCACTGGCACTGATGTTCTGATTGAATGGAATGAGTGTTCCATCGCTAATCTTCGGCATGAGTTCAGAGGAGCTTTCGGGGCGATTGACGTCAACTACAAGACGTGAATAACGTTGGATAATCAAGGTCGAGTTCATCTCGGCCGCAATAACACGTGCAACCAATTCCGCGTTGACGTCTACCGCGATATGTCTTGCCATGTCTTCAGGCGAAAGAGAATGCTCCAATAAATTCAGAGGAATTCGATCACCTGCATGGTCGCAAACCAGTAGAACTGGGGATGGTGTAGTGGCAGGAATTATTTCTACTGGATTTGGGTCCTGGGAAGTCAGGAGTGAAAGAGATTGCATAAAGATTTCAGTTGGTGCGGTGTAATTGATTTTCTTGATGTGAGTCGTTCGAACAACTTCAATACCATATTCAAAATTTTTGCTTGTTCAAGGAAATTTTTCGAAAAATGTGAATCCGTACGTTTGAAACTGGACTGATGTTGGTTCAAGCTACCATTTTAATCTCGGTAAATTTTCTAGCCTAGCATAGAAACAGCAAACGATGGCGGAGGAAGTACCAGGTGGCGAGCAGATGTTTGTGTGCAATTAAGAACGAACTGTTCAGAGGTCTGAATTGAAATCAATTTGATCTCGTAGAAACTCGGTGCGATCAGGACAATCAGAGGAAAGAACCACGGTTCTGATGAATGGTCACCTTTTCGGAGCAATGTGGATTCAGTTTGATAGAAGTGTAATCTGTGGAATACGAAATCAATGATATCATTGATTACAATGATGATATAATTTATCCATGTATCCAATCAATCTGAGTAATTTTATGGCTAGTATCACTGTACGAAATCTTGATGACGAGTTGAAACAACGCCTGCGTGTCCGAGCGGCCCAACATGGGCACTCAATGGAAGAGGAAGTTCGGCAAATATTGCATACGGTACTATCCCAACATTCTGCGCCTGAGAACAATTTGGTGAGCGCTATTCGTGCCCGTGTTGCGCGTCGGGGTGGAGCAGAGCTTGAAACGCCTCCACGCGGGCCGATGCGCGAACCACCAAAATTTGACTAGTAGATTGTGATCTACTCGTTCCAAAAGTCGAATCAGACAAATTCGTTCTGAGATTGATCTAAGAGCGGGTAGATGGAGGTATTGTCAATCAGTCTGATTCAACTCTTTCAAGTACATGAACGACGCTGACCGTGCAGATTCCTGAGTGAGCATCAATGACTCCGCGCTGAGGTTTTGTTGCAGGCTGAAGTTCGGGCTCGTAATTTCCGCTTAGCAACCGATACATGGCGACCGCTTGTGCGATACCAGTCGCACCGGGTGCACCACCCTGTCCAATCAGCCCGCCAGACAGATTAACCGGCAGTCTCCCTCCAATTTCAAAATTACCATTTTCCATCGCAGTACCGGCCTGTCCTTCTTGGCAAAACCCAAGAGCGTCAATGCTTTGAAGTTCCGCTCCGCTGAAAGCATCGTAGACTTCTGCGATGTCAACTTCTTTTTCCGGATTCGTGATTCCAGCCATCGAATAGGCCTGCTGCGCAGCACGGAATTTTGCCATAAATCGATGGGGCTCCGGTCGGTCTCCCAGTCGTACATGATCACTGCTGCAACCAGATCCTGATATCCGTACGAAACTCTTTTTGCTTGTTCGATGAGTGATTCTCGACAGTACGACTGCTGCTGCTCCGTCGCTAATCATAGAACAGTCCAGAAGACGGTAAGGGTCGCTCACCAATGCGGAATCAAACACATCCTGTATCGTGATATTCATCGGTTTATGTGCAAATTTGTTTTTTGTGGCATTGCCATGATTTTTAACGGAAACCAGGGCTGCCTGCCGTGAATTTGCGTTGAATCGATCGCAGTACATTCTGAAAGAAAGCGCATAAAGATTCGCTGTGCTGACGCCCATCCAGCCTTCTATATCCGCATCAAATGAAAGGCTGTAAACTTTTTGGACTCCAGAACGAGATAGTCTGCTCGCGGTCTGGTCAAAACCGACTACCAGAACGTTGTCTGTCACCCCTGAACAAATCTGTACAAAACCTTCACGGAGCGCAGCCGCTCCTGTTGCGCCGCCGGCTTCGACATGAACTGCTGCAGCACCCTGCAATCCAAGTTCGTCAACGACAAGTGCCGCGGGACTCACTTGCAGCGAC
>JAKZRU010000082.1:0-13798 GCA_047517965.1 Gammaproteobacteria bacterium | reverse complement strand
TGTTGCCTTAGCACCATCTGCTCTGATGCTTGCGCAGGTACAGGAAATGTCTGATGAAATTGGCACCTTGAGAGACAGAGTGGAAATTCTCGAGTTTGAACTTGATAAGTCCAAACAGAGGCAAAACCAGCTTTATGATGACTTGGATCAGAGACTTCGCAAATTCGAACGCCGTGATAATACGTTAGATTCAACCTCATCCATACCTCAGTCAGGTTCCGGTACACAGCCGGCTTCCGCTGCCGAAGATTCTCCAGATGCCACTGATGGCGTAGAACCGGTGGCAGTCGAACTTCCTGCATCGGATGTGAACCCCCAAATCGTACGCGAAGTTTATGACAATGCTTTCCGTGCGCTTCGACAGGGCAGGTATGAAGATTCAATTATTGAATTTCAAATGTTGATTGATACTTATCCGAACAGCGAACTTGTGGACGACGCCTTGTACTGGATTGCCGAAGCGAACTATGTCACTCAGAAGTATGATTCGGCATTGCCGGTATTTGAACGCGTAATCAGGGAATTTCCAGAAAATCAACGAGCGGCTGAAGCGATGTTGAAGATTGGATACATTTACTATGATCAGCAAAATTACGAAGAAGCGAAAAATTACCTGATGGAAGTAATTGACAGGTTTCCTGCCAGTCGGTCTGCATTTTCCGCTAGACGCCGGCTCGACAAAATGGGACGGGATGGGGTGCTGTAGCGGACGACTAACTACAGGCCGATATATTTTTGTTGCAGTTCATCGCTGGATGCCAGATCACTAGAACTGCCTGACCAGACAGCATGCCCCTTTTCCACAATATAGTGTCTGTCACCGATTTTCATCAAAGATTCAAGATTTTTGTCAATTAACAGTATGGACTGATTATTGTCTTTCAACTGGGTGATGCTGTTCCAGATTTGTTTTCTTAACAACGGAGAAAGCCCTTCCGTTGCTTCATCCAACAGTAGCAGCTTGGGATTCGTCATCAACGCTCTCCCGATCGACAGCATCTGCTGTTCACCGCCTGATATTCGATTGCCCTTTATTTTGAGGCGAGATTCCAAGCCAGGAAACAGCACAAGCACTTTCTCTACGGTCCAAGGGTCGGAAAATTGGTTTTTGTTTTTTGATGTCGCAACCAGATTTTCCATCACAGTCAAGTTCGGGAAAATATGCCTCCCTTCAGGTGCGAGTCCAAGACCGGCATTGGCAATTCGAAACGCTGGCCAATCTGTAATGTTCTGACCCTGAAACCAAATGTTGCCAGCACGCGGTTTGATCAGCCCCATAATCGATCGAATGGTTGTTGTTTTGCCCATGCCGTTTCGTCCGAGGAGTGTAATGATTTCTCCCTCATTGACTTCAATGCTCATTCCAAACAACGCTTGAGTGGTCCCGTAAAAGGAATCTATTTCGCGAACAGACAACATAAACTAATCGTCTAGTCCTAGGTAAGCACTACGCACAAAATCGTCATTTCGCACTTCATCAGGGCTGCCACTTGCGATGACTCGCCCATAGACCATGACGGAGATTCGGTCTGCAAGTGCAAAAACTGCATCCATGTCATGTTCAACGAGCAGAATGGTATAGCGGTCTTTCAAGCTCTGAAGGAATTTCACCATCTGGGACGAATCTGATCTTCCCATTCCGGCTAGAGGTTCATCAAGGACGAGTAGTTTCGGGTCCATCGCCAATGCAATTGCGATCTCAAGGTGACGTTGTTCGCCATGAGCAAGTTGGCCAGCAATTGTACCAAGGTGATTTTCCATTCCGACCGACTGTAGAACGCTGATCGCACGATTCTGAATTTCGCTCTCGGCAGATACCGGACGCCAAAGATTGAAGCTATGTCCGTAGTGAGCCTGAACAGCAAGTGCAACGTTTTCCTGACATGTGAATTCTTTCAAAATCGACGTTACCTGAAATGAGCGAGCGAGTCCCATCAACGATCGTGATGGTGCGTTCAATTTTGTAATTGGGTTGCCGTCAAACTCAATCTCTCCTGAATCACACTGCAGGATACCTGAAATCAATGAAATCAGTGTAGTCTTGCCTGCGCCGTTCGGTCCGATCAAAGCATGGATTTCGCCGGCTTGAATCTCCAGATTTACATTGTCCGAAGCGGTGACTCCACCGAAGTGCTTGTTTAAGTTTCGAATGCAGAGCAGAGTGTTATTCACTTGAGGATCTCTTCAGAGCAAGCAAACCGTCAATTCCTCTGGGCGAGAGAAGAACTACGAGTATAAGAAATGGCCCAAAAATAATGTGCCAGTGCTCAGTCATTCTGGACAGCACTTCCGACAACAGCCAAAAAACTAGTGCACCCGTAAGCGGGCCCAGAATGCTGGCCATGCCACCCAGAACAACCATGAATATCAACTCTCCTGAACGCGTCCAATGCATTACATCCGGGCTGACAAATTTTTCGACATTCGCGCTCAGCACCCCTGCCAGAGTACACATCACACCAGCAATGATGAAGCAAACTAGTCGATATCGAAACGTTGAAAAACCGAGTACTTCCATCCGAGTTTCATTGGATTTTGCTCCTCGAATTACATAGCCGAATCGAGACTGAATGAGTCGATGCGAAAAATACAGGCAGGCGATCATTACCGCGAATATCAAATAATATCGATGAAACGGATTATCGAGATTAAGCAGATCGGTACCAAAGTCACTTCGGTCGTAAATGATCAAACCATCATCGCTGCCAAATTTTTCTATGCTGATGGCAAGATAATAAACCATCTGTGTAAGTGCCATCGTAATCATGATGAAATACACGCCGCGCGTACGCAGGCTGATTCCGCCAAATATGAGTGATACAAGAACAGCGGCGCCGATAGCCGTGGAAATCTGTATGAATGCACTATTGATGCCGTAATAAGCGCAAATTCCAACTACGTATGCACCAATACCGAGATAGAGCGCATGACCGAAACTGATCATTCCACCGTAGCCTAGAATCAGGTTCAAGCTGATCGCCGCAATTGCCCAGATCATCAGTCGTGCAAACAGATTGATATAGTATGGCTCTTCGAATACGGTGGCGGCCAAAGGCACGATAGCACAGGCGCCGATTACCAGCGCACCAAGCACTCTGCGTCGTGAGGACAGGCTGTTCAGATTAATCATAAGGTTTCGAGTGTCATTAGCTTGTTTGTGCACCAAATAACCCTTTTGGTTTGAAGAAGAGGATACAAGCCATGAAGATGTAAATCAGCATAGAAGAGATTGCTGGGGCTGCCGCTTCAGCGGCTGTAGACGGCACGAAAAGTGCCAGTATGGCGTCCAGGTATGAACGCCCAAGCGTGTCAATCAACCCGGTGATCAAGGCTGCAATCAAACTGCCGCGCACCGAGCCAATTCCACCGATGACGATCACCACGAATGCAACGATGATGATTTGTTCACCCATCCCGGAGTTGGCACCCAGAATCGGTGCCATCAGCACGCCAGCGAGTGCTCCAAGTGCAGTACCCAAACCGAATACCAGTGTAAACAGAAGTCGAATATTGGTGCCGAGGGCATAGATCATTTCCGAGTCGGATGCCCCCGCACGAATCAGCATCCCCAGTTTAGTTTTAGTAATCAGCATCCACATGCCCACTGCTACAACAATGCCCGCCCCGATGATCATCAGTCTATATACAGAATATTCGATACCGAGAATGAGTGGTACCGTTGATGACAGGTATTTCGGAAAGGGTACTGTCAGGCCATCCAGCGGCCAGACAATCTGTACAAGTTGGTTGAAAAACAGTATGAGCCCGAAAGTTGCAAGCACTTGATCGAGATGGTGGCGCTGATACAGAGTTCTGAGTGTTGTAACCTCAGTTAGAATTCCGATGCCTGCAACGATTGGCACTGCAAGCAGTAGTGCAGCGATGAATGAGCCGGTCCACAGAAAGATGGTTGCCCCGAAAAATGCCCCTAGCATGTACATGGACCCGTGTGCGAGATTCACCAGATCCATGATTCCGAACGTCAGTGTCAGCCCTGCAGCGAGGAGAAACAGCAGAACGCCAAATTGGATTCCATTAAGAATCTGTTCGACTAGAAGCGCCCATTCCAATTTGGTCTACTCGATATTTGTTTTTGGCAAAACATGATGATCATTGCAAATACGGGAAGGATTGGTGCAGTTTGATCCATTGTTCGTACTGTGCAATCGTACAACACAAACTGCAAGGCTTGGAAGACAAGCCTTGCAGAATTGCATATTGCTCGAACTGTTGTTTATGGGTAATTCAACAGTTCAATATTTAATTTACATGAGACAGTGTAATTGCCGGGAATCGGCTGATTACATACTGCACTCACCTGCATAAACGTCCTGATGCATAGTTAATACAGTTTCACGAACTGAAGTTGTCCAAACGCCGTCTGCATCTTGAATGACTTCACGACTATAGAAGTTCTGGATCGGAAAGTGATTCGGTCCCATGCTGAAATTTCCTCGAACTGAATCATAGTTCGCTTTCTCCAGGGCTGCACGCATGCCATCGGTATTGCTGATGTCGCCGTCAACCGCTTCAACCGCGCTCTTGATGAACATAACTGCGTCGTAACTCTGAGCCGCATAGAAACTTGGATACTTTCCATATTTCGCCTTGAATCCTTCTACAAATTTGTTATTCGCTGAATTATCCAAATCTGGTGCCCAGAATTGAGTCATGGTTGTACCTAGTACGCCATCCATTGCTGCAGCTTGGAATCTCGGTAAGCTGATCGAATCGATGGTAAACACTGTATATAAATCAATTTTACCTGCGAGACCGGATTGCTCATACTGTTTGATGAATGCTGGTCCATGCTTACCTGGATAGAAAATAAACACGCCATCCGGATTGGCAGCCTTGACTTTTGACAGCTCTGCCGCCCAGTCAATCTGGTCTGGCCATTTTGTCATGTCCTCACCGACGATTTCGCCTTTGAAGGTTCTTTTGACGCCGGTTACCATGTTTTTCCCGGCAGCATAAAGCGGTGCGATGACATAGAGAGTCTTGACACCTCGCTGATTCAGAACTTCTCCCATCGCCATTGGTGTCTGGTCATTCTGCCAGGAGATATTGAAAAAGTTTTTATGGCATCCTTTACCGGCAAGAGGCGAGGGGCCAGCATTTGCGCTGATCAGGATCTTTCCAGCATCCAGTACCGTTGAAGCAGACGCAAGAAGTACATGCGACCAAATATAGCCGAAGACCAAATCAACTTTATCTTGTGAAAGCACGCGCTCTGTGGCTTGTTTCCCCTTTTGTGGGTTAAATTCGTCATCGGCGTAAACGACTTCAACGTCAGCCGGACCCATTTTGTGGTCGATATGTTCCAATGCGAGTTCTACCGCATCTCTCATATCATTCCCGATTACCGCGGCAGGTGTACTGAGAGTCGTAACGAATCCAAGCTTAACCGTTGCCGAGTGTGCGTTTGCTGTAATAAGCAGTAAACCGACTGCAACAGCTGTGACAATTTTTTTGATCATTGTAATTTCCCGTTTATTGGAGCTATATATATATTCATTTCTAATCCGATCGTCTCTAATTCCCAATTGGCTACGTTGCTTGTAACCATTTGAATGACAGAAGATCTGTAATGTTATTATTTTACTTTTAGTTGAACGGTTCAAGTTTACACAATCTGGATACCGTGAATCTGAAATTTAAACTGCATCGGCAGGGTATTTTTCAGAAAAATCGTCAAGCATGCTGATCAAGCGCCCAATCAACATGCTCGCGGACCAATTCTGAAGAGTCATTCTGTCGAGACTTGAGTGCATCAATCACGTCTGGAGTTGAATCTGCATTGCCTAATGCGATAGCAATATTTCTGATCCAAAGTTCATAGCTCAGCCGTCGGATTGCAGAGCCTTCAGTGTTGTGTAGAAATTCCTCTTCGGTCCAACCAAATATTTCGCTTAACTTGATCGAATCCAGTCGATTTCTCACGCGAAAACCAAGCTCTTCCGTATTGCTTGCAAATCGATTCCAAGGGCATACCATTTGACAGTCGTCACATCCGAAAATTCGATTGCCGATTAAGGGTCGGAATTCTAGGGGAATGGACCCTCTGTATTCAATTGTCCAATACGAAATGCATTTGCGTGCATCAACTACATAAGGTGCAACAATTGCATCAGTGGGGCAGGCGGATATACAAGATGTGCAATTTCCGCAGTGGTCTGTTTCTGGAGAGTCTGCCGGAAGCGGCAGGTCGGTATACAGTTCTCCCAGAAAGAACCAGGAGCCAGCACGTCGGTTCAGTAGATTGGAGTGTTTCCCGATCCAGCCTAAACCGGCTTTCTGAGCCAAAGGCTTCTCCATGACTGGTGCACTGTCGGTGAATGCCCTGTAGTTGAACTGGCCTATTTCACTCTGCACTTTGTGCGCTAGTTTTTCAAGACGTTTTCGAATCAGCTTGTGATAGTCTCGTCCGGTTGCGTAGCGAGAAACAAACGCGAGAGTGGAATCTTCAAGGATATCTGCAATATTTCTTGAACTTGGCGGAAAGTAATCCATGCGAACAGAGATTATTCGAAGCGTACCGGGTATCAGTTCGGCGGGACGCGTTCTCTTTGTGCCATGGCGCTCCATATACTGCATGTCGCCATGCATCCCTTGCATCAGCCAGTCATTTAGAAAATTTTCGGCGTGCGTCAACTCCGTGTCGGCAATTCCTACTTGCTGAAATCCGAGTTCCTGCCCCCAGTCCTTGATCTTAGTTGCCAGGCCTTTTAACTCTGATTCAGTAAGCGACATGGCATTGTCCAACATCTGTTGTTCCAGTTGCCCAAAGCAGGTCTTTTCGGGTGGAGAGCAGTACAGGCAGTCGAGAATGGATGGAGATTGTGAATTACTCCAGTTCTACTGAAGCAGGCTCAATTTCAGCTCGAATTTCTTTTTCGTGCTCATTGATATCTGGCGGTGGACGACGGATTGGCAGGTCTCGCCCTGCATGCAATATCGGATGGGCAAATGTTTTCGTGATTGAACCGCCAGGCAACTCAAGCTGCTGCACCCATCCTTGATCTTCAACCTGGACATCACCTAAGACATCGCCATATTGATTAATTGGAGCGGTTGGTACTCCAGCGTCTCTGAAGCGCTGGTACCAGTAATCTGCAGAATTGGCAGCAAATTCCTGCTCCAGAATTTGTGCCAGTTCACTTTGATTTTCGGCTCGACTGGCAGTACTTGTAAATCGTGGGTCGTCAACCAGATTCGGGCGTTCAACTACGTTACATACGATTTCAAACAATCGTTGATTGCCGGCTGCCATAACAAAATAGCCATCCGATGCTTTGAATGCCTGGTAAGGGGCATTTCTAGGATGGCGTGATCCCAATCGTTGCGGATTTTTCCCTGTACCGAAATATTCGCTCACCTGCAAAGGTGCAATTCCCAGACTGGAGCCAAGCATGGAAGCATCGATGTGAACACCTTTGCCAGTGGACTGGCGCTCATACAGCGCTGCCGATATATGAAATGCTGCATACAGCCCAGTTGCAAAATCGCTGAGCGGCACTCCACACTTCACCGGAGGTTCTCCTTCTTCGCCAGTGACGCTCATAATTCCTGAAATTGCTTGCATGGTCACGTCAAACGCTCCTTCCTGAGAACGCGGACCTGTTTGGCCGAAGGCTGATATAGAACAGTAAATCAATTCTGGACAGATTACTGAAACCGACTCGTATCCGAGTCCGAGGCGATCCATTACGCCGGGACGATTGTTTTCAAGCAGAACATCTGCTCGTCGAACGAGCTCTAAAGCTGTTTGGAGATGTTCTGGAGATTTCAGATCCAGTGCGATGGCACGCTTGTTTCGGTTGACGGAAGCAAAGTTCTCGCTAAATCCTCCCGTGATGGGTGGCCATTGCCGCATGGCATCGCCGTTCGGAGGTTCGATCTTGATTACATCAGCGCCGAGGTCTCCCAACAGCATTCCACAGAAGGGTCCTGCCGCAATTTGGCAGATTTCGATAACTTTTACACCTGAAAGCGGAAGCTCGACTCCATTCGTGGAATATGCACGACTTCCGAGCCTATCTGAATTTTCGGTTTGCATAGACTCAATGTGTTCTGAGAGAATCAAGCTCCGGCACAATCGTTTTAAATTGTGCCGGAGCAGGACGATTGTGTACTAGGACGGGAAACTGTAAGGCAAGCTTCGGGCTCGCAGAAATTCTCCTTCCGTAGTATCGCTATAAGCAATTTGCTCGTTGCGGAACTTTGACATATTGGCGAAAATTTTCGCGCTAGAGGCGTCATTTGCAACCTGATCAGCAATTATTTCGCCGACTGCGTTGCCAATTTTGATCAAGGCTTCATCCGGTATAACCTTGATGATTACCCCCTCGTTCTGAACCAGATGCTGCAACTGAGGTGCCGAATACGCAGTGAATTCTGCCAGAATATTGTGCGTGGTAGAGTATGCACATTGCCTGACTATCGCCTGCAGGTCACTAGACAAGCTATCCCAAGCAGTCGGATTGATAAACAGGTCCAGTGAAGTATTGGGCTCATGGAATCCTGGAGTGTAATAGTACTTGCCATATCGGTGAAAACCCATTGAGGCCTCTCCATATGGATTGTTCCATTCAACCCAGTCTACTGTGCCGGAGGCAAATGCTTGTGCGACTTCACTGCCAGGCAAATTGATAACTATGGCTCCCACAGCAGACATGGCGGCACCACCAATGCCTGGCATACGCATTTTCAAGCCCTGGAAATCTTCAAGCGTGTTGAGTTCTTTGCTGCTGTAGCCCGGATGCTGAACGCCGGTGTTACCACACAGAATGAATCGACAGCCAAGTTCGTTCTGATACAGCTCGTCGCACAGTTGCGCACCTCCGCCGTACTGATACCAGGCGTTGTATTCCTGAGCAGTCAATCCGAACGGAAAGTTGCTCACCAACTGAGAGGCGATTGACTTTCCTTTCCAGTAATATGGGGCGCCGTGACCCATTTCAACGGTACCGGCACTCACAGCGTCAATGGACTCAAAAGCTGGAACAACTTCGCCTGAAGCGTAAAGTTTTACTTCCAGTCGACCATCGCTGCAAGCGGTAACCTGATCCGCAAAATACTGAGCACCCGTGCCCAAACCCGGCAGATTTTTAGGCCAAGTCGTAATTAAGCGCCACTGTTTGCGGTCTTGCGAGATCGCAGGAGCGGCAAGTGCAGCAGAGGCCACACCTGCTGCAGCTGCGCCTGATTTCTTGAGAAAATCTCTTCTTTTCATATCTATCTCCAATTTAATTCTCTAATGCCAACAATTTTGGCAATCTTACATCGGCAAATGACGATTAAGATAATTTGCCTGAATACACAACATCCCTGTTCGTATATTTAATATATACATACAATTGGAATGAAGAATCAAATATATTTTCAATAAATCGATGGCAGAGAATTCGATAAATGCTCTGAATTCCAGAAATTCGCACCAATCACTCGCGTAATTGCTGCTGCGATGGACTCAGAAAGGATGTAGTAGCAAGAACAGCTAACCGAATATCGCTTTGGGTAGCCAGGTTGCAAGACCTGGGAAATAGGCAACAATGCCAAGTGCAACGAGTTGCAGAACAACAAATGGAATGACTCCCCGATAGATTTGGCTTGTCTTGATTCTTGAGGGTGCCACTCCACGCAGGTAAAAGAGCGCCCATCCAAACGGTGGTGTCATGAAACTTGTTTGAAGGTTCAAAGCGATCATGATGCCAAGCCATACGGGGTTGACGTCCGCTTTGAGCAGTGCAGGGGCAATTATCGGTACGACAATGAAGACAATCTCGATGAACTCGAGAATGAAACCAAGCAGGAAAATCAGCACCATTACGAATACCAGTGCAGTAGCTGACCCGCCGGGTAGTGAAAACAAGAACTCTTCAACGACTTCATCGCCACCAAGTCCTCGAAAGGTGAGTGAAAATATGGACGCGCCGATTAGAATTCCGAAAACCATGCAAGAGATGCGAGTCGTACTACGAACTACCTCACCAAGAATCTTCCAGTTGATCATCCTGCGTGTGGCAGCAAGCAGCATGGCACCGACAGCACCAAATGATGCGGCTTCGGTTGGAGTTGCCAGACCCCCTAGAATGGATCCAAGAACTGCCAGAATCAGAAACAAGGGAGGAATCAGAACTTTCACGATCTGCTGAAAGAGGTAACTTCGATCCATGTTCGAATCATAGTAAGCCGGGGATGCATTCGGACGATAGGCTGCGACTGTGAGTTGCCACAAAATATAAAGAACAACAAGCACCAGTCCAGGCAGGACCGCTCCGGCGAACAGGTCGATAACCGAAAAAGGCTGAATGATAAAATTTCCCATGGCCAGCTGGGCTTCGCTATAGATTCCCGACAGAACATCTCCCAACAAAACCAGTACAATAGATGGTGGAATGATTTGCCCCAGAGTCCCTGCAGCACAGATGGTTCCACAGGCGAGTTTGGGGTCATAGCGTGCATGAAGCATTGTCGGCAGGCTCAGCAATCCCATCGTCACGACGGTAGCTCCCACGATTCCGGTGGTCGCTGCGAGCAGCATCCCCACCAAAGTGACAGAAATTCCAAGCCCTCCACGCACCGCACCAAAGCACTGTCCCATGGTCGTCAACAATTCTTCGGCGATTTTGGACTTTTCAAGCATGACGCCCATAAAAACAAACAACGGCACTGCAACCAGAATTTCGTTAGTCATGACGCCGAAAAAACGAGAGGGCAGGGCATTGTAAAAGAGCATGTCGAAAGCGCCCATCGACTGTCCGAGAAAAGCAAACAGCACTCCGACACCGGCCAGTGTAAACGCCACCTGATAGCCGGCCAGCATTGCACCGCATACCGTGACCAGCATCACCATGCTGAGTACTTGACCGTTATCCATCGCTCACCTCGTCGAAATTTTCTTCAGGCTGTGTTGCAGATTCGCCACTGATTAACGCTTGGGAACTACGAATGAGAATTGCGACGGCTTGCAGGAAAAGCAGAGTGAAGAACAGCAACATTGTGGTTTTGAATAAAAACAATCCCGGCATTCCACCGGCTTCGCGGGAAACTTCCAACCGCTCCCACGAAAGCAGAACGTACGGAATCGTATATTTGCCGATTACGTATAAAGATGGCAGCAACAGGAATAGGGTTCCAAAAATATCAACCAAAGCCTTATAGCGAACGCTGGCTGCGCGGTAAATGATGTCTACGCGCACGTGCCCGCCAGTCATCAGTGTGTATGCCATGGCAACCATAATGATGGTCCCATGCATCCACACATAGGTTTCCTGAAACCAGACCCATCCTATGCTGAATCCATAGCGCAGCGTTGCCACTGAGAATGTAACAATCGCCATGGAAAGTGCAAGCCACGAAACCGCGTGCCCAATCTTTCGATTAATGGAATCAATCGCATCGGCGATGCGATTGAGAGCGGGCAGTAATGCAGACATAAAACGGTATTCGCTGGCGGAAATAAACAGTTATTGTTAATGAATTCCGAACTGCTGGAGCAATGCCTTTATCAGCGTTGTCAGGCGATCTGTCGGAATTTTCCCTTGGCTTGCTTTTTCTGTTGAATTTCCGCCTGTTCGCTCTGTTGCATCCGCGAAAACAGTTGGCGAATTCGCCTCAGAGCTTTGTCCGGTTTCAGAAACACCTCAAAGTACCCATTGTCTTCGAAGTCGAACATTTCCTGCTGTTTTTCCAGTGCCCACAAATCTTGTGCTACGACTTCAGGAAACATTTCGGCCACGCGCTTGGCGGTAGAAATGTTTGGATCGCCTTTGGACATGTGCTGCGACTTGCAATTGACACACCAGCGCCAGATATGGTGAGTATCGTCGATCGGTGTGTGTGTGTGAAAAAGGGTATAGCCTCGAATCATGTCAGAATTCCCAAGTTGACCGGGAGGGGCTACACGCATCTCCACCCGCGTAAAGCCGGGGCTGGTCATGCAGTGAGTGTGTTCGCGGTCTACAATGTCGTAGTTGAACCAGTCTTCCAGAAATGGTGGCTGTTTATACCCGGAGATTTCTCGAATCGTCTTGACGAACCTGTTGCCGTTCTCCTCTCCTTCGACGAGTTTCACCGGAATACGGCTGTTGTCAATATCGCCAATATTGCCGTCGTGCAATGGGTAGAAGTGCGAAATATCCATCAGGTTTTCAATCAACAGCAGATAATTCGCTTTGACGTGCATTGGGTCCGAATGAATCGATTCCCATTCTCCGGATGAAATTTCAGGTGTCGGTGGCGGGCTGACATGTGAGGATTTCTCAGGCTCTCCCGGCCAAATCCACACCAAGCCTTCCTGCTCTCGGATCGGATAAGATTTCAGCTGTAGCTGCGCTGGAATATTGCCGTCGGGATGGGAAGGTACGGCAACGCATTTTCCTCTGGAATCGTAACAAAGTCCGTGATAGGCGCACTCAAGAGTTCCGTCAGATATGATTTTCCCTTCTGACAACGGCATCCGTTTGTGCATGCAGCGATTGTCAAAGGCAACTACTTTTCCATCCTCAGTGCGCCAGGTGAGAATGGGTTGGTCACAGATTTTATGACCTTTTAACTGATTCGTTTTGAACTCATCCGAGAATCCAGCGACGTACCAAGCATTCAGTATGTAGTGATAAGGAATCATTGCTCAACTCCAGTTTAGTTTTGATTTTTGATGGCTTCTCCAATAAAGGTCAGCGTTTTTTGGAGTTCCCGTGCAATCATGCGTCTACTGATAATTCAACACATCCGTGATTGTTCTTATAGTTATTCATGTAGATTGCAGAATTTTAGAAAGATACTTATACAATATTGTGCATTCGATTTTTGTGCAAAAACTGATTGTCCAACAATTCTCATTTTGGAGATATTTTACGCAGACATAGTTTGAATCGCATGCAAGTAAATGATTATAAATACTTGTACTTTAAAGCCAAACCTGATATACACCCCCGACCATGAAACGCATGGTCAATTCACTACCCGACCATTTACGGGGGGTGTTTCAACAGATTCCAGACCCCCGCACCGGTCCCGAAACGCAATGTTCCTTCGGTGACATCTGCATGGCGGCTTTTTCGGTGTTCATTTACCCCTGAGGCAGTCTGCGTCTAGAACAATGGTCTCTTTTGCCTATTCAAGAATCATCATCTCCTGGGTAGTATTGTGGAACGAACGTTTGATCGGACATTGGTGGCCGAACATAACCTACACCTTCCTTTCGCTCCGGCAATACTATCGGTTCTGGCGTTAGATCTTCGTACGGAATCATGCTTAGAAAATGACGAATACAATTGAGTCGCGCATGCCGTTTATCATCTGCATTGACTACATACCAAGGAGCTTGTTTGATATCGGTGTGTGCGAACATTTGATCCTTCGCCTTCGAATATTCCAACCACCGAGTCCGCGATTCAAGGTCCATCGGCGAAAGTTTCCAACGCTTGTGCGGTTCAAGCAAACGGCTCTGAAACCGCTTTTCCTGCTCTTCGTCAGCAACTGAAAACCAATACTTGATTAAATTAATTCCTGATCTCACCAGCATTCGTTCAAATTCGGGACAAGTACGCATGAATTCGCGATAGTCCTCCTCTGTACAAAATCCCATTACGTGCTCAACGCCAGCTCGGTTGTACCAACTTCGATCGAACAGTACAATTTCACCTGCAGCTGGGAGATGGGCGCAATACCGCTGGAAGTACCACTGTGTCTTCTCGCGTTCCGTCGGTGCGGGCAATGCAGCGACCCGACAAATCCTGGAACTCAAATGCTGTGTAATTCGCTTGATAACTCCGCCTTTCCCAGCAGCGTC
>JAKZRU010000081.1:0-35148 GCA_047517965.1 Gammaproteobacteria bacterium | reverse complement strand
CCTCGGTACACAAAACCGCTACCCCGAGCAAACTGAATAACTTTGCCGTAGATGCAAACTACACTTGGGAACTGGATTCAGGCGGTACGTTTCTTTTGGGTGGTTCGTTCCAACGCGGATCAGCCTATTGCCAAGACTACCCAATCAGTCACTTCAAACCCTGCAAAGAAAACAATCCAGCTTTCGATATTTACGGAAGACTTGTCCGCGGTAATCTTACGGTCAAGGGAGAGTTTGCCCAGACTTCGGATGACTGGCCCGGAACTTTCAACTCCGAGATTCCGCAATTCGCCGCCAGCAAAGTGACCAGTTTCGACATTGGTACTAAATACCGATACCACTTCAACGATATTCCGGTAGATTTATCTGCTGAATTCAGCCGCTTTAAAGCTGGTCCAGTTGGTGCTCCTTGGGATCGACAGGATCAACTTGTCTTAGGTTCAGCATGGTTTATCCAGCCTAACGTAAAACTGTTCTCTGAATACATCCATACCAAGGGCTATGCTCCTCTGAACTTTATCAGCGGCGGCCATACGGAAGGAGTTGGTACATCGGCAAAGGTTATCAATGACAGATCACATAGCGACAACTCTGCTCAATCAGATATTATTATGCTTGGTGCAAATATCGCATTCTGATTATTTCAGTTCATTGTGTTGTTTTTCAAAACCAAGTTATGTTTATCGGTAACACCGTTCGAAGTGTTAGAGATGTAGAGCAGCGATGATGGACAAGGGGAGTTAAGCGTGTAATGTAACGCTACCGATTCCGAAAGCTGATCGACAAATGTGAGCCAGCGTGCGCAGGAAAGACGCGAGTGTCAGTGGCAGAGCGCAGACAGAATTCGCGAAGAACTTGCCAGCATGGGTGTAGAAATTGAAGATCGCCCGGATGGGTCGACAACCTGGCGAAAAGCTTGATTTCGTTTACATCTGATTCTGAAGGTAATTCGGTAATCCAATTTTCTCGATTAGACCGAGTTGCTGTTCCAGCCAGTAGATGTGGTCCATCTCGGTATCGTGCAGCAGCACCTGCAGAATGTCCCGGGTATCATAGTCGTTCTTTTCTTCACACATATGCATCGTGTTTCGGAGCAGTTGGGCTACATCGACTTCAGCTTCGAGATCGTTTCGCAACATAGTCTCAACATCGTCTCCTACCACAGGATTTTCGCGTTGAGTGAAATCTGGGTTTCCCTCAAGAAACAGCATCCTGTTCATGATGGCATCGATATGCTGCTGTTCCTCCTGCATTTCATGGTCCATTTGTGCATGAAGTTTCGTCAGCCCCCAATCTTGATACTTACGAGAATGCGCGAGGTATTGATCTCTAGCTGCGAGTTCGTAGTTGAGTAAAGCTTGTAGATACTTAAGAATTTCTTTGTCACCTTTCACTGAGTTTCATCCTCGATTTGTGCTTGTGTGTAATTTTCTATTCCCATAGATTCAATCAGCCACTGCTGGGATTCCAGCCAGTCGATGTGTTCTTCTGTTGAATCAAGCGCAGGCATTATCAAGAATCTGCTTTCAAAATCTGTCTGGCTTTCACAAAGTGCTATTGAGTCAAGATATTGCTGTCTCAACGCAATCATAGTCATCAGATCACAACTAATCATTTCTTCGACAGTTTCACCGATGAGAATTTTGCCAATATCCTGTAAATTGGGAAGACCTTGAAGAAACAAAATTCGAGCGATCAGGGAATCGGCCGTATTCATGGCCACGAGCGATGCTTTGTAATTAAAATTGGCTAAATTGTTCAATCCCCAATTCTTTGATATGCGAGAATGCAAAAACAACTGATTGATCGCAGTTATCTCCAATTTAAGATTCAAATTTAGAGATTGAATTATTTTCGCATCGCCTTTCAATTTTTTAACCTTTATGCTAGATTCGACTAGATTTTGACCGAATTTTACTGCAACAGTTGGTTACTGTACCCATTTTGCAACGATCGTAGAATCGTAATGCCAAGTTATTTATGAAATTATAAATTCATCCTGCACTATTATTTTGTTACTGTGATTGTTTGTGTCTGCAACAATATTTCCGATCATCAGATCAAAAACGCCATCGTCGAGGGTGTTTGTACTTTCGAGGAATTACGAATGAAATTGGGTGTTTCTTCAAACTGCGGAATTTGTGCAGATGTCGTCATGAGCTTACTGGAGCAACGATGGGGAAATAGTGGTGACGATGAACCGGACAGTGATTCCTCCATGAATTCTTAATATTAACAAATTGAATCGTAATCAACTGTTTACAACATTTAGAATCGGGCATGTAAATCTTGTACTTGATACAGTATCAATCTTTATTCACTAAAATTCTTATATGGTTCGTCCTTGCTCTATTTTTGGTGAGTTATCGCTGCCCCTATGTGCTAATTCAGTTGAATTACCAAGTCGATTTACATTGCGGTGATTAGCCTAGTTTTCGCTTGAGGCAACTGATTGATTTGCCGGAAAAATTCGGTTTCAGTAATTTCAGTTGCCCACTCCACGCGCACCTTAACAAAGTATTTTTTGAACTCTGGTCCTTCACTTTCATTTTGTCGAACAACAATTGCTCTCAAGCCCGAGAGATGGTTTAAGTCGCGGACATAAGCACTCAATGGATTTTTCAAGCCAGCGTATTGCATTATCAATATCTCATATAACTCCAAATATTCGATTGCTTGATCTCGATCGAGCAATTTGTTGAGAATTTCACACTGCCGAAACGCTAAAGCACGCTTTCGCTTAGAACGCAATCGACCATACATCTGTCCCATAACGTCACGAAAAAGGCTTTTCTGAAGGTGAATACGGATTTGTTGGACTAATCTCTCACACTGTAGCGCGATTCCGTGAAGGCCAAATTTAATAAACGAAGTGAGGTCATGGTTGTTCAGCCTCGTTTGACTCAAGCAATCTAAATAAGCATCTTTTTCATCATAATAGTAATTGGACATTGCGATAAAAAGTGAATCCTTCAATCGAGCGCGCTGAAGAAAAAGAGCCTCAACTGCTCGCGCTGTTCGGCCATTTCCATCCAGAAAAGGATGCATTGCTCCAATGTGGTAATGTAATGCCAACGCTTGGATTAAATCATCATGATCTTGGAATTCTCCGTTCACTGACTTTACAAGTAACCGCACAGCGGTTTCACAATCAGATCCGCTTTCAACACCGCGATGCCGTGGCCGACCAAAAGTGACATTTTGTCCAGCTTTACGAAATTGACCAGGCGGGCAGTGGTCGTCGTCACAGCCAGTGACAATTCTTCTATGTATATCTTTAATTAGATTCTCATCGATTGGCACATCTGACGGTAATTCCGCTATCCAGCGATATGTACCGATTGCGGCTCTCGCCTGTCGTTGTGACCGACTGAAATACTCACCAACAACGTCACTCGATACTGCTTCTTCAAACTCATGATCAGTAAATTCAGCACCCTCAATACGAGAAGTACCGGCCACTTCCCTTTTCAATTCCAATTCTTGGAGGGTTTCTGCCCAAGATCGTTGATAAGGTAAGTTTGTAATTGACAAAATCGATGCTTTTGCATTTGTCAATTCTTCAATGACTGCCACAGGGTCATATCTAATCCAATGTTCTGGAATTTTATATTGTACTGTCATTTTATATTCATTCACTATTGATTTTGTCAATAACATCCATAACAATTTGTTTATATGCAGTTTTTGTATTATACATATTTAATATGTTTTGAGTTGATAATTGATTCATTTGTTTGTCATTTTAAATTAATATTGCAAAAATTGCTTGGATCTAGGTTTGCCTGTTGAATTGAATTGTAACTACGTATTCTTGAAAAATCTTCGTATACAGATAGCCGAATGGGTCGACTCGACCCTCGATTCACCGCCGTTCAATTGATTGCATTTCACTCCCCACAATCCTTCGAAGTCTTCAATGACTGTTTTTGAGCAGGGCCGCCTGTGAATGTACCTACCGACAACAGATCTCGCACCTGTTCGGTTTCATGATCAACATACATCTATCAATTCTCATCCGGCATATCTGCCAGTAATTGCAACCTCTCCAGATTCGATTTTAACTGGAATCTAATGGGCACTGACTCAGTCCAAATCCAATTGCGTCAGCTTGATCGTCTTGTGAATTCAACAGATATACAAGTTCCGGCAGTAAGGCCTCGAATTGCGGTAGTACGGTGCGAGTCAAACTGAATGAACAAAATCGCAGAATCTTCACACCCACTCCGCATGCAAAATTGGGTTGGTGCAGGCGTTACAATGCGCGTAGTTCACTGGAACGGATTTTCAGTCTCTTCGATCAGGGTGACCGATTTGAACATCACTACATACGCGGACATAAATATATGAAAACGCGTGCGGTACTGGTTGCCGCAGTAATGATGGCCATGGCGCTCGGGCGTGTTCGCAGCTGACGACAACAGCAGATGCGTTCATTGGTCAAACCGGTTGTAGTGCTCGATACCGGCTGACTTCCCGCCGTCAGATCACTGCCATTCAAGCTATCAGCCCTGCGGAGCTGACGGCGATTCAGGTCTGAAATCAACGGTATTCCCTGTATTTAGGAAATTAATTCTTCAATATGCTGAATTTCCAACTTGAATGATGCATTTTTCATCATTGAGTGGCTATCCCTTGTCGAAATTCATTCCTTCAAACTAATAATATGACTGAATAAGCCTACAGCGTATATCCCCCACCAAGGATGAATTCAGGTGAAACTTAACTTACCGTAAATCTTGGTAGTGTTATAGGGGATAGAGACAAGAGATAGTGTTTGTTGAAACTTTTGCTAACACTGCTGAAATTTCGTACACATGGTACAATTTTGCATCAAACCATAATCTGAAGCCATCAATTTAGTAGCAGATGAAAATGCTTAGGATACAAAAGGCAAAAACAATCAGGCTTATGTGCTTCGTTGTCTTTTTCGCTATTTCACTATCAGGCGTGGTCGCGGCGAATGAGACTCCCGCCATCAAATCACTGTCTGTTTCCAACCCATCAAGTTTGCTCTTTGTTGGCAACAGTTATCTTTATTACGGCGATAGTCTGCACGACCATTTGCGTCGGATGGTAGATGCTGCAGGTCTTTATAAAGGAGTGGACCTAGAGTACAGATCGGTAACGATAAATGGTGTAAGACTAGTCCATCATGATGTTAAAAGTTATCTCGAACCTGATCGAATTGGGGTGGATGTTCCCTTTCAGGTTGTGGTTCTCCAGGGGCACAGTTCAGCGGCACTGTCAGAAGAAACCCACCGACTTTTTGAAACTTCTATAAAACAATTCTCGGATTACATTGTAAATTCCGGTGGTGAAGTCGCACTGTATATGACTCCAGCTTATGTACACCCCCACGAGAAACAGCGTGATGGGATGATGCGTGATGTCGAACAGTTGTACATTTCAGTGGGTAATTCTGTTGGCGCTTTGGTCATTCCCGTGGGACTTGCATTCGAGGAAGCTTATCGTCGCCGACCCGATATTCAATTGCATAAGGCATATGACGGGTCTCATCCAGCGTTGATTGGAACCTATTTGGGTGCAGCCACTGTATTTGCCAGCTTGTATGATCAATCTCCTGTTGGAAATTCTTACGATTATTACGGTGCAATTGACCAAGCAACAGTTCGTTTTCTGCAGGAAGTCGCAAAAGACACTGTGGACAAGTTCTACCAACGCAAATAAATCGCTGTTGTTAGCTTCAGCTTTAATTCGCCTCTGTACTCGAAAATCGGATTGTTGCGAGACTAAATCCAAGATAGAGATGGCGTCTCCAAGATTGACCATTTCTTGCTTGAGCACGCTTACACAAACACCCGTACAACCACCATGTTGTTTATTCACATGTCTCAAAATCTGAAAATTTACCTCTGCGGTTTGAGGGTAAATCGTGTTGATTTTGCAGCGTTGGTCATGCTCAACAACCATCAGTTCTAAGGTGTCTCCAATTTTGACCTTTTTGCCAACCAATTGATCTTCAAAAAATCCTTCTCCACTATTCCAGTCGACATAAAAACTCCAAATTGCCACCATTGGTAAGTATGTTTTTCAACATAATAAATATTTGTTAACATATTGATTATATTGAATAATTAAGACCATAAGAATTCAAACACAATTTGAAAAAAGGTAAGAATCTGAACGAATCATCGCTACCTACGGGACTGAAATTATCCAAGTGGCACTGGGGAAACGGATTCGAATGTCCGCATTGCGGGCATGACAAAAACTGCCACCTGAACACGGGGAGGCTGTGACAATGTAATCGGCGTCACCGCTAGAGTTTTACTGGGTGAACATGGTTCTTGAAAATCTTAAGACAGCATCGAGTGGCAGTCATCATTCATTCGAGCCGAATTATGTACTACGCTACCTGCCGGAATTTGAGTATCGATTTTATCGTCATTACAGATTATCCGAGAATATTCCCCAATTGGCATGCGTTGCACTGAGAACTTCTCCCTGCCAGAAGAAGTGTTGGTTTCCAGCTTAAGATTTTTGATAACTAGGTAAATGTTTGTGTAAAGTAAAACTCACACTATAATTATTTGTTTAATTCGACCCTGCCTGTGACAGGGTTGTTCTCCAGTTGAAAAGAGGATTCGCTGATGGAGTTGACGGGTGCTGAAATTCTGGTGCGCTGCCTGAGAGATGAGGGAGTCAAATACATTTTTGGCTATCCCGGTGGCGCTGCTCTTCACATATATGATGCTCTGTACAGACAAGACGACGTACGGCATATTTTGGTGCGTCACGAACAGGGTGCCTCTCACGCCGCTGACGGCTACGCGCGAGTAACAGGCAAGCCAGGTGTAGTGCTCGTAACCTCAGGGCCAGGCCTGACGAATGCTGTAACCGGAATTGCAACTGCACATATGGATTCGATTCCGATGGTGGTCATCTCTGGGCAGGTTCCCACGAAATTGATCGGAGATGATGCGTTTCAAGAAGTCGATGCGATCGGAATTACTCGACCCTGCGTGAAGCACAATGTTCTTGTCCGAGATGTTCGTGATCTTGCGACGACAATCAAGCAGGCTTTCTACATTGCAAACACCGGGCGCCCTGGCCCCGTAGTCATCGATGTGCCCAAAGATGTAACCGCTGCAAAAACGGAATACATTTATCCGCGAACTGTGTCATTGCGATCTTACAACCCGACGGTTAAAGGTCATCCTGGACAAATTAAGAAAGCAGCAAAATTATTACTGGAAGCCAAGCGACCGATCATTTATAGCGGTGGCGGAGTCACGACAGCAGGCGGTGAGGAACAACTGCGCGAACTTGTGTGGCTGCTGAAATATCCATGCACCAATACGCTCATGGGGCTTGGCTGCTTTCCTGCGACTGATCCATTGTTTATCGGAATGCTAGGAATGCATGGTAGTTATGAAGCCAATATGGCTATGCATGATTGCGATGTGATGCTCGCAGTTGGTGCTCGATTCGACGATCGGATTACGGGTGATTTAGCCAAATTTTGCCCGTATGCAAAAATCATTCATGTCGACATTGATCCTGCATCCATTGGCAAGAACGTAAAAGTTGAAATTCCGATTGTCGGAGATGCAAAGCAAATTCTCGGTGACCTTGTAAATGCAGTCCAGAAACTGGATGTGAAATCCAAAGAAAAGGATATTGCGCCCTGGTGGAAACAGATTAATTCATGGCAAAGCTTAGATAGCTTCAACTATGATCGGAACAGCGATAAAATCAAACCGCAATATGTTCTTGAGAAGTTGTACGAGGTGACCAAAGGAGAGGCATTTGTCACTTCGGACGTAGGCCAACACCAAATGTGGGCGGCACAGCATTATCGTTTTGATAAACCACGTCGCTGGGTCAACTCTGGCGGCCTCGGAACGATGGGGTTCGGACTTCCCGCGGCTATGGGCGTTAGTCTAGCCTATCCAGATTCGGATGTCGTCTGCGTAACGGGCGAAGCCAGCATCATTATGTGCATACAGGAGCTTTCAACTTGCAAGCAGTACGACCTGCCGATCAAGATCATTAATCTAAACAATCGCTACATGGGAATGGTCCGGCAGTGGCAGGAGTTTTTCTACGATAAACGCTATTCCCACTCTTACATGGATGCACTTCCTGATTTCGTTGCGCTTGCAGAGAGTTTTGGCCACATTGGAATAAAAGTTGAAAAACCACAAGATGTCGAAGGCGCACTCATTGAAGCTATGAGTAGAAAGAAGGATCTTGTGTTCATGGATTTCATCACCGATCAGACGGAGAATGTTTTTCCCATGATTGCCGCAGGAGCTGGGCACAATGAGATGCATCTGAGTCCGAAGCCTGATGAGGAAGCGCCTCAGGAAAGGGAGCTTGCATAAGTGGAAAAACGCCATATTATTTCCATACTTCTTGAGAATGAACCTGGTGCACTATCACGAGTTGCAGGACTTTTTTCAGCACGGGGCTATAACATCGAAACATTGACGGTTGCACCAACAGAAGATCCGACTCTGTCTCGCATGACTATCGTTACAACTGGTTCAGACAATATAGTTGAACAAATTACCAAGCAGCTCAATAAACTGATTGAAGTAGTCAAATTGCTCGATCTTACGGAAGGGGCTCATATTGAACGCGAATTGATGTTGATCAAAGTTCAAGCGACAGGAGAACTTCGGGACGAAGTGAAACGTCTGGCCGAGATATTCCGCGGCCGAATTATTGATGTCACGGAATCAATTTATACGATTGAGTTGACGGGCGTAGGCTCCAAACTGGATGCCTTTATCGAGGCAGTAAGTGTAACTGACATACTTGAACTGGTGCGTTCCGGAGTGTCAGGAATTGCGAGAGGTGAAAGTGCGCTGAACGTACCAGCTCAGAATTCAAAGACCAATAAAACTACATAGGAAAAACGCAATATGAAAGTTTATTACGATGGTGATGCAGACCTTTCAATCATTCAGAGCAAAACTGTTGCTGTTATCGGGTTCGGCTCCCAAGGTCATGCACATGCGGGCAATTTGCAGGATAGCGGTGTAGACGTTGTTGTCGGGCTCCGATCCGGTTCAGCTTCACGCGCCAAGGCCGAACGGGCAGGAATTGCCACTGCCGACGTCGATGAGGCCGTTGCCAGCGCGGATGTGATTATGATGCTGGTGCCGGATGAACTTCAGGCGTCCCTATATGAATCTGACATCGTACCGAATCTTAAACCCGGAGCTGCGATTGCTTTTGCACATGGGTTTAATATCCACTTCAAGTTCATTCAACCAGCAGACGATATTGATACGTTTATGGTTGCACCAAAGGGTCCTGGACATTTGGTGCGCTCCACCTATTCTAACGGCGGCGGCGTTCCGTGCCTTATTGCCATTCATCAGGACGCTTCCGGCGGCTCGCGTGACTTAGCCTTGGCTTACGCATCCGCAATCGGCGGTGGAAGAGCGGGCATCATTGAAACGAGTTTTCGGGAAGAAACGGAAACGGATCTTTTCGGAGAACAGACAGTCCTATGCGGTGGAGCTACTGCATTGGTCGAGGCTGGCTTTGACACGCTTGTCGAAGCTGGCTATGCGCCGGAAATGGCTTATTTTGAATGTTTGCATGAACTGAAACTCATCGTCGACCTGATTTATGAAGGCGGTATCGAGAACATGCGCTACTCTGTTTCAAATACAGCCGAATATGGCGACCTGACTCGCGGCCCTAGAATTGTTGACGACCGTACCCGTGCGGAAATGCGCAAGATTCTCTCTGAAATTCAATCCGGCGAATTTGCTCGGGAATGGATGAATGAGAGCAAGAGCGGCAGTAAGAACTTCAATTCGTTGCGAAAAGCATCTGCTGGTCGCGGGATTGAGGAAGTGGGTTCTTCGTTACGTGGAATGATGCCTTGGATATCGGCCGGAAGGCTTGTAGACCGAGATATCAACTAGCGATGCATCTTGCGCGCGAAGGGCGCTCCTTTACAGTCGCTGGAATACTGATTGCGATTATTGTTCAGATATTTGCTGGGGGATTCTGGGCAATTCCATTTTGGATTCTCGCATTGTTCATTTTGCAGTTCTTTCGCGATCCGGTCCGACAGATACCATCTGCAAACAACATCATCGTGTCGCCAGCCGATGGAAAAGTGGTGGCAGTTGGTAAATCCAAGGACCCTGTCTCAGGAACGGAAGCCACAAGAATAGCAATATTCCTAAACGTGTTTTCAGTTCATGCGACTCGAATTCCAGTTGCAGGCAACATTCTGAAGCAGGAATATCGGTCAGGAAAATTTCTGAACGCCGCGGTTGACAAGTCATCGGAGGAAAACGAACGAAATTTACTTGTGATTCGTACCAGTGATTCTCGTGAGGTGACCTGCATCCAGATTGCCGGCCTCATTGCTCGAAGAATCTTGTGTTACGTCATGGAAGGTGAAAGCGTAGAGTTAGGGCAGAGATACGGTTTCATACGATTTGGCTCCCGGGTGGAGCTATTCGTACCTGCCGATTACAAAATTTTCGTAAGTGTTGGTGACAAGGTCAAAGGTGGTTCGGATATCATCGGCCTGACAGCGTGAAATCTGTCGAGAATCGAATGAATTTGTCGCATCAGTTGTAAATCCGTCAGTTTTTCAGATTACCAGCAGTCCTAAAAATCAAACAAGTCGTTTTTGTGCGAAGTGATTCAATCAGAGCACTTCGCTACCCTTGATGCTAGAATATATCTGTATTCTTGATTCAATAGAGAATTCAGGCTAGATCGGAAATTGCCAATTTTCGAGTTATTCTGCCCAAAGGTTTGATTTATGCAGCTGAATCAAAGGAAAATTTCCAAAGTTCAAAGGGTTCAAAGAAAACGTCGAGGAATCTACGTACTTCCGAATCTATTGACGACAGGTGCTCTGTTTTTTGGATTCTTTTCAATCATTCAGGCGGCTCTAGGCAAATTTGAAGTCGCAGCCGTGGCAATACTTCTTGCGACGGTGCTTGATGGGCTCGATGGCCGCGTTGCAAGATTGACGAATACTTCGAGTGATTTTGGTAAAGAATACGACAGTCTGTCGGATGTCATTTGTTTTGGGCTTGCTCCGGCACTGGTGGTGTTCGATTGGACGCTTTCCTCACTTGGCAAAGTGGGGTGGCTTTGTGCCTTTCTATATGTATCTGCTGCCGCATTGCGTCTCGCACGATTTAATACCCACTCCGCTCCAAATCCAGGATATTTTCAGGGATTACCTTGCCCGATGGCAGCAGCTTTTTTGGTTACATGGATGTGGGTTGTTATTGCAACAGAATATACCCAATTGCCCTATATGCGAGAGATTACGACTGCGATCGTGGTAATTCTTGCACTCACCATGGTTAGCGCAATTCCTTTCTTCAGTTTTAAAAATATTGGCGTCAAAGGTCGAATTCCCTTTGTCGCGAGTATTGCAATGGTATTCGGAATTGCTCTAATTTCATTTGATCCTCCAAGAGTGCTGTTTGCATTATGTTTACTTTACCTTGTGAGCGGTCCTTTTATTTGGTTGGGTAAACGTGCAAAAAATCCATCTAAACGCGTTGCAAAGGAAGATAAACTGGAAAACCGAGTCGACCCAGAAAACTGATTGCCAGCGATTCAATTCATTTCGACAGTCACCACAAAAAATAATTTCTGTGAAATCTACTATTGAATTAGTATACGAGTTGATATATAAGAACCCCTTGAAATGAAAATCAAATCCAACATATCTGCTGCAATCGATTTGCAGTCATCCCTAGGCTTTCTCCTGCTACTGCTGCGCCAGCAAGGCGCAGTACATATTTCCTAAAAATTCTTTTCTTCACCTGCAACACTACTTGATGTGGTGTTGTGAATTTTGAATTTAATATTGTTGGGTCTTTCCAATGTCTGATCGATTGATTATTTTTGATACTACTTTGCGTGACGGGGAACAAAGCCCCGGTGCGTCCATGAATGCCGAAGAGAAACTTGCGATTGCTAAGCTGCTCGAAAAAATGCGAGTGGATGTAATCGAGGCAGGTTTTCCAGCCGCCAGTCCAGGAGACTTTGAAGCTGTTAGACAGGTAGCGCGGGAGATTTCAGATAGCACTGTCTGTGCCCTGGCAAGGGCTGTCGAAGGTGATCTGGAAAGAGCAGCAAAAGCAGTAGAGCCGGCGCGATCCGGCCGCATTCATACATTTATTGCCACTTCTCCAATACATATGCGTGAGAAACTTCGCATGAGTGAGGAGCAAGTGCTTGAACGAGCAGTTTGGGCTGTACGAACAGCAAGAAACCATTCCGATGACGTAGAATTTTCTCCAGAAGATGCTGGGCGGTCAGAATTTGATTTCTTGTGCAGGATCATCGAAGCGACAATCAATGCCGGTGCACGTACCATCAACATTCCAGATACAGTAGGCTACAACATGCCTGATCAGTTCGGAAGCCTCATAGAGCGGTTGATGGAGACTATACCGAATTCGGACAAGGTGATATTTTCAGTGCATTGTCACAATGATCTAGGGGTTGCAGTTGCAAATTCTTTAGCAGCTGTGCAGAGAGGTGCAAGACAGGTGGAGTGCACTGTTAACGGTCTCGGAGAAAGAGCTGGAAATGCTTCACTTGAAGAAATCGTGATGGCAGTAAGAACCAGGCAGGACATTTTTGATTGCGACACTGCAATAGACACAACTCAGATTGTCCCCGCAAGTCGTCTCGTTTCGAGTGTGACTGGATTTCCGGTACAACCCAACAAGGCAATCGTTGGTGCAAACGCGTTTGCACATGAATCTGGCATACACCAGGATGGCGTGATCAAGATGAGGGAAACATATGAGATCATGAGAGCCCAGGACGTGGGTTGGAGTACGAATAGAATGGTTCTGGGAAAACATTCCGGTCGCCACGCATTCCAGCAGCGAGTGGGTGAGCTTGGATTTGAGTTTGAAACAGATGAGGATCTGAAATCAGCATTTAAAAACTTCAAGGAACTGGCCGACAGAAAGCATGAAATTTTCGATGATGACTTGATTGGTTTGATTGCGGAATCGGGACTGCAGCATGGCAACGAGAAAATCGAACTGGACAGGCTTCAGGTTTGCTCCCAAACCGGTGTCAGGCCGACTGCGGAAGTTACATTGAAAATTGACGGAAATCTGGTCAATTCGTCTGCGGTAGGCAATGGACCTGTTGATGCATGTTTTCAGGCAGTGAAATCCCTGATTGATGGGGATCCCAGTCTTGAGCTGTATTCCGTAAACAGCATTACGAGTGGAACGGATGCACAGGGAGAAGTAAGTGTACGGCTTAGAGAAAATGGCCGCGTGGTCAATGGACATGGAGCGGACACCGATATTGTGATTGCATCCGTAAAGGCGTATATCAATGCTATCAACCGACTTGAATCATCTCTACGCGCGCATCCGCAGAAAGATTCGATGATCTGAGTCAACATTATGGCTGGGGACGAGTATCTGAAAGCGATGGGTGTGGAGATTTGGAAACTCCGAAATTCTGGCTCTACAATTCAGGCTGAATTCCCGGATGTAGTGGTTGAGCAAACGCGTGTGAATGTCTCGACAGGAGAGAACTCAACTTCCAACATCGACAAGATGAATCTTTCGGCACTTCGCTCAGTAGTGGCTGAGTGCCAGAAATGTCAGTTGAGCGAGTCCCGTACCAACACAGTATTCGGTTCAGGGTCGGAGAGTGCTGATCTTATGTTTATCGGAGAAGCTCCCGGTGCTGACGAAGATCAGCAGGGGCTTCCTTTCGTCGGCAGGGCTGGCAATCTGTTGACGTCAATGATTGCAGCACTTGGCTATGATCGAAATGACGTTTACATTTCCAATGTGGTGAAATGTCGGCCCCCCAGAAATCGTGATCCACACCCCCAAGAAGCCAAGGAATGTTCACAGTATTTGCGGCGCCAAATTCAGATTATTTCGCCCAAAGTGATCGTTGCGCTCGGTCGAGTTAGTGCTCAGTTGCTGATAGATACAGAACTTCCGCTTGCCAGACTACGAGGAAATTCGTTCAAATATCTGGATACTGAGGTAGACCTAGTCGTTACCTATCATCCAGCATATTTGCTTAGAAAACCTTCTGAAAAATCAAAATCCTGGGAAGATCTCTGGAATATTCATCAACTGATGAAAGCATAATAATCAAGACGAATCAATAACTTGAAGGGTTCGTTTTAGTTGGAAACTTTCCAGCTGCAAGAAAAACGACGAGAAATCAGGAATGAGAACAGCTTGCGGAAGTAGTAGTACAAAGGAATGATAATGACGACTTGGAGTTGAGTTTGACATCAATAGTAACATCGACTTGTCTGCCAATGAAATGAAAGCACTCAATCAAGAAGAATGAATGATTCCCCAATACGTGTTGTTGAGAAACTTGAGAGGGGATTCGGCAAATATCCTTCTGGAAGCGTAATCTATCGTTCATCAAGCAAGAAATTGTTGCTTATCAGAGCACAATTTACTGGATGAGAAGGGTGGCCTCCATCGCAGTCATCTAGTTGGTATAAACGACGATACTCTGTCCTGGGTGGATGTAAGTGCTACCGTCAATATCGTTCCAATTCAACAGATTGGTCACATTAACCTGATAGAGCCGTGCAATTCTCCATAGCGATTCACCTAGTTTTACTTTGTGAACAAATCTTGTCCCAGTAGTCAAGGTGGTGTAGGCTGCGTCTGGGGTGCTTGCAAATTGACCGATACTGTTAGGAATTGGTATGCGGAGTTTCTGGCCGACTTGAAGTGAATCAGAATTTAGCGAATTGGCAGTGCGCAATTTCGCTACTGACACGTTGTATATTTGGGCAATTTCCTCCAGCATGTCACCTCGTTGGACTTGATGGATGAACTGCCTGCCAGCTTCATAATTATGGTGAATGAATTCAGCGTGCTGACTGATGGAAGATGGATTCGGAATGCGAATTACTTCGCCGATACGAATCAAATCTGAATTCATTGAATTGATTGATTTAATGGACGCTACTGACACGTTGTACCTTTCAGCTATAGCACCCAACACGTCGCCAGGCTTGACTTGATACATCACGCTTACTACGGCATGAGAAGGGTGCAAGCCGGATTTCCAACTTACAACGCGATCATATTTGTCTGAAGGAACCAGAACACGGTGCGGTCCGCCGGGGGGCGTAACGGTTCTACGCAATCCTGGATTCAATTGTTCCAGTTCATATTTCTGAATTTCAGTCCAATGCGCCAGAATCGCCAAATCTACCTGAAAGTTGAATTGAATAATTTCAAAAGCTGGCTCATTCGATAATTTAGGAAGATTAATCCCGTATGCTTCAGGGTTCGCAATAATGTTTTTGACAGCGATCAGTTTAGGAACGAAATTGCGAGTTTCTTGCTTTAATTTTAGGTCACTGTATCGGGTTGATTTGTTTTGATTTTGATTATTGCGAATAGCTCGGTTAATGCCATTCTCTCCAGCGTTGTAGGCTGCCAGTGCCAGAGACCAGTCTTTATCAAACATCAAGTGCAGATAGTGAAGGTAATCCAATGCCGCTTGGGTTGACGCGATGATATCTCTTCGTCCTTCGTACCACCAATTCTGTTTCAAGCCGTATTGCTTTCCAGTGAAAGGCATGAACTGCCATAGCCCAACAGCTCCCGCTTGAGAGCGAGCTCTAGGGTTGTAAGCGCTTTCAATGATCGGGAGGAGAGCAATCTCTGACGGCATTCCTATGCTGTCAACTTTCTGGTATATGTATGGAAGATAGATGCTGGCTCGTTTTAATATACGCTCGAAATATTCGGGTCGCTCGCTATAAAATTTCACATGCTTGCGAACGAGATTGTTGTCCATTTCAGGAAAACCAAAATCATTGCGGATTTTCTGCCAAAGATCTTCAGTCTGTTTTTTGCTTTCGATGCTCTGTTTACTGTTCTCGATGGTTTCTGGAGCGATTGAACTGCTTACAGTATCTCCAGCGGCTGCTTTTGTGTGAGTAGTGTTTTTGTTGCCTTTGATTTCGTAGTAGTTCAACTCAGATGGACTGAGTTGATTTACCCTTGAATGCCAATGAGGCTGAGGAATTCGTGGGTCCGGCAAGTCCAGTGCATAATCCCATTCACTGTTCGCGGCAGCTGCCGGTACGACTTTCAGAACCGGCTTCAGCGTGAATGCGATAATAGGATCGACGATCTGACTTGGCTGCAAACAGATAACGGCAAATAGACCTGCAGCAGCCACAGCAACTGTTCCAGCTGTGAGCCGACGAGATAGTTTGAAAGTCAAAAGTTTGGGTAACGGCATAATCGCCCAAGTGGGATGTATTATTCTTGTAGCAAGAACCTACAAGTTGCCCAATATTAAATTATTGAATGCAATATTTTATATCAAATGGGATTATATAGATTGCTTTTTAAAGTGCAAACACTAAGTAAACTGTAAAAATATGAAATCAACCGGCAGTGATGGATTTGATTCAAACTTGTGGTGGTATTCATCACCACTTGGTGAGGCAATGATCGAATCAGGGGTGGAATGTATCCGGAGAATTCTTCCCAATCAATATTTTCGAGTGATGTTGCAGGTTGCAGGTCCCCCCGATCATCGATATTTGGGTCTGACTGAATCTGAAATTCGATATAGAATTGGCAATTCTGTGGATTCCTGTAAGCCAACCAGTATAGTAGCCGAAGCCGAGTGGTTGCCATTTGCCGCAAATTCGGTGGATCTGCTGATACTGCCTCATGTCCTTGAATTTAGCCAGAATCCACATGACATTCTGCGTGAAGTGTCGCAATGTATAGTACCAGAAGGAATTCTAGTGATTGCCGGGTTTAATCCACGAAGCATGTTGGGAATGGCAAAAAAAGTAACGGGACTGACGGGTGCGATGCTTCAAGGCACTCGATTGTATTCAGTAATTCGAATACGTGATTGGTTGTCGTTATTGGGATTTGAGCCTGTGGCAGGGGAGTTTGAGTTTTTTCGACCTCCGGCAGTGCAGGCACGTCATCTTCGGAAATTACAAAAAATGGAGCTTGCGGGATCCCGCTGGTGGCCTGGATTTGGGTCTGTATATATTTTGATTGCGCGCAAGAAAATGTTAGGTAGTAGCATGAACGGCACTTTGATGGAGCGCGCTTTTCGAAAGCGAAGAAGGGTGCTGCAATCTGCCGGTGGGCACTACAGAGGCTTGAAACTGGAAAATTGATTTGACTGAATCGAATTTAGACACACCTCCGAAACAGTTGATAATCTATACCGATGGGGCCTGTTCTGGAAATCCGGGACCTGGAGGCTGGGGTGCGGTGTTGCTTTGGAATGGACACAAGCATGAAATATCAGGAGGTGACGCTCGCACGACCAACAATAGAATGGAATTGACTGGGGCAATAAAAGCTTTGCAGGCACTCAAGAGAAGTAGTGCAGTGACTCTTTATACGGATTCAAGCTACGTGAAAAACGGCATTTCACTATGGATAAGCCAGTGGAAGCGAAACAACTGGAAGCGCAACAAGAAAGATCCTGTCAAAAATGTGGATTTATGGCAGGAGCTGGATCGATTGAATTCTCAACACCAGGTGACATGGATATGGATAAGAGGGCACAGTGGTGATGAGTGGAACGAACGAGCGGATGAATTGGCTCGAAGCGCAATACCGAGTCGGGGCAGCAGTAATTGAGACAAGTCGTTCTTGATACGGAAACAACGGGCTTGGATGTCAGTGAAGGGCATCGAATCATCGAGGTTGCTTGCATAGAGTTAAACGATCGAACTCGTACGGGAAGGGAATTTCACGAATTTGTCAATCCAGAGCGTGAAATCGAGCGAGAAGCCTTGCAAATTCACGGCCTTGACAGCGAATTCTTGATGACAAAACCGAAATTCAGGGATATTGCTTTCGAACTTTTCAATTTCATCAAGGGAGCGACACTGATTATTCACAATGCTTCCTTTGACCTGGCATTTCTCAACAATGAATTCAGGCTGGCTGAGGCTGAATATCCTGAGATTGAATCCGTTTGCAGTATAGAAGATACGTTGGAAATCGCCAGGCAAATGCGTCCAGGTCGCCGTAACAGCCTTGATGCGCTCGCTAACGAATATAGCGTTGATATATCTCAGAGGACCACTCATGGTGCATTTCTAGATGCGAATATTCTGGTAAACGTCTATCGTGCGCTGACGGGTGGACAGACGGCATTCGAGTTTGACGATAATGTGGGTTATGGTTCAGGCTCAACCGGTGAAACTGGTCAAACCAGGTTGAGCAAACCAATCGACGTAGTCGTATTGCGGGCGACTGAAGAGGAACTTGAATTGCACGAGCGTTGGCTGGATTTTCTTGACCAGCAATCAGAGAGCGGCAGTATTTGGAGGAAGATTGATAAATCTGAAATTCAGAAAATTTAATTGTCGGTCGAGATGGTCATTTTGCGGACGCTAACAACGTTGACTCGTCATTGAGTCGGTCTTCAGGAAACAAAATTTATGCTTTGGATTGTCATTCAGATCGCGATCGGTGGTGCTTTGGGTTCAGTGAGCCGTTACTTTACAGGCGTTGCATTTGTTCGGGTGCTGGGAACGGGATTTCCCTACGGAACGGTGACTGTCAATATTGTTGGATCGCTTCTAGTTGGAATTTTGTTTGTCGTACTTGGTGGGCTGAATGGTGATACCGGACGTCATGCCCCCTTGCTGATAACTGGATTTTTAGGGGGATTCACTACATTTTCCGCCTATTCTCTGGATAGCTGGCTGTTGTTCCAGCAAGGCCGCGTTTCAGAGGCAGTGACTTATGCTCTAGGGTCGGCGATTCTTTCCATTCTAGCAGTGATTGCGGGCATTGCGTTGGCGAGGCAGTTTCACGGTTAATCCCAAACCGCTTAAGTGCTAAACAAGTAAACCAGAAATATCGCGAACAGCACGACGACTGATACAACCATCATATCGACTGTCCACTCTTTCGCCATTCTGGAAGATTCACCGGTGGTCAACTTTATCAGATGAAACATTCGTTTGATCACTCCGAGCAAATTTCCATAGGTGGATTGGATCACCGATTCAGCAACACCGGCAGTGCATCGATATACTGAAAGCAAACCTTTGCGATATACCCACTCCGCGTCTATGTTCACACTGCGCAACTCAGGTGGGTAAATGCCAGACAACTTGAGCCATACGAAGGCGAGGGCAGAAAACAGTAACAGTTGGATTTGTGCGAGTACATGCGTACTGTCGTAGGCACTGTAATCCGTATCGAAAGGAAGCAGGTTATACAATACACTTGGAAAACTCCCAATTCCTATACAAAGCGCGGCAGCAAGTCCCATTGCAACCAGCATGCTTGTAGGCGCCTCTTTAACCCTTATTCCCGAATCGTGGGCGAAAAATGCAAAGAAAGGAATCTTGATACCTGCATGATGAAACACACCCGCTGATGCGAACAGCAGTGCAATCCAGATGATCCAGTACCCTTCTTCCAGTGCCGCTGACATCACCATGGATTTGCTGACAAATCCGCTGAACAATGGAAAAGCCGATATGGAGGCAGCGCCAACTATACACAGAACTGCAGTTTTAGGCATGGACTTGTACAAGCCGCCTAGGTCCGAGCCGTTCATTTTTCCGGTTCGATACAGAACCGCTCCCATGGACATCATCAATAGTCCCTTGAATATGACATCATTGAAGGCATGCGCTGTTGCACCATTGATCGCAAGCTCGGTTCCGATTCCGATACCGCACACCATGAACCCAATCTGGTTAATCATGCTGTACGCGAGGACTCGCCTCAAGTCATTTTCGATCACTGCATAAAAGATCGGAAAGCAGGTCATTATCGCACCGATATAGATCAACATTTCCGTACCCGCAAATCCTCTTGCCAAAGCATAAACCGCAACTTTGGTTGTAAATGCACTCAGGAAAACTGTTCCTTCGGGTGTGGATTCGGGATAGGCGTCCGTAAGCCAGTTGTGAAGCAGCGGGAATGCGCACTTGATGCCAAATGCGAGAAAGATCAACAGCGAGGCCATACCTGACAAACCCATGTGGGTGAATTCCAGGCTGCCAGTTTCACCGTAGTGCATGACGGAACCGGCAAGAAGCATCAAACCGGAGATGATTTGGATGATCAGGTAACGAATCCCTGCCTGTGTCGATTTGGCGGACCCTCTGCAGAAAATCAGATAGGCGGACGAGAATGCCATTAACTCCCAGAATAGGAACAGCGTAATCAAGTCGCCACAGAAAACAGCACCGACTGCACTACCGGCATACGCCAACGAGGCGGATTTGAACAAAGGATTTTGGAGTCGCCAGGAATATATGCCGCCGAGAACTGCTGCGATGTGAAATACGTAACCGAATACCAGACTGAGTCGGTCAGGCCGGTGAATGACAAGATTCAATCCGGTGATGGAAATTTCTACCACTGAATCTGCTGAACTCGAGAAGATCAGCAGCAGCGCGCTAATCAAAGGTATGACAATGCACCACAGAGCGAGTAACTGTCTTCTCAGGAACAGCGCACCGATAGCTCCAACGAAGAAGATAGCAAATGAAGGGATTTCAGTTACGATCATAATAGTCTTCGCTACGCATGAGAGGCTTTCGCATCCACTTTGCGACTACGACAAGTATTACGCATGCTACAAAGCCAAACACACAGTAGAAGAAAATCCAATGTTCCCATGGGTGGGCGACATGCCGATGAATCAGAAAATCCATACCGGCTGATGTGATGCAGGCTATGTAAAACCATCGCAGTATCCGTCGCAGGCCGGTTGCCTTTGGAATTTGATTTCCTTTTTGGTGTTCTGAATTCATAGTCACTTGGACGGAACTGTGTCTACAGCCATTTGCATGAGATTAAACGCAAAGTCCGGTGCTACAAACAGAACGATGCAGCCACCTGCGCAGATGATCATTGCAATTCGTATAGTCAATGGTGCTTCGCTGATTGTTACACTTTCGTTATTTGACGAGTAGAAAGCGCGAATTGCAACGGGCAGCAGATAGGCGGCACTGAGCAGCGATCCGACGATCAGTGCGGCTAGAAGCAACCAGTCTTCAGCATATACTGTTCCCAGTAAAAGGTACCATTTGCTCCACATCCCGCCAGTTGGCGGTGCTCCGACAATTGCAATACAGCCGATGAGAAATGCAGTCATGGTAACAGGCATACGGCGACCGATTCCGCGCATTTGGCTGATTTCAGTTTTGTGTGTTGCAACCAAGATTGCGCCGGCACCGAAGAACAATGTTATTTTTCCGAATCCATGCATCAGCATGTGCATTCCTCCGCCAATCGCTCCCCAGGAGTTTGCCACCAGTGCACCGAGCACAATGTAGGAGAGCTGGCCGATTGTCGAATAAGCGAGACGCGCCTTGAGATTGTCCTTGCGTAGAGCGATGATGGCGGTTGCAATGATGGTAAAAGCAGCGACATAAGCAAGAAAACGTTGCGTCGCCAGTTGATGAACGAGATCAAGCCCGAAGATATACACCGATATCTTTAATATGGAGAAAACACCTGCTTTGACAACAGCAACGGCATGCAGCAACGCACTGACGGGAGTCGGAGCCACCATCGCTGACGGCAGCCATCGGTGAAACGGCATGAGCGCAGCCTTGCCGATTCCAAATACGTACAGTACCAGAAGTATGCCCAGTACCGTATGGCTGGTTCCGTTGTCGAAAATACCTCCAGCCCTGAAGTCCAGTGTTCCTGTGAGTTTCCATGTCCAAATCAGTGCGAAAAGAAACATGCCAACTGACGTTCCGAGAAGCAAAAACAGATAAATCCGCCCGGCTTTTCTAGCCTTGTCGTCTCCTGCATGCGTGACCAAGGGAAACGTTGAAAGCGTCAGTACTTCGTAAAACAGGAATAGCGTAAAACCGTTGGCAGCGAATGCAACGCCCAAAGCGCTTGCAATCGCAATTGCAAAAAATACATAGAAGCGAGTCTGGTTCTTCTCGTGATGGCCTCTCATATATCCGATTGAGTAAATAGAGGTAACAATCCACAGAAAACTTGCCATGAGGGCGAACAGTATTCCAATCGGTTCGGCTTGCAGAGTAATTGAAACACCTGGAAAAGGCTCTATGAGCGTTAGTTCCGGCGTCAATCCTGACGCGACAGGCTGGTAAACCAGCAATACCAACAAGAAAGTAATGATCGAAGCCGTAATGGTTGCTGTTTCTCGTAAATTTGGTTTCTGATCCAACAGGCGGATTGCTATAGTGGCCGCAAGCGGTACCAGTATCGACAGAATCAGGGCATGCTGCGCTGAGATCATGATGGCAGTCCGAGTAAAGCACTAGCTGCACGCACTGCCTGCGAGCCGGTAAGTTGTACGTTTACACCGAAATAGATATTTGCCAGCACCAGAATCCATGTAGGAATCAGTAAGGAGAGTGGAGCTTCTTGTCGTTCAATGGGTAAGCTCTGATCTTTTCGGAAATATCCGAGTTCTACAATTTTCCATACGTAGGCAGCAGTGACAAGCGAGCCGATCAGGATGAGGCTGGCAAGCCACCAGTATTGTTGTTCAAGTGCGGCAGATACAAGGTACCATTTGCTGACAAAACCAGTTGTGAAAGGCACGCCGATCAAGCTGAGGCCGCCAATCAGAATGGCCGCCATGGTCCAAGGCATCCGACGCCCGGCGTTTTGCAGCGAAGCGGTGGTCGTTGTGCCTGTGACATAGCAGAGTCCGCCGATTGCCATGAAGATAGCCGTCTTCATGAGTGCATGATTAAACAGATGGAGGAAAGTTGCAGCGACTCCTGATGTTGTCGCAAGTCCGAGTCCAATTGCCATATATCCGATTTGCCCAATGCTGGACCAAGCAAATAGTCTTTTTAGATTGTCCTGGAAAATGGCAATTGCTGAGGCAACCAAAGCGCCAAGTATTCCGATCCCTAGAATAATCGCATAGGCCGATGTTGCATCGGTAAAGTATCCGACAGGAAAAACCGTGAACATCAATCGGGCAAATACGTACACCGCTGCCTTGGTTGCAGTTCCTGCCAAAAATGCGGTGACTGCATTGGGCGCATAGGCATAGGCATTGGGCAGCCAGCTGTGAAGCGGAAAAAGCGCCATTTTGATTCCAAGTCCAGTTACGATAAAGCCGAATGCAACCAATGTGGTTCTGTGATTCTGAAGTTCAGGGAGTCGCTCAGCCAGGTCGGCCATGTTCAGTGTTCCCGTCAGCGCGTAGAGCAACCCTACACCAATAAGGTAAAAGGTTGCAGCGATCGTTCCCATAATCAGGTAACGCAAAGCTGCCGTAAGACAGCGTTTATCGGTACCGAAACTGATCAAAATGTAAGAAGATAGCGAGGAGATTTCCAGAAAAACGAAAACGTTGAAGACATCTCCCGAAATAGTGATGCCGCATAATCCCGTGAAACACAGAATCCACGCAGTGTAAAACCAACTTCTGTTCTCTTCCGGGACTTCAGACTTAACACCGACACGGGCGTAGATAGTTCCCGCTAGGTAGATGATGCTGATGATGAGTAGAACAAAGGCATTGGCGCTATCAATCCGGTACTCAATTCCCCACGGTGCTGCCCATCCTCCGAGTGCATAAATGATTTCGCCGGCGGATTCTACCTGCATCAGAATGGCAATTGAATTGCCTGCACAAACAAGACCGACCAGCAGTGCAAGTGTCCATGCAATACGCTGCAGTTGGATGATTGCGCAAAGTGGCGCGGCAAGCAGAGGAATTACGATCTGCAATGCGCTGAGATGGAGAGAAAGCACTAGTTATCCTGTGGAATTTCTTGTACGTCGTGATCGTCAATGGTTCCAAATGCTGATCGAATCCGAATGATCAGCGCTAGTCCGAGTGCTGTTGTGGCAACCCCTACGACAATCGCAGTCAGTATGAGGACGTGAGGAAGAGGATTGGAGTAAGTCTCAGGCTGCCCCGTAAGAATAGGCGCCGTTCCCCCGCTAACCTTGCCAATGCTGATGTAGAGAATAAAAACCGAAGTCTGGAAAATATTGAGTCCGATAATTTTCTTTACGTAGTTGTTTGCGGCAATAACGATGTAAAGCCCGGTCATCATCAATCCAATGACGATCCAGTAGTTGAATGATCCAAATTCAAACACAGTGCCCATTCAGTTTTTCTCCGTATCGTCAGGGTGCTGGTACATGGAGTAACTGAAAAATAGGCTGATCATGACTGATGCGACGGTTATGCCGACTCCGAGTTCGATCAGCAAAATTCCAATATGCTGTCCTGCGACGGGGTCGGACAGCAAAACGTTGTAATTTAGAAACTCGCCTCCTAGAAGCATTCCTGCAACTCCAACGCATGTATAAAGCAACACACCGACCGCAGCCAAGGTATGTACCAATGTAATCGGGACAACTTGCGAGGCTATTTCCTTACCCAAAATAATTCCATAGAGTATGATGCCTGCACCGAAAATGACACCTGCTTGAAAGCCACCCCCTGGCCCATAGTCGCCATGAAACTGAACATATAGAGCGAACAGCATGATGAACGGAATCAGCATTTTTGCAATAAAGTGTAGTACGATGTGCTGTTTCATCAGACTAATCCTTTTTTCTGCGTCGCCTGCCGCCAAGTAGCGAGATTACGCCAATCCCAGCCGTGAAGATTACGACAACTTCACCCAATGTGTCGTAACCCCTGTAACTGGCTAGAACGGATGTGACCACATTCGGTATGCCAATCTCGTGAGAAGACTGCTCTAAATAGTAGGGCGCAACATGCTGATTTGCTGGAGCTGCAGGGTCGGCAAATCGCGGTAAATCGATCGTTCCCCATAGCAGTGCTGCTCCAAGTCCAACGGACGAGCATAGGGCTAGGAGCGGTTTACGACGATGAATGATTTCAATTCGAGAACCTGTCAGTGACAGAGCGCTGAGCATTAGAATGGTCGAAATGCAGGTGCCGACGGCGGCTTCTGTAAAGGCTACGTCGACGGCATCCAGCACGACGAACAGACTGGCGCTTAACAAACTGTAAATCCCGTACAACATAACTGCCCCAAACAGAATTGTCATGCGAGAAATAACAATCGCGGTTGCCAGCATAAATGCGAGCAGGGCAAAATTGAGTATTAGTTCGATGATTGATGACCTCCCTGTTGTAAAGGAGATAAGTCGCCATGAAGTGCTGCTTTCGCCAGAGCATGAGACGCTGTTGGACTGGTAAGCAGCATTAGTGTCAGAATAATCAGCAATTTGACAGAAACTAGACTCAAACCCGCTTCAATGAACAATCCCACAAACAGAAATCCCATGCCGGCTGTTTCCGTGACGCCTGCAGCATGCACTCTGGAAAAAAATTCTGGAAATCGAACAACACCGATACTCCCGATCAACATGATCAGAGCACCTGTAATCAGGAATACTTCTCGCAGAATAAAGGCCAGCAGTTCCACTATTTTTTTTCATCCTCTGGTTGTTGCCCGACATGTCCTAGGTCTCCGTACTCAAAAAACTTGAGTACAGCGATAGTGGCGATGAAGTTGCACAAAGCGTAGACCAGTGCAATGTCGAGAAAATCGGGCCGCTCTGTAAGAAATCCATAGAGGGCAATGATAAGCACAGTTTTAGTACCAAAATTATTTGCCGCAAGCAGTCGATCATAGATTGTGGGCCCAACAAATGCTCTTGTAAGCAAAAGTACCATCCCGATCAGAATGGCGATCATGGCGGCTGCGATCATTATTTGTCAGGCTGCTTGCGTACCGAAATCATACGAATGCGGTTGGCCATTTCACCTTGCCGTAGGGAATCAAGAAGATCGCTTCGTATGGTGTGAACTTCCAGCCAGGAATCGGCAACTTCAAGGGTGAGGGTTCCAGGCGTCAACGTGATTGAATTGGCATAAATCACCTTTTCCATGTCGCTCATTCCTTCCGCTGGAAGGCGCTCCACTACTGGATTCAACTTAATCTTAGGAGAAAGGATCATTCGAACTACTATCACGCTCGACACGATGATTTCCTTTGTCAGCCAAATGTAGTACGGGATGATTCTCAGCGAAACCAGTCGAATTTGGTGACCTTCGAGATCAACAATATCCATCCGTCTCGAAATCATGCCTACCCAAATGCAGCAAATTGTGCCGAGACATAGCATTAGGGCTGTGTAGTGCCCAGAAAGTGCCAGCCAGAAAATTGCTAGAAACACAATTGTAGTAATAAAGTACTTCATTTGATTCTACCCAACAAGTATCTGATAGTTTGCTCGTAATCGAAAAGCGGTGATTTATTTCTGAAAATTCTGAATTTACTCTAGTGTTTCAAAGGGTGATTTTGAACCAACTCTTAAATAACAATCGAATAGTCAATTTTAATTTTAGGGAATTTTATGTTTTGTGGGTAACAATTTATCGAGTGCGGGATGTTGGGTATTGGGATGCCAATGAATTAGAACCACAATCGCTCAAGTTCTTTGGCGTCGAATCGAATTGAGACTGTCATGGTTTCTTGTTAGTGCTTACGAAATTTTATGAGATGCTCGTACCGCAATGTCTGCAATTTTATCCAAGTTGTTTTCAATCTCCGGGCTGTATTCATTAGACTCAAATTCAGCCACTTCACAAAAGTTTTTCTTGTTCATCAATTTAGGATGATTGAATTTGGTAGTAACGTGTCTCATTGAGTATTTTCTATAATTAGATACTACTAAATTGAAAATGCTGTAAAAATAAACAGATAAATTCCAAACTTAAGTACGAATATCGCTTTACTAACAGGAGAAACCCTATGACTGATACTTCTATTTCAATGAAAGGAGGGGGTTATTATTCTGAAAATACACAAGGTGCAAAGCATGTCATTGATCGTGCTGGAGCCCATGTGATGGAAAAACTTTCACAAATGGAGATAACGGAAAGCGATCGCCCATTTTCTGTAATTGACTATGGTGCTGCGGACGGTGGAACCTCTTTGGACATGATTGCCAAGATTGTGAAAAATGTGCGAGGTCGCGCCAAGACAAAAGAAATTAACGTTATCTATACTGACTTGCCGCACAACGATTTTTCAGCTCTTTTCCGCCTTATGCATAACCAGATTCCAGGCGCGGAAAGCTATCTGAGTCAATATTCGAATGTGTTTGTTCTATGCGCAGGTACCTCGTTTTATGAGCAGATTGTTCCTAGCAACAGTATCGACATTGGATTCTCTGCAACAGCTATGCATTGGTTAAGCGGAGTGCCTGGCAAGATTACCGATCACGTTCATGCTGTTGGGGCGCATGGAGCGGAATGGGAAACTTTTCGAGACTACGCACGGGCTGACTGGGAAAAAATTATGCTTAATCGAGCCCGGGAACTGGCGCCGGGTGGAGTCTTAGTCATGGCAAACTTCTGTATCGACGAACAAGGTCGCTATCTCGGCAATACAGGCGGTGCCAACATGTTTGACACGTTTAATATTTTATGGCGGGAGCTTGTGGAATCTGGAGTGATTACACAACAGGAATATCAAGTCACCGCGTTCCCCCAGTTTTATAAAACGATTGATCTGTTTCGCGCACCGTTCGAGAACCCGGCTGGTGCAGTGTCTAGAGCGGGACTGCAACTTGAAACCATTTATACCGGAATGACAGAGTGTCCGTATCGAGCACGGTTCAATAGAGATGGAGACCCAATTGCATTTGCAGATGCGTATGTTCCGACTCTTCGCTCCTGGAGTGAAACCGTATTTATGGGTGGTCTGAACTCATCCCGTCCGATGGAGCAAAGACGCGAGATCGTGGACGACTTTTATGGTCGATACAATGCACTGGTAAGAAGAGAACCAGAACGGCACGCGATGGATTACGTGCATACCTATATGGTCGTCGTCAAGAATTCTTAAGTATGTAGTACCCGCGGGTCAATAGGCAGAAGGTTTTGGATGCCAGTTTCCTGTTCCAGCAGATGTCCGGCAGACAGCAATGATCCTTCATCGCGAGGTGGTGCGATGATTTGCAGTCCGATGGGAAGCCCATCTTTCGTGAATCCAGCCGGAATCGCCAGTACCGGACAGCCGGTTAGTGTAACTGCAAACGTAATCGCAATCCACTCAAAGTATGTATCGAAAACATGATTGCCAACTGATTCGACAAATCGAATGTCTACATCGAAAGGCGGTACGATCGCACACGGACAAATCAATAAATCATAACTGTCGAAGAACTTGACCAGGGATCGAAATATCTTCGCCTGGCTTCGTTGCGCTCGACCAATTTCATTGGCAGTCAATTGCAGACCCTGTTCGATGTTCCAGACAATCTCAGGCTTTAGAGCGTCCCGGTGTCGTTCGTATTCACTGATATAGTTTGTAGCAAATGAAGCGCCTCGAAGGACACTGAAACTTTCAATGGCACCGCTGAAGTCGGAACACCTTTCATCGACTCGCGTACCAAAGTTCTCAATCAATTCCACCACTTTTCGGCAGATTTCATCGACTTCCGGATCTACATGGGTGATGCCAAGATCGGAGGAATAGGCGACGCGCCTAGGTATCAACGGCTTGTCAATGTAGTCCATATAGGGATTTTCAGGGGCAGGGTAACTGAGTGGATCCGTAGGATGAAAGCCAGCCATCGTGTCAAGAAACAGGGCAATATCCCGAGTATTTCTTGCGACCGGACCCTGGACATATAATGCTCCGAATGGTTCATGTGTTCGATTACTTGGTACTCGCCCCGGACTCGGTCGCAAACCAACCACTGAGTTGAAACTCGCAGGGGTCCTTAGACTTCCACCCAAGTCACTCCCAGTTGCCAGCCACACTTCACCAGTCGCAACGGAAGCACAAGCACCTCCCGATGAGCCTGCTACGGATTTTCGAGTATCCCATGGATTTCGCGTTTTCCCAAAAACTTCATTGAATGTACTGGCACCTGCTCCGAATTCAGGAGTATTCGACTTGCCCATGACGATTGCGCCTCGATATTCCATCTGCCGAACCATAATGTCGGAGTTCGATGGAACATAATCTGCGTAGATCGATGACCCAAATGTGGTTCGAACGCCAGCAGTTTCCATTAAATCCTTGACGGAAATGGGCATACCACCCAGCCAGCCTCTGGCGTGAGGCCGATCGGAAAGGGTTTGTTTTGTCAATGCCTTCGCTCTGTCGAGAGCTTTTTCGACACATAAAGTCGGCATGGCGTTGATTTCTGGTTCGATTTGAGCGATCCGGTTCGCTGAGGCTTCGACAAGCTCAACAGGTGTAACTTCACCTTTCGACAGCATCTCTTTGATTTCACTGGCACATTTTTTGATAAGTTCTTCCATTTAGAATTTTTCCCGTTGAATTAGAATTTGTGTATATGTCCGAATCAACCTGCAAAGTGTGTATTACTGATGTCGTTCAATTTTCCATTTGAGTGGTTCGAGCGATTTCATGGATCAACTCGATTTTTGAAATTTGGCAGTTTATCCTCAACAGTGATGCAGTCGCGACTAAGCGGTTCTGATAGAAGCGAAGGTGTTACCCAGTGCATAGAAAAGTCAATGATACAATCAGATAACAGGAAGATTGCATGAATAATTCGGTACATCCATTTTGTAATTTTCGAGTGCCGATTCTTGGGATACATTGCAATTTTCCACACAATATTTTCTTTGAAATCGAATAATTCGAACTCACCACGCCACACTTAGATACACAAAGTTTCAAACGACTGCAAGGATTATCAACAATGGAGTGAATGTGGCTAGAAGGAAATTTCGATAAACTTCGGGTCAATTGCTGTTTAATATTGAACCACGAATATCGAGGAAATTGGAAATAATTTCAGGCGTGAATTCGTATTTTCAGTTGCCAGCAAGTGTTTTGACTCTGCAGCGAAACTGTCCAATCTAGCGGAGAGGAACAGATTGAATCTAAAGGAAATATATCCGGTCATTGACGCCCTTCAGGCATCTAACTGGAACAGGGAGTACTTTGAGTCATTGGTTGACTCAGGTTTAGATGCAGTTCATGTAACCCTTGCGTTTTGGCATGACTGTAAAGAGACGCTCTCAATTCTAGGTAAATGGAATCGGTGGTTTATCGAGTATGAGGATCTCATACTGCCGGTGCATTCTGTGGGCGATATCAACGAAGCTGGGAAAACGGGTCGAACCGGAATCATACTGGGATTTCAGAACAGTTCTCCAATCGAAGACGACTTATCCCTGGTTCAAGTTTTCCACACTCTCGGTATTCGAATAATGCAGTTGACATACAACAACCAGAGTCTGCTTGGTGCCGGTTGTTATGAATCGAAGGATGCTGGGTTGACGAACTTCGGCAGGAATGTGATACGGGAAATGAACCGCTTGGGCATGATCATTGACGTGTCTCATACCTCGGAGACTACCTGTCTGGATGCAATTGAGTTTTCCGCTCGCCCGATCGCGATCACCCATGCAAATCCACTTACATTTCACAACGTAGTTCGCAACAAATCAGATGATCTGCTTGTTCAATTGGCTCAAAGCGGCGGAATACTGGGGTTTAGTCTGTATCCCTTGCATCTCGCCGATGGCACGGAATGTTCATTGGAGTCTTTCTGCCAGATGGTTGGCAAGACCGCCGATTTGATTGGTGTTGAGCATCTGGGAATTGGATCCGATCTGTGTCTGGGATGGGATGCCAGCTACCTTGAATACATGCGTAGCAGGAAATGGAATACAGCGCCTAAAACGGATTCATCCAGTTCGACTGGAATTGAGTGGCCCGCCTATCCAGCCTGGTTCCGAAGCGCGCGAGATTTGCAGAACATTGCAGTCGGATTGATAAAATTCGGCTTCTCAGAGGAGGAAATCAGATTGATTCTAGGTGGAAACTGGTACAGGTTCCTGCGCGAAAATCTGATACCACAATGAACCCTCAAAACTTGCAATCGGAATCGCTCTCGGAAGCAATAGACCGCCACAAGAACGTGCTGCGATCGCCAGCGGAGGTAATGAGGCTGGAACGACTGGGCTCATTTCATCCTACCCGTTTAAGTTTCACCAGGACGCTTGTAAGACGCATGCACAGAGAGAAGTGGCGATTCGAAATCGGCCATAATTCTTTGGATGATTTCGGGATAGGGCATCTGGTCTATTTCATTCATACACCGTCTGGTTCCCTTAGCTTCATCGCTTTTTCAACGCCGCTTGACGATCGAGATCGTACAGATCGCGTGATCGCAGAAAAATGGGATATGTCGTTTACACTGTTCAATGGCATTGCTACTGAGTTGGACATCGAACGGTTGGGCAAGCAATTGCCTTTGCAGGAAGCCGGCCGCATGAGCCAGCGAGAAATTGTGATGAGTAGGGCAAACAAAAGTGTCCGATTGTTCGAATCCGTAGTTAGTCATCTCTCATCAGGGCGGCAACCTCCGGTTAGCGACATCGCAGCCATTGGTTATCTGGTTCGAACGACAGCAGTCTATGGAAATGGTAAATTTGGATTGCTGGATTTCGACCATGTCAAACAGAGCACGCCGTTCAATCTGCCATTTCAAGCCGAAATGTTGACGGTGTACATGGCTCGGCAGCTCAGCATAGAGCTTGTTGAGCACATTGCACTCAAACGAGGAAAAAGGCAGTTTGTACCGCTTTCAAGATCTTTGAAACGGGCTTTTGGCGTTGGCAATGCAACGGGCTTGGGTATGGCACCATTTCTGGTGGGACATCCGCAATTGATCAATCAATGGATGTACATACGAGAGACGGCAATTTCACGGGTGAAGGCTGTTGAAGAGATTTCGCCAGCAATCATCAGCCGCTTCGAAAATCTCATTGAGCGAGTGAGCAGGCACTTGGAACAGTGGAATACTCTTGATCAAAGGCAAGAGTGCAGAATCCAAGTATTGAAGAACGAAGTCAAACAGCTGGTGAGTATGAGCTCTTCGCTGCGAGGCACAAAATACCCTTGGAATCACTTCGTTGAATGGGTATCTGCCCATACCAGTCTGGAATGCCAGGAACTTGTCCACAGTGTAATATTGGAATTGCATCCTGAATTGATCAACGAGCTTGAACAGTATATGGGTGTGAGCGAATTTACTCGCTTGGATGCGAGAATGACTGTTGCACAGCTTCAATCTCACATCGAAAGTCATTACGGATGGGCATTGCAGATCGATTTCTCAAATCCCAGCTCGGAGTATTTCTTCTGGTATGTATCTCAAGAGAAGGAAGAACCTCGGCGGGGCGAGCGATATAACGAGCCGGGAAGTGAATTAGAAATGAGAATTGGTGTTGCTAGAGATGTCGCACGTCTGTATCAGGCTCTGTGTGTTACATCAGCAGAAAACCAAAATTGTTCAGTTGCAGAATTTCTTTTGGGACAGCCGAATTTTCGTCACATTATTACAAGAATTCATTCGCTGATGGACTTTCCATTTGCAGAGATACGAGACAATCTGCTTGGCGCTGACTGTTTGCCAATTAATATATTACGGTGCAAACTTGCTATTTTCGGTGCAACGCGTTTCGATCCAAAATCCGATTTGTGGACGCGAATTACGTTATTTCAAGGCGCTCCCCTTCCAGACGAACTGCATTCTGAAAATTCTGATGACTGGGCATTTCCGGTCGTGTCAGCAGATAACTGAAATTACATGAATTAAGAAGGCGAGTCATATTTGGAACTTTCCATCAGTGAGACAAAATTGCTTTGCCGACGAGTTTTGTCAGCGGCGGGTGTGCCCGCTGGAGCTGACTCTGAAGCTACCGAATCGATAATCTGGCTAGCTTTGCAAGGCTTTCCCGCACTTGAGGACTTGTTTTGCTCATTGCCTAAACTAAAACAGGATTCCAGAAGTACCAGGCAATTGCAATATGGACACCATGAGAGTCTGAATATATCCCTGAAATCCGATTCAGGCTACATTACACTGCTTCAGATAATTGACAGTTTATGTGCTGGATCGACTTGCCAGGAAAGTCAAAATAGCCGTGCAAGTATTCATGATGTGCGAAATCTTGCTTTGTTGTTGCCACTGATGCTTCGAAGATCGAAAGATGGCTATGAGTTTCATATGCAGTGGGATACAGGACGAGTCGTCGCTGAAATGGGCAATCTCTGGATGAGTGCCCCGATTGGCAGGATACGTGACATCAAATTCAATGAAAGAGTGGATATTCAGTGCACTTGTCTTCAAAATGTCGATTCTGGCAATTCATCAAATTATTCAGAAATCAATCTTGAGCTATTTGATGTAAATCAATCTGAAACGAGTTGTCGAAGAATTAAGATAGCGGACCAATTGTACTGGGATCTCAAAGAGGCGGCAACTCAGTCGTTTGTTCCCGCGAGTGATTTGTCACGACAGCGTGGTGCCGGCGCCGAAGTGGATGACAACGACTAAAACCAGATTCAATTTCTGCTGGATTTCTGATCTTCCAGAATCAAGTCAGATGCCTTTTCCGCGATGGCAAAGGTGGGGGCATTGGTATTCCCGGATGTGATGGTCGGTATAATGGATGCGTCAACTACACGTATTCCAGTCAGACCATGGACTCTCAATCTAGCGTCAACCACCGCCTGTGGGTCCGAGCTCATCCCCATTTTGCAGGTTCCAACAGGATGATAAGTTGTCTCACCATTGTTTCGTGCACAGTCTAGTAGTTCTTCGTAAGTTTGAACATCTTTGCCGGGTAACATCTCTTCTTCTACGTAGTGAGCCATTGCTTTGCTGAGAGCTATTCGTCTGGATACGCGTATGCTATTCACGGTAGTGAGCTGGTCAAGTTCCGTATTCAAATAGTTTGGATGAATGGCAACATAGTCTCGAGGATCGGACGACTTAAGCCGAAGATTCCCGCGGCTAGTCGGCCGTAGCTGCGTAACGGATGAAGTGATTCCGGAAAAACTGTGTACGCCTGTCCCTGGACTGTCCGAACTAAGTGGCTGGAAGTGAAACTGAATATCAGGTCGCGTAATTTCCGGCGAGGAATTGGTGAAAATTCCAATTTGGCTTGCTGCCATCGACATGGGGCCAGTGCGAAATGCGAAATATCGAAGACCGATGAGTACACGGTAGAAAAGGTTGCTCACTTCGTCATTCAAGGTAGGGACTGAACATCGATAAACGGAGCGAATTTGCAGATGATCATGTAAGTTGCCACCGACTCCCGGTAGGTGATGTCTGGTTTGGATTTGAAATTCCTGCAGATGGCTTCCATCACCGATACCGGACAGCATTAGCAGTTGCGGCGAGTTTATCGCACCGGCGCATAGAATGATCTCTCGATTGGCACGATAAGAATCAATTGAGTTGTCTCGCTCGACTTCAACTTCGGTAGCCTGATTACCGTTAAACACGATGCGATGTGCAAGGGCATTTGTTAGAACAGTCAGGTTCGATCGTTTTCTAGCGGGTTTCAGATAACCGACCGCAGAACTGCATCTTCGTCCTTTCCAAGCGGTCAACTGGTAGTATCCGGCACCTTCTTGAATCTCTGAATTGAAATCGTCAGTTCGGCGTATTCCGATTTCGTTGGCTCCCTCTATGAACGCTTCACCAATTCCTCTTCGTATGCGCATGTCGGAAACTTTCAGATTGCCTCCAATGCCATGATATTCGTCGCCGCCGCGCTCTTGATGTTCGCATTTTCGGAAGTAAGGCAGCAAGTCTCGGTAAGACCAACCTTTATTTCCCGCTGATTCCCAGTCATCAAAGTCTTGATTTTGACCACGAATATAAATCAGGCCATTAATGGAGCTAGAGCCTCCAAGAACCTTGCCGCGTGGCCATTTTATTGATCTGCCGTTCAAACCTGGATCTGGTTCAGTTCTATAACACCAATCGGTTTTCGGATTATGCATAGTCTTGAAATAACCGACTGGAATGTGAATCCATGGGTTCCAGTCTCTATTTCCAGCTTCAATCAGCAAAACAGAATTTGCAGAATTTTCGGACAGCCGATTCGCCAGTACGCAACCTGCGGTACCGGCGCCTACAATGATGTAGTCAAACAAACTTTTCACCATGAAGCGTTCACATCAACCCTTCTGATTCGGCAGTTTTTGCTGCAGGAGAATTCCTAACTAGGGATTGTTAGCAATTTCCATCAAAGCAGCATATTTTACTTGGTGATTCACGACTGAGGTCACTAAGTTTATTGCCCAAATCCGAAATTAGAAATTAAATTCAGAGAACAGTAGCGAGATTTTAGCGAATTAACTATATTTTGTTACACCGATGATCGAAG
>JAKZRU010000080.1:0-14271 GCA_047517965.1 Gammaproteobacteria bacterium | reverse complement strand
CGACTGTCGCTGCTTCGGCACCGCGCTGTTCCATGTCCACATGCGGATATGTATCATAGCCGATCAACACCGATGCGTAATCTACCATTTGCTCACTCAGATTTGCGTGGTAGTCGAATGTGGCAACAATTGGAACATCGGGTCCTACTGCATGTCGGGTGCGTTCCAAGATGAGAGCGTCGAAGTCGTCAACGCCTTCTGCTACTGCAGCACCGTGCAGAGTCAGAATGACAGCATCTAGCTGGGCCGCACTCTTGATTGAATCGATGAGTTCATCACACAGTCTCTGTGCTACTTTTCTCTCAATGGTTGCCGAAGGTACCGCTGCTGCATAGAGCGTGGGAACTGCGGTAAATCTGCCCGTACGCGCTTCACCGATGACTCCTCCCAGCTCCGTATTGGTGCCAAGATAACGAGGGATCATCTCGTCTGCGCGAGTGAACTGGTAATTCTCAAAATCCTGATATGATGTTATGCCGGAGGCGAACGTATTGGTTTCGTGCCAAATCCCTCCTATTGCGATCCGCGGTTTCACTGATTCGATTGTGCTGTTTGAATTTTATCGGTGATGTTTCAGTAAGCTGTTCTCGAAAACAGTTACAATATTTGGACATTTATACTGCACACATTGAAGTGATGAGCATGTTGTTATCAGAGACAGTACCCATCCAGAAACTGATCCACAGCAACGCTGTATCAGTACCGTGGCATGTGAATCGCCAGCTACTGAATCCTGTGCATCCGCAACCATCAGCCATTGAGTTTTTGCAGTGAAAGCCATTCGCTTCAACACCAGAATTTTTTGCAATCAGAGATGAGTAAACAACTGAAACATGTTCGCGTCGGGATGCGGAACAACGGTGCAAGCGTCCGATTGAAACTTCGCTGGGACAATTCTCCGGCAACTTGTCGGATCATTTGTGATGCTCTGCCTTTTGAAGGTGATATGTGGCATGCCAAGTATGCAAACCACGAAATCTATACCTTGTTGCCTGTCGAGAAAATATTCGGAAAAGACCCACCCAAAGAATGGCTGTGCATGTTTCCGGCGCCAGGCGACCTGATGTACATCTTCCATCCAGACGGACTTTTGCCTCCCGAAGTATGGACCCCTCAAAGCGATCACAGAATCGTTGATATCGCTTTGTTCTACGACCGAGGAAACAATCTGTACGGTCCGAGCGGTGGAAATACCGGCAACATTTTCGCCACAGCAGCAGATATTGAAGAACTTGAAAGGTTCGCACAGTCCTGCCTGCACGTCTGGAAATCTGGATTCATCGGCGAACGTATGTACGTCGAAGCGGCCGACTGACCGCAATACGCCAAATCAGTTCAAGACGTCCAGCACACGCTCCGTGATCGAGAGTGTCTGGTCAATGTCGTCCTCTGTATGAGCGAATGAAATGCTTCCCTGCTTTGTTGCGACAGGAAAATGAAAGACGCCGTTTTCGATTAGCAGCTTTCTGTAGCGAACATCCCGTTGCCCATCATTATTACGCGCAATATCGGACCATGATGTCGGTTCATGGTCCATAAAATAAACTGCGAATGCGGAACCTTGTCTGACCACTTCAGTCGGATAATCCCGTTTCGCGAATATTTCTCTCAATCCCGTTTCCATTCGAGCTCCGAGATTCTCAAGATGGCTGTATATTTCTGCACCGCGGTCTCTGAGTTTGCGAATCGTCGCAATGGCTGCCGCCACTACGAACGGATGCGCATTGTAAGTGCCGGCGACCAAGACTCGTTTTGAGGGAGTCGGATGGAAGACAGAGGACATGTACTCGGCTTTTCCGCCGACGACTCCAAGTGGATATCCGTTCGCTGCGGCCTTTCCAAAAACACTGAGGTCCGGCTCGATTCCACAAATTGACTGGTATCCGCCGAGCGCCTGTCGAAAACCGGTTTTAACCTCGTCGAAAATCAGCAACGCACCGTACTGGGTGCACAGTTTACGCACAGATTCGAGGTATCCGGGTAATGGTTTGATAATTCCGACATTCTGAAGAATCGGCTCAAGTATCACTGCCGCAGCCATGCCATCTTTGAGCACTCTTTCCAGCGCCTGAATGTCATTGAATTCCACAACGCGAGCGCCGGCGCCTACGGACGCTTCCATACCGGCGGAAATCGGTCGTAGGGCATGCTCGTCGCCCTTTCGGTGTGACTCGAATTCGGATACGGGGTCCATCAGGTTGAATGCCACCGAATCCATCCATCCGTTATACCCGCCCTGCATGAACACGATATCGTTCTTCTGTGTCACCGCGCGTGCAATTCGAAGGGCGAATGCAACAGCTTCGGTGCCGCTGCATGTCAGCTGCACCTGTTCCAGATAGGGTACGGATTCGACTAGAAGATCGGCGATTTCCCGTTCCCAAGGCGTTGTGCCCGCACCCATCAGCGACTCACTGCGCTGAATCGATTCAACGACCGCGCGATCTACGTCTTCATCTCCATGGCCGAGCAGATAAGGGGCGAATGCGGCATGGTAATCAATGTATTTCCTACCTGTATGATCCCACATGTACGCCCCTTTTGCGCGCACGAAAACTCGTATCGGGTCAATCGCCCGATTAAGCGACATCACACCTCCAGCTATGGACGTCTGCTGCGCGAGAATCTGCTCTGCAGTTAGAGTCAAAACCTGTCTGGACTACATCCAGTATCCAAAAGGCATAAACGGATACGCAAGGAGGTCACTCCTGTGTAATCATCTCATACCACTGGTTTGTGAGCCCCTGCTGCTCAATCGTCTCAAGCCATACGTTGATGAAATTGACGAAGTGATATTCGCCTGGCAGGACCGCATAGGCGTACCCCTGCGGATTCAAAGGCGCGTCATCAATGAGGCGTAATTTCATGCCTGGATTCTGCTTTATGAAATTGCGCAGTGATGAACTGTCGGTCAGCACCGCATCAGCACGTCTGCTTGCAACTTCCAGAAAGTAAGTTGAAAGTTTGTCGCTGACTAAAGCTTTTACTTCTGCATTCTTGAAATAGCGATTGGCAAACGCTTCATCCGCTGTTCCAGAACCGACCGCAATGATATTCCCTTCCTTGTCCAGATCTTTATGCGACTGGGCATCTGAATCCATGTGCACCGCAGTGCCTTGGGTTTCGTAGCCCGCTGGATTGGAAAATAGTACTCGTATCGCTCGTTCTGCGGTTCTAAACATCGGAGACATCACAATGTCACACTTTCCGGTCTCAAGACTGGGAATGAGAGTCCCCCACTGCGAATCTACGGGCTTGTATTCAACACCCATAATGCCGGCGAGATGTTTTGCAGCTTCAATGTCGGTTCCCACCCAATCCCCGGTTTTGGGATCCTTCGCACCCCATGGGAGCGCTTCCGCGTGACAAACCAGAAGCTGATCGCGATCCTTGATCAAATCAATGCGATCATCTGCTGAATAGGCAGTCCCCGCTACAAATATCAACATGCATGCAACTGCAGTTAGCCAAGTCAACAATTTATTCATAATCACTTACTCCTACATTTTGGTTATCTAATTTTGTTATGAAATGAGCGCTCATTATAAAGGCGATTGGAAAACTAGTATGGATTTACCAACTACCAGTTGCCAGCACGAAGTGGTGATCGTATCGAATTCAAGGCTGTGCGGTTGTCGCCTTCAGAGAATGTTCATCAAAAATCGCTGAAGTTCCGAATTCTCAGTTTGGTTGAAGAACACTTCCGCACCCACATCCACTTGGATGCGTCCATGCGACATGAACATTATGCGGTTGGCTGCTTCTTTGGCAAATCCCATTTCGTGGGTAACGATAATCATGGTCATGCCTGATTTCGCCAACTCGCGCATTACGTCCAGCACTTCGGCAACCATTTCTGGATCAAGTGCCGAGGTGGGTTCATCAAACAGCATCGCCTTTGGCTGCATCGCCAAAGCTCTTGCAATCGCAACACGCTGCTGCTGGCCGCCTGAAAGATGATTTGGAAACTTTTCAATCTGTTCGACGATTCCGACGCGTCGGAGAAGATTTTCTGCTAGTTCGTCAGCTTCCTCGGTGCTCATCCCGCGAGACATTCGAGGTGCAAAGGTGACGTTCTCGCGGATGGACATGTGGTCGAACAGGTTGAACTGCTGGAAAACCATGCCTACTTCCCGACGAACATTTTCGACGGCTTCCCAACTTCCCGGCAATCGAATCCCATCAATCACAATCTGGCCGTGGTCAATGGATTCCAGTGCATTCAAGACGCGCAGAAAGGTCGACTTTCCGCCACCCGACGGTCCGACAATGCAGACGATTTCTCCCGAAGCGATTTCCACGCTAATGTCGTCCAGCGCGGTGAACTCTCCAAACTTTTTCGAAACACTGTCGCAGGTAATGAACGCATCCGTAAATTCTTGATCTGGATTTTGATCGGCAGAACTCAAAACTCAGTGCCCGGTACGCTGGAGCAGTTTCTTCTCGGAACGCCTGGCCAGCAGACTGAATGGGAAAATCAATACGAAATACAGCACTGCGATTGCGCTAAGAAACTCAAAATAACTTAGAGTCTTCGCCCCCAGAACGCTGGCTGTGTATGCCATTTCACCGACTGAGATAGCAGAAAGCAAACTGGTCGCCTTGAGCAGTTCAGTTAGAAAATTGACGAACGCTGGCATCATCCGGCGAACTGCTGGTGGAATGATGATTTTCCGCCAGATGTGCAACCTCGGTATGGCCAGCGCGTATGCAGCGTCGACCTGTCCTCGGGGCACTGCCAGCACCCCTGCTCGAAATATTTCTGCGAGATAAGCGCCACTGAAAAGAGAAAGTGCGATGACACCGCACGCTTCGCTGGAAATACGCACTGACAACAACAACGGCAAGCAGGAATATACCCAGAATATCAACACAACTTCCGGAATCGTTCGAAAGAAATCAATGAATGCGTTTGACAGCCGAAATGCAATTCCACGCTGCGTAAGTTTGCCCAGACAGGCAATCAACCCAAGTACGATTCCAATCACCAGCGAAATCGCCGATATGATGATCGTCACACCGAATGCCTGCAGCAATTCGGGACCGTAACGGATCAGTTGATCCCACTCGAACCGCATCAGCGTTCCCTCTTCTGAAAAAAGTATTCAAGCCGCAGTGTGGTTCTGCTTATTATGTAACCGACAACGAAGTAAATGATAGCAATTGAACTGAACAGTTCGACCGGTTTGAAAGTTACATTGCTGATTCGATTGGTCACCGTCATCAGCTCGCTAACGTGCAGTATCGACAGGATGGCGGTCCCTTTGAAAAAACTGATGGTGAGATTGACAAGCGGCGGGATCATTGTACGAATCGCCGGTGGGAGAATCACCTGTGTCCATCGAATTCGCGCTGGCAATGCGAGTGAGTGAGCCGCCTCCCATTGACCTTTGGGAACCGATTCGATTCCGGCGCGGACAATTTCCGTAAAATAGGCGCTGGCCTGCAGTGTGATCCCGATGACTCCACTTTGAAGTGCGGTAGTGCTGATTCCAGTAACGAGCGGTAGGGCAAAATGAATCCAAATCAACTGAACAAGCAGCGGGGTGTTGCGCCAAATTTCAACGAATGCGGCGACCACCCAGCGAAGTGGGGCGAAGGCAGATTGACTGGCAATCGCGAGGATCGTTCCAGACAGCAGCCCGAGTACGGCGGCACATGCAGTCAGAATTATAGTGACCGACAAGCCGCGTAGCAGCACCTGCCGGTACTCCCATACGACTGAAAAATCGAGAGACAGGATCAGGGGCCAGTTCAGAAAGTACGCAACGACACCAATCAGAGCGATTAGCACCGCTGCAACTGCAAACTTCGGTAGAGCTTCTCTCAATTGCATGGTGTTATTGGAATAATTGCAAATTCAGATTTTGACGGAATATCGAAATGCCTGTTCGGTACGCAAACTGGCTACGACCGTATAGTTCGCAGTTAGTCGGTTAGAATTTTGTATTCGCTATCGTAGCCGCGTTCGCGGCCCGCGCGCAACTGTCGGCGATGTTGTATGCAATCCATCCCGTTACTTGACTTCGGCGGTTCAATACAATAAATCACTGATAATATTACATATAGAAAAAATTGTTACGCTAAATATTAGCGCTCCAAAACCAACGGCGGAACATGTCTGAGAATCCATCTTGAAAGAACGCCGGAAATTTGAAGGCGCATGTTTGAAAAGTGTCTTGCAAAACGCTAGGGAAGGGGATGTAAATGCGATTGACTGGCTCTCGCAAGGCGGACAGTTTGATTCAATAAAAGCTAAATGACAAACTAATTTAGAAGGTTTAATTCCCACTTATTTCAATCCAATTCCTCCTTCAATACATTTTTGGAGCCCAAAACTGTAAGCTTGTTTTCTGATCTTTATATCTTTTCCAGTAACGACTTGGATAGATGTTCTATATAAACTTTCAATCGCATCCGTGGTCATTGTTTTCATGAAATTCATTGCTGATTCGATGTCCATAACTTCGTCGATTTCTTGATAAATCACAGACACGCGCATACAAGGATAAAAAAGTATCTGTCAATTTCGCTTTTAGAATCCTGCCCTGTCGCAGTACTACATATCACGCATGAAGCGATTAGAATTGAAAGGTGCAAGAATTTCATAGATTCCCCCTCCGAGTTGTTGCGACTCGGCCAAAGGGTGCCAGGTCGTTGCAAACATTCTAGAATAAGAAATCCCTGCCTATTCGCCTGAATCGGCTGTTGTATTCGGCAAGTAACCCGACCTACGGGGCTTCAAGAATGTTTGCAATAAGGTTACTACTGCATTTGTATAACATTTGTAAACAAAGACACTTGTAACTCCTTACAATACAAGGGGTAAATATGACGTTATGGAGTAGTTAAATGTCTCGAAAATTGGCAAGCACTGAAAAACCAACAGTGGAAGTAAGGCATCGAAACTATCAACCATCGGTGACTGAATTAAGAGAGGATGCGAACATTTGAACGACACCAGAACAACTGGCTAAAGCAGTTGTTAGGGATGTCGTTATTTCAGAAGTTAAAAAGAAGTGATTGTGGGAAGCGTTCACGTGGCTATAAAATGAAAGTATTCGGAGGTGAGATATGGTTAAAACTATGTATACAGTAAATGCTCTTAGCTACAAAGATGGAACAATAGTGGTAACTAGCGACGAAATTAAAGGGCTCTTTATGGAAGTCAATTCTTATGATGAACTGAAAAAAGAATTGATGTATCTAGGCGGGGTTCTGCTCATTGGGAATCATGGATTGACAGAAGATGATTTGCTCAATGTGGAATACATTGTAAAAATGAAAGAAGCTAAAAATAGTAAATCTCTGTCCAATGGACCGCGTGTTTACATTCAGGAAGATCCCCGCTCATTATCAGCTATGGCATAGCCGATGGCAGGCTATGAAAGTCAAGTTAAAAAGTTACTGAAATCTAATGGATGGTCAATATGCCGCCAACCACGGGGAAGTCATGAAGTGTGGGGCAAAAATGATGAAATCGTTTCAGTCCCATTTAGGATTAAAAGCCGTCACTTGGCCAATGAAATTCTTAAAGGTGCAGGTATTGATGTGAAACTGTGATGTTACCAAATGACGAATGTTGTAATAAAACAAGGTCGTAGTAGCAACTACGACCTTGTTTATTTGTAAATTTCAGAAGTGAAGTTACAAACAAGGGAAATTGTGACTTTTGTATATAATTTCCAAAATTAATTTGGGGTTCTCGGCTGTTGTGGCAGCAATCAACTATGGCCAATACTGCTGATCAAGCAGTTTGCCCCATTCATCATCGAATGGGTGAACGCGATTGACACGACTATCACCCTGATACAAAGTTCGCCCCTCATTCGCCCATTGAAACAATGAACCTTCCAAGTTGAACACGTTCGGCACACCGCGTCGAGTGAGTGTTTCGGCAATCTTGGAAGAACGATATCCAACCGAACAATAAACCACGACGATTCGATCCTTATCGTGTTTGCCTAGTATTTCAAGTGCGTCGTTCGCGTCGGTTGCGAGAGCTGCGTCTTGAATATGACTCACTTCGTATTCTTCCTGTTCACGAGTATCTAGCAGAGTGATGTTATCGTGTTCTGCAAGCAACTGCGTCAGTTGGTCCGTCGAGATGTGTTGAACACTTGGAAATTCTTCGCGTATCCAACTGATCGTATCCGTCCACTGTTCTTCAAATTGATTCTCATCGGCAATGGATGGGACGACCAAGACAAAACAGAATAAAACGGCAAACGCTACCGAGAATCGTATTCGATGACTCAACAACATCAATTGCACGACTAAACTCCGGACATCTAAATGCAAAACGCGGCCTCTCTCAGTTCAGAAATTTTCACGAGTAGATTTAAACAAATTACACTGAATAGCAAAGACTGGCAAGTATTTCAGACAAGGAATGGCTGAAGGCAACGCACAAAGGGGAGAAATCTCCATACACCTAGCTGAACTATAAATTTCCATGACAGCGTTGAATTGGATTGTCGCTCGTATTTGAGAAACTGTAAGATCGTCTATTGTAATTCCCGCCACTCTGGAAACATCGGAAAATACAAGCCCAATCGAATCGGTCTTTCCTCAAACCCCGAAACGATTCTTTTGTACATTTGCAGTTGATCGCGATAACGCTGTTCTTCGTTGTCCAAGAATTCCTGGACATTGCCGTCGGTGGATCCCGCCTTGTAGTCTACGATCCATCGTATTCCGCTATCATCTACAAAGGTGCGATCCAATATGACGTTCCTGAATCCTCCGTCAATGTATCCAGTCAACCGCAACTCCGCCTCTGATTGTTGGTAGCCATTACGAAGTAACCACTGTCCTGTTGGATCTTTGAAAACATTCACCAAGGCTGTCTCTACTCGCATGAGTGCAGCATTTAACTCCTCCTCCCCTTTATTCATGCCCATAGAAAGCAATGCGGTTTTCCATTTGGGACGTTCCTCTATCAGCCGCTCCAAGTTCCAGTTCTCAATTCCACTTCGGACGATGCGTTCCAGCCATTTGTGAACAATAGAACCAATCCAGAGTGCAACGCTACCGGCCCAGTCAAAATCAATAGACTCGTAATCTCCTGGTGTTTCGAACTCCCGGTCCGGCAACTTTAGAGGTTCGGGTGTAGCAGGGAGACTCCAGTTGTTCGGTAGTCTTGTAAGGATGGGTGCTTGAGATGGCTTTTTTTTCGGATCATTTTCGACGTTTTCCGCTGCCATCGGATCGGTCCAAACTACATGCTTGAATTCACTTGCTGAGATTCCTAGCCACAAACGAGACAACAGAGTCTCGGGGTAATTGGGGAAATCATCATCATTATTCTTCGCTCCATAAATGTAGAGTTCACTTTTCGCTCTAGTACAAGCAACATAGGCAAGCCTTGCCAACTCCGTCAAAGTCTTTTCTCTATTCCACTGTTTAAGAAAGTTGTACATTTGGTCATCTGCTTCTGCAGCTCTATTCGCGATCGGAGAAATTAACAACTTGGATTCAGCTGTTTCATCCAGTAGAAATTCTGACCAGATAAGCAGAGGCAAAGTAGATCGGCCTGTGCCTTTATCGAATGCCGGAATGAAAACGGCGTCGTACTCAAGACCTTTGACACCGTGAATGGTAGAGATGTGAACGGAAACATCTTCAGGCTTGTACTCGGGAACTGCATATAAATTGTCCATCTGATCTTCAAATATTTCCAAATGCTCAACTCCAGTGCCATGGCAATAGCTCCCCACAAGGTCCAGAAAGAGTCTCGCATTTTCAATATCATAATTTTCTACGCACGCCGGTCCACCCAACAGAACCCAGGTATCCTCTATCCACTGTCGAACGTCAAATCGACCGCGAATGGAAAAAGCTCGATTTAATACATTACAAACTCTTTCCGCTCGCTGACGCCCGTCTGAAGTCAGGCCTTTCAGCACATCATCGTTATTTAAGCAATCCCATATTGTTGCTTTGTCGTCAGTTGCAATTACCAGCAAGTCATCAAGTGTCAAACCGCACCAAGGCGCACGCAATATGGCAAACCAAGAAGTCCGGTCTGCAAGATTCAGAAGAGCCCGGGCAAGAGACAGAAGATCCTTCACAACCGGTCGGCCCTTCAAGGGAAAAATATCAGCTGCATAGTATCGAATCTGTGCCTCATCCAACAATGGCAGAATTTCATTCGCATGATTCCGACTTCGAACGATCACAGCTGCCTGCATATCCTCACCGGCATTTCGCTCAAGAAACAGTTTGATGTCTGTGACTACCTGTCTGGCTTCAATCGGAGGCAATTGATCACTTTTCAATTTATTGCCCGATTCATCAACTTTAGGCTGCAACCAAATTTTGACAGATTTGTCTTCTTTCGGTTCGATATCTGATGTACAAGGGGCATAGGACACCTGGCCGCTGGTGACATCCGACTGGGCGGGAAATGAAGCTTCGAAAACTGTGTTGAACCATTTCACCAAATCCGCATTGGATCGAAAATTTCGACTCAATCGCAACGGCGTCGGCCGGATATTTCCCAGCCCGTTTTTCACTACCGAAAGATAAATTCCAACATTAGCTTCGCGGAACCCATAGATGGATTGCATGGGGTCGCCAACAACAAACAGGGTTCGTTGATCATTCGACTGCCAGCCCCCCGTCAGCGATTTCAGTAGGTTTCTTTGGGAGATCGATGTGTCCTGAAACTCGTCTACTAGAATATGGCGATATTGATAGTCCAATACGAGTGACAGGTCGGTCGGATTTTCCGGCGGTCCGAGCGCCAGTTCCGCCTGCTGGGCAATTTCAATGAAATCTACTTCACCACGCTTTCGAAATTCCAATCTCAATTGCGCCACTGCATATTGCAACACGATGGAAATCGCCTGCAAAACCTTCCACTGCCCTCCGCGGTATTCAGGATATGGAAATTTGTATCCGAGATCATATAACTTCTCGGCCAGCTGAGGCACTGCCATACATTCGTCAATGGAAGCTTTAATTTGCTCTTTTTTAAATTCGTGGGACAAGTCACTCGGCGTTATCCTTTTACGCCATTTAGGAGCGTCTTTCAACAGTAGCAATCCTGCAATTGTTCTCCAAAAATCTAAAGATGACGGATCGCCCGCATTGAGACTGTTCAGTCGCAAAATCTGATGCATCGATTCTGGAAGCAGATTCTTGACTTCAGCTATCTTTATCGTCAACAGTCTCTTCCAAACTTCTTCCATTTGGAATTTCTCTTCTTCGGAAAAACTATTCTTTACGAGTATACGAAGCCACTGATCACGTTTTTTCAGCATCTCAATGATCAGTTCCTGAAAGGTGCCCGAGTTGTTATCAATCTGAGAGTAGAGGGTTCTCAACGCAGAGCGAAATTCGGGAGGAGCCGATTCTTCCATCTCAAACGTGTTTACTGCTGCCGTTCGATATAGATCATCCACATTATCAGCTAAACCCGGTGCCGAACCGAACCGCGATGCCCAAGGCATTTGGCGAATCAGTCCACTGGCGAGCGCGTCTATAGTCACAATCTGAAGCCTAGATGGCTGGTTCAGTAGATCCCAGCCCAGGTCAACTGAACGTTTTCTCACAATTTCAACTGCCAGATTGGCAATTTCTTCAGGCAATGCCTTTTCAGAATCCGGATCCAGCACCTCCAGAATTCGTTCGCGCATCTCAGCAGTTGCCTTGCGGGTGAACGTCATGGCGAGAATTTCTTCAGGCTGGTCGACTATGGCCAGCAATCGAATGAACCTGCTGATGAGAAGAGTGGTTTTACCTGATCCAGCCGGTGCCTGAACAATAAATGATCGTCCAGTATCCAGTGCTTCAATCCGTACCTGCTCGTCGTTCATGTCGCTAGCTGTTTTTTCCACGTTTTAATCTCTTCCGACTAGTCGGAAATTCTGCACAGTGGCTTTAAGTGGCAATATTCACAAGCCCGCACCAGCGGATCTACATCTGCGTTTCCGCTCATGAAACCTGTTGCAATTGTCTCCAACGTCTCTTGCCAGAATGCCATGCGTCGTTCTGGTGTTGATGCTTCTTCACCTGCCTCATCACGCTGATATCTCTTCACGTAAGGAAGCAATGGCGAAAATCTGACTTCACCTCTTTTTAGCTTGGCATAGGCGACATCACTAATACAGACTCCCTCACTCTTGTGCAAACCATACGCATAAATTAAAAGTTGCGCGTCTCTCGGGCGAATTCCCACAGCATCTCCCGGAGAACAGTTTCCAGTCTTGTAATCGATTACAAGATACTCATCTCCCACTTTGTCTATTCGGTCAATCTTTGACCTAAACGGAAACCCTGCAATTTCTATGTCGACGGACATCTCGCGCTTGTATACCTCAAAATCGTCTCGTTTCTCCTTTTCTAAATTTTGCCACTGGCGAGCAAGATCAACCAATCGTTCCACTTCAATTTCTGCAACCTCGCGACTGAGTCTTCGCACACGCTGAGAATCATACTCCTCAACTGCTGCCCGCGCATGCACCTGCGCCGCATCAAGATAATGTTGGCCTTCATTCGCCAGCACAGCGGTCTTGGAAGGAAATTCCTCGTAAAGCTTTTCAAACATTCGATGGGCAATACTGCCTCGAAGTATCGGCGAAATGCCAATATACCTACTCTCCACCCTCCTAGCCTTCAGGCGATGCTCCGCAAATCCGCGAAACGGACAAAGCGATTGAATTCTCAGAGCGGATGCGCCACCACCAAATCTTTCAATATCCGCACTCAATTCCAACGGCTTCGCACGCCAATCCACGAAACTCTCGCATTGGCCGAACTGTTTCGATAAAAGCGTCTTGTAATCCACGTATTTCGGAAGATGGAAGCCGTGTGTTGACCCGTAAGGCTGCAATCCACTTAGTTCGCTGCTAGGTTGGAAATGATCTTTGCCGTCTGTAGCTGAGTAGCTTTGAACAACAGTTGCTGCGCCGCTCAGCAGTCTGTCGATCCGCTCCGTCATTGATTTTCTCAGAGTCTCTGCAGAACACTCTGGTATTTCCTTGGATTTTTGAATCTTGATGGGAATAAAAGGATTTGGACGCGGAGTACCCGGCAGCGCTTGATTGTTCATCCCCATCATCCACAAATGAGTAAATGACTGCCCCGCCAGTGTAATCATTTCGCCAATTTGAACAGGTACACGGCGTGCACGCGGCTGAATGCTGACTTCCGAAACAAGCCGCCCCAACTTTGCCATTACAGTTTGGACGTCAACTCTTGAAGAAACGAATCCCAGTTCCGCCAAAGACTCAAGCACCGAACCCCAGGACTTGTGAGCTTGTATTTCATCTACACCAAATTTTCGATTTTCCCGTTTTTCCGACTGGAAGTTCTTCATCCAGTCCATAAAAAAACTTCCCCAGTATGCATAATCGGCGTGCGTTGGCATTTGCGACCTTAATTTCTGAGCAGAATTAAGTACTCTGGCGAGGGAGCGGCAATTGAGGTGATTGTTCTGAATCACAGTCAAGACATTCTCAATGGACACCCCGGTTCCCCCAATTCCGACGATTTTTTCTGCCAGAGAGGATCGAGCCGCTACCTCTTCATCCCAGCCTTTGATCCGATCTGACTGAATCACCGCACACATTACTGAAACATCTACCTCGGGCCGAATTAGCTCAATCAGATTCAGCGCATCGACAACCAGCGGAGTCTGTCCGAGCGCAGTACCCAGCGTGATGTGAAACGAAAGTTCATGAGTTTGGCGTTTTTCCATAATTGAATCTGGATTCAGAACTGCGGAAAATGTCCTGTAAAGTCTCTGATGGACATCACTCAGTCGTGCGACAACAATTCCGACTTTATGAACAGTCGGATTTAGTTCGACGACAGCTCTGGCCCAGCGCGCACATGTATCGATCTCATCATTTGTTTTCTCAAACTCAAACTTTTGTAAGCAACTTGGATCGCGTCCCGTCGCATGGTTGAGGATTTCGATGTCACAACCTTTTTGTATCAGCACCTTCACTAGGAGCTGTGTCTGGGGAGTCCAAGTGTCAAAACCTGCAAATACGATTCTGGCTCCTTCGCTTTCGAATATTGCATCTGCCTCGTCAATGAATCTGTCAGGTAGAGCTTCGAGATCAATCCAGTCTCGCTTGCGCAGTTCAAGCTGATAGCTTTCAAGCCAGCTTAAAAAATGTTCGGCATCCTGACTGATCTGATCGTCGAAATCAGAGGGCTGAATGATGTAACTGCACATCAGTCCGTATGCCGTCTTTGCCCGGTTTGCAGTCGCGGTAATGTTCCAAAGCAGATATTCGAATTGATCGCTGTACTGAC
>JAKZRU010000079.1:0-3808 GCA_047517965.1 Gammaproteobacteria bacterium | reverse complement strand
GGCCGCAGCGCGGAGGAGACATTGTTCCAAGCGCTGACATGCGAATCAATATCAGTTACGCAGGAAACGCCAGGAAAGTGGCGATGGAATTCAACTCGGCTGTGCCCAGTACGTCATGCAGCTAGCGATTCGTCATAAATTGTCAATTACTGCCATTGCGATATGGCTAGTGCTTTTTGCCGCCAATGTATTGGCCGCAAACATCAGCGACATCCGTGCTTGGAATGCGCCTGATCACACCAGAATCGTATTTGATATCAGCAGTCCGGTGGAGTACGAGCTGATTCCACTGAAAAATCCAGATAAGATCGTTGTCGATATCAAAAATGGCAAATTCACCGGTACGTTGCCAAAGAAGTCTGCTTTAGGAAAACTCGTAAGCGGAATCCGAGTGGGTAAGCATTCAGACAAGATTCGATTCGTAATCGACCTCAAAGTGGAAGCCAAACAAAAACATTTTTCGCTGCGGCCAAACGAGTTGTACGGTGACCGGCTTGTTATCGATATTATTCCGCATAGTGTCAAGGGTCAGCCGCGCAAAGAGATCACAAAATCAAGGGACCGAAACAAAGATTTCCTGATCATCGTTGATGCCGGCCATGGCGGTGAAGACCCCGGAGCCATTGGCGCGAAGCGAACTTATGAAAAGAAATTGGTACTGGAGGTCTCTAAGCGACTGCGGAAGGCGCTGGATGCAGAACCGGGAATTCGCGCCGAGCTCACACGCAAAAGCGACTACTATATTCCATTGCGCAAAAGAACGAAGATTGCGATTGATAAACGTGCCGATCTTTTCATATCAATTCATGCAGACGCAGCAAGAAGTCGAAGCGCGAACGGAATTTCTGTTTTTGCACTGTCCGATAGTGGTGAAACGAGCGAGCGAGCCAGAGTGCTTGCGAATAAAGAAAATTCCTCGGACGTATTTGCAGGTGAAAATCTTGCAGACCTGGATGACGTGGCAGTATTAAGAACGATTGTGGATTTGACGCAGGACGGTACGATCTTGCGTAGTCTTGATCTCGGTGAAATGGTACGCCGAAAATTGTCGAGAGTTGGTAAGTTGCATGGTCATGCAGTGGAGCAAGCAGGCTTTGTCGTACTGAAAACTGCCGGAATTCCTTCCATATTGGTGGAAATTGGATTCATCTCGAACCCGCGAGAGGAACAGAAACTGCTTAGTGGCAGCTATCAGAAGAAGATTGTGAAAGGCATCAAGGATGCGGTCGTACAATATGCTCGTAAGTACCCATGGGGCCAGGATTCTTGGAGAACCGCGAGCAACTGAAGGAAATTATGGAATCAGCTCAACCCGTGCAGATAGAATCCGGCGCGCCTGAACGCATCCGCAAGCTCGACGACAAGATTATCAACAAGATTGCTGCAGGCGAGGTAGTCGAACGCCCCTCATCCGTGTTGAAAGAACTGATCGAGAACAGCATTGACGCGGGTTCGCGTAAGATTGAAATCGAAGTACAGACCGGCGGAACACAGAGCATGCTTGTTCGCGATGACGGTACCGGTATACGTCACAATGAGATCAGCTTGGCGCTGTCTCGACATGCCACTAGCAAAGTGGATGACTTCGACAGTATTGAAGGGATTCGGACTCTGGGGTTTCGAGGTGAAGCACTACCGAGTATCGTCTCGGTTTCCCGTGCAGTCCTGTCAACCAGAACTATCGAAGATGCCCACGGCTGGTGCGTACGATGCGAGGGCGGTGGCCCGCTTAGCGGCCCTGAGCCAATACAACATGCCGTCGGCACGACAGTCGAGGTGCACGATCTTTTTTACAACGTTCCCGCTCGTCGCAAGTTTCTCCGTACTGCAGCAACTGAAATTTCGAAAATCGACAAAATTGTGAAACAGATGGCACTGAGTCGAAGCGAAGTCGAAATCCTGTTCAGCCACAATAACCGAAGAGCTGTTCGATATCGAGCAGCAGCGGACGACTCGGGTCTGAAACAGCGGCTCGCGACCATATTCGGTGAGGATTTTGCAGAAAACTGCATTCGTGTTGAATTGGAGTGGGGCGACATGCGTGTCAGCGGATGGGTGAGTCGACCGGACTATACGCGTTCGCAACCAGATCAACAGTATCTATTTGTCAATGGAAGGGGGATTCGTGATCGAAGCATCATGCATGCAGTCCGCCAGGCGTACATCGATGTGCTGTTTGATCCATCAAGATATCCGGTATGCGCACTCTACCTGGATATTGGGGCCGATCTGGTTGATGTTAACGTACATCCTGCAAAATCGGAGGTCCGCTTCAGGCAGCAACGAGAGGTTTACAGATTTGTAATGCGCGCGGTTAATGGTGCACTTTCTGGGGAAAGACCTGGCAGCACCCACCAATCTGCGACGACTACCGCTGCCCAGTCCACGGCACTCCACGACCATTCCAGCGGATTCGTTCCACAGAGAAACATTTCTCTGCCACTCGGCAGTTGGACTGACTTTGCAGAAGATAAAGTTGACGGCACACAATCCGCGAAACGCCCGGCGGATTTAGAAAAGGATGCAGAAGTACCGCCGCTTGGATTCGCTTTAGCGCAACTTGGGGGAGCCTATGTGCTCGCTGAGAACAAAGAAGGATTGATTATTGTTGACATGCACGCATCTCATGAGCGAATTACCTATGAAAAGCTGAAACAGGAGTATGAGGCCTCCTCATTCACATCTCAAATGCTCCTGGTCCCTGTCATCATCAAAGTTTCATCCGAGGAAGCAGATGCTGCTGTTGCCAATTCTGAAGTGCTGTCCAACCTTGGATTCGATGTTTCCCTTGCTGGGGATAATGTGATTTCGATTCGATCGATACCGGATATCTTAAGTAAAACCAACATTGAGGAACTCATTCGGGACGTAATAAGCGACTTGATCCAACACGAGAATTCCAATCGTGTAGAACACATTCGGAATGAGCTCTTGGCCACAATGTCCTGTCACAGTGCCATTCGAGCCAATCAGCAGTTGAGCATTCCGGAAATGAACGCTCTACTGAGACAAATGGAATTTACTGAACATTCAGGCTACTGCAGTCATGGGCGTCCGACCTGGAAACAAATAACCATGAAAGAACTTGATCGCCTGTTCTATCGAGGTCGTTGAGCCTGATTCAGTCAGCTTCCACCTCAGGCAATGAACCCCAGCAAGCACCGGTTGTCTTTGTTTTGGGACCAACCGCAGCAGGCAAGACCTCTTTGGCTGTTGAACTGGCCTCACAATTCCCGTTTGAGGTGATCAGTGTTGATGCCGCTCAGGTGTATCGGGGCATGAACATTGGTACGGCTAAGCCATCTGCTCGTGTTTTGGAGCGCATTCCGCATAGGCTGATCGACATCTGTGATCCTTGGGAGCGCTATTCAGCCGGCAGATTTCGCAGTGATGCGCTGAAGGAAATCTGGCGGATATTTCTAAGCGGACGTATTCCATTGCTGGTTGGAGGGGCAATGTTCTATTTTCGAGCGCTAGAAAGAGGATTGTCAGATTTACCGGTATCTTCCAAAGCGTTCAGTACGCAATTGCGTCAAAGAGCTGCTGTGGAGGGTTGGTCCACTCTGCATCAGGAACTAATGAACATTGATCCGAAATCAGGCAGCAAAGTTTCGCCGAACGATTCCCAGCGAATTGGACGTCTTCTGGAAATGTACTATAGCGCTGGACGGGTGCCTAGCCGGATGATGCAGGAAAACGGTGCCAAACCGTTTCCATTCAAGATCGTGAAAATTGCAATCGTCAGAAGTGATAGGCAGAGTCAAAAAGCAGTCATTGAGCAACGCTTTCACGAAATGCTGGATCAAGG
>JAKZRU010000078.1:0-23454 GCA_047517965.1 Gammaproteobacteria bacterium | reverse complement strand
TAGTCCAAGTTCATCAAATACGTCAATCAACGCTTCTACGAGTTCATGGATCATTTCATCAGTATGCAATGGTGTCGGTGTGATTCTCAACCGCTCAGTACCGAGGGGAACTGTAGGGTGATTGATATGCTGCACAAAAATACCGTGCTTGTGCAACAAGCGATTACTCGCTTCACGACACAGATTGGGATCTCGGACCATAATTGGAATAATGTGACTGGGGGTTTCCATCAGAGGCAAACCCACAGCCCGCAACTGGGATTTGAGTGTGTTCACGTTGCGATGAAGCGAAATTCGGCGTTGGATGTCCTTTCTGACATGCCGTACGCTCGCGACGGCACCTGCAGCTGTAGCAGGAGGCATTGCAGTGGTAAATATGAAGCCACTGCCGAAACAACGGATGAAGTCAACCAATAGCGCGCTTGACGCAATGTATCCACCAATCAAACCGAATGCCTTTCCAAGCGTGCCTTGAATCACATCAACTCGGTCAGCCAAACCTTCACGTTCAGCGACACCACCGCCTGTCTCCCCATACAGGCCGACAGCATGAACCTCGTCCAGATAGGTCATCGCATCGTACTTGTCCGCCAGATCACAGACTTCCTTGATAGGACCTATGTCTCCATCCATCGAATAGACCGACTCGAATCCGATCAGCTTGGGGCGATTTATATCAACACCATCCAATAATTCTTCCAGATGCTCGACATCATTATGACGAAAAATATGCCTTTCGCACTTGCCGAAGCGAACCCCCTCAATCATGGATGCATGATTGAGAGAATCTGAAAACAACACCATCTCGGGAATACCTCCGAGGGTGCTCAAAACGGTAGAGTTTGTTACGTAACCGGAGGTAAATACCAGTGCTGCCTCTTTATTGTGCAGACTTGCGAGTTCCGCTTCCAGTTCGACCAATGGATGACTGGTTCCTGCGATATTGCGGGTGCCACCGGCACCGGCACCAATCTCACGCACGGTTTTGCATATTGCATCCGTTACATCTGGATGCTGACCCATGCCAAGGTAATCGTTATTGCACCAAATTGTGATTTCTCGGCCAATTGAATGGTTTGTAGCTCGTGGATATTCGCCAGCGTGCCGTTCGAGGTCCGTGAACTCGCGATAGTTGCCCGCTGCTTTCAAGCGAGCTATGGATTCTGTAAAAATAGCATCGTAATCCATGAAGATTCTACTGGTGCGAGTCTGAACTGGGGAAATGTACGGTTATAAGTGGAACTAGAGCGATTTACTAAACTGCTGATTGCAATGGTTGTTAGAAAATCAATTATAGCCATCACAGATTTAAGTATCGGTATTCATCAAATCAACAGCAAGCTTGGTGTTTTTAAGGCCGTTGCTATGCGAGCCAAGCTGCAAATTTGCTACAGGACCTTCCTGCGAGCCACAAGCAGCGCCCACTCCCCCTCGCATCGTAGAGAAAAATCAAACGAGTCTGCGTAGCGATTTTTGACTCGCTCAACCTGTGATATAAGAATTCCAGACAGTGCCAGCCAACCACTCTGTGCCGTCAATTCCGTCAATTGATGGCTCAAGTGCACCAGCGCGTTTTCAAAAAGATTCGCTACAACGACATCAGCAACTACGTCCGTAGAAATCTTGTCCGGCACCAACGCCATATAGCGGTCTTGAACTCCGTTGCGTTCAGCATTCACCGTGCTCTCAACAACCGCGTCGGGATCAATGTCTATACCCCACGCGAATTCAGCTCCAAGTACCAATGCTGAAATTGCCAGAATTCCACTGCCGCAACCGTAGTCAATGACATCACACCCTTTAAGTTCCAGCTCAGAAAGAAACTCAAGACACATTCGAGTCGTTGCATGTTGCCCGGTACCGAACGACATTCCAGGATTTATGGTGACTTGGCTGGCTCTACCGACTTCGATTTGATGCCAAGGTGCGATAATCCACAGCCGGTCGCTGATTTGCAGAGGTTTGAAATTTTGCTGTACCTCCCGCACCCAGTCACGATCATTTAGATGTTCTGAGGTTATGGCAAAACGACTATCGTCCTGCCGCAGCGGCTCGAGATCTTGATAGAGCGAATCCCCGATCGTAAAATTCTTTTCAAACAGCCCGCTCACAGTGGTTCGAGCCTGCTCGTCAGCAGCAAGTATGGAGACTGACAAAGCGCCATGCTCTTCGAGCAATTCAGCGACTGTATTCGCATACTCGAAAAGGCAATCAACGACGACATTCGTCCAGCCAGGGTAGCTCACTGCCCCTTTAATGGCTTAATACACGTTCGAGAAAATTGATATCGACTACACCCCTGCGGAACTTCTTCTTCGACAGAACAAGCTGATGGAGCGATACTGTCGTATCCACACCGTCAATCAGCATTTCCTCAAGAGCGCCCTTCATTCTGGCAATGGCTTCGTTTCTGTCACGTCCATACGTGATGACCTTAGCGATCAGGGAATCGTAGTGAAGTGTAATTTCATAATCGCTGTAAATATGTGAATCGACACGAACACCCGGCCCTCCGGGGGGATGATAATGGTGGATTACTCCTGGCGAAGGTATCAGGGATTCAGGGTGCTCCGCGTTGATTCGGCATTCAATTGCATGGCCCTGAATCTTAATTTGATCCTGTGTCACGGATAGTGGTTGGTTCGCTGCAATCTGAATTTGCTCCTTGACAATATCAATTCCTGTTACAAGTTCCGTAACGGTGTGCTCGACCTGAACCCGTGTATTCATTTCGATAAAGAAAAAATCTTCCCCGTCATATAGAAACTCGAACGTTCCAGCTCCCAGGTAGCCAAGCTCCTTGCAAGCGGCTACGCACTTGAGCCCCAGTTCCTGCCGAACCTCGTCGTTAATGTTGATAGCAGGTGCTTCTTCGATCAGTTTTTGTCTGCGTCGTTGTATCGAACAGTCACGGTCACCCAAGTGAACTACATTACCAAACTTGTCCGCTAGAACCTGAATCTCGATATGTCGAGGATTGTGGAGAAACCTCTCCAGATACAGCGTTGAATCTCCAAATCCCAGACTCGACTCGCTATGCGACATGGATAGAGCATTTTCCAGTTGCGACTCGCCCTGAACTAGACGAAGACCTTTGCCGCCGCCGCCTGCAGCCGCTTTAATCAGCACCGGATAGCCAATACTCTTCGCCTGAGCTTTGATTTGTTCTATGTCGTCTCCAAGTGCACCGTCGGAACCCGGCACGCACTGCAGCCCAGCATTCGTCATCGTTCGAATGGCTTCGATTTTATTCCCCATTGTGCGAATCGAATCCGGTGACGGGCCAATGAATATGAAACCACTCTGCTCAACACGTTCTGCAAAATCCGCGTTTTCAGCGAGAAATCCGTAACCGGGATGGATGGCGTTGGCATTGGTAACTTCCGCAGCCGCAATGACCGCTGGAATGTTCAGATAACTCTGCGCAGCGGCTGCGGGGCCGATGCAGACTGATTCGTCCGCTAGCTTTACGTACTTGGCTTCCCGATCAATTTCAGAATGGAGTGCGACAGTCGCTATGCCGAGGTCTCGACACGCACGAAGTATGCGAAGCGCAATTTCGCCCCGATTGGCGATGACAATTTTATCGATCATTCACTTAAAAGGAAAAGCGGTTCACCATATTCCACCGGCTCTCCGTTTTCCTTCAACACTTTCACAATCGTACCGCTTCGGTCCGCCTCAATCGAATTGAAAAGTTTCATGGCTTCAATGATGCATAGTGGCTGCCCCAACTCGACTTGATCACCAACTTTCACGAACGGGTCGGCATCAGGTGCTGCAGATGAAAAGAAAGTACCGACCATAGGTGACAACACCGGGAAAGTGTCATCCATCTCGTCATCATCCTCTGGGATGTCTTCTAGATGCACCAAAGACTTGGTCGCTGGGGTTGCTGTATGGGATAGCTGGTGATCAGTTACGATCACAGGCGTACGGGTTAGCCGAATGGATTCTTCGCCTTCGCGGATTTCGATCTCACTGAGTTTGGACGCATTGAAAATTTCAATGAGTTTACGGATTTTTCTTAAGTCCATGTCCTATACATCGCTTACCGAATGATCCAGAATTCGAATCGCCGCTTGAACTGCCAACTCGTAGCCCTGCGCCCCAAGCCCACAGATTACACCGTGAGCGATATCGGAAAAAAACGAATGATGCCGAAACTCCTCGCGTTGAAAAACGTTGGACAGATGCACTTCGATGAATGGAACGCGGGAAGCCAGTAAGGCATCTCTCAATGCCACACTTGTGTGAGTGAAAGCAGCAGGATTGATGAGGATAAACTCGACTTTATCGGTGAGCGCTTCCTGCACAAAATTCACAAGTTGATGTTCGGCATTGCTTTGCCTGGCATTCAGTTCATGACCTGCTTCAGTGGCAATGCGAGAAATGTTCTCATTGATTTGATCAAGTGTCGTACTGCCATAATGCTCGGGCTCTCTTGTGCCGAGCAAATTCAGGTTGGGACCGTGCAGAACCAGAATTTTCGCCATATCGTGATGCAATCAAGTTGATTGACTATAAACGGAATTATACACTGCGTTAAATGCAAATGGTACCTTTTTAGGCGAAATTAATCGCATTTTTGTAACAGTACACGCACGGTCGAGATTTTACACTTGCTTCTCAGCAAGCAAAATGTGCACTTATTTCAATCAATTGATTAGTTTCAGCAGATCTTCCTCGGTTAATGGCCCGGCTTTCCTGAAAATCCGGGTCCCAGAGTTCGAGAATGCAACCGAAAAGGGCAGAATCCGGTCGCTATTGCCGAGTAGCATCATCATTTCATCAGTGAGCTGAGGTTCACTGATGATGGATGGAAATCGAATGCCATTGTCAATCAGGAATTGTCGGGCCGGCTCCTCAGAGTCCATGACGACCCCCACAATTTGAAAACGGTCTCCGCCATGATTTTCGTTGAACTGATCCAGTAGCGGCATCTCCTCAATGCAGGGCGGACACCAAGATGCCCAAAAATTCAATAGCAGAACCTTACCAGTCCAATCATCAACGCCAACCGCTGGGCCGTTCAAGGATTTCCATTGGTTTTGATAAATTTTCAAATCGTCTATGTTTTGTATGGTTGCCTCGGCGGGTTCCAAGTAGTAACGCCATGCCAGACCGGCAATGAGCGATGTCGACGCTACGGCCATAACGATACAAATCAGTAGTAGGTTCCTTTTGCTCATGGAACGGTGATGCTAAGGCATTCCAAAGTGCAAAGAAATTGCGTGATGAATTAACTCGACAAACCCGCAACGGTTTTTCTGTTGGAAAATGCTTCGTCTAAATTCTCTCCAGGATAAATAAGTGGAACAGCGACAGGTTGACTCTCAAATGCCACTTGCGGCAAAGGTTGAAACACATCGCGATTGCCTAATACTCCGCCAATCAGAGACAACACGCCCCACAGAAGCAGCACAAGACCGATTCCTTTCCAAAAAATTTTCCAGCCGGTCGCATCCACTGGCAATTCCCCAGTGGCCCCAAGAAACACACCCGTTACGATGAATAGTGCCGCCCACAAAAGAAGCACGGGAACTTCCGGAATATTGCCGAGCAAGTAAATGGCAACTCCGAGCAGCATAACTCCAAACCCCTGCTTCAATCGATCCATCCACAATCCGGCTTTGGGAAGCACAACCCCGATTCCAAATCCGATTGCGATCAATACCGCACCCATCCCCAGTGCCATTGAAGTCATCATTGCAGCACCCAGATAAGGGTCGGCCTTGGCAACCGCGAGGCCAAGAACGGAAATAAGCAGAGGCGATACGCAGGCACTCACAACCAGTGCCGATAAAATCCCCAGTACGAAAACTGCGCTGATTTTTCCACCGCCAATTTTCATCGTGCTTTGTTGAACTTTGCTCTCGAATACAGAAGGCATCCTGATCTCGTACAAGCCAAAAAGTGAAAGCGCCATCAGTGCGAATACGGCGCTCATGATTCCGATGGCCCACGCGTTCTGAAAGTATGCCTGCAATTGATCTCCGGTAGCGCCCGCAACAGCTCCGACGATCGCATAAGCGACAACCGTTCCTAAAACATAAATGATCGCTAAACTACCACCTCGAATTCTACCGCTGGAACTCTCATTTCCTGCAATGATCGAAGAAAGTATTGGTATCAGCGGCAGCACACAGGGTGTGAAAGTTAGCAGCAAACCAGTACCGAATGCTGTCAGCACCAGCCACCAGATCGAACTGCCAGCCTTTCCTGATGGTGTCTCGGTTGCTTTGGCTGGTGATGGTTGTGCTGCATTGGCAGAATCGATTAGATTTGTAAGTACGACGTCGAATGTTTTCTTTACCAGTGGATAACAGATCAGATCTTTGGCGCAACCCTGATACTCTGCGTTCAACTGCAATTTTCCTTTGCCGGGGCCAGAACGCAGAAGCGGGATATCAACATCAAAGTTCTTTGGATAGATGAAAGTTTCTCCAAAATAAGCATCATTCATCAATTCGCTATCCGGTAAAACCGGCTGCAGCAATCTTGCATCGCCCATCGCTTCAAATTTCAGCTTGTCGCGATACAGGTAATAGCCTTCAGCAACGTCGAAGGACGCTTTCAATCGTTCGCCATCGATCACCCAGACGTTCAAAATAAATGCATCATCTACTTCAAGCAGATTGTCCTCGGTCACACTCGGAATGTTTGAAAACAAGCGGTCCAGCGAAGAAAGAGACTTGTCAGTTGAAGCAGGTTCGATTACTGCCAACTGATTCATATTTTGAGTATCCTCTACCCCAAACGAAGCAGTTTCGGTAGTCTGTGAGGCTTGCGCAGCGGGGATCAAGGCAAATGGCATGGACACTTCGCTCATGAGTGGCGGATAGCACACTCCGATGGGTTCGTTGCATCCTTGTCCCCATACCTCTAGCTTGATGCCTGTTACAGGGCTGACGGCAACAAGCGGGATTCGAATTTCAACCCGTTCTGTATAGGTGACGACTTCCCCGAAAAGCGGATCTTCTTTTGTCTTACCAAGTGGCAGCACAAACTCGCCGATCTGAACTCCTTCCGTTTGAGAAACTGCAACGAACTTGTCCTGATACATGTAGTAATCGTCGGCGATGTCCCAGGAAGCGATGAACTCGCTTCCAACCAGTTTACTGCTAAACGCAAACGCTTGCTCCGGCGGAAGCAGATCATCCTCGCTCTGGGCACTCGCTACGGAGGCGATAAGGAAAATTAATAAGCCTGTCCGTGTTCTCATGCTAATTTCAATCAGTTAACTGCTCGCACTCTTTAGACAAGCATAGATGGCTGCAAGTTCGTTTATTGTTGAATTCATAGGCCTCAATTTTACTATTGGATGATTTCTCTTAAAGTGTTATTGGGGAATTGGGAACATCCGTCCACTGAATTGTTGATTGAGCAATACAGCGAATGTTGCGAGATTGAATTGAAAGGGTCGTGCAGAATCGGCTACGCAATGTGGTAAAAATTATATTGATTAGTAATGATAATGATTATCATTTGTATTATCATATCTGTTCCTAGTTCTAAACATCACTATACTGAGGTAACTGGCGATGTTTAAAAAATCAAGCAATATTCTTTTCGCCACCCTTCTATGCCTGGTGTGTATAGCACAATCTGCCGTGGCTGATGATGAAGTCGTGAATATTTACTCTGCCAGACAAGAGGCGCTGATTCTTCCGATGCTTGAGAAATTTCGCGAGCAAACTGGAATTGATTTCAGACTGATCACCGGAAAAGCCGATGCCCTGCTGAAACGGATAGAACTGGAAGGTGAAGCAACACCAGCTGATCTTTTCATTACTGTAGATGCAGGCAGACTGCACCGGGCAAAACAAGCCAACGCACTGCAGCAGCTAGGGAGCGATTCCATCAATGCAGTGGTTCCGGAAAATTTGCGAGACCGGGATGACTACTGGGTCGGCCTTTCGCAACGGGCGAGAACCGTTATGTACTCACGTGAAAGAGTCAGTTCAGAGGAGCTATCTACTTATGAACAGTTAGCCGATCCAAGGTGGAAAGGCAGGATTTGCATACGCTCTTCTGGAAATATTTACAACCAGTCACTTGTCGCTTCTATGATTGCTTCACTCGGTAAGGAAGCCACCCTCGCTTGGGTAGAAGGACTCGTATCGAACTTTGCCAGATCTCCTGCTGGTGGAGATACCGATCAAATCAAAGCAGTCGCCGCCGGTCAATGCGATATCGCAATCGCGAATACATACTACTATGGCCGGTTGGCCGCCAGTGACAAGGAAGAAGCTCAAGCGGTCGTCGGGAAAGTCGGAGTTTTCTGGCCAAATCAGGCACAGGGGGATCGTGGGACTCATGTAAACATCAGCGGCGCCGGGATCACGGCTCACGCGAAAAACAGGGCCAATGCACTGCGTCTGCTTGAATTTCTGCTTACGCCGGAATCGCAGTCCTGGTATGCACAAGTCAATCAGGAGTATCCAGTCGTCCCAGACATAGGTGCATCGAATGTGTTGCAGAAATTAGGGCAATTCAAAGCTGATAGCCTGAATTTGACCGCGCTGGGCGAAAACAACAAGTCGGCTGTGGAAATCATGGACATTGCGGGCTGGCAGTAACCTGCCAAGCGCGCAGATTATCGTCCGATAGCAATGCAAGACAGCCAACGCTTAACTGTATCTAGCTCCTGCTTCTGTGACTGATGCGGCTCACGCGCAATTCAGGATTCGGGCCGCTCGGCTGGTCAGCCTCGCTGATCACGATTGTCATTGCGTCGCCGATTATCGTCATAGCCGCTTCAATCTTTGTTACAGGCAGTGTCGATATCCTAGGCCATCTAGCGAAGACCGTTCTCGGCACCTACGTGGCGAATTCTCTGATGCTTGCTATTGGAGTTGGTGTGATGACGCTGCTGATAGGCGTACCTGCGGCCTGGTTTACAAGCGTTTGTGAGTTCCCAGGCCGCAAATATTTTGTGTGGGCATTGCTGCTGCCACTTGCATTTCCTGCCTACATTATTGCGTATACCTATACAGGCATTCTGGACTATGCCGGGCCGGTGTTCAGTTTAATACGTGAGGTTGCGGATGAAAGTCTTTCGAAACGCCTGTATTTTTCGATCCGATCGGTTCCGGGTGCAATCGCAATGTTTTCACTGGTGCTATATCCCTATGTATATCTTCTCGCACGCTCTGCGTTTCTTGAGCAATCCGTCAGCTTACTGGAAGCCAGTCGAACGCTTGGCTACAGCATTCCTCAGGGGTTTTTTCGTCTTGCAATACCCCTCGCAAGACCCGCCATCGTTACTGGCGTATCTCTGGCGTTAATGGAGACACTAGCGGATTTTGGGACCGTCGAATATTTCGGAATTGGTACATTTACTACGGGCATTTTTCGTGCCTTCTATGGTTTCGGAGATGCCACTGCTGCCGCACAGCTCTCAACCATGTTGCTGGGATTTGTGGCGTTGTTGATTTTTATCGAACGGTATTCGCGCCGTAAAGCCCGTTATCATTCCACCAGCGGTAAAACAATTCACCAAAGCACAATTCAACTTCGAGGAAAGCATGCCTTTTTCGCTTGGATAATGTGTCTGATGCCGGTCTTTCTTGGTTTCATTCTTCCTGCGCTGATCCTGATGAAGTGGGTGTTATTCGATGCCGAATTGAATGTAGCAGCGTTTGGCAAGCTAATCTGGAATTCCTTTTTTCTTGCTATTCTGGCAGCACTAATTGCGGTAACTCTGTCAATTGTTCTGGGATATGCAAGACGAACCAGCAAAATCAGACTGGTACAAGGATTTGTCGGAATTTCAGGTCTAGGTTATGCAATACCAGGTGCGGTCATCGCAGTAGGCATAATTGTTCCGCTGGCTTGGATTGACCATCGACTGATTGATTTTGTACGCTCCATATTTGATGTAAATATTGGATTGATTCTGTCTGGATCGATATTTGCGCTTCTTTTCGCGTACACTGTGAGATTTCTTGCCATCTCGCTCGGCTCGGTTCAATCTGGGCTGGAAAAAATACGACCGAATATGGACTATGCTGCACGTGTTCTTGGGTATCGGATTCTTGAAGTTGTTGGAAAAGTTCATGTGCCGCTTTTGAGGAGATCATTGCTTACTGCGGTTCTCATCGTGTTCGTCGACGTTCTAAAAGAATTACCAGCAACCCTCATTCTGCGCCCTTTCGATTTCAATACTCTCGCGGTTCGAGCCTATGAACTTGCTGCCGACGAAAGACTGATTGATGCCGCCCTTCCATCCATAGTGATCATTGCTACCGGTATAATTCCTGTCATATTGATTAGTAAATCTATTTCACGCGATCGCATATCAGAACACTGATTCACGTAATCAAATTCTACGATGGACATGACAAAGGAAAACCATCCAATCCTGGATGTTCGCGGGGTTTTCATTGCCTATGACGCTAAAGCCGTGGTATTCAATGCAGGCTTTACGCTGAACAAGGGAGAAATCGGTTGCATTCTTGGACCTAGCGGTTGCGGAAAATCTACCCTGTTGAGATGCATTGCAGGCTTTGAGCAACCATTGAGTGGCAGCGTCTCCATGAATGGTGATGCTGTATCAACACAGAATCACATCCTCGCCCCGGAAAAACGCGGCATTGGCATGGTGTTCCAGGATGTGGTCATGTTCCCGCACCTCAGCGTGGCAAATAATATTGCGTTTGGATTGCGAAACTGGACTACGCAAGAACAGGCAAAACGCGTAAATGAATTGCTGGAACTGATCGGCCTGACGGGCTACGGTGACCGGCATCCCCATTCTCTATCTGGTGGTGAACAGCAGCGCGTCGCACTGGCGAGAGCTATCGCTCCGAGACCGAACCTGCTGTTGATGGATGAAGCGTTCTCAAATCTCGACGCTGAGCTTCGCCGGACTCTGGTTCCTGAGGTCAGGGTGATACTCAATTACGAAAATATCAGTGCTATTCTGGTCACGCATGACCACCTCGAAGCGTTTGCCATCGCAGACAAAATCGGAGTGATGGAAAAAGGAAGAATTCATCAATGGGATGTTCCGTTCAATCTCTACCATAAGCCCGCCGATCGCTTCACCGCTCAGTTCATTGGCGAAGGAGAATTAATTCCGGCAACAGTCATCGATGATCAAAAGTTGCAGACGATATTTGGCTGTCATTCCGTCAGCAAGAGCATGTATTTGAACAAGGGCGAACAGGTGGATATTCTGGTGCGACCCGATGATATGCTTCATGATGACAGTAGTGCGACTACCGGCGAGGTTGTACACAAGTCATTTCGCGGTTCGCATTTTATGTATCGGCTTCGGCTGGAGAATGGGCAACAGGTCATCTGTCTCGCTGACTCCCACCATAATCATAAAATCGGTGAATGGATAGGATTGAGTCCAAACATTGAACATGTCGTCATATTCAGAAGGAATGGAGAAGAGGAAATCAACTACAGTGACCATGCAATTCGCCTGCTCGCGGAATCTGGACGACAAGATTCAAGCAGAGGTGCCAGCATGGGGCTGAAAAATCGATTCAGAAATCTGTTTCGCCCAAATGCGTAAGTTCTGTCTGACCTGCATAGCAGCAACCTTACAAGCGTTGCGACACACTTGAATTTGCGTTCAGAAACTTTATATTGAGTTTCGAGGAACAACGTGTGTCTGTAGTAGAAAAATTCTTTTCCATCCCCGCCGCAGATGGACAATTGGTTCGTGGTGTTTATCGAGATTCAGGACAAGGTCCTGTTGGTGTGTTTCTTCACGGCCTCCTGTCTGACGCTGAAGGTACGAAATCCATGACTCTTTGGCATCAAGCAGTGCATGCAAATCGTTCGTGGATTCGATTCGACATGCGTGCGCACGGTCAATCTGACGGGTCATTCGATGAGTTTCGAATTTCAAGGGCGATCGAAGATATCAGCCTGGTTCTTTCTATTTTTCCAGATCGCCCGAAAGTGCTTGTAGGCTCAAGCATGGGAGGATGGGTAGCAACTCATGCGGCTTTGGACCCAACATTGAACATCCGAGGTTTGGTCCTGATCGCACCGGCTTTCAGTTTCATGAAGAATATTTTCGATAGTCTTACCCCAGCGGAACAGCAGCAATGGAAAGAGACTGGATTTAAGACGTTTGAGAGCGCCTATCCGGACAGCGACTTCACGCTTGCACACGATGCTGTTGTCGATTCACTGAATTACGACTTGTTTTCCCAGCCGGTAAGTTACAATCATCCAGTAAGGATACTGCACGGTGCTCTCGACGATGTCGTCCCTGTAGACCAAAGTGTAAAGTTCCAGAAACACGTTCAATCGCAAGTGGAAATAGAAATTCTTCAGCAAGGAGATCACCGGCTGACAGATGACGTTCATCGCATCACTGAGGCTGTTGACGAAATCTGGCCCGAGTGACAAATTACCAAATTAAATCGATTCATTGAAACCGTTCACCCTTTTATTTTTATGTTTTCTTCTGATCCCAATCGCAGAAATCTATTTGCTGATTCAGATTGGCGAAGTCATCGGTGCCGGCTGGACCGTACTCGGCGTCGTTTCAACAGCATTGATTGGAGCATGGTTAGTCCGCATTCAAGGCATATTGACCCTACATAGGGCGATTCAGAACCTGAGAAAAGGCGAAGCGCCTGCCTTGGAACTCATTGAAGGCTTGTTTCTTCTAGTCGCCGGAGCGTTACTCATTACACCGGGTTTCGTGACTGATACCATCGGATTTCTATGTCTGACGCCTAGATTGCGTCGAGCACTTGCAGCGATATGCCTGAGTCACTTTGCAGAAAGACTCACACGTAAAGATTCTTTCACCTCATCCGAAACTTACGAAGTCAAGTACCGAGAAATCAAGAACAAGTAGCACACTTAGTTCAGAGTTGCCTTTAATTTCTCAAACAACTTGACGAGCCGGTTCAAGTTCGTCAGATTGCCTTTAACCGGGATGTTTCGGTCTTACCGTTTCTAAATATTCTCCAGCAAAATGCCTGCTAGAGTGATTGACTAGAAGAGTACATCGCTGAATTTCAAGAACGAATCCAAAATAAACAAAAATATTTAGCCGCAAGGTTGACAATTGATATTTAATGTAGATAATGATAATCATTCTCATTATCAATTAAAACGAACATAACGATTTTTTATAGCAAACTCTCCTCTTGCGCTATGTGGCAGTGTTGATACACAACGGAATTGTTAGGCAGACTACATGAACCGTCAAAATTTTCGTTTGGTGTCACCACTGCCAATTTTTTCTACTATTCACCCTGCAGAAATTAAGTTCAACCTCGGATTCGTGCAATAGTAAATACCATCGTGGACAATGTTATCCCGTATTTCTCACTAAGTTCTGGTGTGTCAGCAGAATCGATATGAAACGTGTTTTGAACCAATCATTTCAGTCCAAATTCAGATTTCAAATCCCGGATTGCGCTCATCGCCCACCTGCGCAGCAAATACGTCGGCAATTTCATTAACATTGCGATGAGCTGGCTCCCGCCTAATATTTCGTATGTGCAACCGCTTTCCAATTTTTTAAAGATGATCATCAAAACGTGGGGTAACTTGAAGGCGGTTGTTTTTCGTCAACCCGACAATGTTGAGATTTTCGTTGTTAGTTTCGTACTACAATAGACGCGCAATTCACTGTCTAAGGACGACGTCTACAAACGTTTCGTTGTAACAGGCACCTTCCTCAATATCCGTACGAATATCGGACGGAATCAGTGAATTTACCGTCAGTTCTGTATCGCTGCTCCTGCGCCAAGTCCCTTTGGGAGAGTAAAGCACACCTTTTCGGGTTGCATCGGAAACGGTTAGTTTCAATGTCACCCGACCTCGCTTGTTCCATACTTCGACGGTGTCTCCATTTTTAAGTTTACGCTTTTGCGCGTCCGCTGGATTCATTTCCACAATCTCGCATCCATCCGAGAGGGCACACCCACCGAAAGTAGCGTTCGTACGCTTGTCGGAAGAAGGTGAAATAAGAGCGAAAGGAAGTTCCTGTTTCACGGGTCGATAACGCGGCACCCCAAACCCAAATCGATTCTGCAGGTCTGCTGAGAAAAGCTCAATCCTGCCTGAAGGTGTGGCAGGCAAAATGTTCTTGCACAGGATTGCATCGTCGCCATCCCTGCTATTAAGTTCAATTGCAGTGTCAAGTGGAATTTTACTGGGCAAGTATCCCAGCAGTCGTGCATCATCTTTGTCCAGTGCAGCGTCCATTAGCTGTTCATCGCTATCTGTGAAAGTCGCGTCAGTAAAACCAAATCTCGCTGCCAGTCGTCGGAATATTTCGGTATTCGGCAGAGCATCACCAACACAGGAAATTACCGGTTCAGCGCGCTGGAGGTAGTTCTGTCCATAGGAGCCGTACACATCTGAATATTCAAAATGACTTGCTGCTGGCAAAATGACATCGGCATAGGCCATGCTGTCCGTCATGACGATGTCGGAGCCGACGATAAACAAATCTTCCCGTTCCAGAGCCTTGATCATTGCTGTCTGGTTCGGGTGTGTAACAACCGGATTATGGTTGTAAATCATCACCGCCTTGACAGGTGGATCAAGAGATTCATCAAGCAGCAGTTCGGGTACGTCAACAATATTAAAGGTTCGAGTGCTGTCAGGAATCAGATCCGGACGCTGAAGCCGATCGGGGGTCTTCGGTGTAATGAGGCCCGGTTTGGCAATTACACCGGCGCCAAGTCGTCCATGATTGCCGGTCAGAGCCTGTAGTGCCATAGCCGCGCGCAGACCTGAACCGCCACTGTATCCGCGTTCAATCCCATTACCGACGGATACGGCAACATTGTTAGCTGTAACATATAAATCGATTAATTGATGAAATTGTTCAGCGCTCAATCCGCATTTGTTTTCGACATTCTCAACGGAATATTTGTGCGCTTCGTCCATGTAGCGATCGAAGCCGAAAGTCCACTTTTCGATGAACACTTGATCCAGCTTGCCGCGGCGTTCGATTTCAGACGCCATTGCCATGGCAAGGATGACATCCGTGCCTGGCTGAACTTGCAGGTGCACAGTGCTCTGCTCGGCAATTCTTGTGCGTTTCGGATCGATGGTCACCACTTTCGCACCTTTTTCGCGCGCTACTTTGATGACACGCGCAAGGTGCAGATTCGACACCGTTACATTATTTCCCCAGATAACAATCAGATCAGAATGAATCGCTTGCTCCGGCGGCATTCCTGGCGCCACACCAAACAGGCTTGAATAGGCTGTTCCTCGCACTGCACCGCATAGCGGCCCCCGATTTAAAAGCGTCGCTCCGAGTTTGTGAAAGAACCGTCGATCCATGGAACCGCCTGCTAGTTCGCCGTGCGGTCCAGCATAGTTGAACGGCATGACAGATTGCGGACCAAAGCGATCAATTGCACGAGAAAATCCCTCATAAACCTCGTCAAGCGCTTCGTTCCACGAGATAGCGGCGAACTGTCCTGAACCTCGCGGGCCGGTACGTTTTAACGGCGTCGCCAGTCGAAGATTTCCGTGAACCATTTCCGGATAACTGCGAGCAACCTTGTTGCAAATCACACCGTCTGTATAAGGATTAACGCTGGAACCGCGAACCTTGATCAACTGATCCTCCCTAACTGTCACCTCCAGGCTGCAGGTGTCAGGGCAGTCTAGTGGACAAACGCTATAGCGTGTTTGCAAATTGGCATCCATTTTCACTAACCGACCTCTTTGGAATTCAAAATTTATATCTGATCGTGTCTTGGGCGACTAGATCCATTTTTTTGTTATGCGCACTCACATCCTGTAACTGCACATTATAGAAAACTACCTAATGCAGATGTGTGTTGCCAAGGACGATCAATGGACAACTTTGATGCAACTTCTCTTAATGATTGTGTTATTAAACTTTTTATTACGATTAACGATTCTTCCTTGAATATCTTGAGGTCAATTTAATGAATTTCGATGCCGAAATTACTTGCTATCTGCTCCAAGCCTACATTACCATTGTTAAAGTACCGCAACCTATCAACTGTTTCAAAAAGAAAATCTAATCGAACCTTTTTTCTGTTCGGACTACTCTATTGGAACCATGGAAAATTTTATACAACGACGAGATTTAGTCACCTCGAAAGAACTACGAGGATTTAGCGATCGAACAAACAGCGCCGGAATTATTCGTCTTGCATTACATTTGAGTTTGATTGGTTTTTTCGGTTGGCTAGTCTGGATTTGCTACGGCTCTTGGTGGATTGTTTTCTCTTGGATTCCTTATGGACTAGTCCTCGCCTTTCTTTTTGCACCACTGCATGAATGTATTCATGGGACAGCATTTCGCAGCAAATCATTGAATGCCCTGGTCGGGGCTGTTGCAGGATTCTTACTGTTGCTACCTGCTCGGTACTTCCGTAGCTTTCATTTCCAGCATCACAGGTTCACTAACGATCCAGAACGCGACCCGGAACTGCAAGTCGAGCAACCAAGAACTTCTCTCCAATATGTAGTCGCAATGAGTGGGTTGGGTTCTTATTGGTGGCCACAAATTTGCGCGCTTGCCAAACACTCTGTGGGCAGAGTGGATGCAGACTTCATTCCCAAAGCCGAACATCGCAGAGTGATTCTCGAGGCAAGGATGCACGTTTTTGCCTACGCGATCGTTCTGTGCGCCTCCTTAATTCTTAGCAGCAACTTCGCAGTGATATTCTGGGTTGTTCCAGCAATGCTCGGGATGGTTGGATTAAGGATGTTTCTTCTTGCAGAGCACGCAGGATGCGAGAATTCAAAGAACATGCTTCTCAACACGCGCACTACATTGACCAACTCCATAATGAAGCTGATCGCCTGGAACATGCCCTACCACTGCGAGCATCATCTATTCCCTGCAGTGCCTTTCCATCAGCTGCCACAGCTACACAATCATGTGAAAGATCGACTGGCATCCGTTTCACCAGGTTATTTCAATTTTCATGTTGATTACCTTCGTTCATTGCCGAGGTCTGGAAATTGAAGGAATTTGCACAAAGATCACCAATTTGCGTCTTTTAGCAACGCGTCAAAGTCGAGGGCATTCTCCAATCCATCAGCCAACTCATTAATCGAATTCTCAACTGCGGTTCCGTAATTCAAATCGGGACCAGTACCATCCCTTAATTCATTCAACCGCCCTGTTTCCGCCTGAGCGCCCCGAGGGAGTATGAAGCCGTGAAGAACAGCACTGCAAGGGTCACGACGGTGGGGCCGGTCGGCGTGTCCCAGCGCCAGGAGGCGGCGAGGCCCGCGAGCACCGATGCGACGCCGATCAGGGCTGCGCCCACCGCCATGCGTTCCGGCGTGTTCGAAAAGGGGCGTGCCGCTGCGGCCGGAACGATCAGCATGGCGGTAATCAACAGTGCGCCGACCACCTTGATCGAGACGGCGACAAGCACCGCCAGCGCAATTGTCATTGCCAATTGCTCACGCTCCGGGTTGATGCCACTGCCGCGCGCGAGTTCCGAGCTGAGCGTTGCGATAAGCAGTGCCGACCAGCGCAAAACGACTAGGCCGAGCACGACCGCCGCGCCGCCCCAGATGACGGCGAGGTCCGTGCGCGTCACAGCCAGCAGTTCGCCGAAGAGGTAGCCATCCATATCGACGGCACGCGGTGATGCGACCGAGACTGCCACCAGGCCCACCGCGAGGCCGGCATGGGCGAACACGCCGAGCAGCGTGTCCATGGCCAGGCCACGCCCGGAGAGTGTCGAGACGGCAATTGCCATCGCCACCGCGACGATTAGCACGCCGATGACGGTCGAGATCGAAAAGGCGAGCGACACCGCGACGCCCAGGATCGCGGCATGGGCGGTCGCATCGCCGAAATAGGCGATCCGCCTCCAGACGACAAAGCAGCCGAGCGGCCCTGCTGCAAGAGCCACCCCGATGCCGGCGAGGCAGGCGCGAGTCAGGAAGTCGTCGAGCATTCGTCTTCCTCCTCCGGGCCCGTGTCCGCCTCGTAGGGATAGAGAGCGAGTGCGCCCTCCTCAACCTGGCCGAACAGCGCACGGTACTCCAAGCTGGAGGACACAGTCGTGGGCGGCCCCTCACACCAGATGATCCCGTTCAGGCAGATCACGCGGTCGGCCGTGCCCATCACCACATGCAGGTCGTGGCTGACCATCAGCACCCCGCAGTTCAGCCGGACGCGAACCGTCTCGATCAGGCGGTAGAGGGCGGCGATGCCCGGCTGGTCAAGGCTCTGCGCCGGCTCGTCGAGCAACAGCAGGTCTGGGGCCGAAAGCAGCGCCCGCGCCAGCAACACGCGCTGGAACTGCCCGCCTGACAGCGCTGTCATCTGCCGCTCGGCAAGGTCCGGCACGCCGGTCTCCTCCAGCGCACGGCCAATATCGCCGGAATTCCGCCGGGCGCCGAGGCGCAGGAACCGCGCAACCGTCATCGGCAGGGTGGCGTCGAGATGGAGGCGCTGCGGCACATAGCCGATGCGCAGGCCCGGCGACCGTTCGACGCTGCCAGCGGAAGTCGGTACGGCGCCAACCAGCGCGCGGAGCAGGGTAGTCTTGCCCGACCCGTTGGGGCCGATGACGGTGACGATTTCGCCACGCTCCACCGCGAGGTCGATATCGTAGAGCACCAAATGCCCGGCTAGCTTCACCGAGAGGTTGCGGGTTGCGATCAGCGGCACGGCGTGCCTTCCTCTTGGACACAGTCGCGGCAAAGCCCCTCCGTCCCCACCACCGACCGTTCGATCGCAAATCCCGGCAACCGGGCCTCCTGCAACAGCGCGGCCGGGGTGGGCGACACGCAGGTCTCGGCGACCGAGCGACAATTGCGGCAGATCAGAAAAGCCGGCGTATGCGTTTCGTACGGATACATGCAGGCGACGAAAGCGTTCAGCGGTTCCACTTTGTGGACGAATCCCTGCTCCATGAAGAAATCGAGCGCACGGTATGCCACCAGTGGCTGGGAGTCGAACTCGTCCGCATCGAGCCGCTTCAGCAGGCTGTATTCCGACATGGCGTCGTGGCTCTCCAGCAATATCTCAAGGGCGTGCTGCCAGCCAGAGGTGAAGTTCGCTTTGTCTTCGGCCTCTCGGCGTTCAGCTTCGTCGAGCACGCGACGAATGCAGTCCTGATGGTCGTGCGGGCGCATCGCTCCCGACGGCTCCGCCCGCTCCCCTTATTTCCCGTTCGCCATCTGCTTTCACACCGCATTGGAATACTATATTACAATAGAACGAAAATTTGTTCGATAGGAGATGCCCGCATGAAACGCCGCATATTCCACCTTCCGGCTTTCGCCGCCCTCATATCGCTCGCCGCTCTGTCTACCGTGTCGGCGGCGCCCAAGGTTGCGACGGATATTCCGCCGGTTCAGTCGCTTGCGGCCCGCGTCATGCAGGGCGTCGGCAAGCCAGAGTCGATCCTGCCGCCGGGTGCCACGCCACACAGCTACTCCATGCGCCCTTCCGAGGCGGCAAAGCTTGCGGACGCGGACATCGTGTTCTGGGTCGGTGAGAGTCTGACCCCCTGGTTCGGCTACGCCATACTGGGCCTTGCCGCCGACGCGGTGTCGGTGGAGTTGATGAAGGCACCGGGCATCGCGTTGCTCGACTTCCACGAGGATGAGCACGGTCACGAGGACGAGCACGATCACACCCATCCCGGAGACAAGGATCCACATATCTGGCTCGACCCGGTCAACGGCAAGGCGATACTTGCGGAAATAGCCGCCCATCTTGCGGAAATCGACCCCGCCAATGCAGACGCCTATGCAGCCAATGCAACCACCGGGGCAGCCGAGTTCGACGCGTTAGCGGAACGAGTGGAAGCAATCGTGGCGCCCGTACGCGGCAAGGCGTTCGTTACCGCCCACGACGGCTACGTCTATTTCGAGCACCGGTTCGAAATCGAGTCCGAAGGCGCGGTGGAGCTCTCGGACGCCGCTTCGCTTGGCCCGGCTCGCCTCGACCGGATCCGCCACGTCATCCACGACCACAATGTGTCTTGCGTCTTCATTGAGCCGCAACTTAACCCGAAGCTGACGCAGATGGTCGCCGAGGGAACCGATGCGCGCATCGGCACGCTGGACCCGCTGGGCGCAGCGCACGAAGCCGGTCCGGGGCTCTATTCGGCGCTCATCGAAGGGCTGGCCCGAAGCCTCGCGGATTGCCTCGCCGGGACTCAGTAGGAAAACGGCCAGACGCGGAACCAGTTGCGCACGCAGCACCAAGCTGAGGAAGGCGAGGTCCAACAGCGCCCCTACCCACGCTACCGAGCCCGCCGATAATGTTGATCGCAAGCTAATGGACGGAAATCGCGAAGGAGTACTGCTGGTAGTTGGCGACGTCGAGATAGTAGGTGAATGGCACGCACGCCACACCGACATTGGCCGCCGACAGCGCGAAGGCGGCAAACAGCCTCCATCGGGAAGAAATCAGCGCCAATTCAGCCCGACAGAAAGACGACTGGTGACAAAACCATACTCAATCGTGGACCCAAAGTCCGACAGACTGCCAGCCTGACTTATCCATCGGATACGGCGTTTCTCGGTTGATTTTACGCGGGCACAGCATCGCGCAGGGCGAGCATGAGCCAATAGGCTGCGCACTACATTACCAACTCCAAAATGAAGCTGATCGCCTGGAACATGCCCTACCACTGCGAGCATCATCTATTCCCTGCAGTGCCTTTCCATCAGCTGCCACAGCTTCACAATCATGTGAAAGATCGACTGGCGTCCATTTCCCCAGGTTATTTCAATTTTCATGTTGATTACCTTCGTTCATTGCCAAGGTCTGGAAATTGAAGGAATTTGCACAAAGATCACCAATTTGCGTCTTTTAGCAAGGCGTCAATGTCGAGTGCATTCTCCAATCCATCAGCCAATTCATTAATCGAATTCTCAACTGAGGTTCCGTACTTCAGGTCGGACCCAGTACCATCCCGTAATTCATTCAACCAGCCGGTTCGAAATTCGTCACTCGAAAACAATCCGTGAACATAGCACCCCGCGACGTTCCCATCGATACTGATTGCTCCGTCTTCTCCATGTTCAAAGCGAATGAATCGTCGACACGTATCCGGCCCTCGAGTCTCTCCCATGTGAATTTCATAGCCTATCACCTGAACTCCACTTCGCAGACAATTTCCGTTCAGCGGGCGAACTCGCTTGTCATTCAGCATATCAGTTTCAACATCCAGCAGGCCTAGGCCAGATGCTTCTTCCGGGTTGCCCTCGACACCGTCTAAATCTCGAATCGTACGACCAAGCAGTTGATACCCTCCGCATAGACCTAGCACCCTACCACCCGCACGAGCATGGGCAATGATGTCATGGTCCCAGCCTTGAGACCTGAGGAATCTAAGATCCGCGAGAGTTGACTTTGTTCCAGGCAGAATGATGACATCTGCATCTCGTGGAAGCGCAGTGCCTGGCGGAACAAAATCGAACTCAACATTCGCTTCCAGTCGTAGCGGATCGAAATCATCCGAGTTGGCAATCCTGGATAACATCGGAACTGCAATCTTCAATTTTTTGACTGCAGAATCCTTTGATTCCAGTCCGATTGGCGCCCTTACTATCGAGTCTTCCTGTGGTAGTCTACGTGCTGATTCGAGCCATGGAATCACCCCTCTGCAGGGCCAGGAGGTACGCTGTTCAATATCTCGCTTACCCTCTTCAAACAAAGCAACATCACCGCGAAATCTGTTGATGATGAAGCTTCGTATCAGTGCAGCGTCACTTTCTTCCAGCACCGCCTTAGTGCCCACTACAGACGCAATCACACCACCTCGATCAATATCAGCGAGCAAGCAAACCGGGATTCGTACATGACTCGCAAATCCCATGTTGGCAATATCACGCTTGCGCAGATTTGTCTCTGCTGCGCTTCCTGCGCCTTCAACCAGAACGAAGTCGTATTTACTTACCAGCTTCCGGTAGCTTTCAAGTACTGGTTCTAACAAATGATACCTGTGAGACAGAAAATCCTTAGCGTCGAGGTTGGAAGTGACTTTCCCATGCACAACAACCTGAGCCACAAGGTTCGACTGCGGTTTGAGCAATACTGGATTCAAATCGACCGACGGCTCAATTTCAGCCGCCATCGCCTGCAGTGCCTGAGCGCGCCCGATTTCTCCGCCTGATGCACATGCAGCGGCGTTGTTTGACATGTTCTGAGGTTTGAATGGAGCCACTGAAATTCCTCGGCGTCGCATCACTCTGCACAATCCGGTAACGATCACCGACTTGCCGACATCAGATCCAGTGCCCTGAACCATCAATGCACCGCGTTTCATTTTTAATGCACCTGCAATTTATTGAACCCGGTTTTCGACAGATTGGCGCCACTCTGTTCTTCTGGCTGGCCAGCACTCACAATATATTAGAAATTTGAAAAGACCAGTATTGAAAAATATTTGCTTGAAATGACTCGCATGATTATACTAGGGTGTAGCAATGGTTCCCCAAATGGGGAAGCAATATGGAACAAGGTAAAGCATGATACATGACTGAAACCTTGGCTGCCCCCGCAACTGTGTGCGGTTAGCAATTGCTCGAAAAAGCCACTGGGAAACTGGGAAGGCAGAGCAAAAATGCGTAGACCCGCAAGCCAGGAAACCTGCCGTTGCCAGCGTTACCCAACCGCCGAACGGGGTGTTCTGGTGGGACGGAAGCCCGTTGGTGGTGACGTGCCTATTTGTGCAAACGCAAGGGGTCACCACGCATGGGGAAACTTTCCTTAATTCAAGACAATCGTCTGTATAGCGAGCCGATACGGTTTGCTGGAATTGCCCTATTTTGTTGTGCGAGTGAATTTACTCGACTCCTCTGCAGCAATTTTTTTCAATTTCACAGACAGGCGGTCAAATGTCATCTATTCAAAAACTCCACTCTTTTTTTGTTTCTTCCCATCGATTGGGAACCTTATTAATTATTCTCATCTTTGCTGCAACACCTTTGTTATTACACGCTCAGAACAATCTAGAGGCTGAAGATGAAGATAACGAGGCAGTGTCCGAGAGTTCAATCCTTCCTGAGGTAGTGGTATCCGCGAGCAGAGTTCCAGTGCCAGCCGAACATGTCGGAAGTAGCGTCACCGTACTCTCTGCTGAGGAAATAAAAAAACGTCAGCCAAATTTTGTTCATGAATTGCTTCGTGAAGTTCCAAGCGTCGCCGTCAGCCAGACAGGAGCAAATGGGGGCAATGCACAGGTTCGAATTCGCGGAGCGGAAGCAAACCATACGCTTGTGCTTATAGATGGACTCGACATGGGTAATCCATTCAGCAGCGATGAATTTCAATTCCAGCATTTGCCCGTCTCATCAATCGAATCCATTGAAGTTTTACGCGGCCCGCAAAGCTCCATACACGGAAGTGAGACGATCGGAGGAGTTATTCAAATAACAACACCAATTCCCGAAGAAGGTACCAAATCCTCAGCGAGCATTGAACTGGGTTCACATAGTACAAAAAACGCCAGAGCTTACGTCGGAACCTCAAATGAGCAG
>JAKZRU010000077.1:0-3141 GCA_047517965.1 Gammaproteobacteria bacterium | reverse complement strand
GCGTGTGCGCGGCGGCCACTAGATCCCGGATGATCTGTGTGGTGGGCACGGGCAGATTGTCCTTACCGCTGAATCCGCGCTCGAATATCGTCTTCACGCAGATGGCGCCGTCGGCATGCATCTTTTCGACGACGGCTACCGGCGTATGCTCTGCCGGGGCAAAGCCGTAAGGGAATTCATCGGCGCGTGTCTCATCGAACAGGAAGTAGGGCATTATCCGATAACGAAAGGGCTTCGGAATGAAACTCATTGGATAACCATCGAATATGGGCGCCGCTCCACAAAAATACGCGTGTGGGCGGACGTCCAGATTGTTCCATTTTGCAATCACATCGGACCGTGCCATCAAATCGATCACCGTGGTAAAGCCGTAGTATAGGTAACTGCGCGGAATTTGCCGGCGGGCGTCGCGTGCGATATTCGGATAAGCAGATTCATGCTTGAAGATCATCCCCGGGACCTCACTCAGATGGGTATGAGCGTCGATCAGTCCTGGCGTGAGATAGCGTCCTGCGCCGTCGATCACTTGTTCGGAGCCATGGGCGCCTTGCGAAAGCTCGCGCCCAATTTCAACGATCCGTCCCTCTCGCACTAGCACGTTCGTCGCTTCGGACGGCGCCTCACGCTCCGGCGAGATAAGAATGACGTTTCTTATCAGAAGGTCTTCAGCCGAAGCTTCTCTGGAAGTCGTGAGATATCCAATGGTGGCGACGGCGAGGCAAACTGCAATCAAACAGACTTTCATAGGATCGCCCTCTTCTGGGATAAATAAGGCGTAATTTCTCTTTCAGTTACAGCAAATTAGAGTGTAAATGAAATTACTACTTTCAATTATCCCAAATTTCAAGATATGGACTTGTGATTCTTTCTCTCGAACAAGAGTACAAAGATATTGATTCGGATATCGTTCACTCTTTATGCACATTGATGGTAGCTGAAGCGTACATTTTGTATATGTCCTCAACGCGTAAAAATTGTCTAAATGCGTTCAGTAATCTACGTGTATACAAACAAAATTCCAACCAAGCAATCCCGGCCAGTCAGGGTAGAATGGCGCCCGCTGACAGCAGGGTGAAAGCGGATTCTTTTCTATACCAATATGCCGGAGTTGACCACTAGACATCTATAGACCCATTTTTTGCTGCATCGATACATTCGGCAGGGCTGTGCAATCTCTCCAAACTGAACTGGCGTTGAAAATCCAGAAAATACGAGGGGAACAGGCTCGTTGTGCCCAAAATTCCGCTTTTGACGCAAGGAAATCGACTTGCGCTGATTAATCTGTCTAATGACCGCATAAAATGCGGCGATATATCTTGCTATTGCGGTGAATAGCGGTTACAATCACTGCAATATTTGCGGTGATTAATATGTGGATACACGAACATCAGAACTGGCCAAACTTTACTTGGAACGCTGAAACGTTGGCTTCCAAGCTTGCTGATATACGGCATCGCCAAGGTCGCTTGCTCGGCCGGATGGAAGGGCTTGGCTTTGAACTCAAACGCGAGGCAACCTTAATCACTCTGACGAGCGATGTGGTCAAGTCCTCAGCGATTGAAGGTGAAAACCTACATCCTGAAGAGGTGCGCTCATCAATTGCTCGTCGTTTGGGTATCGATATTGCCGAGCTTATCCCTACCAGCCGTGATGTAGAGAGCATTGTTGAAATGATGCTGGATTCCACACAGAGATATTCCAAGCCTCTGACCAAAGAACGTCTGTTTGACTGGCATGCGGCATTATTCCCCACCGGGCGTAGTGGCATGCACCGCATTACAGTCGGAGGCTGGCGCACAATTGATGCCGGTCCCATGCAGGTTGTTTCAGGTCATATAGGTAGTGAAAAAGTGCATTTCGAAGCACCGAACGCTGATCAACTCGAAGTAGAAATGGCTGCGTTTATCAGATGGTTTGAAAGCCAAGGTCATATCGATCCTGTTCTAAGAGCCGGGATTGCTCATCTTTGGTTTGTCACCATCCACCCCTTTGAGGATGGGAATGGACGTATTGGCAGAGCCATTTCTGATATGGCATTGGCGCGTGCTGATGGCATCTCGGATCGTTTTTACAGTCTCTCTACCCAAATTGAGTTCGAGCGAAAAGAATACTACGACCAATTGGAAAAACAACAACGTAGTACACCTGAAATCACCGGATGGCTTGCATGGTTTTTGGATTGCCTCGGGCGAGCTATCTCCAGTACGGAGCAAACGTTGGGCAATGTACTGTTCAAAGCCCAGCTATGGGATAAGATTAACCAAAACTCTATCAATGAGCGACAACGCCTCATCATCAACCGGATGCTGGAAGATAAATTTAAAGGGCATATAAATACATCAAAATATGCCAAGCTAGCTAAGTGTTCGAATGATACAGCGCTACGAGATATTCAGGATTTGAAGTTACGAGGGATTTTTATACAAAACCCCGGTGGCGGTCGGAGTACCAACTACCGCTTGCCGGATGAAGTAAAAGAATCCTGATTCCAATGATACTGAGGATTGATGGCAGTTTGGAATAATCCGGGAGTTGAATAGCATCTGGTAACATGGATTTATTCTGTAAAGGCCTAATACAAAAGATCAATCAGAGTGCTGTGTCGCACCAGCATGAAATCCGAGAGAGCAGTGTAAGTCAGTTACAACCCCAAATCCATACTGTTCAATCTGTCTCCGAAACCATTGTCGCAGTGACCCTCATCAAGAGAACTAGAGACATCTGTTTGGATTAGGCTTTCTTGGATTTACACTGTTGTGCATCTAATACGGAGATACTAATTGAGATTAGAGGCATGGAATGCAATGTGGTCTTCAATAAAACTGGCAATGAAATAGTAACTGTGATCATAACCTGGTTGCATCTGCAACTGCAAAGGCTGGCCGGTTTCGACACAAACAGAGGACAACAGTTCAGGTTTTAACTGCTCTTGCAAAAAATTGTCCGCTTCACCTTGATCCACCAGAATCTCGCCGCTCCGGTATCCATTCCGGATGAGTGCTACCGCATCGTATTGAGTCCAAGCGGAACCGTCATCACCCAGATACCCTCTCAGTGCTTTCTGTCCCCACGGGCACCGGGTTGGCGAGCAAATCGGAGCAAAGGCTGATATGGAGCGATAGAGATGCGGGTTTTTCAGGC
>JAKZRU010000076.1:0-3845 GCA_047517965.1 Gammaproteobacteria bacterium | reverse complement strand
GAGTGGAACGACAATCAGGCATGTTTTGTGTCGAAAGTCGTGCAGAAAAATATGTTTTCGATAGGGGCTTGCAAGGCTGAATTCGATTTGAGCAAGTGTCTGGCTCAAGGCTTTGAAATTGGCGCGCAGGCTGCTCAACTTGCAGGAATCAATGCCAAAATTCAGAACGTTCCTACTGCCTCGCATGTGGAGGAAAGTTCCATGCTTCCAGTTTTTTCTATTCCAGCTAAAAGGTCATGGAGAGGCAAGAAGCATTTTCACGACTACCAAAATGACGTCACCGTCGCAGATCTTGAACTAGCAGTTCGGGAGGGATTTCATTCGGTTGAGCATCTCAAGCGGTATACAACAACAGGCATGGGTACTGATCAAGGAAAAACTTCCAATGTTAATGCGTTAGCGCTCCTTTCGAATACTCTTGGTAGTCACATTTCGGAATTGGGCTCGACGACCTTTCGTCCTCCCTTTACGCCTGTAACCTTTGGAGCAATAGCTGGGTATAGTCGGGGAAAGCTTTACACGCCTCTGCGCAAAACACCAATGTATCCTTGGCATAGCAGAAATGGCGCCATCATGGAACACGTTGGGGGTTGGTTGCGTCCCTGGGCTTATCCGAGGCATGGCGAGGACCGGCATGCGGCCGTTCAACGAGAATGCAGCAGTGTTCGCAGTACGGTTGGAATGATTGACGTTTCCACTCTCGGAAAGATCGAAATCCGAGGACCAGATGCAGTCACTCTACTTAACCGGGTGTACACGAACGAATGGACAAATCTGCCGATTGGGAGTTGCCGCTATGGGGTTATGCTGAACGAGCAGGGCATGGTGTTTGATGATGGGGTGACAACGCGTCTTGGTCCTCACCACTATCATATGACGACATCGTCCGGTGGCCTTGCGCAAACATTCACATGGCTTGATAGGTGGTTGCAGATGGATTGGCCGGAGCTGCAGGTTTATTTAACGAACGTAACTGAGCAGTGGGCAGTTACGGTCATTAGTGGTCCAAAAGCACGGGAAATGCTTCAAGCTTTAACCGACATTGATTTGGACAACTCGAAATTTCCTTTTATGTCGTATCGGGAATGCTCGATAGCTGGTGTGCCGGTTCGGATATTCCGAATCAGCTTTTCAGGTGAATTGTCTTACGAAATCAATATACCGGCGCGATATGGTATGCATGTTTGGAAAACGCTTGTAAATCACGGTAAAGAATTTGGACTCTGCGTGTACGGTACGGAAGCGCTGCATGTTCTCAGGGCGGAGCGCGGGTTTATCGTGGTTGGGCAGGATACAGACGGAACAGCGGCCCCTCAGGACTTGGGCATGGACTGGATTGTTGCAAAGAATAAGGGAGATTTTCTCGGACGCCGCTCGTTCGCGTGCCAGGAGCTGCAGCGCGGCAACCGCAAACAGTTGGTTGGGTTGCTTACTGAAGATCCGGCTTTTGTGCTGCCGCACGGAATTCACATTGTCGAAAACCCAACTTCAACACCTCCACTCAAAATGCTAGGCAATGTGACATCGACTTATATGAGCCCCAATTTGGGCCATTCGATTGCATTAGCCATGATTGAGAATGGGCGCGGACGAATTGGTGAAACTCTAAGCGCGCGAACCTCTGACGGTAAAATTCATCGAGTAAAACTGACCGCTCCTGCCTTTTATGATCCGAAGGGAACTAGAGCTAGTGGATGAGAAATATTTAACTGCTGAATCGTCACCGCTGGATGAATTTCAGCCGCTGCACGGCGCAATCAGTCTGTACGAAAAAACTGGTTTAGGTAAACTCAATTTACGAGGCCAGGGGCGGGGTTTCTTGGAAACAACTCAAAGTGTTCTCGGATTTCAGCTGCCTGTCGAGCCGAATACAACTGCGATGAAAGGCGATGTTCTAGCCGTTTGGTTAGGTCCGGACGAGTGGTTGCTTGAAGCTTCACTTATGACCATTGAAAATTTGAATGCGACGCTTAACGAAGCTTTAAGAGAGTTTTATGCGGCAGTGACCGAAGTGACGGATCAATTAATTGTCGTTTGCTTGACAGGCGTGCTCGTCAGGGACATTCTCAATTGCGGTTGTCCCCTCGACTTCCATCCGCATTCTTTTAAATTGAACATGTGCGCTCAGAGTCATTACTTCAAGGCCGGAATCCTGATAAATCAAATTGATGAAATTCCGAGTTACGATATTCGGGTTCATCTATCTTACGCCGAATATTTATGGACATTATTAATGCGTTCGGCTCAAGAACTGAGTTCACTCGAAAGTTGGCAAGACCAAGTTGTTCTGCCTTGAAAATCTACCATGAGTATAAAAATGGAGATGCATTCGCGAGTTGCAATTGTCGGCGACGAGATAGCAGGATGCAACATACTCCATCATTTAGCGCGTTCCGTTTGGACTGAGGCCATCCATTTGGAGCGATGACCCCGTGGGTGTCGTCTTGGCATGCGGCTGAACAGACCCACTCCATCAACACCAGTGCCAACCTTTCTGATTTGCAATGCTGCACCTTGAGACTTCATCTGGGTCTTCAGAAGATTCTGGGCAACCCATCGGGGCCGAACACGACCTCGACGGGCGAGCTTTCCGACATCGGTCGATTCAAGCGCCAAGATCCGGTCCAGCACAGGCGGGCGAATATCCTCGTGGATGTGCGCTGCAGTTGATCAGGCTACGGTCGCCGATCAGTGCGTAGCGCCAGTCGACTATTCCTATGATTTCCCGCCGTCGCTCGAAACGCGTAACGATCTTGACTTTATAGGAATTGAGTAATAAGTGATTGATATTATTGGCCCAGAATTCAAAAGGGGGCACTACATTTCTTGTTACTATCTACGCTAGCAATGGCTTGTAGCTACACAGTCAAAACTCTTGGATTTTCTGAATACTGAAGAACCCCAGTTTGGTGTTTACAATCTGACTCGCAGGTGATTTGCCAAGCACTCCTGAACGTCACCACTTACGTTTGCGGATACGTTTGGTTGCCTCATTCGTTCCATCGTGAAAGGAGCCGAACCATCGGTCCCAAGGCATCTCCACCGTTCCGTAATTGCATTTGAAATGCTTGTGATGTAACTGGTGGTAAAACACGCCAAGCCTTATTCGACCCTTTCCTTTGATTTGTATGCCTTCAAATCCGCTGTGTGACATCGCTGGATTGAGTGCTTGAAAATAGGCATGAAACAGAAAGTGCAGTGGGTGAGAGGCTACCACAAAATGTATGGCGAAAGTCGAAAAATACAGAATATGTTCAATTGGATGCATGGAAATTCCAGACCATGGACCGATATTGACATTCCTGTGATGAAGAGCATGCGCTACTCTGTACAACGGTGGCCAATGTAGCAGGCGGTGAATCCAGTAAAAATGAAATGATGACCACACGGGTATCAAAATAAACATGGCCGCAAACCAAATCGGATTTCCCGCGAACGAAAGTCTGGGAACATATCCGTTTGCGCTCGCCCAGAAATAAATGATTTCATACAGACTCCAGATTGTCACTCCGCTCACCAGAGTCTAAAACATGTTGTCAAGTACCTGATTGCTGAAATTGTGAACTTTGCTGTTGCGATCTAAGTCTCGTTTTTCATATTTGAGTTTATCCGCCTGCCGTCTGAATGTGTACAGATACAGATGTAGACTGCCAGCGACAAGAATCATCAAAAACAGATTACGCAACCAAATTTGCGCAACCCAACCGAGCCCGAATTCCCGCATAGTTTCTTCAGGCGGCTGAAGAGTTACGTAGACAATGACTGCGAGAACAATACTGAGGGCATAAGAACCGAACGGCGCCCATGCCCCGGCAATCCAGCGCAGTGTAGCAATGGGTTTAGGC
>JAKZRU010000075.1:0-4856 GCA_047517965.1 Gammaproteobacteria bacterium | reverse complement strand
TGCATGATTAGGAATGGGGCACCAAGCACTTCAGTGTCTTCGCATAGCAGGATGCCTTTTGGCGCTAAAGGAAACTGTTTCCACAATCGTGAGGTAACCCGAAACTCACGTGCCATGTCGTTTGCTCCCGGTGGAAGCGGACCAAGCGGAGGCCTGCGCAACACATGCCGTACTCCGTCAAGCATTATCATGAAATTCAGGTTCCCAAAACCGCCAACGAACTGTTGAGGCGGAGGATTGGCACTGAAATCAAATCCCTGTCTGGCAAGATAGCTTTCCAGGTTCTTCCAATTCTGCGGCTGTTGGTGTTGTGGAGAAAAAAAACTGTCTGTTGTGAGTTTCAATTGAATATTACCTAGCTGTGTCTGAAAGGACAATTAAAATACAAAACTTACTTTGAGTTTACCAAACAGGATTTAATAATGCCGATTCCGATTGCTGGATATGCCGACCGATGGTCAGTCGGTCAGAATGAAAAAATTGAGTTCAAGGTGAGCAGTCAATTTAACAAACCTTACTCAGTGAGATTGGTTCGAATCGTATGCGCAGATCCCAACCCAGACGGTCCAGGCATCATTGAAGAAGATATGTCTTCCATTTTTTCGGGAGAGTTTCCATCAAGAAAGCAAGATGTTCAATTGGGTTCCTACGGGATCGTTTTAGTCAATCGACGTCTATCTCATTCGGACGGATATACCATTGTAGTTACAATCTGGCCGACCTTAGTTGATACTGGCATTCAGGGAATCTTGTGTCTACAGGATCAGAGCGGGAATCGACTGATTGAATTGAGAATCAATTCCGTTGGGCAGGTTGCTGCAGTGATGGACGGAAGTTCCGGTTCTTCGCATGAATATGCTACCGGTCTGACGTTGCGCGAAAGGGCGTGGTATACGATTTGCCTCTGTGTTGATCGAAAACAGAATCGGCTGGGCTTGATTCAAACTCTCAAGGAAGATGACTTCGTCGACAACGATTCTGGTGAGGTTTGGCACGATTGCACTAATTTGCCGTCGCTGCAAGATGTGGGCAAATTGTTGATCGCATCGTCTGGCGGAAATCCTCTTGGTGGTTTTTTCAACGGCAAGATTGAACAGCCGAGCATATTGGCACGTATTTATGATGTGGAAAAATCGTCTCGTCTAGTACCGCACGGAGCGGGAGACTCGTTGTTAGCTCTATGGGAATTTTCAAGAGACATCAGCACACAGGAAATAAGGGAAATCGGTCCACTGCATCTGCATGGGAGTTTGGTGAATTGCCCTGCGCGAGCAATGCGCGGCTCAAACTGGACAGGGAAGGAGATGTGCTGGCGGCATGCACCTGAAGAATATGGTGCGATACATTTTCACGACGACGATATTTATGACTGTCAGTGGAAGACCGATTTCAGTTTCAGGGTGCCTGGAAATTTTCGCAGCGGCATGTATTCGATGCGAATCGAATGTGAGGATGCGTACGAAGATATTCCATTTTATGTACGGCCTCAGACCAACAAGCCTCAAGCGAAAATTTGCGTGCTTGTGTCTACGTTCACCTATACGGTTTATACGAATCAGGCTCGTTCTCTTCCAAAGGTGGAATATTCAAAACTTGTGCAAGAAAGGGGAACAAGGCCCTGGAATCCGGATCAAGTTCAGGAATATGGCCTTTCGACTTATAACAATCACCGTGACGGCAGCGGTATCTGTTACTCGTCCAGATTACGCCCTTCGTTGACTATGCGTCCCAAATACATCACGATATGTCGGCCATATGCCGAATCGGGAATGCGGCATCTGCCGGCAGATACACACCTGTTTGCCTGGTTGGAAAATCAGGGGCAGGAATTTGACGTGGTAACTGACGAAAACCTACACGAAGAGGGGGTTGAACTTCTTCGTCCGTACAAGGTTGTCATGACACCCAGTCATCCGGAATATCACACCACGAATACATTGAATGCAATCTATGAATACACAAGATCAGGTGGGCGGCTCATGTACCTCGGCGGAAACGGATTCTACTGGAAGGTTGCTGTAAACGAGAATTTGCCTGGGATGGTAGAGATTCGCCGTGCTGAAGGCGGAATTCGTACTTGGGCTGCAGAACCGGGAGAGTACTACAATTCTCTCGACGGTGAATACGGTGGAATGTGGCTGCGAAACGGCCGCCCTCCGCAAAGACTGGCAGGTGTCGGATTTACTGCACAAGGTGACTTTCAAGGCACTTACTATCGTCGCAACAGTGACCTGGACGCTAAATATGAGTGGGTATTTGAAGGTGTTGACGATGAAATTCTAGGGAATTTCGGACTGAGTGGCGGTGGAGCAGCTGGATTTGAACTAGACCGTGCGGATTTCTCACTCGGTACACCACGCAATACCGCGGTGCTCGCTAGTTCGGAAAATTATCCGGAGCACTTCGTTTTGGTACCGGAGGAAATTCTGAGTCATATTGCGACCCGCAGCGGAAAACCGGTTTCCGAATTGATTCGGTCGGATATTGTCATATTTGAGACTGCGAAAGGAGGGTGTGTCTTTTCCGTCGGTTCGATCACTTATTGCGGAAGTCTGCCGTGGAATAACTTTGACAATAACATTTCCAAAATGACTGCCAACGTTCTCAACCGGTTCCTGGAAGTATAATCAGGTGAAAATCAACCACAGTTCATCTTTTGCTATCAAGTTTTCATAGTGAAGATTGATGAACATGCGAATAATTTATGAAAAACCTTTTTAATTAAATAGATAGGTAAGTTTAATATGGATCCCAATAACCCGAGAAATCCTGGAAAAGTCGAATGGTCAGGTGAAAATCCTGGCATCTACCTTAAAGAAGATCCGGACGGCGACTGGAGTTCGCTTGGAATTTTCTTTCGCGTAACAATGTCACCGTACGGAGCAGGAAACACGATGATCGTGTTGGAAAAACCGAATGAGGGGTTGGGATTACCGGAGGCAAACAACATCTGTCTGACGGACAACAGGGAATTGACAGATTACCTGATACGCGATTACATGTCGAAATTTGCTTCTTTCAAGGGAAAAAAGGGATTGGAGTCTATGACTTACCGAGAGATAGACGAAGTGACCAGCAGGGGTGATTTGCGAGAGTATCGTACTGAATCAGTAATTTCCAAGGATTTGGAAGTTGTGATGACGTGGAGTGAACTTGGCGAGCCGTTCGCAGCGGAGGTGGCAGTTGAAATATCAGCAACCGGGGAGCACGAAATGTACAGTGTGTTTCTTGAAGCGAAGCGCGCCAGTATTGCAGTCAACGGGCATTACTTTCCGGGAACTGTTACATCTAGGAATTTTCTTGGACGTGAGACGAGCACTGCATTCATGGCTATTTCGGAAACTTGGATCAGTCCCGCCGGATAGGTTTTTATATCCACACCTCCTGTTGATTAATCGGTGCTGATATCGGGGCGGTCGGTCACCTTACCGACCGTAGCTAGAAGTTCACCTTGTGCAACCAATCCTCGGTGACATCGTACGAAAGCGACTCCAGCCATGGGAAATTGGATTTTGACGGGGGCTGTTTCGATGTGGTCGAGATTGTGGACAAAACCTACGATGTCTCCTGTGGAAACAACATCACCTGGACTGAACCTGAGCTCGAATAAGCCCCGATGAGTGGTGTAAATATGTTGAGCGGCATCATCAATTTTCAAAATTGTAGTAGGCTCTTGTCTGGATTCTGGTTCGCCTGACAATACATTCAGGAATTTCAGACAGTTGGCTATGCCTCTCTCACCAATCTTCAGTGTTTCTGGCGACACTTGTCCTCCTCCGCCTAGTTCAGCAGCGATATTCGGTAGATTGTTTCGAACGGCAGCGTAGTTGACGCTCCGGTTGTCATTGAGACTGCCCATCAGCCAGATATAAGGGCTGCCGAAAATTTCCGCGAGGTTGAAATTCAGCCCTGAGAGTGCTGTATCTTCATATTGAAGAGCCATCGCACAAGGTGAAAACCAAGCGGCTTTACCACCGGAATGAAGATCGATAACTGCGTCGCAGACCGGCATTACGGCTTTTTCTACAAAATTGGCAATCATCGCAGTCGGCGTGCCATCCGGGTCGCCTGGAAATGCCCGATTGAGATTGCCTCCATCCACTGGCGATACTCTGGATGCTGCTTGAACTGCCGGAGCATTCAGCGCAGGACGAACGATAATGCGTCCGCTAGCTTCCGCTGCTTCCACTTCATGCAGAAATTTCAATAGTGCTACCGGCCCCTCGAATTCATCTCCGTGAACACCACCAATCAGAAGAACAGTCGGCCCGCTGCCATTAATAACAACTCCCGCAGGAATAGGAATGTAGCCAAGAACTGTTTGGTTGTCCGAGTACTTGAGACGCAGATGACCAAACCGCTTGCCTGGCGTTGTGAAATCAAGATTCGTTGAAATTCGGGTTTGATTCCACAATGGTGGTGCAAAATCCATCTCTACAAACAATCATTTAGGGAATTACGCACTTGACGATCCTAAAAAAGTAAAGAGCATCGTTCTACGCAGTAGGAACTACCAACGCAGTTCCGTCGTTTTCATTCTCCCTGCATGTCGGAGTATTCCCGCCCGACTTCAAGAACTTTCCAAGTCCTTTCTTGAGAATATTCATTGCCGCGTTCAAATCCCTGTCCGCCTCAAAGCCACAAGATTCGCACTGATATAGCCGAATGGCTAGCGTGAGTTTTTTCGTTGGCTTTGAACCGCACTCGGAACAAATTTGCGACGTGTATTTCGGGTCAACTTTCTCTACTTTCCCACCGGCACTTTCAGCCTTGTAAGTCAGCATGTTTACGAAGTTTCCCCAGTTCGCTTCAAGTATTGAACGAGCCAGTTTGTGATTCTTGACCATATTCAATAC
>JAKZRU010000074.1:0-29996 GCA_047517965.1 Gammaproteobacteria bacterium | reverse complement strand
ACCGGCCCGTCCGAAAGGTATACCGGCGTCCTACCGGTGTAGTGGTAGAGGACGAAAACAGAAACACAGAGACGTTTGACGATGTCGTTTTTGCGTGCAACGCGAACCAAACGCTGATGATTCTGGATAAACCGACCTTCCCGGAAAGCTGTCTTCTCTCTTCGATCCGTTACGAGAGTGAACTGCACAACCATACAGTAGTTCATTCGGACGCCTCGATTCTTCCGGACAACGCTGTCAAGCCGCTCGCCACCCGGAGCAACCACATCGAGCAGTACGGCGTGAGACCCGACAATTACGAAATCACCTACATCATGCACAACCAGCAGCCTTGGGTGAAACGATCAGACAGGCCATGCCTTGTGACCTACAATCCGATCAGTCGTATCGACGAAAGAAAGATCGTAAAGAGATGGTGGTTTCAGCACATCGTACACGACGTGCCTCATATAGCTTTTCTGATTCACTTGTTTCGCTTCGTTCAGGGCAGGAGGCGAACGTGGCACTGCGGCGCACACACTCTGATCAACAGTCAGGAGACGTGTTTCGTATCCGGCCTTGTTACGGCGAGACAGATCGGGGCAGACTATCCGTTTCAGGATTCCGAAGCGAGTAAGTGGTTCAACTTTTACGGTCGTACGATGTACGGTTGGCGCTTCAGGAAGGCATGAAACGGGGCCTGCATCGCCAAGTTCGGGAGGCGTGCAGGGACCACAGCCGCCAGACGCGTCGAGAGCTTTGAGGTGCTCGACCTCCCTCTTGTAGAGTATAGCCGCAGCTAAGTAATTGAAAACGTTAGCTTGAATATTTTGATTTAAGCAAGCAGGAATTATTCGAACATACTTACCAAGTTCAAATTAAAAAGTTGAATACTTGTTCCTCTCGTTCGCTTGGTGGGTCTGGTAGGTCTCGAACTTTGGACTCAATGGATTATGAATTGACTAGTCTTAAACGCGTGATCTATGTGACTAGAGCTTGTAATTCATTAAATTACATGTTCATAGGTGCCGCAATACTCTATAGACTATTTTAACGGCACGATAGAATCCTGAACCCCGGGTAGCAGATTCTCAAAATAACAATTCCCTGCTTCAATCAGCCCGATTAAAAACATGTGTGCGTCATTCGCGTTTACTTCGAATAGGTATCCGTCCAAACGAAAAAAAAACATCTATTCCGAAAAACGCTACGCGTTTATTTCCATCAATGGCAGGATGATTCATGATTAGGGATTCAAACAACGCTGTGCCCATTTCTGTCAAATCTTAATAATATCCAATTTGAGATCTATATAACACGCTGAGCAGGAGACCAGAATCCCGGATTCCTGTCTGACCACCGTATCGCTTAACCAGCCTTTCATAGATTTCGAGCACTTCGTCATGGATTAAGAATTGAATCACTTGGCAAGCAATTTTCCCAATTCTTCATTTTGTTCCATGGACGCTTCCAGATGTGTCATTACTGCGGGTCTGACGCGTTTGCGTATAACGTATTCACGGATTGCCTCAGTCAACAAACCGGAGACATTTTGATGTTGCTCTTTGGCAAGCGACTTGAGGTCATTCCAGACAACTTCGCCAACTTTTGAACTGATCTTGATACTTTGCATTTCCGTATAAATTTATAGAACAATCATGATATGTCAAGTTATGTCAATCTCTTGTTATGTGACAAACTTACAAATGGACTCACATATAGAAAATTAGGGATGTACTACATTAAAAAATTTGGTAGGCATGAACGGAAAGAATTCGAACCTCAGCTGAACTGCCATTTGTAATTAACTTTCATCAGGTCGAGAATCAACCTCTCTATCAAGAAATCGCTACCACAGCACTGCATCTAATAGAACTTGGCTTAAACGCCTCCACAATCGCTCGGCGGTTCAACGTGGGATACAAAACCATCGTGAAAGCAGTTAAGTGGGTCGTAAATTCAGAGTCCTAGTTCATGGCATTCAATTTCTGTCGAAATTTTGGCAAATGGTGCTATAGCAGTAAAACAAATTGTAACTGCACATTTTTTACGCTGATGTACGGCTCTGACTCTACGCTCATGCTCTACTACCGCTCATATGTTTATTTACCGATTAACTGGATTCCTTGCTCCAACCCTCTCCCTTACGACGGTATTCTGCCCACTTTGTGAAAAAATCATATCCCAATTCTTTGTGCTCATCTTTACTTTTTCCGCTGTACCTATTAAATCTGAGTGTCCATGTCTTATTTTTACCTTTAGTATTGGGGTTAATCTCCAACCAAGCCTCAATCCATTGCAAAATTTCAACCGCTTCTTTTTCTACCTCCTCGCTGAAGGAACTCAAAAGTTGTCTCAAGGGGCTTTACCGTCTCCTGTAGAACTTTGATGATTTTCTCTTCGTTGAATTTCTTCATGGTCAAGGTCTCCTGACCAATACCCTAACACATTTGGTGGTCTAAATTTACTGGGGCTGGTCAAAGACGAAATTGCCACAATACATGTTTCGTTCTCTTCTTGTTGTCGTTTGAGCGATTTGGGAGTGTGAACAGTTCGGCCAGAAGAGCTGAAGTCTCTAACACCCCTAATTATTAATAACAACAAGATGTAGAGACATTCTAGAAAAACATTGGGACAGCGGTAAAGTGGTAACTAATTGACGTTTCACCGTATGACAACCTGCTAATAAGGGAAAAAGTGGAAATCAAGCCTAAATTTGTAGTGTGCTAAACTATTACGCTTCAATCACGGGCAGCTGCCCCCTGTTGCCTGCAATTCACTTGGATTTTATCAATGACGGTTACTGAGCACACCGACATCCGAGAAGCTGTACTGGGACGCCTGGAACATGGTGCAACCAGCGAATTGCGGGAGATTATCCATTCGATTCATCCTGCTGACTTGGCAACGGTTCTCGAGAGCATACCCCCTGAACAGAGACGCCTTATCTGGTTTGAGGTTGCCGAAGCCGATATGGGTGATATTCTGATCAAGGTTTCAGATGGCGTTCGCGAAAGTCTGCTTCGCGATATGGACCACGGAACGCTGGTGCGCGCCATTCAGACTCTCGATATCGATGAAATTGCAGTGATGGTTCCGGATTTATCTTCGCCCATCATTGCCGATGTCATGTTAGCTGTCGACGAGGAACGGCGCAAAGGGCTCGGGGCAGTCCTGTCCTACGATGAGGATACGGCTGGCAGACTGATGAATGTGGACACCGTGATTGTGCGAGAAAGTCTGCCGGTCAGAGTTGTCATGCGTTATCTGCGACTCAGAGGAGAACTCCCAGAATACACCGACAAACTGTATGTTGTAGACAGACAAGGGCTGCTCCGCGGAGCTGTTCTGCTTCGAAATCTGGTCACATCCGACCTGAATGATCTCGTTTCCGAACACATGGATGCAAACCCAATATCTTTCTCTCCGGGGGACTCAACCGAAGACGTCGCCGACTCATTCGAGAGATATGACCTGACATCTGCGCCGGTAGTTGATCGAGACGGGCGACTGCTCGGAAGAATTACTATCGACGACGTTGTGGACGTCATCCAGGATTCAGCTAGCCGAACGTTCTTGGCGCCTGCCGGCCTGGACGAAGAAGAAGATATATTCGCGCCGGTGATCCATACGGCTAAACGACGAGCGATTTGGCTTGGCGTGAATATGGTGACCGCAGTTCTGGCTTCCTGGGTAATCGGTCAGTTTGAAGATGTGATTGAAAAACTTGTTGCGCTCGCAGTGTTGATGCCGATAATTGCAAGCATGGGCGGCAATGCTGGAACCCAGACCTTGACCACTGTCATTCGCGGCTTGGGGGTTGGAACCATTTCACTCGCCAACGCGAAAGATGTGTTGAAAAAAGAATTACTGGTCGGCGGTCTTAACGGTTTGGTTTGGGCGCTCGTAGTGGCGTTGGTTTCCATCGTCTGGTATCAAAATTACGGTCTGGCTATCATCGTGGCTGTTGCCATGCTTGTGAATATTTGTGTATCTGCCATCTCCGGTGTTCTAGTGCCGATATTTTTGTATCGCATGGGAATCGACCCAGTATTGGCAGCCGGTGTAGCTCTCACCACAATCACCGATGTTGTCGGATTTCTCGCCATACTCGGATTCGCAGCACTAGTCTTGGTGTAGTTTATTAGTTTTGAAGTGTAGCATTACAGCATTCAAGAGACAGATGCTGAAAATGAAAATGATAGTAATATTTCCCAGTTTCACGAATGTGTTCTCACCTGTAGTTGGCGTGATTGCCGTCATTAGAACCTTGCCATCGGCTTGAGAGAGCTGGTCAATTACCTGCCCTTTGTGATCAATTGAAGCAGATATTCCTTTGTTCGCAACGCGTAATACAGGACGCCCGGTTTCCATTGCTCGCATGCGCGACATCTGTAATCTCTGTGCCGGTGCGAGAACTCTGCCAAACCATGCATCTTCACTGATATTAATTAGATAACTCGCTTCTGGTAGCATCTTCAGAATTTCACTCGGAAAAGCGTCTTCAAAACAAATTGACACACCAGCCGGCTGCCCGGCAAGCATTAGCGGCTTTTGCGGTTCGTCATATGCGCTCATATCAGAAGATGGAATGATGACGAAATCTTTCAACCATCCCAACAGGAATCGAAAAGGCGTGTACTCGCCAAAAGGAACTAAATGGCTTTTTCGGTATTTTTGAATCTCGTCTGAGATGCCAACAGCGCTGTTATAGTAAACCGTTTCCTGACCGACCGCCTGTTCCTCTAGCACCCCTAGCAGAACATCAGGTGGGTAGCTTTGCAACAATTCCCACAGTTTGAGTTTTTCAAGTACAGTATCTGTATAAGACAAGGCAATTTCAGGCCAGATTACGAGATCACTTTCGCTCAATGCCTCAGTTTGTGTGACGAAGTAGTTCAAGTGATGTCGAGCCTGCTGGGGGTCCCACTTGTCATGGATTTCTATATCACCTTGAACAAGCGCAACTTTGATTGGAGGTAATTCGTGAATCCAACTGGGGTCCAGGGTTGGAATTCCACACAAAACTATCAGTGTTCCAAAAGTTACCATCGTAAGCTTCAAGCCATGCAAATACGAATATGCAATTACTCCGGCAACCACACACACGACCATGCTTACGCCCAAAACACCGACAAAATTTGCCCATCCCGCAATCCAGCTGTCAGTCTGGCTATAGCCGACAAGCAACCACGGGAATCCCGTTAACACCCAGGTTCGTATCCACTCGAACATCACCCACATAGAAGGAATCAGATATAGATACCTTCGATGTGGCGGAATGTCGATAATTGCCTGCAAGTAACCACAAAGGGCAATGAACATAGACAAGAGGCAAACCAGCAACATGACGAAAATTACAGCCAGAGCTGGAGGTGCTGCTCCGAATTCGTGAATACTGATATAGAGCCAGCTGATACCGTAACCGAACAATCCTAGCCCGAATGCAAATCCAGTCAGTGCACAGAGTTTTGGTGAGCTGGACCCCCATATTCCGAACAATACTGCAAGCGTAACAATCACCAGTGGATAGATACCCGCTGGTTCGAACGCGAAATTTGTTAGGAATCCGCAAACCAGTGCGACTGATATTTTCAGCCAGTTTGAAATCAAATCAAAACAGGAGGAAATAAAGCATTATGCAGTGGAGTCTTTGCGAAAGACGCGTAGAAGCACAATCCGTCTCTTGTCGGCATTGGCGACTTCAAAAACAAGCCCATCGTGTTCGAACGTATCTCCCACTTCCGGCACACGTTGTGCCATCTTGAGTATAAATCCTCCAATTGTGTCGGCATCGTCTTCGATATTGGCATTAACGTGTTCGTTAAATTCTTCAATGTTCGTTTGCCCGTTAACTCGGAAACGATTCTTCGAAATCTCGATGATCATCTCAGATCCATCCAAATCTGATTCATCTTCAATTTCACCGACAATCTGTTCCAGAACATCTTCAATGGTAACTAAACCGGCAATGCTGTTGTACTCACTCACCACAATCGCCATATGGCTTTTCTTTTCCTGAAATCGCTTAAGCAGCCTATACAAGCGCATGCTTTCAGGAACAATGATTGTTTCACGAAGTAAATCGTGTAGACTGAAGCTTTCATCCGAATGGGCGTCCCTGTAACCCAAAATATCCTTGGCCAAAAGAATGCCCGATTCCTCGGGCTTATCCAGATCTTCTATGACAGGAAACCGCGAGTGTCCGGATGTCGTAACCGTTTCCAATATTTCATCGAAATTGGAATCAATTGCAATTGTGACCATAGAAACACTGGGAATCATTACGTCTCTGACTCGAAGCTCTGAGACGCTAAGCACTCGTTCGATAATGTCGTGAACTTCGAAATCAATAACGCTATTGTTACTTGCACTACGGACAAATCTGACAATGTCATCAACTGATGTAGGCGGAGGCATGACAGCTTGTCCGACTTTTCGGCGCAGCTTAGGTGCAATCAAGCTCAACATGGATTTTATTTTTTTCATGACTGTAATTTTGTCAAATCAGGGTGTTCAAAGCCAAGCTTTTGCAAAATGACTCTTTCCGCACCTTCCATTTCACGAGCCTCATCCGGCTGTTCGTGATCAAACCCGCATAAGTGAAGCACGCCATGCGCAATGATTCTGGCCCAGTGAACTCGTACAGAGGCATTGAGTTCTACCGCTTGCTGATTGACTACATTCGCGCAAACGATTACATCCCCTAGCAGGTTAAGGTCGACCGCTGCTGGAAGGTTATAGGGGAACGCCAGAACGTCAGTTACTGAATTCTGATTACGGTAAGTGTTATTCAGGGAGGCTATTTCCGCTTCATCAACGATACGAACGGTTATTTCGGCATTGTCCTGACCAGCATAATGCAGCGTTTGGCATATCCAGTCATCAATATCCGAATCACTCGGAGTATCTTGCGATGTACTGGCAAACTGAATGTCAGCTGAAATGCTCAAGAATTCGTCTTGCTGTTTTCACTTGTGTCCTGCTCGTAAGCCTGCACAATCATCTGCACGAGCGGGTGGCGCACAATATCTCGATTTTGAAATTTAATGATTCCGATATCTTTAATATCACTGAGAATGCGAATGGCGTGCCTGAGTCCGGACTGGCTCGTTCTAGGCAGATCAACCTGTGTGATGTCTCCCGAAATGACTGCTCGAGAATTAAAGCCAATACGCGTCAGAAACATTTTCATCTGTTCAATGGTTGTGTTCTGAGCCTCGTCCAGAATAATGAATGAGTCGTTCAGCGTTCTTCCTCGCATGAAAGCCAGTGGTGCAAGTTCGATTGTGCCTCGATCCAGCAATCGCCCCACACGTTCAAAACCGAACATTTCATACAGGGCGTCATAGAGTGGTCGAAGATACGGATTTACTTTCTTTTCAATGTCACCAGGCAGGAAGCCGATCCTCTCTCCTGCTTCTACAACCGGTCTCACCAGAACGATACGGCTTACCGAATCATTGGCAAGTGCATGAACTGCGCTTGCAACAGCCAGATAGGTTTTGCCTGTACCTGCCGGACCCACTCCTATTGTGATGGTGTTATTAACAATGCTTCGAAGATAGTTTTCCTGCGTTTTTGACGACGGTCGAATTGTTGTCTTGCGTATTTTGATGAGATAGTTCGTGCTTGTCTGGCTGTCCGCTTCCAGCCGTGTAATCGCTCCCTGAACATCATTCGATTTCAAGAGTCCGGATTTTTCGGTTTCCGCATATAGATTTCGCAGCAGCGATTCCACTTCGCGTGTGACAGCAGCATCTCCGTCTATCTGAAAAAGATTCCCGCGATTGGAAACGCGCACACCAAAGTGTCCTTCAATTGACTTGATGTTGGCATTGAACTGACCGCACAAATTCGCAAGTCGCTTGCTGTCCGCAGGCGTCAATGCAAATACGTTTGCAGTCTGAGCTGAATTTAGATTATTGGACAATTCAGGCAGGTCGATTTTCCTGGATGTGGGCTTCTATCGGTACTCCGCGGAGTGAGTTTGGCATCGCGCTCGTAATGTGAACATTGACGAATTGCCCGATCCAGCCCTTGGGACCGGGAAAATTTACAACCCGATTATTTTGAGTACGTCCGCTCATTTCTTCGGGACGACGTTTCGATATTCCTTCCACCAATACTTCCTGATTCGTACTGACCATGGAGGCGCTGATCGCTGCTGAAAGTCCATTAATCTTTGCCTGTAACCGCTGCAACCGTTCCTTTTTTACTTCCATAGGAGTATTGTCTGGCAACTCCGCCGCTGGTGTTCCAGGTCTACTACTATACAGGAAACTGAACGACTGGTCGAAGCCGACTTCATCGATCAGGTTCATGGTACTTTGGAAATCCTCTTCGGTTTCCCCTGGAAATCCGACAATAAAGTCTGAAGATATATGGACATCTGGACAGTGTAGCCGTAATTTCTTGATAATTTGCAAATAGTGCTCACGGGTATATCGCCGTTTCATGCGTGTGAGAACTTCATTGGACCCGCTTTGGACGGGCAAATGTACATGCTTCGCGAGCGTAGGAATCTCACCGTGTACCCGCGCCAATCCATCGGTAAATTCCAACGGATGTGACGTTGTGTACCGAATTCGACCAATACCGTCGATTTCACTTACATATCTCAATAGGGTTGAGAAATCCACATCCTGCCCTAGAAGGTTCTGGGTACGGTAGGCGTTAACATTCTGTCCGAGAAGCGTGACCTCTCGGACACCCTGTTCCGCCAACTCGTAGATTTCAGTGATCACACTATCAAACGGCCGGCTATATTCTTCTCCACGAGTGTACGGAACCACACAGAATGTACAGTATTTGCTACACCCTTCCATAATGGAAACAAAAGCACGTGGACCTTCTACTTTTCTTGGCGGTAAACAGTCGAATTTTTCAATTTCAGGGAACGTAATATCGATGCTTGGTCTGCGGGTAGAAATGGCTTGGTCCACCATTTCACCGACACGATGATAAGTCTGAGGGCCGTATACGAAATCCACGTAGGGCGCCCTTTTTAGTATTGCATCGCCTTCCTGACTTGCTACGCATCCGCCAACACCGATCACCATATCGGGATTTTGGGTTTTCCATGGTCGCCAACGACCAAGTTGAGAGAATACTTTTTCCTGCGCTTGCTCTCTCACCGAACAGGTATTCAGCAACAGCAGATCAGCGTTTTGTGGATCGCCCACGGCACGATACCCGTGAGAAGCAGCTAACAATTCGGCTAGTCGTGATGAATCATACTCATTCATCTGGCAACCGAAAGTTTTGATGTACAACTTCTTTTCCATTATTCGCTGTGGTCAAGTGAAAGTGAATTCTGAACGACTAGGACCTGAAAACCATGCGTAATAATCCGAACGCATGCTGATGCCTATTGTAATCAATTGATTGAAATTGTTCGGTATATACAGAAATTCAACAACACTCTTTAATATCAGATGCTTCCCAGTAAACAGAAGAAATTTAGTCAATAAGGCCACTGATGGCCTAGTCCCAGACATCAGTGCTGAGATATCGCTCGCCCGTGTCGGGCAATATGGCCAGAATGGTTTTACCTTGAGATCCCTCGCGCTCGGCAATTTTCAGCATACCGCAAGTTGCCGCACCAGATGAAATTCCAACAAATATTCCTTCCTTTTGCGCTAGATAACGCGTTGTGCTATACGCCTCTTCCGTCGTAATCTGCAGAATTTCATCATAGGAATCGGTATCCAGTATTTCCGGAATGAAACCAGGAGCGGTTCCCATGATTTTGTGCTTGCAAGCGATTCCTTTGGAAAGAATGGGCGAATCTGCCGGTTCCGTTGCCACAATTCTCAAAGCGGGGTGCAATTTCTTCAGGTAGTGATGCATGCCCGAAATTGTCCCGCCAGTACCGGTTGTACTAATCAGATAATCCAGATTAGTGCCGAAATCCTCCCAGATTTCATTCGCAGTAGCTTTATGCGATTCAGGATTTGCAGGGTTGAAGTGTTGGCCGACGAAAAAGTAACCCTCTTCGGCTTCCAGTTTTCGAGCATGTTCGATTGCGCCTTTGGTGCCGGTTTCAGCGGGCGTCAATACGATTTCGGCTCCAAATGACTTCAGAATTCGTTTTCTCTCCTCACTCATGTCTTCCGCCATCGTGAACACAGCTCTATAACCTTTGTAGGCCGCGACCATGGCAAGACCAATACCGGTATTGCCCGAAGTCGGTTCGACAATCGTGTCACCAGGTTTGAGTACTCCGCGCGCTTCAGCATCCACAATCATATTCAATGCCGGGCGGTCTTTCACGGAGCCCGCCGGATTGAAACTTTCGAGTTTTACCCACAAGTCGACGCCCGATGGCGCAGACGCCTTGTTCAGGCGTACTATCGGCGTGTTGCCTATAGTCTGTAATATGTTGTCGTACTTCATGGATAGGGTGGAATTGTCAAGGGTGCATGAGCAACGATTGCCGTTGATGAAATTTCACAAAATTGAATGCTGTCAGCAACTTGGGGGTAATGCGAGGAAATTCAATTGAGTGAACTCTGTTGACGGCTCAAATCTCGATATCGAGATTGATGGTAAGCGGGATCGCCGTACAGGAGATTCAGTGAAAATATTCTCTTGAAGTAATGTCCCACAGGCATCTCGTTCATCATTCCCATTGCTCCATGCAAGTGCACAGCTTCTTCCGCGTTAAGAACTGCCATGCGTCCAATTTCTGCTTTGGCTGCAGAAATGATCAAGTCTTGTTGCGGTGAATCGAGTTCATCAACTGCCCGTACTGCCTCTTGACACATCGAATTCGCCATTTCACAGCGCATATACATATCCACCATTCGGTGCTGAATCGCCTGAAATGAACCAATCTTCTGGCCGAACTGAGTGCGAGTCTTCACATACTCCAAAGTCTGCTCAAACAGGACTTCCATCGCTCCCGTCACTTCTGCGCATAAAACCGCGATTGCATAGTTCAGGGCGAGCTGAAGAGTCGGCAGTGCCTGGTGTTCGACACCCATCAGCCGATCCTCGTCTATCGCAACCTCATTCAGGTCCACCGTGGAAACACGCCCCCCATCATGGGTTGTATAGTGTTGAAATTTGATGCTCTTTTCACTGGTTGGAATAAAAAATAGCGAAAGTCCTTCAGAATCGGTCTGATTTCCGGCGGTTCTCGCCAGAACTGTTATATGCGTCGCCGCATTCCCATATTGAACGCCCACTTTTGACCCGTTCAACACATATTTATCTCCACTTCTGCTTGCAGTAGTGGCAATATTGCTGAGATCATATCTTGAATGCTTCTCGTACAGTGCTGGAGTGACTACCGAAGAACCCGCAGCAATCTCACTTAGCACGGATTTTCTTGTTGGTTCCGCAGCCATCCATTCAAGCAGACGAGAGGACACGACTACGCTCGTGAAATAAGGATTCAGATACAAGAATCTGCCAAACTGTTTCATCAATTCCGCCACGAAGTCCGCACCGCCTCCGAGCCCGTTATATTCGGTGCCGATGGAAAGTTCCATCCACCCGAGTTCGGTCATTTGCTGCCAATGACTATAGGAGAAGCCAGGCTCCTTGCCAACATGTTGCGTGCGTTTGTCAAATGTGTAATTTTTCTCCAAGAATCGGCTAGCCGATTCCTCAAGTAATCTGAGCTGTTGTCGCTTTTCATCGTCAATCATGTCTTACAAACCCAGTTTGGCCTTTGCAACGATATTTCGCTGGATTTCATTGGAACCGGAGTAAATCGGAGTCTTTCTGTAGTTGAAGTAATTCCTTGCCGCATCGCTTGGAGCATAAGGCCCTTCCATAGTGTTAACCTCTTCAATGCGTGAAATTTCTATTGGTGCGAAATGAGCACTTGCTTCGGCTGTAAGACGAAAAACATCACACTGGATTTCGGTGCCGCGAACTTTGAGCATGGACGCCTCCGCTCCCAAAGCTTCTGAGTCGCCAGCTTCAAGAAGAAACCTTCTTTCAGTTACTTCCAGAGCAAAAAACGATATTTCCATCTGATGAAATCGATCAGCAAAAGCTACATCGTCAATCAATCTCGCACCGCCGGCATTTCCCCCATAGGCTAGTCTCCTCAGGCGGTCCAGTGTCGCCCTGGTACGGGAGATTTCAGCGGTTCCGAATCTCTCCAGTCCAAGCAGGTACTTGCCGATTTCCCAGCCGTTATGCTCTTCACCAACAAGATTTTCTTTCGGTACGCGAACGTTCTCAAAGTGAACTTCATTGACTTCAAGCGTTCCTTCAAACAACAGCAGCGGTGACACTGTGACGCCCGGCGAAGAAAGATCAATCAGCATAAAAGTGATCCCTTCCTGCTTCCTTTCTCCGACCCGTGTGCGGAACAGTCCGAAAATCCAATCAGCGATGTGCGCTTCGCTAGTCCAGATTTTGGCTCCATTGACGATGTACTCCTCGCCGTTCCAGGACGCACTGCATTTCAGGGAAGCAAGATCAGAACCCGAGTTTGGTTCTGAAAATCCCTGGCACCAGAACACATCTCCATTCAAGATTTCCGGGAGGAACTTCTCTTTCTGCCAGTCTGTGCCATATTCAAATAGAGTCGGGCCCAGCATACCAACGCCGTAAATCATCAATCGCGGTGCATTGTTCAAGGATAGTTCCCGCTCGAAAATATATTGCTGCTCGTCGCTCCAGCCGGGGCCTCCGTATTGCTTGGGCCACGATGGACAGCACCATCCTCCTTGATCTCGCAAAATTCGGTGCCAACGCAATTGCGCTTCTTTTGGAAGATCCATCTGTTCCCGAGCGACCATTTTTCGAATGTCGTCCGGCAGATTTTTACGAATGGCCGTTTGGACAGTCTTGCGAAAGTCTTCCAGTTCTTCGCTAAATGGAGGTGAATTCAACATCTCGGATACTTCACTCGCAGAAATCAAAGCTAAAGCAGAATTGCTATTGCAGAATTTAACATGTAGACGGAAACTTCAGTAGTTTCCCGTAATATGTTACAGCAGACGACACAATGGCAATAACGAATCACAGGCTTGATACCAAAGCACCTATGTATTTACAAGCCGATTTCAAATTTGATTCGGATTCACCGATATTCATTCTCACTATTCCTTCGCCGCTCTTTCCGAATGCCCTACAGGGAAGAACTGCAACCCGAAATTCGTCAAGAAGCCGCCACGCAAATTCGGTCGCGGTAAGATCCCAGTTTCGAACATCAAAAGTAACGAACATACCAACTTTCGACCCTCTGATCACCATTCCGTCTATCTCGTTCAACATGGAGATAACCTTCTGTCTTTTGCAATCTATGTCGTTTCTCACCCTTGCGGAAATCTCATCCGTGTTCTGAATCGCAGTAACCGCAGCATCCTGAATGAACATCGGCAACCCGTAACTCATGCATGTCGACAAGTTGAATAAACGCTCAATCAACGGTTCTTGGGCAATCACCCAACCGATTCTCCAACCAGTCATGCGGTGCGATTTTGATAAACTGGAAACCGTGATGCAATTGTCAAATGCATCGTGAATGGATGCCGGATGTCTGAATGTTCCGGGAGCTACCAAGGAAACATAGACTTCATCGCTGATTAGCCAAATATCATTTCGTTTGCAGACATCTATCATTGTCTCCATGAACTCTGCGTCGTAAACCACTCCAGTGGGATTGTGCGGGGAATTAATTACAATCGCGCGAGTCCTGTCGGTGATTTTCAGGAGAACATCTTGCGTGGTGGGCATGAAATCTCGCTCCGGAAGCGTTGTTACGGGCACCACGCGGGCCCCGCCCGCTGAAAATGTTGCAGGATAAGTGGCATAGTGAGGTTCAATCACAATCGCTTCATCTCCGGGTTCCAGGGTGCAAAGCGAAGTTGCAAACAAGGCGTTCTGCGCACCGGCAAACACAGCGCAGTTTGACTGGGAGATCGGAATGCCGAATGCCTTTGAGTATCGTTCGGCAATTACTTTTGTCAACTCCGGTTCACCGCCAATTTCGCTGTAATGATGCCGAGCGTTCTTCAGGCTGGCAAAGGCGGAATCTATGATGATTTGCGGAGTGGGTTCCAGCATTTCCTGTCCGATAGACAGGACAATTATTTCTTCACCATTTCGCCTACGTTCAATAGCCGAATAGTGAATATCCCAGGCATCAGCTCCTTTCCCGCCAACGCGATCGGTCAGATTGGTATATTTCAAGGTTGAAATGCGAAAGATGGTGTTAGATTAGCAGTTCATGTTCACAAAAGATTCATCAAGGAGCGGTAAATATAGCACCACTCTAACATTCAGCGAGCAGTCGCCAAATGTCATGCAATATCCTGCGGCTTTACGGTTAGAATAGATGGCTTGAAATTGTCATTACCTTGCGGTCAGCATGATTTTAGAAACGTTCGAACGCCCTGCCGCCGGATTTAGAGATTTTATCCGAGATGTCGGTGGCGTTTATATTGGAAATGCCGTAGTGGCATTTCTTTTTTCATGTACCGGTCCCGTGGCCATCATTATTTCAGTTGGGCTTAATGGCGGGCTGAGTGAAGCGGAAATTGCAACCTGGATTTTTTCCGGATGTGTTGTAGGCGGATTGACAACTGTGTTTTTTTGTGCCACCTATAGACAACCGCTTAGCTTTGCTTGGACCATTCCTGGTTCGGTTTTGTTGGGCTCGGCATTGGATCACTTGAGTTTTGCTGAGGTGATTGGCGCTTACTGGGCAACTGGAATACTGATCGGGGTGATCGGATTGTCTGGAGGTGTCAGAAAGGCTCTCAAAATCGTGCCTATGCCGATTGTGCTAGCAATGGTGGCTGGAATATTTCTACAGTTCGGGCTGGATTTGGTACTGGCATTCGAGCAGGAAGTGCTACTTGCATCGGCCATGGTGCTGGCTTATTTCGCGGTTTTTCTAGTACCTGGCTTGAGCGCTTTGGTGCCGCCGGTTGTGATGACCTTGATCGCGGGTATTATTGTTGTATTACTGACCGGCAGTTTTGAAGGCGGCGAGGTTGCTCGATGGTTTGACTGGCCAATTCTACATGCTCCAGTGTTCACTCAGCAGTCTTTATTTGAACTCGTCATTCCCCTGGCTGTCACAGTTCTGGTTGCTCAAAATGCTCAGGGATTTGCGGTTCTCATGAATAGCGGACACAAACCACCTGTGAATGCAATGACGACGGCTTGCGGTGCAGGGTCTCTGATAAACGCCGTGTTCGGCTCGGTATCCACTTGCGTGACGGGGCCTGCCAATGCGGTACTCGTAAGTGGAGGAGAAGCGAGTAGACAGTATACGGCTGGCATCATATTCGGTATTCTTAACGTTGCGTTCGGCGTATTGGCATTTGCCGCTACATGGCTGATACTGAAATTGCCGCCAGCATTCATCGCGGTTCTCAGTGGACTTGCTCTTCTACCGGTATTGCAGAAATCATTCATGACTGCGTTCTCAGGAAAATTTCAGTTGAGTTCTCTGATTACACTGCTTGTGACTGTGTCCGGCATAACCATTTGGAATATTGGAGCTCCGTTCTGGGGTCTTGTCGTAGGATTGATCATCGCTTTGTTGATGGAGAGAGCAGATTTTCGTGAGCACCTTGCAGCAGCCCGCGGCAATAGCAACTGACCGTACTTTTGCAAAAATGAACCGATTACAAGGAAACTGGTTCTATTGAAGAACAGCACGGCGAGTGATGGAACTTTGGTGGCTATGGGTGGACTCGAACCACCGACTTCAGCATTATGAGTGCTGCGCTCTAACCAACTGAGCTACATAGCCACTTACTTGTGAATCTGAAAACTGGAATGGCCTACAGGACAATCTCCAGATTGACAACGATACGTCAATGATTTATGTTCGGTCTTGCAGAATGAAAATCGGATATCTTGGCGCATCGGATTATAAACGTTTTAGTGGCTGGAGATAATCCCGGTCGCTCTCAGTGTTGGTACGCATGGATAACCAGGCGGAGGAAAATTCAATAGTGACAATAGGTAACAATGACACAACTCGATACTATGAGACCATTCGACACAGTGCGCTGGGCGTCTACAATCGAGTCAAGAATTCCAACTCAGATCAGTGGCCGCGAACACCAAAGCTAGAACAACAATTCAGCGCAGGCATGTTAGGAAAGTCACTTGCTGAATTGCCGATGCGAACCCGCTCAAAAGCGGTTTATTTATCTTTCTATTCAAGGAGTTTGTAACTTTGAAAGTAGCAACTTGGAACGTAAATTCTCTGAGAGTCCGTCTTCCGCACGTCTGCGATTGGAGCAAAGAGCATATGCCGGATGCGCTGTGTTTGCAGGAAACCAAAACTGTGGATGAAAATTTTCCGGTAGATGCTCTGGAAGAAATCAGTTTGAATTCCAGTTACTCAGGACAGAAAACCTATAACGGTGTTGCCGTACTTACCAGTGGGAAAGTTGACGATATTATTACAGACTTTCCAACATTCGAAGATCCTCAAAGACGTGTCCTTGCCGTAACAACCAACAGCGTTCGCGTGATCAATCTCTACGTGCCCAATGGAAAGGAAGTGGGCAATGAAAAGTATCATTACAAACTTGAGTGGTTTGGACACCTGTTGAAGTTCGTTGAGCAAGAGATGAAAACATACGACAAGCTCGTTGTAACAGGCGATTTCAATATTGCCCCTGCTGACGAAGACGTTCACGACCCGGAATTGTGGAAGGACAAGATACTCTGCAGCACTCCAGAACGCGAGTGTTTTCAGAGTTTGATTAGCCTCGGTCTTACTGATGCATTCAGGCAGTTTGAACAACCTCCGAAAAGCTTCTCATGGTGGGATTATCGTGCTGCAGGATTTCGTCGCGATCTTGGACTGCGGATAGATCATATTCTGGTTAGTGAGGAACTCCGTAAATTTTGCACTGAATGCATGATTGACAAGGAACCCCGAACTTGGGAGCGTCCGTCAGATCACACCCCAGTTGTTGCGGAATTTACGTTATAGTGCCTGAATTTGGAAAATAAACTTGAACTTGCAATTATCTCGTTAAATTTACCCTGCAGCCTTCGTTATTTATTCGAGCAATGGCAATTTTGTTGATTAGTCTACGACAAAATTCTTAAAATTCCAGGATCAAATTCTTCCTTCGATTTGTTCGTCACTTTTTGACGCATCCTTCTGTCACTCTCTGTAGGCCTGATAAATCCTTGAAGGTTCGCGCTTCTGTGAAGCCATGAAGATTCATCTCACGTCTGACTGCATCTCCTTGATCCCAGCCGTGTTCAATGACCAGCCACCCACAAGTTTTCAAATAGTCCGCGGCTGATGAAATGATCCGACGTATTTCAGCCAGCCCATCCTTTCCGCCGGAAAGTGCCATTTGCGGCTCGAATTTCATGAACCGGTCCTGCAGACAGGGGTCATTTTCCGCAATATACGGTGGATTCGCTGCGAGAATGTCAAACTCTCTGCACGGCAAGGCATCAGTCCAGTCACCATGAAAGAACTGAACACCATCGAATCCAAGGCATTGATAATTTTCTTCGGCAACCCGAAGTGCTTCTGCGGACAGGTCTGTCGACATGATTCTCACGTTGCTTAGTTCGGAAGCAACAGCCAGTGCAATCGCCCCTGAACCGGTACCGAGATCAGCAATCAAGGGAGAATTCAGACCACTACAATGTACCAAAACCCGTTCAACGACCAATTCTGTTTCAGGGCGAGGAACCAGAGTTGCAGGAGTCACGCGAAGTTTGAGTGACCAGAATTCCTTCGTTTCCGTAATGTAGGCGACAGGTTCACCGTCGATTCGTCTTGCTAGCAGGCTTTCGAACCACTCTCGCTGCGCAGTAGTCAACTGAATATCCTGCATCAAGTCAAGCATGCTGCGATTGACCGACAGCACGGTCGAAACAATGATGTCCGCGTCTAGCTGTGCAGAGTAGGTTGTTGCATGAAGAAGATTACGCGCAGTCAGGCGTGCTTCTCCAACGGTAACCACCTGTACGATCATTGACCGATGTTGTCCGTATCCGCCATTAACCCGGCCTGATACTCCGTCGTTAGTGGCTCGATAATCTGGTCGATACCCCCGGCAATAAAATCGTCTAGTTTGTAGAGTGTCAAATTTATTCTGTGGTCGGTAACTCGGTTCTGCGGAAAGTTGTAGGTTCGAATGCGTTCGGAGCGGTCTCCGCTTCCTACCATGAGTCTGCGCGCCTCAGTTCGTTGTTCGTGCTGTTTCTGCAGTTCCGTCTGAAGAAGTCGTGCACGAAGCACTGCCATTGCCCTCGCCCGATTCTGGTGCTGCGACCGTTCTTCTTGACATTCGACTACGATTCCAGAGGGCTGATGCGTGATTCGAACCGCCGAATCGGTTCGATTGACATGCTGCCCGCCCGCGCCGGACGCTCGATAGGTGTCCACTCTCAAATCCTGTGGATTAACTTCTACGTCGTCTATTTTGTCGGCTTCTGGGAGGATTGCGACTGTGCAGGCGGAAGTGTGAATGCGTCCCTGGGTTTCCGTTTTCGGCACCCGTTGCACTCTATGGGTACCAGACTCAAACTTCAGTCTCGAATACGCACCCTTGCCAATCACTCGAAGTATGACTTCTCTGTAGCCACCGTATTCTCCTTCATGCTGGCTGACGGTTTCACTTTTCCATCCTTGGTTTTGGACATACAGCTTGTACATGCGGTACAGGTCACCTGCGAATATGGCAGCCTCATCACCACCTGTTCCTGCACGAATTTCGAGAAAGATGTTTCTGTTGTCATGCGGATCATTCGGCAACAGTAGTCTGTGCAATTCATCCAATGAATGCTGCATAGATTGTTCAAGTTCAGAGATTTCTGTTTCAGCCAAGCTGCGCATTTGAGGATCGTCATCTTCAAGCAATAGCCGCGTTTCTTCGATTTGCGCCTCGAAACTGGTGTAAGCGTTGTACTGTTGAACCACTTCTGAAATCTCCGAAAGCTCTATTGAAAGCTCGCGCAAGCGATCAGAATTCTGCACTACTTCAGAATCGGAGAGCTGTTCATTGAGTGTTCGCCGCCTTTCAGCTAGAACATCAAGTTTGTGTCTAAGGGAGTCTTTCACTATGGCCGGAAGTTGAAAAAGAGGAAAATACGGGAATAGTCCCGACTGGAAAGGGTTTCCCAGTATCGGCTACGAATCTGTGCCTTCTTAAATTCAAACATTATAATAGAGTGTTGATTTAAGGTAATCAGCAAGATTTTTCTCGGATGCAACAGGTTTGAATATACGATTCACGAAAAGTGAACTTTTTAGGACGAATCAACTCTAAATAAGTTACAAATATCAAAATATTTGCTATTCCCCCCGTGTCCCAGAATTTGTCTGTAAGCAGGTTTTCAATGGACGGTTTGACGTCCGACATCAAGAGAGCAGAGATTGACAGTTAATACCACAGCAGCCTGGTTTGTGTTGGGCTTGGCAACGCTAGCCTTAAGTGCATGTGCAACACCGATGCAATCTGCCGATCAAGTATCAGACCCTGGCACAAAGACGGCTAGTGCACATTCTCCCGAATTGCCGAGTCAATCGCTATCAGCAAACTTGCTAGGCGAGCTGTTGCTCGCCGAACTCTCCTTTTATCGCGGCGACGCTGAAACTTCCATTGAGCTTCTTGAGCAAATCGCATTCGAGACCAGAGACCCAAGGATAGCCGAAACCGTTACCATTCGGGCAATCAGCCATCAGCACTTCGATGCAGCAACCAATACCTCCGATCTTTGGGTCGAGTTAAGTCCTGAATCTGCTTCAGCGTGGTACGCAAATGCAGTAACCCGCATAGCCACTGAAAAATACGATGAAGCAGTTACTAGTTTCACCAACATGCTGCAATATGCCGAGAATCAATCCGACGCGATAAGCGAAATTGCAATAGTCGTCTCCAGTAACGTTCAGCCTGAACAAGCTTTCAGCATATTCTCAAAAGTCATCTTGAGCGCTCCAGACAGTGTCGATGGAAAATTACATCTGATCAACATGGCGTCGCAGGCCGGATTGGATAGTGAACTTGACGATATGTTCGCCGAGGCGTTTGAGTTGGATGCAGATTCCGACGACATTGCGACGACAAAGTTTGTACTCTATCTTAGACAACACCGCACGGATGAAGCGAAAACCTTTGCCCAACGATTTTTGTCACGCTACCCCAATTCTCCGAAACTCAGGAGCGGATATGCAGATTACCTGTCTCAGTTAGGACTCTACAGGGAAGCGGTTAGTCAACTTGAGCAAATCTCTCATAGTGAGTCTCTATACAAACTAGGTGTTCTCCACGTACAGGCCAACTACCTTGAACTTGCAATGGAGAAATTCCAAGCCTACCACGAACAAGTACCAGATGATCAATCAGTTTTTCTCAATCTCGCAGAAATTGCGCTCTCGCAAAAACGCTATGAAGAAGCCAGAGAGTGGATAACTAAAATAACAGCCAGACAACTCGCTTTCGATAAATTACTTCTATTCGCCAGATTCACCGCAAGAACCGCAAGTGTTGAAGATGCAATCTCAATGCTGCAAAAATATGTAACGGAATCCGATCAAGAGAAAATCAGAATTTATCTCACCATAGACGACATGTACCGTAATTCCGAACAATTGGAAAAAGCGAAATTGACACTGGATGATGCTCTGGAGCAATATCCAAAAAATAGGTCTTTGTTGCTGGCTCGTAGTTATACGGCATCAGAACTGAATATGGTCTCTCTAGTCGAAAGCGACATCCACACCTTGCTTGCACAAGATCCAGATCACGTGTTGGCGCTGAATGCTCTCGGATATATATTGGCGGATCAGACGGATCGTTACGACGAAGCGCTTGAATTTATTGAGCAGGCATTGGAAAAGCGTCCACACGACCCCTACATTCTTGACAGCATGGGTTGGGTACAATACAAACTCGGAAACTTCGCCGATGCGGTCAAGTTTCTGAAACTTGCCTTAGAAGGGCGAGACGATCCTGTTATGGCTGCTCATTTGGGAGAGGTTTACTGGATGCAAGGCAAACCACAGCTGGCCAGAAAGACTTGGGACAATGCACTCAAGAAAACACCCGACAGCAAAATTCTGATTGAAACTATCAAAAAGTTTACCAACTGATGCTCCGCCCGATTGTTTTGGCAATATCCATTGTCGTAAGCGGGTGTTCCACCATTTATACCGTCAAGCAGCCTGCCGATTTCTCAATCTACGAAATTCATGCACGAAGCGTTGCTTCCGTTGATCAGTGGGAAATAAAGGGGCGGATCAGTGTGCGCAGAGGCACAAAAGGTGAAATAGGCAGACTTTTCTGGAAGCGAAACGGTGACGCACATAGAATGGAACTGTACGGAAGTTTTGGCAGTCGCCGGATTCGCATTCTTCAGGATTCCGAAGGCGCTGTTCTGAAAGACACGAAGGGCAAGACCGTCGTAGGCGCTTCCATTAAGGAGGTTTTGGAGGAACGAACTGGATGGATATTGCCGGTTCATGAACTCTTCGACTGGGTGGCCGGCAGACCCTATACAGGTTCTCCGTCGGTAATGACCTGGGATATCGATGGACGTCTAGTCATGCTTGATCAAGCAGGCTGGACAGTTGAGTTTTCCGAATATCAGGAGTTCGATTCGTTTGCGCTTCCAACGCAATTTCGAATCACCGCAAACCACGTGAATGCTGATCCCGATTCGCAGGCAAGCGAAATCAGGCTGGCAATTAGTGACTGGGGAGTCCAGTAGTGGTGGAACTGTAAGTCTTCATTAACAATTAGAGACTACCGTTGACAACCTGGCTTGCACCGGCCAAACTCAATCTGTTCCTGCATGTGGTCAATCGCTTTGACGATGGTTATCACGAACTGCAGACTGTCTATCAGTTGATTGACTGGAACGACGAACTGCGCTTTGAAATTACCAGTGATGGGCAGATCAAGCGAATTTCATCCATTGAGAAAATTTCTGAAACTGAAGATCTAACCGTGCGAGCGGCCCTCGCGCTCAGAAATGAAAATTCTGGTACGCAAGGCGTAAACATTCACCTCAAAAAGAATATTCCGATCGGAAGCGGGCTCGGTGGCGGAAGCTCGAATGCCGCTACAACTCTGATGGCACTGAACGAGCTCTGGAATCTGAACCTATCGATCGAAAAACTTGCCGAAATCGGCATCGCACTGGGCGCAGACATACCCGTATTCCTGTATGGAAAGAATGCCTGGGCAGAAGGTCGAGGAGAGATACTGTCGGATATCGAGATTCCACGGAGACTCTATGTGGTAGTCGCACCGCCCGTTGAAGTATCAACAAAATTCGTGTTTCAGAAATGTCAGTTCGCTTCTTTTCGACCGAAGATTACGATAGAAGATTTTTTCAAAGGAACAACAGACAATGACTTGGAAGAAACAGCCTGTGAGTTTTATCCAGAAGTAAAGTCCCTGTTGCAGTGGCTGCGTAGTCTGGGGCCTGCACGGATGACCGGTTCGGGCGGGGCAGTGTTCCTGCAGATTCAAAGTGTGCAGCAAGGTGAAGAAATTCTTGCAAAGTTGCCGCATGCCTGCCGCGGTAGAATCTGTACTGGCGAAGGTGCTTAAAACACTAGCAGCACGAAGCAGATTTACTGAATTTTTTCACTCAACCGGGTTGTCTGTCCAGAGCCGATTCGTGACCACATAGAACGGTATCAGCAGGAATACCGCAACCACAATCTTAACCGCGTAGTCGCCCAGAGCCCAAGTTACCCAGGGCAACCCGGTACCTGCGAATGAGACACCATAGAAAATGGCAGTATCTACAACTGATGCGATACTAGACGAGATTAGTGGCGCGTGCCACCAGTTCCGATGCTTCAGACGATCAAATATACCAATGTCTATCAGCTGACCGACAATGAAAGCAATGCCTGAACCCAATGCAATACGAGGTGATGCCAACCAGTACGAAATGACTAGCGCTGTAAACAAGCTGATGTAAGCGACATTTCTTGCTTTGGAAGCGCCGAGTCTGCGATTTACTACATCCGCCACAAAAAAGGTGATTGGGAATGTAAAGTGTCCCCAGGTAAGCCAGTTGTTGATGGGATATGTGACCAGAATATTGGAAACAGTAATCACTACCGCCATGGCAATGACCCCCCAAAAAACTCCGCGAAAACCCACTGTTGCCTGCATGATGAAACTGGCTACTAGTAGAACTTACTCATTGGCTGGCATTTCATCGGCGATGAGCTGCGCGTCAAGTCTGACTGAAAACAGATTGATGCGCCAATCCAGATGGGGTCCGGTGCTGCGTCCCGACGATCCGACAGTCGCGATTATCTGATTTTTCTTTACATAGTCTCCTGTTCTCACCAATATGCTGTCGAGATGCAGAAACGCCGACGACAATCCGTGTCCATGATCAATCACCATCGTTGCACCGGAAAAAAACATGTCTGGATGCGCCACTGTCACAATGCCGGATGCAGGTGCCCGAACTGGTGTTCCAGCAGGAGCGTGAATGTCGATGCCGTAGTGCGGGCGTCGCGGTTCGCCATTCAGAATACGTTGACTTCCATAAACACCTGTGATGATGCCATGCACCGGCCAGTCGATATTTTCAAGAAAATCAGTTCGAGCATCGTCGATTATGCGCGCTTTACGTATCACCGCTACATCATCTTGGATTCGCTGCAGATCTTCTTCCGAAATATTAACCTTACTGGGCTCGAGGCCGTCAATTCGTTGAATGTCGTAACTTCGCTTGGAAATCTCGATTTCGCTGTCGAACTTGTTGCCATCTGGATGCACAACGGACAATGACCAGGAAAGTTTGGCATCGCGGCCGAATCCCAATAGGAAATTTCCTACCTCAGAAACCCGCACCGGCATTTCATCCAGAAATACTATGGCACCCGGGATGGTAGTTCCGATGAGCAAGCCACCTTGAGTGAAATCGCCTTCGAGTGACGTGCCCCGTGTTGGATCAAACGAAGTGTTTGCAAACACTTGCAAACTGAGTGCGGCTGCAACAAAAAATAGAAAAATACGAACAGACTTGAAAATCACTTTGACTCTCAGTTCAAGAACATGAGCAAACAACATAAATTGGAATCCAGTTTGACGAAGTGACTTGGATTCAGAAAAAACATCAGATTAAAACTGGCATTCCAATAAAACCAGCTTTGAAAATAGTTGTACTAGGTGACCGAATATTATACGGATAGCATCAACCTCTTGAGTTCATCTGGGTCATTTGAAATTCGTCGATACTTTTCAGGCATTTCAAGCAAACCGTTCAATTGAGCAGGCATGGAAACAGGCTTGTTGATGGATCGTTCAATAGTGTCGGAAAATTTAGCCGGATGGGCAGTAGAAATTACGACCAAAGGTGTATTGGCGCTATTCGTGACTCGGTCTACTGCTGCCAGTGCAACGGCAGTATGAGGGTCAACAATAGTGCCAGTTTCCGAATACTGACGCGAAATTGCCTCCCGAGTTTCCTTGTCGTTCACTCGGAACGCGCTAAAGCAGCTGCGAGCGCGGTCCAGAATACGGGGTACAACACGAAACTGTCCTGTTTTGGAAAGCTGTTCCATCAAACTGGAAACGTGCTCACCATCCCGGTCCAGCAACTCAAACAAGAATCTCTCGAAATTGCTGGAAACTTCAATGTCCATGCTTGGAGTGACAGTCTGTTTGACGCCCTGTTTTCTCATGATGCCGGTTTCAAAGAAACGGGTTAGAATATCATTTTCATTGGAGCAGACTACTATCTGTTCAATGGGAAGCCCCATGCGCGAAGCGGCATATCCGGCAAATACATTTCCGAAATTTCCAGTTGGTACAGCAAATGAAACTGGAGATTCGATGGCTCCCAACTGAATCGCAGCGTAAAAGTAGTACACAACCTGTGCAGCGATTCTTCCCCAGTTGATTGAGTTGACAGCGCCTAGAGACCGATCTCTTCGTACCTCGGCATCGTTGAAAATGGCCTTTACGATCGCCTGACAGTCATCGAAAGTTCCGTCGACCGCATAGTTGTATATGTTTCGATCCTGATTGGTTGTCATTTGCCGACGCTGCATGTCGGAGACTCGCTGGAACGGATGCAGCATGAAAAGATCAATCGTCGAGCGTCCGGCAACCGCGTTAATTGCAGCAGAACCCGTGTCGCCGGATGTCGCTCCGACGATGGTTATGTGCTCCTCACGTCTTTTCAGACTCCAGTCCATAAACCTTCCAAGAAACTGCAGGGCATAGTCCTTGAAAGACAGAGTTGGTCCATGGAACAGTTCAAGGATATGAAGCCCCGGTTTGATTTCCCGAAGTGGTGCAATCTGCGGGTGATCGAAATTTGAGTAAGCAGAACGCATCAGCTCTCTCAGTTCTTCTTGAGACAGATTGTTACCCGTAAAACGGCTGACCACCTGCACTGCAAGTTCGGTATAGGACAATTCCTTGAATGATTTCAACTCCTCGCAGCCAAATACAGGCCATGTTTTGGGGATGTAGAGCCCACCGTCCGATGCCAGTCCACAGGTAGCGGCCTGTTCAAAATCCAGTTCAAGTGCTTGTGCGCGCGTACTGACGTATTTCATTGCGACTAAATTTGAGTGTCAGGGAGTGAAATCAATATCTGTAGAACCGTATCACGTGATTATATGGGCAATTGATTGCAGCAATTAAACCCCCTAAGCATGGCACTGCGATTGATAATTCTTTAATCGCACCGAACTGCGCGCCAGTCAGTACCATGAATTTTTGTTCAAGTGTTATACTGAAAGATAGAAGCTTTCTCACAATCAGTTTCTGTTGATGAGTACGCATTGCTGTCGTCAGTTGTTGCCATGGATATGCTGGCTGGATCATTGTGCTTTTCAGAATTGATTGTCGACGATGGCTTTGTAATTGATTCAGCTCTGGCGGATTCTGTCCGAGCGATTAAAAAATATTTTGGAGGATTAATGATGTTAAAAAAAATAATTGCCACCTTTGCATTGGCTGCACTTTCAGTCGGCAGTGCGGGTACTGCAATAGCGGAGTGCACGAATGATGTATGGAATAAGGTGATGGACCGCGGCACTGTCGTCATCGGTGTCAAAGCCGACTACAAACCATGGGGATTTCGGGACTCCGACGGAAATATTGTCGGAATGGAAATCGACATGGCAATGGACGTTGGTGCAAAAATGGGCGTCGCAGTAAAATTGGTGTCGGTCCAGTCATCCAACCGTATGCAATTTCTTGAAACAGGTAAAACCGACATGTTCATCGCAACAATGTCAGATCGTGAGGACCGCAGAAAAATTGTCGGAATTCCGCAACCCCCCTATTACACTTCAGGAACCAACATAATGTCTCCAAAGGCGCTCGGGTTCACGAATTGGGAGGAGCTGCGGGGTACATCAGTGTGCGGCAAACAAGGCGCTTTCTACAACAAGATTGTCACCGAGCGATATGGTGTGAATGTAGTGGCCTTTACGGGCAATGCCGAAGCCAAGCAAGCTTTGCGCGACAAGAAGTGCATCGCGTGGGTATACGACGATTCATCGATCGGTTCCGACCTCGCGTCCGGAGACTACGATGAATTTGAAATGCCGCTCACGTCCGAAGATGACAACCCGTGGGGATTGGCAGTACCGCTCGCGGAGAACGATTGCATTTTCGGTCACTTCATGTCCGGCATGATCCACAACTGGCATCAAAGCGGGCAGTTAATTGAGTGGGAGAAAAAGTGGGGCATTAAGCCGACTGTATTTCTCGCTAATTATCACGAAAATTACAAAGACTGGCTTGCTGAATAGAGAATTCAGTTGCTGGTGGCGGTGCTAAATCCGTCACCAGCACCTGCCTGTTGCGTGAGCGACGCACCTTTGTCCAATCTAGATGATTGAAGTAATCACGTCGTTTTTCGTCCAGCTTGCTGAGGATTATCCGCGCTGGAACTTTATATTTTTCTATAACGAGTTCCAGTGGTGGCGCCTAGTCGGCGGCTTGAAGATGACAATTCTGCTGTCTATCGCCTGCGTAATTTTTTCGGTCATACTCGGCGTGACAGGCGCTTGGCTGCAGGGTTCTTCAAAACGCTGGGTACGACTTCTGGTACAGGGATACATCCAGTTCTTCCGCAACACCCCGCCTTTCGTGCAGCTGCTGTTCTTTTACTTTGCGTTAGGACAGATTACCCCTACAGTTACCGGGCCTGATGGCTGGACCGAGGTGCCACTGATTTCCAATGTTGGTTGGGCCATTATTTCGCTGTCTTTTTTTGCGGGATCGTTCAACGTGGAAATCTTTCGTGCCGGCATTGAAGCGGTACCCGAATCAACCCGCGAAGCAGCCGATGCACTAGGGTACTCACGGCTCCAGTCTTATGTCGAACTAGTACTGCCACTCGCGTTTCGGGTCTCTCTTCCAGCGCTGAATAATAATCTTGTCAATTTGATCAAAACTACAACGCAGGCAATCGGCATTGCTGTGCCGGAACTCTTGTATGAGTGCGTTGGAATCTGGAACGATTATCCTAGCGCGCTGTATCCGACGATGACGGTATTGTTCGTAGTTTTCATCTTGTTGGTCGGCGTACTCGTGAGCGGCATGAATCGATGGGAGAAAGCCATTCGCATACCCGGCTACGGAATCTCCGCATGAACAGTCAGCGAATTCCAGGAATTCACGCGATGGCGACGACCGATTTGCCGGTATTGTTGCCGTTTCGTTACCGAACTGCAAATGAGATCAATGCAGTCGGATTTAGTGCTTGGCTGGTGTCAGCGTCACCATGGCTGATGTTGGTTGCATTCGCGCTGCTTGTGCTATGGCCGTTGACTGCGTTGGCAGCCGGCTACGACTACGGCGACGCAACGCGGGCGTTGATCAAGTGGTTGCCATTTTTGGTGGTCGGAGGGTTTCTTTTCAATCTCCTGATCTCGCTACTGACGATGCTGCTCGGTACGATTGCCGGAATTGTATTGGGACTAGCGCAGATATCTCCAATCTGGCTGCTTCGGGTATCCGCTAAATTTGCAACTCAGCTATTTCGCAATTCACCGTGGCTGGTGCTGCTGTTTATTGTTTTGCTTGCGCTGCCGTTCGAGATTGTGATTGGTGATCTGATCATCACCGTTCCAGATTGGGTAAAGGCAGTATTCGGACTGTCTTTGCCGATTATGGCGAACATATCAGAAGTAGTACGAGGCGCAATCCTATCTGTTCCAACCGGTCAGTGGGAAGCTGCCGAATCTCTGGCATTCAGTCGACGACAAACTCTTTGGCAAATTGTGCTGCCACAGTGTTTCAAGCGCATGATTCCACCTTGGATGAACTGGTATGCAATTCTAACCATGGCTACTCCACTGTGCTCCTTGCTCGGTGTTGAGGAACTGATCACTTTGAGCAGACAGGCGATTGAAGCCGAGAACAATCATCCGGAACTTCTGGTACCTTTCTACAGTTTTGCTCTGCTAATCTTTTTTGCCTACTGCTACCCCATCGCAAAATTGACAATTCGACTGGAAAAACGATTTACGATTAAACTATGACAATTTGTAATTCTGAATCTAATAGATTTTTGTTGTAAAGCTATGAGCTGGACAGAAGCTGAACCCATTGTTTCCATAAAAGACGTACACAAGTCTTTTGGCAATCTGGAAGTCTTGAAAGGAGTATCAATGGACGTGATGAAAGGCGAAGTGGTTTGCATTATCGGTCCTTCGGGATCAGGCAAATCAACGCTGATTCGCTGCATCAATGCGTTGAACGATATTCAGTCCGGTTCAATCACTGTTGAGGGGCAAGAAGTCCATGATCCAAAACTCGATAAACTCGAGCTGCGAAAGAAAGTAGGCATGGTGTTTCAACAGTACAACCTTTTCCCGCATCGAACCGCTCTGCAAAACATTATGATGGCGCCAATAAAAGTCTTAAAACAAGACCCGGATGAAGTCCGGGAACTAGCGAGGAGTTTGTTGGAACGGGTGAATCTAACCGGTAAGGAAGACAGTTATCCTGGCGAGTTGTCCGGAGGCCAGCAGCAACGAGTTGCCATCGCTCGATCACTTGCAATGAATCCAATTGTTATGTTGTTTGACGAAGTTACAGCAGCACTGGATCCGGAAACTGTGAAAGAGGTTCTGACTACAATCAAGGATCTGGCTCGGGACGGCATGACCTGCATACTTGTCACGCATGAAATGGGATTTGCGAGAGAGCTTGCCGATTGTATCTACTTTACAGATCGCGGCGTTATTGTGGAGCAGGGACCGCCGTCGACTTTCTTTACCGAAGCACGTGACCCCAGAACACGGGAATTTCTCAGTCAGATTCTGTGATCTGAAATTTCATAAGACTTCATGCTGCCGAATTGCGATCAGGCAAGCCCGTACATTCGCTTTCTGCGTTCCACCCACACCATTAGAAACCGATTTGCTGTTAATCCGATAAACGCGACGCACAGCCCGATCACCAATCCTTTACCTCCATCGTTGAATGTCAATGCCCGAAAAATTTCCTACGACAGAACAACAGTACCGATAGACTCGGCAATCATCACCATGAACAGTCCGAACATAAGCGTCTGATATAGACCAAGGACAATCTCTGGCAACCCATCGTCCACTTCCACCAATCCTGAAAGACTGTATTGCAATCCCGATCCCCCATCACCTAGTGTAGCTTGCGCTGTATCAACTGTGCGGTTCGCCACTTACGCCAATCATCTACGACAGCCGTGGAGCCGAAACACCTCCTTTGTGGGTGCTAATCAGGTAGATCGCTACTAACAATTTGGTCAGCGGCAATCGAGGGGTCAAAATACCGTGCCTACTGTCACCGAATTCTGATGTCGGCATTTTGTGCACTGGTACAGATAGTTAATTTATCAGTACATATGCTTGGTCATGCCCTCAACGCGGAAAGACAAAACCATTGGATCATCGACTGCGAAGTAGTTCGGCGACACAGGCTGGTTCGATAGAAAACTTCCTGCGCCAATCCATGAAACTCGTGGGATATTGTTAAATGATGGTGGTGAAAGGCCTTTATTTTTCAATAAATTTAATGATTTACGTTTGTAAATAAAATATTATCAACACGAAATATGTACGG
>JAKZRU010000073.1:0-9412 GCA_047517965.1 Gammaproteobacteria bacterium | reverse complement strand
ATTCCTGCTGCTGAACGGGCATAGCGAGCAGCGTCATTAATTTGGCTAGCGGTAAATTCGGATAACTGTTGCATATCGAGCACAATCAACGGGATTGCTCCCCTCATTCTAGCACATCAATATTACCGCTTTCTGAAGTGCGTGATTCCCCTAATCCACAATTAGAAATCTGAGATTAATAGAAAAGCCTTGTAACAATAAGGTTTTCGAAAACAATCGGATTTCACCCTATGGGTGAAACCCAAATGTTGCCGGGCAGATCATGCGCCATGCCAGGCAATGGACAGTGAAGGTCAACGCCTGCCATCGTCAGATGATGGATGAAGCACTGAATCAAGTTCAAAACTTTCCGCTTCTGATATGAACTAACCGCATCGGGCGGCGCTTGTTTGAACCCTGCTTAAATCGATTCCGAATCCGGAAGGGTTGCCTGTGCCCAGTGGCGAAAATGCCAGCGAACAATGCATCAGGTTCGTACTCACCTGCAAATCGAGACAAAGTCCAGCCTGTTGTACCTGTCTACGATAATCGGAGCAGCAAAATATAGTTGAATCGCTTAAATCTCGCTACTGGTCACCGAATTAATTCTCTAATTGCGGATTCGGGCATATAGTGCAGCTCCAACTGAAAGGGACATCCTACCATTTGTAAATAGCTGCTGCGGCTTATTAAGCCCGCACCTTTAGCAGTAAATAATCTATGCAGCGAGTTCATGTTTGAGGTAATTGTGGTCAAACAACTGTCAATTGATAACTCAAGGAGTGTCTCACAATGTCAAGAATAAGTCCAAGCGAGCAGAAAAATCAAGCGTTAAGAGAGATGTTTGAGCAGAGATTTGAGGCGGGCGCCGAACGCGAGCTGATGCTGAGCGAATTGATTCGGCTGACCACCGAGAAAACGCTACAGGAGATGCAGGAGCTGATCAGCAAGGAATTGTGTGTGCGGCGATTGAAGTGCGTTGTTAGCTTTAAATTCAGACTGAAGGATGTGTCATCAAAATTCTGACACGACAACTTGGACGTAAATCATTTTCGATGGCATCCGACTACTCGCCCAATGTGCAGTGTTTTCAGTCAATAGAAAATTTTTGGCAGGATTACCGATCACACTGCATCGTGACGATTGATCCAGTCGCGCAACGCCTCGTCAACCCGTGTTTGCCAGCCGCGACCGCCGGCCCGAAAATGGTCGATCACATCCTGCGACAACCTAATAGTGGTAGACACCTTGGGATTTTCGCTCAACGAACGCCCACGGCGGACAGCCGTCTTGGAGAACTTCTCTGGCCAACCGTCCTTGGATAGGTCAGGTGCGGTGTCAGGGTCAAAATCTTGTGCTATAGAGTTGTCTTTCCCGTTCATTGGCTTTCCTCAATGCAATGTTCAGCAAACGACATTCCACTTTATCAACGATATTGCAACCATACACCACTAGGAATACGGCACGACCACCATAATTTTAGAACGCCTTTGGCAATCCTGCTTGCTTCAATACTATATTCGCCGTGTGACAGGATCTTATATCACCATCAACAGGGAAACAAACCCCGGAAATTGGACTGTACCAAATTTCATGATCACCCTACCCTTACCTTGACGTCTCTTCTCGCAACCTGCTCGTTTGAGAATTGCCTTCAGTTCTCTCGTATACCCTGCCACTGATTATGCGACTCGAATTTCCTGTTCAAATCGCTGATAATCAGCCGAGATTGAAACTCTCTCCAAGGGGATATCGATCAGGTGACTATTGAGTTCACACAGTTCTGGTATCAGAATTTGAAGTTTTCCAATCAGCTTTTGAAATGTCGATGCTTCCACAACTAATCCCGGGACATTTTCGCTTGTCCCAACCCAAACCTGTGCCTCGTCATCCCAACTCGCTACTACAATGATATTGTTACTTGCTCCTGACACACCACTCACACTTTGCCTTGAAAAAATCCATAGAAAATTTACGTACCAAATATAAGCAGTACTAATACTACCTGTTAACAGAGATAATTTTGATTATCATGCATGGTGCATGATTCTAACGAAAAATTAACTTTAAAAATGTATTTCTCCAAGAATACTAAAGTTAGACCAAAGTAACCCAGAATATTAGCCAACGCATCGTTAGCAACACCTATAACACTCGACTAGCAAACCCGGAAGCGGTTACAAATTCCATGTGTCAAATGTCATTGAAAATTACCCCCCTTCTACATTTCATCAGGTTCAATCCCTGAGGTGCCAGTTCTCATTGCCGGTCTCAATAATTTCGCAGTTACGCGTCAGCTGACCCAACAGCACAACCGTCATCTTCTTGTCACCAAACACCGTCGGACATTCCCTGAACGACAGTTCGTAGTCATCACAATCGACACCCGTTCGTAGAGCTTCGAGATCAGGTGAAACAGCAAATAGCCGCTACCTCGCGCAAATGGTAGGATGTCCCTTTACTGAGCCCGAGCCTCGGCTCGGGCTCAGTAACAATTCCCAAAATTCGCCCTCCTTTCTACCTTTCATCAGGTTCGATTCCTGAAACGCCATATCTCATTGCCGGTCTCAATTATTTCGCAATGATGCGTCAGCCGATCCAACAGCGTAGCCGTCATCTTCTTATCACCAAACTCCGTCGGCCATTCCCCAAAGGACAGATTGCGTATTCTGATGAAAGTGAACACCGATGTGGCGCAAAGTGAACGCTCATTCTGATTCAAAGTGAACAGTTGAATCGGTCAACTTCAGAACGGGATTTCCGACGTATGTTCAATTGTTTTTGTACCCTATAAATTCGTTTCTAGTTAAATTTTTCAATTCAATCTCAGACCTTCAATGGTGCACAAAAAAGTTGTCAATATACTGTTGGTAAGTATGCCGCTGCGCGGCGAAGCATTAATAGTTATCAATGGGCTGTTAACAACTCATTCCCTGATTGGGACTTTTTCTCCAAACTGGCAAGTGTGCCATTGATCCTGAGCTACGCCCCAGCAGTGCGTTTGCGCATCAATTTCCCTTTGAGTGTGGAGCGTCAATGAAAATAAGACTCAGCGACAACTGGAATTTCAAACAGCGCTTTGGGGAATGAAAAACGGCATCTCAACACTAGGAAGACAAAGATGAATTGCGCTGTTGAAGATCAGATTTCGCTGAGAAGTTGGGAATTCAAGGCCAAGAAAATTTACCAAATTTGACTATTACCGTATAGGAACAATGTTTCAAACACTCGGTTAGCGACCACCTGCCGATCTGCGTTCGCTTGCCACGCCTAGGTTTCGTCCTTTAATTTGCTTTCACCGAGCTTGCCGGTCTGGGGTTTGTGGGTATTGATCATAGTTAGGTCTAGCGGACATTAGAACCAGAACAGTAACCACATCATCCTCTCGAGATAACGGGTTATTTGGGTTTTCAGAGGTAGGGTTTGAACCCACGACACTCAGGTTACGAGACTGTTACGGCGCCTGATTTAGTCTCTTGGAATTTTGTAGACCGTTGATCGCCCTATGTTCATTTGTCGAGCAATTTCCGTTGCTCCTAGCTCTTCGTAGTGTGGTGCCCAAACGCGTTTCTGGTCCACGGTAGGTTTGCGTCCAAATCTAATACCTCTTGCCTTTGCTTCCAGTCGTCCTCCACTTGAAGAAGACATGTGGGGAGTGGAGCAGTACGGCTGTTCTTCAAACCCATAACCGGAATGTCGCGCGTCCGGCACCTCTGGCGCCATCAGCATGACTCTCGTCGTTGCCCAATAGGTTCCGATCATTGCAAGGCATTCACCGACGGCCCGAAAGTGGGGACATTGACATTACTGGTGGGGCAGCTCTTTCGGGTGTTGTGTTTCCGATCATTTACCAAGTTTGGCTGACGACGAGACCACAAAATTAACAGAACTGGACACATTTGATCGTAGGGAAAATGAGTAAACTGATGAGTAAATTCCCGTTATATTTGGCAAGTGAACGAGAAATTTCAAAAGCTCAGTTGAAATTCAGAACGAGCTTTTCAAAATTGGACCTGTATCTTAATCCTAGCGAGCATGTCGCCCATCGAAGTTTTATGGTGATAGTTCGCTTCATGTTTCGAATCGATGGATTAGAAGTCAATAATGAAGCTCGCAGCTGGTTATGCAACGATGGAGTACAATCCGAAAGGATGAGTAAAGAAATGTGGATGGAGTGGAATTCTAAAGCAATGAAACTAGGGAATATACTCTTGAAGAGAGAGTGGGAACAAGTCAAGCATGTAAGGTGACGGGGTCGTCCCACGTTGGGATTATTACCAATTTCGCACAGCATTTTCGTTAATCCCGCATCCTGCAAACTCAAATGGCTACCAATTGTCGTTCAATCGCTCACGAATCCCCTCAATTCGGACACGAACTTCTGCAAAGTACTAGCGTGGGATAGTCCAGGAGATTGAGTCAAAAAACTTGGCTTTTCAGGGAGGCCTGAAGTAGCAATAATTAATTGAACGACACGCGGAAAATTCTGTTTTCAAATGGACTGAAACCGTGGTTAGGCTGAACCGAAATGAGCATTCAATTTGATCAGAATACGCATTGGGGCAGTAGTGCCTAAAATATAAGAACTGCAAAATTACCGTCAATGGAAAATAGTCATAATTACATCAAAAATGAAGCGATTCAATTTGCTAGGAAAAACAAGAAAGAAATCGCCAAGCGACTCACAAATACTGAGGAGTTTTTGCCGGACCAAGAACCGGTATCGGTTTTTATGGCTGGGTCACCTGGTGCAGGTAAGACAGAAGCATCAAAAAATTTGTTAGTTCAAATTCAATCAAAGAAGAATACCGAAAAAATCCTCAGAATTGACCCTGATGAACTACGTTCAGAGTTTGAAAGCTATTCTGGCGATAACTCATGGTTGTTTCATCCAGCGGTCTCAATTTTAGTGGATGCAATACATGACTATGCGTTAAAACAAAAACAAAGTTTCATTCTTGATGGAACACTATCAAATTATGAAAAATCAAAAGAAAATATTTCTCGATCATTAAAACGGAAGAGACAGGTTCAAATTCTTTATGTTTACCAAAACCCAGAGCAAGCATGGAAATTTGTCAAGGAAAGAGAAAAGATAGAGGGCAGAAATATTTTACCTGAAAATTTTGTTTCTCAATATTTTGCTGCTAGAAATAGTGTGAATCGATTAAAAAGTGAGTTTGGGAAACAAATTGGTCTCGATTTATTATTAAAAGAGCTTGATGGTTCGAAAAAACTATATAAAGCAGGTGTTGATCAAATAGACAACCACATTCCAGAAAGATTTGCAATAGATGATATTAAGAAGCTCATTGGAGTAGAATAAGTTGATACCTTGAAAAAATTAATACTTAGCATTAGTTTATACCTTGGATAAGTTAATATTATGTTTCAAAAATCTAAAATCAAAGCCAGACCTGAAGGTTCATCTGAATTTTCAGTTTTCATTCGTACGGCATCTGCGGGAAAGAAAAAGCGGGTCTACAGTAAAGTTATCAAAAAATCCATAGACGACCAAAAAAAGCTTATGGAGAGCGCTACAACCGAATAGCTCTATAAGGCCAATTTTTTATCAGGTCTTTGTCAAATTGGTGGGGAGAACTCAAGACTGGGTTATAGTCAAAGTTAGTGCGCTGGGCGAAATTCAAGGGCTGTCTGATCCAATTCACTCATTGGTTCTCCGTCTTTGAATTTTACTCTTTCAATAGCCTTAGCCAAGTGACCGAATCCGCGCATGCGGTGCCAATTTTTTTCCTCGACACACAAGCCCAGTTTAAACATCATACACAGCATTGCATCGCGGCTCAGGCATCCTGTTGATCGTTTGGTGCGATGGTGGATGTGACCAACCCGGATTCTTTTGTCCACTTCCAGAGTCAGGTTTTCCGGCAACTTCATTTTGTTGATAATCGATTTATCGCTAGGGAATTTCCGTAGGAATTGGAGTGGCGATAAACCTCCGAGCGATCCATGTGGACGGATCTCATTGCACTCCTCCAGCCACTGCCAGATGAGAGCTTTCGTCTCCGCCAATGTCCTCAATTATCGGAGTCAGGCGTCTGTTCAGGATTGCCATCCGAGAAACTCTTTGGCACTTACTTAGACACAACTAATGATTGTTTAAGGTTCAGCCAATCCAAGGAGGCCATTTTCTTTCCTGGCAGCCGATTCCATGGATCGCAACCGAGATCTTGCATGGCGGCATTGCGCAGCACTTCAATCGCATCCTTAACTCTTAGAGCTTTTTCCCGACAATCGGAAAGGTTATAGACACAAAATCCATGGACTATCTTGTTTCGCATTTTGACCGCTTCAGGCACATGTTGCTAAACATTGTTTCCAATAAACTCAGGCAACGTTCTGTGGTCTCGTTCAAATACCGGCCAAACCCTCTTCATGGCGCGGAATCTCATGTACTTGAAAATTTTGTTACATTGCCTTGAAGTAAAGCCTCTGTTGAGCGCGCAGAAGCGGAGGGCTCGGCGGAAGTACGTTGTGAGCGAGTTCGATAGGATTGAGCCACTTTAGTGGTGTGTCCTTGAGTGATCCGTAATACAGGTGAACGCCATCAACGTAAACTCGGGTTCTCATAATAGTTCCTAGAAAAGCAAGGGCTGCTCCGAAAAGCAGCCCCTGAGCCGACAGCACGCTGCCAGCGGGTAACCTAAGCGTAAATTTACTACATAGCTAAACAAAATTGCAAACTGAATTTGCAATGAGAGGTGATATGCGTTGTAGGCTTTTATTCAGAATGTTCTATTTCGTTTCGCGCAAATTCAGAAGCAATTATTTTCGTAATATCAAAATTCTTCGTGGCGTATTGTCGAACCTACAAACTCGGGGCAATTAATATTTTTCACGGTAAAAATCTTGGATAAAATCTGTAGTCTAAGCTAGCATGGGAAAACCCTGCTTTTGCGAACTATCGGTTATCTCTCCAAAGCATGTAGATAGATAATATTGGACTATTGCTAATCAAAAGTTGCAATCTTAGTCCAGCAAATTCGAGTACTCTATCGCAAGATCATGAAAATAACCCATGAAGTCTTTTAGAGAGCAAAAACAAAAGTTGAGAGAATTCTTGAACGGCAATGTCCATTTTCAGATTCTGTAATATCGGGTAAAATTGGTATGTATGATTCGAAGCTTCAAAGATCGGGATACACAACGGTTTTTTGAAGGCCATCGCAGCGTTCGACGGATTTGCTAGCCAGGCAGAGCGCCGTTTAAACTTGTTGGACAGTGCAGAGTTGCTTAAAGATCTTGCAGTTTTGCGAAGCAACCGACTGAAAACCCTGCGGGGTGACCGCGGCGGTCAGTACAGCATCCGGATCAATGCGCAGTGGCGAATCTGTTTCCGTTGGACCGACGACGGGCCGTGCGATGTAGAGATCGTGGATTACCACTGAGGAAAAACAAACATGAACGCGAAGAATGGAATGAGGCCGGTACATCCCGGCGAAGTATTGCGCGAGGAGCTCGAAGCCCTCGGGGTGTCAGCCAACGCGTTGTCGAAGGCGCTGGATGTACCGATGAAGCGCGTCACAATGATCTTGGACGGCCAACGAGGGGTAACAGCTGACATAGCGCTACGGCTGGCGCGTTACTTCGGGACTACGCCGCAGCTTTGGCTGAACCTACAAAAGACATGGGAGCTTCACTGTGCAGAGATTGATGTAGGCCGCGAGATTTCCAAGCGGGTGATGCCTCGGAAGACGGTGGCGTAACTTAGTTCTCGACCACTACAAGAGGATCGGCAGATGTCGTATTACGGACTGGAGGGAATAACGTGGCACACAGAAGTTTCACTGTCCGGTGTCTGGCACCGGTGAGGTGTGTGAAGGGCGTGAGGAGTGCCATCGGCTCGGCGGTGTTCGCCGAGATGCAAAACGGCGCATCGTTCGCATCAAGATCAATGAGGAGAAGCTTCGCACCTTTGCGGCGTTGCCGAAGCACACCTATCGATGGAAGCGGCATCACAAAAAACGCAGTGCACTGGAGCGCATCAATGCCCGGGTCAGTCGCGACTTTCAGTTGGAGCATCACTATATGCGAGGGCTTGAAACCATGCAGATGCGCGTTGCGCTGAGTCTGTCGGTGATGTTGGCGATGGCCCGCGAGGGTCAGCCACAGCGAATGAGATCGCTGATTTTGCCACTGGCAGCCTGACGGCTGTCAAACAATCTACTCGGCAATGCCTGGCGGCAGGTTCCTACACGGCCTGAATTCACACAATCGCAGAAATCAGTACAATTGATGCAGCCATGCGACGGTGGAAGTTACCAAGACAGTTGGAATGGGCAGCTGTAGTAGAAATTTCGGAATTTTGATGTGAGAATTTTGCTGGCGGAAACAAAAAATGCGCCAACGGGAAACTCTCCTGGTTACAGGCAACCCAAATCGCAAAAGTACTCTTCTATAATGACCATGAATTCACATCAAGTTCAATATCTGGCAAAAAATGCAATTGCTTCGGAAGTTTCAAATACTAGTCAGTTCTCATGACTGACCGAAGCGCCGTACAAGTTGGAGTCAAGCTTCGTGGCTCTGACAAAATGGCTCGCATCCCCGTGCGCATTCAGCCGCAAGAACGTAGCGAACGGCTGAGAAAACCTCCTTGGATTCGTGCTAAATTCCCTGGCACCCCAGAAGTTATTCGCCTTAAAAAAATTCTGCGCGAAAATAGCCTGAACACGGTATGTGAGGAAGCTTCCTGCCCCAACATCGGTGAGTGTTTCAGCCACGGTACAGCAACATTCATGATTCTTGGGGACATCTGCACACGAAGATGCCCGTTCTGCGACGTCGCTCATGGACGTCCCAATCCTCCGGATGTCAACGAACCTGCAAATCTGGCAAAAACTGTCAAACTCATGAAGCTTCGCTATGTTGTGGTCACTTCAGTCAATCGAGACGATTTACGTGACGGCGGCGCAGAGCATTTTGCAAACTGCATCAATGAAATGCGTAAAGTCTGCCCTAACACCGCGGTGGAAATTCTGACACCCGATTTTCGCACCCGAATGGACAAGGCACTTGAGTACATCGCCACCTCACCTCCGGATGTATTCAGTCACAATCTTGAGACCGTACCTCGGCTGTATAAAGCGGTTCGACCTGGCGCAGACTACAAAATATCACTGATGCTTTTGAAGAGACTAGGGCAACGCCATCCTGGTGTAGAAACCAAATCAGGAATCATGGTTGGAGTGGGAGAAACGAAGGCTGAAGTCATCCAAGTAATGCAGGATCTACGAGATCATTCAGTCAACATTGTGACGATTGGCCAGTATCTGCAACCCAGTCGATTTCATTTGCCAGTAGTGCGATATGCTCCGCTGGAAGAATTCGAGGAGTACAAGGATATTGGAAGGGAACTTGGATTTTCCCACGTCGCTTCAGGCCCTTTGGTGCGTTCTTCCTATCGCGCCGA
>JAKZRU010000072.1:0-14190 GCA_047517965.1 Gammaproteobacteria bacterium | reverse complement strand
GGTCAGTTGCTGTTTCACCTGATCTCGAAGCTCTACGAGCGGGTGTCCATTGTGATTACTACGAATCTGTCCTTTGGGGAATGGCCGACGGTGTTTGGTGACAAGAAGATGACCGCTGCGCTGTTGGATCGGTTGACGCACCACTGCGAAATTATTGAGACCGGCAATGAGAGCTGGCGCTTCAGGAATCGAAGCTGATGAAAGGTGGAAGGGAGGGTGAATTTTCGGAATTTTTACGGAGCCCGAGCCTCGGCTCGGGCTCCGTAAAGGGGGGTCAATTTTAAATGACATTTGACAGCAAGACCTGGACCTGGAGCACGGTTTCCACGAGGTCGAGACCCTCCCCGACAACGACCGTGTTCGCTACACCATCAGCCCCGCCGCCCGCCGCGAGGTGCTCAAGCGCTTGCTCACCGAGAATCACGCCTGCTCCAAAGCCGAGACCGAGAATCACGTGCCCAAATTTACACATACCAGTAACAAACACACCGCCCGAGTTGACGCCCCCGATCTCTTCGGTGGAGTGACGTGAGATAGTCGGGCACATTGCTATTGGCCTATTGCGAATGCGCTCTTTTACCAGCGACTTGACTCCCAGTATTTCGCCTAATGGTTAAACCTATACGTTTTCATGTGTCATTCATATAAGAATAAAATGAATTTGGGTGCTGGATGCTTTTGCATTTTGCGTCGAATTTTGGGGTCGATTTTGGTCGTGGATGGCGTGCTGGGGCGGTCTGAATCATCGAAATGGAAAGTCTTATGCTACTAGGTTGTGGTCAATCGACCAACAAATGGCTTCGCGTCAGTTACTACTGCTTTCAAACTCAGCCTGAGTCGAATTTTTCAGGGATGACTAATTTCCGTTCTCGATGAGTCTAGTTTCAAGAGTTTCTACCGCATTAACGGCGTTTTCAACGCGACCAAACCAGCCGAGGTATCAAATCCGGCAACCTATAGCGTCGGTTGAAGCGATATCCGAACTCGGCCAAGTAACGTTAAGCATACTTAGTCGTCCCTGAATAATCAATAAATAGTACATAACATGCTGTTTATATTAATATAATACTCCATAATCACTGTTCTGAAATTGCAAGTAATGTTATAATTCATAGTCAATTCCTTGCAATTTCGGAGTGGAAAATGGTCCCTGAAAAACCTTCGAATCAAACCCAGTTCGACCTGTTCCGACTGCAACTGGACAACATCATCAACCGCAATCACGAACTCTACCGCCTGGCCGAGATGATCGACTGGTCGGTGTTCGACGAAAACTTCGGCACCCTGTATTGCCCGAATAAGGGGTGCCCCGGCAAGCCCACTCGCCTGATGGTGGGCCTGCAAATGCTGAAGCATATGTACGGCATGTCTGACGAGGAAGTGGTAGACAGATGGGTGGAGAATCCTTACTGGCAGAAGTTTTGCGGCGAGGTGTATTTCCAGCATAAACCTCCGATTGACCCGAGCAGTATGACCCGATATCGAAAGCGCATTGGCGAAAGTGGCTGTGAGTTGATTCTGCAGCTCACAGTGACTGTTGGCGTGATATGTAAAGCGGTGAAACCATCGGATCTTAAAAGAGTTACGGTGGATACCACGGTGCAGGAGAAGGCGGTGAGTTATCCGACCGACAGCAGGTTATTGAACCGCTCGCGTGAGCGGCTGGTTCGTTTATGCCGAAAACATGCCGTGGTGCTTCGCCAGAGTTATGCTCGAAAAGGGCCGAAAGCCTTACTCAAAGCGAACAAATATGCCCATGCCCGGCAATATCGTCGAATGCGTCGCGAAGTCAAAACACTGCGAACATATTTGGGACGTGTGGTTCGCGATATCGAACGCAAGATTGCGTCAGACCCCATACGACAAGGGCAGTTTGCTGAGGAACTGTCGTTAGCGCATCGGTTGTTGAAGCAGCAACAACACGACAAGAACAAACTCTACAGCCTGCATGCTCCGGAAGTGGAATGCCTTGCGAAGGGCAAAGCTCATAAGCGTTATGAGTTTGGAGTCAAGGTGAGTATCGCGGCGACCAACAAGAGTAACTTCGTGGTCGGCGCGATGGCTTTATCAGGTAACCCTTATGATGGACATACGTTGAGTGGAGCACTGGAGCAGGTACGTCGGATGAGCGGGCAGCGGATAGATGAGGTTTTTGTGGATCGCGGTTACCGGGGGCATGGCGAGAGTTTAAGCGAAGTGTATATTTCCGGTCAGAAGCGAGGCATCACCACGCAACGGTTAAAGCGAAGCCTGAAACGTCGACAGGCGATTGAACCGATTATCGGTCACCTGAAGAGCGATGGATTGCTGGGTCGCAATTATCTCAAAGGCACACTCGGTGACCAGATGAACGTGCTGCTGTGCTGTGCAGGACATAATTTACGCTTGATATTGAAGCGCCTGAGGTTTTTTTGTCTCGATTTTTGGGGACGGTTTTGGGCGTCGATACGCTGTTGGGAGGGGGCAAATCGTCTCATCACGGAAATCAATTCCGGTGCACGATGGTTACAGCGTCGATCAACAAATTCATTCGCGACTCAATTGCTTCCAACCACGGGATAAATGGGTTTTTCAGGGCCGACTACTTAGGCTGAAAAGAATAATAGGTGCTTCGCAAAACACTCTTTAGATTGTCGAGCACGGTGTTCATCCAATAAAACTGCGGTTCTTGCAGTAAGGCAGCCGTAAGTTTTGTAGATTTTGTTTCAGTTGCTTGATTTTGATAATTTCGATTTGACTCAAGGTATCGAAGATTCACGTTCAGGCCACAACTCATCCAGCGCCCGATGCGGTTTACTCATAAATTTGTTCCATCTTTTTTTATCCGACTTACGAACCTTCGATTTTCTGACGCTAGAGAATGTCTTCCACAGAAGTTCACCGCCATTCCAAGAATCCGCTTCACCCGAATAATTTGCTCGGTCCAGGTTTTGTAATGCCACAAGAAGTTCCTCACTACCAAGTTTATAACCAAGCTCCGGCAAGTTTCGTGGCGGGTAGTCGCTCCACTCCAATTGCGCCCATTTGAGTAGCGCATGACTGACTGCGGCAACATTATCCTGTCGACAGGCTCGTTGAATATCTCTGGACAACTGCCTTGCTGTTTGTTCTATATGGTCACTGTCAAGCAAATTCGACTCACTGCGAAACCGCTTGGACTTGCGGCCCACATACCAAAAGATCAATGTAAGTATCCACGCTACCAATAAGCCGATACTCACGAATTTCCACAATGGGTTACTACCAGTAGAAACGGTTGAGGAGTCTGTAGAATCTGCATTTAGTGGTGCCAAACTTGCTGACTCAATCGTTACCGGTGCTTCTGTTGATTGAAAGCTGGCAACGGAAATCTTTGGCAGACTGGCAACTTTTTCTCGATCTTCGTCTACATCCCACCAGACGACCTTGAACTCCGGCACTTCCAGAGTCATTGTGTCCTGCGGGATAATCACAAATTCCTCATTGCGTTGGCCCGTCGTCCACTCATAGGTCTGGCGCGTATTCAGCACCGGATTGGTACTATATATTCGCGTCAATTTATTCTCTTCGTAGGTCGGCGAAGGCAATTGCAAAGCTCTCAAGCCAACCGCCTTGATTGTAATTTTCCTGGTTTCAGGTCTGCCGACTTCAAACTTCGGCAAGGTTCCATCCCAGGAATCCGTAATTCGCAAATCTCTGGCAGGCAGCCATGTTTTTCCGGTAAAACTACTCGGTTTAGGGCGAACCACAATACGTGCGGGATTGGAACTGATCCGTTCCCGAGTGTATTCAGTCTTTAAAGTCGTTTGATTTATTCTCGAAACTACACCATTGAATTCAACGGGTGCAATTTCCATCAAACCGCTTTGCTCAGGAAATATAGAGTAACGTCTCTCAAAGACTTTGTACGCTCGGCCAGCCCGTTGCGCTTGATATCTACGGTCCTGTCCGAGCCTTTCAACAGATGCAGAGGTGATTATCGGATCGGACAGGGTACCTTCTGGAACATCAACAGCGTAGAAAACTCGGAGTACATAAGTGACTTGAGATTGAACATACGGGTTTTCAGGCGTTACCTCGACCTCGATAAAAATGTCATCTCCCGCAGACAGAACTTTCCCGGTATACGATTTGACTTCAAGAGCAACCGGGAGCGTTTGGAACGAACCAAGTGAAATAGCGGGCACCTCTGTAATTCCCAGACGTTTGGGCTTGATTTCAATGACCCAGTTCTGAACGATATGTTGGACATTGTTCTCAACTCTAATACTGGTCTGTACTGACTGTTCCACAATCTCAAAATCTTTGCGAAGAGGGGTGAGATCTGGACTACCATCAACCTGAGTTTTACCTTCTGCAGTCAATATCAGCTTCACCGATTCGTCAAGAAAAATCGGCGTACGGTCCAGCACTGCACGTACTTCAAGTGCATTTGCAACTCGCGCGTGTGAACCAAGACTCAGGATAACGACAAAGCAACACAGTCCGAATAGACTGCCGCAGGAGATTTTCAATCGCATACTTGAAGGAATTTTCTGAATATTCATCTACGCATGCTCTGAATCTTGTCTAGTGCTACCATGGTTGAGTGACTTCCGGTACCTTGTCACGTAGCTCATTTTCGTAATAAAACTTCCGTCGAAGTAATCCCCCTGGGTCATCTGGAATCTGACGAAGCCACTGTTCCATCACTTGATTCAGTTCTTCGCCAAGGTCTGCTTGCAACACGATATTGTCCTTTGATCCTGCCTCTGCATCCTCCAAAGCTTCTTCATCCGATTGCTCCTGACCCATCGACTGTCTGCCGGAACGCTGACTCAAGTCACCTTCTTTCTGTGACCCTTGAGAGTCTCCCTGATCCAGATTCGGCGGAGTTCCCTCAAGCCCATCATCCCTGTTTTCAGCGTCCTGCATATTTCCTTGTTGCCCGTCTCGGGATTCTCCCTGACCTCCTTCCTTCTGCTGCTGTTCCATCAATCTTTTCAGAAGATCCAAATTGAATTGAGCATCTTCGAAATCCGGATCAATTGCCAACGCAACTTCATACTGACTGATCGCACCCTGGAAGTCTGCCATCTTCGCCAATGAATTTCCCTGGTTGTACAGTGCAATCTTGTCGCTGGATTTCCTGAATTCGGTGACTGCCTGATCAAACTGATCCTGGCGATAATGCGCTATGCCTTTCCACTCGGGGTGGCTGGATAATACATCGTCGTCATATTGTCCGGACACAATGGCATCTGCAGCCTGCTGATCAGAGCGCTGCCACAGATCAATCCAATCGAAAGCGCTGGACTCTTGTGGCGCAGCCATAACAATCCATGCAGCGGCCAGCAGCCAGCCCCTTCGGAACATGAGTGCAACTAATGGAATTAACAGAACTAAAAACCACGGCCCTCGGTCCTTCCAGTTGACAGTAGATGCCTGCCTCCCGTCGACCGCATCGAGTTTTGTCGCAGTAAATCGAGTCTGCGGCTGTACCGAATCCTCACCTTCGCCCGCAATCAGGGTAAGCGTCCCGCCACCTGCATATGCCAGTTCGGCAAGACGGCCCTGGTCGACAGGAGCCAGAACAAACTCCCCCAATCGGTCTTTTAGGAACTCTCCGTCTTCCAATTTAACCGGTGCTCCGGTTTTTGTGCCAACACCGATGACTGAGAGACGGTATCCTTTGCGCAACAGATCAATTGCTGCGTCAAAGGCGGCTGAATCTACACCGTCGGTCAACAAGACAACTGATCCGGTTGTATATCCAGAGTTGCGAAGAAGCTGTTCGGCACGAAACAATCCTTCACTCGCATTGCTGCCTTGAATCGGCATTACCGATGTAAGCAACGACTGAACAAGATGGGTCACAGTCGCAATGTCGTCTGAGACCGGTGCGACGTCAAATGCGTTTCCAGCAAAAGCAACGAGCCCAACCGCTTGATCGTGATCGCTTTCAATGATCTGAATTGCTTTGTATCGCGCACGTTCCAACCGTGATGGAAGCACGTCGGTAGAATTCATGGATCGCGATAAATCAAAGACTATAACCATTGCATCCACGCTCTGATAAAGTTGCGCATTTTCCTTGTCCCATGCAGGTCCTGCAATCGCCACGACCGCCACCATCCAACCCGCGAATACAACGCATTGAGTCAACACAACTGATCGTTTGTCTCCCGCCACAATCAAGTGTTGAAGCAAATCAGGATCGCAAATCCGTTTCCAGCTGTCACTGCGTTTTCGGGTGACCCAGTAGGCAAGTACCGCCCCGATTGGCAGCAGCAACAGCCACCAAGGTCTTAAAAATACGAATTCATCCAGCATTTGCACTGTATTTCCTTTCTCTGAACAATCTCCGGTCGAATCCAGTCATTGCGTACAAAAATGCAAGAACGGCAATCATCGTCATGGACAGAGCAAGTGGCCATGGATACAGCTCGGTTGCTTTTGTGTGCCTTTGCTCGTCGGCTTCAATCGGCTCGTATTGGTCGATCTGTTGGTAAATGTCCTGCAAAGCCTCGGAATTCGAGGCATGAAAGTACACTCCACCCGTGGCTTGTGCAATATGCGGCAATATGTTGCGTGATGAACCAGAATTGGCAGCTAAGGCTTGATCAGGACCAATTCCGACAACAAAAATTCGTACTCCGTACTGGACGGCAAGCTGCACTGCCTGAACGGGATTAATCGAACCGGCAGAATTTTCGCCATCCGTGAGCAGTATTAGAATTCGGTTTTCTGCCGACCTTTCACGCAGAACTTTGACAGCCAAGCCGATCGTATCGCCAATCGCAGTTCGCTGCCCAGCAAACCCGACTTGAGATCCCGATAGAAAATCCACTACAGTATCGACATCGAATGTGAGCGGTGCATAAAGATAAGGTAAACTGCCGAACAGTATCAATCCCACTCGATCTCCGGCTCGACGCTGTACGAATTCGCCAGCAATCTCGCGAACCGCACTGAATCGGGAACCGCCGCTGACAGAAAAATCAGTCTGCTGCATGCTTCCGGAAATATCAAGCGCAATCAGCAGGTCCCTCCCCGTAATTGGTACTTTGACGGATTCTTCAATCCACAAGGGACGCGCCGCTGCTGTCACCAGGGCCAACCAAGCAATAATCGCAAGAATGATGGAGAGTCTTGATGGCGCTCCGGTGGTGAAACTCTGTTCGGCAACCTCTCGGAAAAACGGTACTTTGAGAGATGCAGATTTTGAATCAATCTTGGGCATCAGCTTTCGTACCAGTACTGGTACCGGCAATAAAGCGAACATCCACAGCCAGGCAAACGTCAGCATTTCTATTTCGCCTGCAGCACGGTTTTTACCCATTCTCGGCAAATTTCTCGGAGTGAATCGAGATCGAATTGTTTGTTCGCCGAGTAAGGCGCAATGGTCAACATTCGACCCACACCCTGTGTGAATTGATCAGTATTGCCACTCTGATCAAGAAACTCCAGCCAAGCCTGCCCCGTCAAGCCTGCAACAGCAGAACGCGGGAACCTTGTGATCGCAACCCTGCGCATGAGAATCGAAAGTTCGGCTATTGCCTGCGGCGGCTGCAATCCAGCAATTTGGTCAACCTGTTGAACAATCGAGTGTCGTGAGTAGTGCACAATCGCCAATTTGATACTGTAGATGATTGCTGCAATCAGAATCAAAATGAGAATTGTGACCAGCCACCATCCGATTGCCGGTGGCCAGAAACCAGGCTCCGGCGGCGGAATCACATCTCGCAGATCCCGTAGCAGGTCAATATCTGTGGGCATGGCAAGTGATATTCAAAATCTGAATGTCAATTGAAACTTTTTCGTAATACGCTAGCAGTTCTGGCATTGCGTAATCGAAGATTTGGAATTTTTCTTTGAACTCTTCTTGTATTTAACCGTGAACCTCGATGAAATGCCTTGTAAATCGATTTGACCACATCCTCCCCTGGCTGCAGTTGAATGACCGGCACTCCAAGTCTTCGCACCACATCCTCGGTTCGTTGATTTCGATTGTCGAGCGCACGCTGCAGTCTTTCACGACGAACGCGCGAGGATAGATGAAGTGTTGAAAAACTTGTCCCATCGGTCACTGGATAACTGCCGGGTGGCAGCGCTTCTCTTTCCACTCGATCCTGAATCCACACAAGTGTGAGCAGTCTTCGGCGACTTAAATATTCAACCGCACTGACTACGGTTTCCGATAGTTTGGAAAAATCGCTGATTACCACAGTCATGTCGCCCGCTCGAACCTGTCTCACAACCGCTGACAACGCTTCGCCGATTCCGTCGCGGAGGTCGTCTACAGCATCTGTGGTTTCGCGGCTCATCGCAGACAGCATATCGAATTGCCGGAGCAGGACTCCAGCTACTGACGCAGGCCGATTTCTTCGTACGCCCGAATCGGAGATTCCGATGGTGCTGATCAGGTCTCCCTGTTCAAACGCCGCCCACGCGATCAGCGACGCTGCTTCGGCTGCCACAACAGATTTGAATGCTCCGCGAGTGCCAAAATGCATGGACGACGTCATGTCCACAACCAGATACACCGCCCGTTGACGGTCTTCCTGAAAAACTTTGGTGTGAGCTACGCCAGTTCTTGCGGTAACGCGCCAGTCAATGGTCCGAGCATCATCTCCGGGTGCATATTTGCGAGATTCCTCGTATTCCATCCCTCGACCGAGGATCATCGAACGTGTACTGCCGGCCAGCAGCGCCGATTGACGGGTCGGCAGACGCAACCCGTGCGCCGACCCACGCAATCGAATCAAATCATCGGTAAATACTTCACTGCCGCGCAACATTGATTCGCAAAATCCTTCAAGGTACGGCAACTACGGAAATGAGCCCGCGGATAACCTCGTCTACATCAATGTTCTCAGCATCCGCTTCGTAGGTCAGCAACAGTCGATGTCGCAATACATCAAACGCTACCGCCTGAACATCAGCTGGCGATACATAACTTCGCTCATCCAGCCAGGCCCTTGCACGTGAACACATATCCAGCGCGATCGTTCCGCGCGGACTTGCGCCTAATTCAATCCAGCGACCCAGATCCGAATCATATCTGCCGCTGTTGCGGGAAGCATCCACCAGCTCGATAATGTACTGTTCGACAGTGGGTTCCATATGCAGGGCATAAATTTCCCGACGTGCCGCGAGAATCGCCGCATAGGGAATCTGCAGCCGTTCAGCAGATTTAGAATTCTCGGAGGAATCCTGCTTGACCGCTTCTGCACGCGCAATGTTAAGAATTTTGTGCTCCTGTGATTTTTCCGGATACCACACGCGAACCTGCATGAGAAAGCGGTCTCTCTGTGCTTCCGGCAATGGATAGGTGCCTTCGTGCTCAATCGGATTTTGCGTGGCCATCACCATGAACAAATCCGGCAATGAGTAAGTATGGTTGCCGACAGTGATCTGTCGTTCTTCCATAGCTTCCAGCAACGCTGACTGCACCTTGGCTGGCGCCCTGTTGATCTCATCCGCAAGTATGATTTCGTGAAAAAGCGGACCTTTACGAAACACAAAGGTTCCAGTCTCAGGGCGATATACGTCGGTGCCGGTCAGGTCTGCGGGCAGTAAATCAGGGGTGAACTGTATGCGGTGAAATTCCCCGTCAATGAACTTGGCGAGTTCTTTCACAGAACGCGTTTTCGCAAGTCCGGGAAATCCCTCCAGCAATAGATGACCACCGCACAGCAAGGCAATCAACAAGCGATCAATCAGTTCATGCTGCCCTACGATTTCCTTAGAAAGAAATTCCGGAATTCTCCGAATGTCCGCAACCGATACCTCAGACGATCTGCTTTTCCACAGCACTTCCTTGATACCCGTCTGCAATTGATTCAGCCCAAGATCTTAGGCGATCAGGTTAAGTGTTGCTGGAAAAAATCCATGGTCCGAGACCATGCAAGCATCGCATCCTCGGCATCATGCCTAGCGGTGGTGGGATTTGCAAATCCATGATCGGCCTCATACCAGAAATTGCTGTAGCTCTTTCCAGCAGTGTCCATCGATTTCTCGAAGCCACCAACCATTTCCTGATTGATCCACTGATCCCGGCTTGCGAAGTGTCCCATCACCGGGCCTTTCAGATTTTTAACTTCATCTACGCCCTTCGCGCAACGACCGTAGTAAATTACTGTCGCATCTACCGGCGTTGAAATGGAGGCGTTCAAAGACCAGCCACCACCGAAACACCATCCCACTGTGCCAACCTTGCCGTTGCTTTTAGGGTGATTGCGCAGCCACTCTACCCAGCTCACCAGGGTTTCTGCTGCGATATCCGGGTGAACCTCATCCATAAGCCCGCGGGCATTGTCCGGTGTGTCTGCAACCTGACCCTGATACAAATCAACCGCGAGTGAAAGATATCCAGCCTGTGCGAATTTCGGCACGACACTCCTGATCTGGTCGTTGAGACCCCACCATTCGTGAATCAAAACTACCGCACCGGCTGGAGCCGTTTCGGGTTCTAGAAAGTAACCCGAAACCGACCCGTCAGACATCCACAAATCGGTTGTGACATTGTCTTCATTTGCGGAAATAGCGGATACTTTACCGGCCGCCGCAACCGCGAGCGGCACAGAGCCGATTGCCTTGAGGGCGCTTCTACGATCTACCATGTCAACCTCCTACAACTGCTATCGTGTGTGATAGTACTGGTGTTCAAATAATAACTATTTTAGCAGGGTGCTGCGACACTCCGCTCTTCGTTTGATAGGACCGTGATTTGAGTTAAAAGTCGCGCAACTTCATGCAGGCAAGTACAATGTCGTTTTGAATTTGTCGCCGACCACCGTTTGAGTTCTCATGCCAATCCTCACACTATGAAACGCTCTGACCTCAGAGTATTTGACCAGTTACGTCCGCTTCGAATTACCCGCGGCTTTACCCGCAATGCGGCCGGTTCCGTTCTGATCGAAGCCGGGAACACTCAGGTGCTGTGTACCGCGAGCATAGAGGAAAAAATTCCCTTTCATCTGCGGGGAAAGAACCAAGGCTGGATTACCGGCGAATACAGCATGCTACCGGGTTCAACCAAAGTACGAAATCCAAGAGAAGCAGCACGAGGCCGGCAGGGAGGACGTACACAGGAAATTCAGCGACTTATCGGCAGAAGCTTGCGTGCAAGCGTGGATCTTGAAAAACTCGGGGAACGAACCATCATCGTCGACTGTGATGTTCTGCAAGCCGATGGCGGAACTCGATGCGCTTCCATCACCGGCGGATTCGTTGCACTTGCAGATGCCATTGGACACCTCATCTCAAATCGGCAGATTGTGGAGAATCCGATTCACTTTCATGTCGCTTCAGTCTCGGTCGGAATCATCGAAGACACCGCCTGTCTTGATGTCAACTACATCGAAGATGCACAAGCTCAAACCGACATGAATTTCGTGATGAACGAAATGGGCAATTTCATCGAAATTCAGGGCACGGCTGAAAGGAAGGATTTTTCTCTGGAGCAACTCTCGGCAATGGCCGAACTTGCAAAATCAGGTATCGCTGAACTAATAGAAGCTCAGAAACAGGCGTTGTTGGATTGAACAAGTCCTCCAAGATTGTGCTGGCGAGCAACAATCCCGGCAAGATTGACGAAATTAACAGGATGCTGAGCATGACTTCTTTTCGAGTCATCGCCCAATCCGAATTGGGGATCAGCGAAGCCGTCGAAGACCAACCGACCTTCATCGAAAATGCCCTGATCAAGGCGCGTCATGCTGCCGCGGAGTCTGGCCTGCCGACGATTGCTGACGACTCCGGTCTGATGGTCGATGCTATCAACGGAGAACCTGGAGTGATTTCTTCTCGATATTCGGACCCGGGGGCTAACGATGAGCGAAACATTCAGAAACTGCTGGGTAAACTTGAAGGCGTGAAAGGCGATGCCCGCAGTTGTCGATTTCGATGCGTGATGGTTTATCTACGCCATGCGGAAGATGCATCTCCGATCATATCGGATGGGACGCTTCACGGAATCGTCCATACTCATACCCAGGGATCATACGGGTTTGGATACGACCCGGTGGTATGGGTGCCAGAGCACCGATGCACACTTGCAGAAATGGACCCGACAGCCAAAAACAAAATCAGTCATCGGGGCAAGGCCCTACGTGGCCTGGTTGATCAACTGATTGCACTTGAAGAAAGACATGACACATAGGCTCGTATTGCTACGCCACGGACAAAGTCAGTGGAACCTCGAAAACCGATTCACCGGTTGGGTAGACGTCGATCTTTCACCTCGCGGCATTGAAGAAGCTCAAGCCGCTGGAAAGGCATTGAAGGACAACGATTATCAGTTCGATATCGCATTAACCTCGGTTCTGAAGCGTTCAATTCATACTCTGGAGCATGTATTGCGCGAGCTTGACCAGACTGACATTCCGATACATAAGGACTGGCATCTGAACGAGCGTCACTACGGTGGATTGCAGGGATTGAACAAATCTGAGATGACACAGCGCCATGGAGCAGAACAAGTTCTCAAGTGGCGGCGTGGATACACAGTGCGACCGCCTGAAATGTCTCAGAGCGAAGTCGAAGTTCTGCACAACAGCCCGCAGTACCAGCATCTTGACAGCGTACCCGCAACCGAGTCGCTTGCCGACACTTATGAAAGAGTGGTGCGATACTGGGAGAATTCCGTTGCACCTGAACTACATAAAAACAAGAATATATTGATTGTCGCGCATGGCAACAGCTTGAGAGCACTTGTCAAGTATCTCGATGGAATTTCAGACGAGGACATCACATCACTGAACATTCCAACAGGCATTCCGCTGGTTTATCTATTGAACGATGAACTGAAACCCATCGAACACTTCTATCTTGCTGACAGCAACGTTTTGGAGCAGGCTGTATCAGAAGTAAAAAACCAGAGCTCATCGGACGAGAAGTAGAATGGCGACCCCGCATTTAACAATTAGTCACTTGATAGCAGTAAAGCTGTGAAATAGTCTTGATCATTTCTTCGCCTCGAATACCCTCTCGTGAGGGATAGGCAATTTGAGTTCACCATCTACACAAGAGCATTTATCGGACCATCCCGATTTCGTGGTCGTCGGAGCTGGAGCTGCTGGAATATCCGCCGCCCATACACTGATTGATCTTGGATTTTCGGTAACTGTCGTTGAAGCGGCGGGCCGGATTGGAGGCCGCGCCTGGACTGACACGACGACTTTCGGAGTCCCCTATGACGTCGGAGCCCACTGGCTGCATTACGATTCTCACAATTACTACAATGAATACGGGAAAAAGAATGGCTTCGACATTTATCCAGACCCGCTGGAATTTTATCTATTTGAACAGGGGCAGAAGCTGGAAAACGGATTACAAACAATACAGGATAGACTTGAAGAATACTACTCCGATATTGACAAGGCTATGGATGCCATCCTTGATATTTCTGTTCAACAGGCAATATCACATCGAGCCGGCAAGCATCGTCAAACAGCTGAATATATTCTCGGGCCTTGGACAATGGGCAAAGAAGTCAGTGAGTTATCGGTACGGGATGTTGCTTCATCAATCGAAAGCAAAGACTGGTTTTGCAAACAGGGATTTGGTTCGCTGGTCTCCCACTACGGTTTCCACCTGCCTGTTTCGCTGAACACAAAGGCAATTGAAATTAATTGGACCGGGCACGGAGTGAAAGTCAAAACAAGCCATGGAGACATTCAGGCCAAGGCAGTCATCCTTACCGTATCCACTGGCGTGCTTGCCTCCGGTGGCCTCGAATTCAGCCCGGAACTTCCGGTCAAAAAACAAGAGTCATTCAATGCTATTTCCATGGGGAACTATGAACACGTGTGTCTGCTTTTTTCAGACGATGCCTTGAAGACAAAACCAGATACTTACATTTTGAAATCAGTCGATGAATCAGGAATGAATTTCGGCGCACTGACCAATGCCTCTGGAAGTGGACTTGTCTATTTCGACATAGGCGGTAAAACAGTGCTTGACTTGATGAAAGAGAATGAAGAAACCCGTGTCAATCTCGCCCTTGAAGAGATCAAGAAACTATTTGGCAACAGAATCGAACAATCGTTCGTGAAAGGAGTGGCTTCTTTGTGGAGAAACAATTCCTATACGCTAGGAGCTTACGCAAGCGCCGAACTTGGCGCTTCCACCATGCGCGAATATTTAAGAGAGTCGATTGCAGATAGAGTATTTTTTGCCGGAGAAGCCTGTCATCGCAGCATGTGGGCATCGGTTGCCGGTGCGCAT
>JAKZRU010000071.1:0-4305 GCA_047517965.1 Gammaproteobacteria bacterium | reverse complement strand
GTTCTCGGTTATGACGGCGGAAAATTTGATCCGGAAAAAGCCTGCCATTTGCTGGAAAAATATAGGGTGCGTAATGGATTTATACCGCCTACAGCACTGAAGATGTTGCGTCAGGTCGAAAACATGCAGAATCGATTTGATATCAATATGCGCTCCATCATGTCGGCAGGTGAGTCGTTGGGTACTGAACTCTATCACTGGGGTAAGGAAGCATTCGGAATTGAAATTAATGAAATGTGGGCGCAAACTGAGTTTAACTATATTGCGGGAAATTGTTCCGAAGTGATGAGTGTTCGCCCTGGATCAATCGGCAAGAGCTATCCAGGCCATTCTGTAGAGGCGGTTGACGAAGATGGAAATATCCTGGAAACCGGTGAAATTGGTGAACTCGCAGCCGACCGCGATGATCCAGTAATGGTTTCCGGCTATTGGAATAACAAAGAAGCTACCCAAGAAAAATACATTGGTAAATGGTGGGGAACAGGTGACACCGGCTACAAGGATGAAGACGGATACTTATGGTTCGTAGGTCGAAAAGATGACGTGATTTCCAGTGCCGGTTATCGTATCGGTCCTGGTGAAATAGAAGATTGTCTTCTGAAGCATCCTGCAATTGCACAAGTTGCGGTCATTGGTATTCCTGATAAACTCCGAGGAGAGGTGGTAAAGGCCTACATTGTGTTGAAAGATGGGAATCAGCCGTCAGACAAGCTCACAGCAGAGATTCAGGATTCTGTGCGAAAACGACTTGCAGCCTATGAGTACCCCAGATTCATTGAATACATTGACGACCTGCCACTGACTACGACTGGCAAGGTTCGCCGTAACGAATTGCGAGTTCGGCAGCATCATTCAGAATAACTAAAATTTAATATTTATTCGAGTTTTTGGCAGATTTCGCCCGTTTTCGGCGGGCATCAGTCGGCGCCTGTTGCAGTGGTCTGTAAACTTCGACGCGGTTTCCATCTGCAAGCAAATAATCATCTGGAACTGCTTTCCCAAATACGCCTATTGGAGCAGATTTAAAGTCGAAATCTGGGAAAATCCGATCTAACCCGGATTCTTCAACCGCCTTTCTTGCCGTGGAATTGGCCGGGACTTCCATTTCAATTAATTTCTGATGTGTTGAAGACGCGAATGCAACTTCAATGCAAATCTTTCGACTGCTTTCCAAACTGTCGTACTGCCTCTTCATGAAATGAATTTACCATGGTTTTCGATATTTGATGGAATAAAGGAGCGCTTGCAGTAGCAATCAGACTCGATGAAAATTCAAAATCAAGTTCAAATTCAACACGACACGCGTGTTCTCCAAGATTGGTGAATTTCCAGCTGCCGCTCATCTTTTTGAATGGGCCTGAAACCAGCGTCATGGAAATTTCACTGAACGGGGTAGCCACATTCCGAGTTGTAAATGATTTGCGAATACCTTTCAGCGAAAATTTGAGCGTAGCCGTATATCCGTCCTCGTGTACTTTGTCTACTCGGCCGCTTTTGCAATCCTTGATGAAGTTTGGATAGGATGCTACATCAGTCACCAGAGAATAGATGTGTTCAGAGGGATATGCCGCAATGATTGACTTACGGACACTTGGCATACGGGATCAAATTCAAGCAATGGGTGGACAGCGATTAAATAGACATGGGAAGAATCGCATTCTCATGAATTTTGACATTGTTTCGAGTTATAACGTCGAACTTCTTCAGGCAAATTCTGCTCAATCAAATCGTTCAGCATCGGCCAGAAGAAATCTTCCCCTTGATATCCGACTATGCGTCCCACTTCACTCTGATTATGAATCAGTACGAAAGTGGGGGTGTATTGTACAGACTCGTTTATCGAATTTGAATCTGGAATCTGATCGTCAATATCGACTTTTCTGATAGGTGCCTGACAGGATTCAGGCGTTAGACTATAGATGACTCCAATTTCTTCATCCCACTTGTGGCACCAGCTGCAATATTCTGCATTAAACATAATTAGTTCACTAGCACTCGAAATTTGAAGCAAACTGAAAACTAAAATAGCTGCAACGGATGAAATGAAAATATTTTTACTCTGCATGGCCGAGAATAAGTCAGTTTTTTCAAGAATTCAATGAACTAGATGTGAATAAATTGAACGGTCTGAAATTTCAAGATTATCATTTATAGACATTATACCGTTATGGTTTTGTGGATGAGTTTCTGAAAATGGACCCGTAATCCGGTAGGAAATCATTCGAATTGCAGTTCAAAATGAGAATTCGGAACAAATTATCTTGATCGTATAGCTACTATTGAGTAGCTACAAGAATTAGAAATATTATGGAAATCTCCAGAAGCAATAATCCGTTTCTGAAAGCGTTAAACGAAAGAGAATGTCTGCTGATGGATGGTGCGACCGGTACCAATCTTTTTGACATGGGATTGGTGTCGGGAGATGCGCCGGAACTTTGGAACGATGAATATCCGGAGCGTGTGCTGCAGCTGAATTCCAGCTTCATTGACGCAGGTTCGGATGTGGTTTTGACCAATACATTTGGAGCCAATGCGATGCGGCTGAAACTGCATAGAAGTCAGCATCGAGTATCGGAATTGAATGAAAAGGCCGCTGAAATTACCAGAAATGCAGTAAATCAATCAAGCAGGGAAGTGTATGTTGCAGGTTCTATGGGACCTTTGGGCGAACTGCTTGAACCAATAGGGACACTGTCGACGGAAGAAGCAATTGAAGCATTCACAGTTCAGGCGTTAGCTCTTGAGCGTGGCGGCTGTGATATTTTATGGATTGAGACTACTTCTTCAAGGGAGGAACTGATCGCGGCCGCTACCGGCGCGAGCAGTACCAATCTGCCGTTTGCTTGCAACGCGAGTTTTGATACAAACGGTCGTACGATGATGGGAATCAGCCCAACTGAATTTGTTGAAATCTGTTTAAATTTGGGCGTTCGCCCATTTGCAGTCGGTTCAAACTGCGGAATTGGCCCGGCACAAACCGTAGCTGCTGCGTTGGAGATGGTTGAGGCGTTTCCATCCGCGTTCAGATACGTAGTGAAAGCGAATTGTGGCATACCTGTATGGGAGGGTACAAGAATTCGATATATGGCGACGCCCGAGCAAATGTATCTCTATGCGCAAATCGCTCGAAATGTTGGAGCAACTATCATCGGAGGATGTTGCGGTACGCAGGTGGAGCATGTACGAAGAATGCGTACTGCTGTAGATGAACATGCAATCAAAGAAAGGCCTACTATGGAGCAGATTGCAGAAAGTCTCGGAAAAGTTTTTGATACATCTCCTGTTAAATCGACCCGACAACGACGTTCGCGTCGGCGCAGGTAAAGCGAATTGGTCATGGGAAAGAAAAAGAAAGTTCAGAATTCCAATCGAATCATCTCGACCAACAGAAAAGCTTCGCATGATTACCATCTTGAAGATCGATACGAAGCAGGTATCGCGCTAATTGGCTGGGAAGTCAAGAGCATGCGGGAGAGCAGGGCAAATCTCAAGGAAAGTTATATTCTAGCAAGAGGGGGTGAGCTCTATCTTGTCGGGTCACATGTTTCGCCTGGATCGACAACTTCAACTCATGTCGTTGTCAATCCGACTCGGCAAAGAAAGCTGCTTATGCATCGTATCGAAATAAATCGTTTGGTTGTCGCTGTCGAGCAAAAGGGCTATTCGATGGTACCGATACAGCTTTATTGGAGCAATGGAAAAGTGAAGCTTCAGTTTGCACTAGCCAAGGGAAAGAAACAGTACGACAAACGAGCAGCAATTAAATCTCAGGATATCGCAAGAGATCAGGCCAGGGAGCTTGCTTCTTACAGTCGAAATTCGGGTGATTGAGCAAGAGTGCAACAAAAATGAGTTTTTTAAGGCATGAAATTCAAAAAATCGCGAAGTAGTGTTGCATTTTGGTGACAGGTTAATATATCGTAAGTAAAATAACTTTCTGTGGGGGTGACTTGGTTTCGACGCGAGTTGCAAAACCGCTGGAGCATGCCGAGGTGCAGGTGCCTCGTAAAACTGTCTGCAAATCAATAGTTGCCAACGAAGACAACTTCGCCTTAGCAGCTTAGCTGCTAAGCCCTGTCAGTATCATGTCTGGATGGTGCGAAATGGGGTCATTAAATTCAGACTAGTTAACAGGGATTGTCTCGTAAGCCTGTAAGCGAATTACTACCTCGGTAGACGAGACCGACACACTCCGTATCGTCTGTCCTGACGAAGTGTGGTTTGAACTAGGGATAGACTAAGCATGTAGTCGCCAGCGAGCAGAGGGCTCACGGACGCGGGTTCGATCCCCGCCACCTCCACCAT
>JAKZRU010000070.1:0-16172 GCA_047517965.1 Gammaproteobacteria bacterium | reverse complement strand
AGGGTATTTCGCTCTGGCGCATCCAATCCGCTCAGGCAACTATTTAACTGATGTCGTAGAATTTTCAAGATTATTGAAATAAAATTTCCACGTGATAGCCAAAATGGCCCTACAAATACTCCTCTACATATAGCAAATAGTATTACAAAACTCGAAAATTTGATTGTTAATTTCTACAGAGATATCTGAGTAAGCGAAATGAGTAAAATTCTGGATGATATTCTGGCTGCCAACCGTGCCCATGTTGCCGATTTTGGCTTCCGGGCAACCCTCTCCGTCAAACCATCGAAGCAATTCGCAATCCTGACCTGCATGGATGCTCGCATGGACCCCGCCAAGTTTGCAGGAATTTCCGAAGGCGACGCACATGTCATTCGCAATGCTGGCGGAAGAGCGAGCGACGACGCTATTCGATCGCTGGTTGTTTCACACAAACTACTCGGAACCCTGGAATGGTTTGTAATTCAACATACAAATTGCGGACTGGGAACTATTACAGACGAAGTAATGGGGGAATTGCTTGAGGAAACTCTGCAGACAGCAGAATTCAAGGATGGTTCGTGGCGCAATACTGGAAACGAGCTCGGGTCGACAGAAGGTCACCACGTCAAATGGCTGACGATCCAAAATCTCAAGGAAAGTGTGCGCGAGGATGTTGAACAAATTGCCAATCACCCGTTAGTCTCCCAGACCGTGTCAATTTACGGTTTGATTTACCACCCAGTTGACGGTCGTCTTGAAGAAGTTGAAAGGGCACTGAGAATCGGACGAAAAATTTAAATTTTCTGCAGATTCGTGATGGATTTGAAATTCAAATTTGGACAGAATCTTAAAATAACTTAAACGCATCTGTGCCCAAGTAGGCAAGAAATTTGTAAAGAATTCGTAAATCTTCCAACTATCTGCTCGCGGTCAATTCTTTCGCCGCTTTTCCATGTCGAGCCATCAACGCTTCCAGGTCCAAATCTAGAATTTCTCCGTCAACTACTCGCCACTTACCGCCAATCATGACTCGATCAGCACGATGCGCACCGCAAAGGATTACCGCAGCGAGCGGGTCGCCCGCACCTGAAAATCGCGGTTCATCCAACTTGTACATGGCTAAATCAGCCTGTTTGCCTACTTTAATGCTGCCGATGTCATTACGCCTCAGACACGCTGCTGACCCTTCCGTGGCCCAGCGAATGACGTCGAGATGACTGACACGGGCAGATCCATAACGCAAGCGCTGAATCTGTAAAGCGTGGCGCGTTTCCTGTATAAGATTGGACGCGTCTTCCGATGCTGATCCGTCGACGCCAATTCCAATTTTCACTCCGGATTCTTCGAGTTCGAGTGCCGGACAAATTCCAGAAGCAAGCAGCATGTTCGATCCAGGGCAATGTGAAACACCAACTCCTGCAGCACCCAGCTGTTGAATCTCATCTTGATTAAAGTGAATGCCGTGCGCAAGCCAGGTTCGATCGTTCAGCCAGCCCATTTCTTCCAGATATTCGAGTGGACGACAACCAAATTCACGTATACAAAATCGATTCTCATCTTGGGTTTCACCAAGATGCGTATGCAGGATGACATCCTTGTTAACTGCTAGTTTAGCGGATTCTTGCATCACTTCAGCAGTCGTTGCAAATGGCGAGCACGGCGCTAGTGCAATCTGTCGATAAGAACCCTCCCGAGGATCGTGATAGAGGTCAATTACTCTTTCACTGTCTGAAAGAATATCATCTGCATCTTGCACCAATGATCGAGGTGGCAATCCACCGTCATCAGTCGAAAGATCCATGCTCCCCCGAGTCAAGGTGACGCGCATACCCATTTCGCTGGCAGCATACGCTTGAATGTCAATAGACTGCTCCAGACCGGCCGGAAAAATGTAATGATGATCGGCCGCAGTTGTACAGCCGGAGAGCAGTAATTCTGCAAGGGCAAGTCGCGTGGCAACATCCAAATAGTCAGCCGTCATTCCAGACCAAGTCGGATATAGAGCTACTAGCCAGTTGAACAGTTCCTTGTTCAGCGCTCCTTCATTAGCCCGAGTCAATGTCTGAAAAAAATGGTGGTGAGTATTGATGAGACCTGGCAGTATGACGTGCTCAGATGCGTCCATGGTATTGTCGACAGTCGACTCTGGACGAGAACCTCTCAAAACGCATTCGATGATGCGTGAACCCTCTATTACTATGCCACCGCCAGCGTCATCTGCGAAAATTGCCAATGGGTTGCGAATCCAGGTTTTAATGATCCAGCCCTCTACTCATTCCTATCATAAGATGGTTAGATCGCCGATTTTGACGAGCGCACATTTTTAGGTAATGTAGCTCTGATCAGTATGATCAATACGCTCAATAGTAGCACGAATCCAGATTGATGCGCTATGGCGATGGAAATTTCAACCTGACTGAGGAGTGTTGAGACACCGAGCGAGAATTGCATCAGTGCAGCCAAAAACGCGATGTCAATTCCTAGCTTGACGGATTTACTCTTGATCTGGAATCGCTGCAGCCACAGCACGGCAATTGCGAGAACAGTGGCAGCTGCCGTCCAGCGATGAATAAATTGTATCGTTACAACATTTTCAAACAGATTGCGCCACAGTGGTGAGAGCGGAAACAGCAAGTCAGGAACCCACTTACCGTTCATGTCAGGAAATGTATTTATCACAAAGCCTGCTTGCGTTCCTGCCATAAAACCGCCACTGAGCTGCATGAGAGCCACCAGACCAATACATGCAACAGCCAAACGTCGAATACTCGGCAATGACGGGTGTTTCTCTAAAGCCTGAATTCCGAACAGACTCACCGACAGCCACAGAACGTAACTGTACAAAATTACCGCCAGACTGAGATGGGCGGTTAGCCGATACTGGCTAACCGATGGATTGTTGATCAATCCGCTTTTCACCATATACCAGCCTAATAGTCCTTGAATTCCGCCCAAAATGAATACGGCAGCCAACCTGACAATAAATCTTCGAGTCAGATAGCCACGAAACAGAAAATAAATAAAAGGCAGCAAGAAAACGAGAGCAACTAATCTTCCAGCAAGGCGATGAACATATTCAACCCAGAAAATTTGCTTGAATCCTACGAGCGTCAGATCTGGATTGACAATTTGAAATTCTGGAAATTGCTTGTAGATATCGAATTCAACCTGCCACTGATCCTCAGTTAAGGGTGGGATGATTCCAGACACGGGTTCCCAGGTAACGATTGACAGTCCGGAGTTGGTGAGACGTGTGTATCCGCCGATCGCAATGATTGCATAGATCATTACACAGATGATCAGCAACCAGATTGCGACATGAAGAGGGTTTCGATTCGGGCGGATGTATCCCTCTGTCCGCGAATTTGAGGTTGGTGGCAAACTACTCGGACAAGCGCTGAAAAACCAGAGAAGAATTGGTTCCTCCAAAACCAAAACTATTCGACATGGCAGTTTGGAGGTTGATACCGTCAATAAGCTCTCGAACAATCGGATATTCTGAAGCTTCTGGATCGATGTTCTCAACATTGATTGATGGGCTGATGAATCCGTTGTCCATCATCAGCAATGTATAGATTGCCTCATTTACTCCCGCTGCACCCAGCGCGTGACCGGTCAGCGACTTGGTAGATGCTATATTCGGAATATCGTCGAATACTTTGCCGATCGAACACAGTTCGCTGGTGTCTCCCACCGGCGTGCTGGTTCCATGCGCGTTGATATACTGAACTGGATGGGTCACATCCTGCAACGCCATTTCCATGCAGCGGACTGCACCGTCTCCTGAAGGCTGTACAAGATCGTAACCATCTGAGGTGGCGCCATATCCAACCAGCTCTGCATAAATTTTGGCATCTCGATCAAGGGCACTTTGCAGCTCCTCAAGGACCACTACCCCACCGCCGCCAGAAATGACAAAACCATCTCTGTTCGCATCGAAGGGACGAGAAGCCTCCTTCGGCCGATCGTTGTAGCCAGTGGAAAGTGCACGCATGGCATCAAAAAGCATGGTCATGGTCCAGTGAATCTCGTCGCCGCCGCCCGCGAACACAATGTCCTGTTTCCCCATCTGAATCTGTTCCATACCACCGCCGATGCAGTGTGCACTGGTTGCACAAGCTGAACTGACCGAATAACTAATTCCTCGGATCTTGAAATATGTGCTCAGAGTTGCAGAGTTCGTACTGGACATTGTACGTGGCACCTGATAGGGGCCGACTCCACGAATACCTCGCTTTCGCAGCATATCTATCGCAATTCCAATGTTTTTAGTGGACGCACCGCCCGAGCCCATGATCATGCCAGTGCGAGTATCTGAAATCCGCTCCTGCGTCAATCTCGAGTCCTCAATAGCCTCCTGCATGGCAATAAAGTTGAAAGAGGCGCCATCGCCCATGAAGCGCAAAGCTTTGCGCTCAATCCTGCTCTCGAAATCAATGTCAATCGACCCATGAATCTGGCTGCGAAACCCCAGTTCCTCATACTCTGGGACGAATTCCACGCCGGAGGCGCCATTGCGTAGCGACTGCGTGACCTCATGACAATTATTGCCAATGCTCGATACGACTCCCAGTCCCGTTACAACAACTCGTCTCATCTGGCTTCAACCTAGTTTAAAGAGTCCAACTCGCAAATCGGAACCGGTATAAATTGGCTTTCCGTCTGCTTCCACAATTCCATTCGCAACGCCCATTACAAACTTTCTCGTTATGACACGCTTCATATTAATTCGGTAGGTCAATAGCTCGATCTTGCCGGTGACCTGACCGGCAAATTTAACTTCGCCCGCACCAAGCGCTCGTCCGCTGCCGGGATTCCCCAGCCAGCCTAGATAAAATCCGACCAGTTGCCACAGAGCATCAATGCCAAGGCAGCCAGGCATTACCGGGTCGCCTCGAAAATGGCAATCAAAAAACCACAAATCCGGTCGAATATCGAGTTCCGCCTTGACCTGTCCTTTACCAAACTCTCCGCCATCGCAATTGATGTTGGTAATACGATCGAACATCAGCATCGGGGGCAGCGGCAGCTGCGCATTTCCCGCTCCAAACATTTCCCCTCGCCCGCATAACAGAAGCTCCTCATAGTTGAAACTTGATTGCTGAAGCGGAGTTTCGGCTCCATTCATGAATCAATCGCACTATTATGATTGGTAATCATCAGCATTCTTTTCATCCCGCATTGATCATGACAATGTGGAGCCGCTTCGGCCCATGCGCACCGTACTGAATAGTCTGCTCCACATCCGCAGTTTTCGATGGTCCGGTAATCATGTGAAAACCACGAGATTCACTCTCAATTTGCGGGCTACTGATCTTCAATGCATCTTCCAAATGGCGCACAACTTGTCCGAAATTCAATATCACAATATGATTTTCTGGAAGAAACAGATGCGTAGAAGAGACTTTTGGAGAACTTGCAATGACAATGGTTCCAGTTTCTGCAATGACGCAAATGGCATCGGTTACTGAAATGACATCGGTCTTTTGTGCCGTTCGTTTGCTGATTTTCCAATCTTGCGGCCAGTCAAATTGTGACAGAAAATCGGATTTTCCCATTACCATATCATTAGGTAAATCGTGCTCGTTCAGAAATTCACTTACCGCTGCTGGAACTTCAGCGAAACTTGAGACAATCTTCACTGATCCTTTCACAGCGGTGTGTTTTTCAATGAACTTGTCGACTAGGATGCCATCGACTACAGGCCTGGGTGCCTCGGATGATCTAACGCGATCATATTCCGCATTTACCGCCTGTTTGACGGAATCGTCTAGCTGAGTCAGGGACTGGCGTATATCACCCAGAACCCGTTTTCTTGCAGTTCCTGCTGTCTCTGGCAATCGGTTCTCCTAGCTGATGCCTCATTTAGGGCAATTATAACTCTCGCCTGCTGCGGTGTCAGTCACCATGATCGAACTATGCCCAGATTTTTAATTGTGTTTGCCAGACTGTCGGCTGAACATGCATCAAACCAGTCCTCGATCAGGCGATAGGCAATGGATAGTTTGGGCGGTAGCCTAAATGTTCCCGATTCCATTCCACTAACGATCTCTTCAACATTTCGCCAGTGCGCTTCTTGCAGTTCGCCATCATTTAACTGAATATCAAAGTTCGAGGCGGTTGCCGAAAATCCGAGCATGATTGATCCGGGAAATGGCCAAGGCTGAGAGGAATGGTAATGTACCGTGTTCAGATTAATGCTGGTTTCTTCCTGCACTTCCCTGACGACAGCCTGTTCGACACTTTCGCCTGGTTCAACAAAACCTGCAATTACAGAATAGCGATAATTCGGCCAGGATTTCTGTCTGCCAAACAAACACCGATCATCTTTTGTAACCGCTACGATAATTGCTGGATCGGTTCGCGGAAAGTGAGTTTTGTTGCATTTCGCGTTCATGCACCGCCTCGAATGCCCGCCTTCAATCGACTGCGTTTTCGTCCCACAGGCGCCACAGAACTCATGTGCACGGTGCCAGTGGAACATTGCTTTCGCGTACGAAAGCATCGTGGCATCTTGCGCGGTTAGGGAATGACCGCTTTCGCGAAGACCTGCAAATGTGACGGTTTCACTCAACAATTTCTCCACAGGCGATTGACTGAGCAGTTCCAACGCAAAGAAATGTTTTGCATCTCTTGATCCCAGAAACACTACATTTCGTGCGGAGCACTGAATTGCACCGACCTCGTTTGCATTTACGAATACCGGACCAAGGTTCGCTGCGTCTTGCATCAAAAAACGATCCTCAAAGAACAAGCAGTAGCGAGACGACGAATCGGATTGAAGAGCTACAAGCTTGGCTTGGTCCTTTCGTTGATCCACCATTCGGTTCAGATCAGAGTTTGTGAATACGTTCAGAAGTGAACGCTCCAGTTCATCCATTTTACGTCCGGATTACACCTAGTACGAATTCTTGCACCTCGTGTATGGTACTGAGCACGGAAATGTCCGGATGAAGATCTTCGATTTGATCCCGATTTTCAAGCCAGGCAATAGCAGGTTTGCCGTAGTGGACAGCTAGTTTCGCTTCTGAAGATGTGCCTGCTTTACCTGGTAGTAGAACAATCACGTTAGAACTCAGCACATTAATGTGATTTCTCGACCATTCACTCGTGCCTAGTACGCCTGTAGAAGATAAGTGCGTGTAAATAGGGATTTCAACCCATGGATTCGGATAATGCGGGCTCGGCACGTAGACTTGCTCAAGCCTGTCATATTCACCTGGAACTACCGCGATAACCATTCCCTCGCGACCTTCGGATTCAGCAAACGCTTTGCTCACTGCTTGCATAACACCGCCTCCCCCTCCCGTTAGCAGATGAACACTTTGAGTAGCTAGCCACTGCCCCAGAACCGTTGACTTATTGTCGTGTGCGTTACTTCCAGAGCCCAGTACACCGACGATCGGCAATTTTCTACAAGAATAATCATTAACTGCGTTAGTCATCTGCACAAACGATCCTAGATAAAAACAAAACACCACGAAATTTCGTGACTTAATAAAATATTTTAACAACGAACTCGCCTTGAAAATATAAAATCAGCACTTGGCTTAAAGTAATCCAAGAATTGGAATCATGACTACAGGTGAATAATGGCACATATTATTGATGGTAAAGCACTTGCAACGGAACTAAGACAAGATGTTGCCTTGCAAGTGGAGCAGTTGAAATCGCAACATGGCTTAACCCCCGGATTGGCAGTTGTACTGGTTGGAGAAAACGACGCCAGTCAAGTGTATGTTCGGAACAAAATCATCCAAACCTCGCACGCGGGGATGAATTCATTTCACAACAAGCTGGATGCCAGCGTTTCGGAATCCGGCATGCTGGAAATGATCGAAAGGCTGAATTCTGACCCGCTAGTACATGGTATTCTTGTGCAACTGCCGCTTCCTGACCACATTGATCCGAATAGAGTCATCGGCACTATACTTCCAGACAAAGATGTCGACGGATTCCACGTTATCAATGCCGGACGATTGACTGTTGGTCTTGACGGCATGGTGCCCTGTACACCGCTCGGCTGCATACAACTTTTGAAGTCCTACACAAGCAATCTAAGCGGCGCTCATGCAGTCATCGTAGGAAGGTCCAATATTGTCGGCAAGCCGCTAGCTGCACTATTGCTGCGGGATAACTGCACGGTTACGATTGCACACTCTCGCACCATAGATCTGGATGAGGTGTGCCGTGATGCAGATATTCTCATTGCTGCCGTCGGCAAGGCACATATCGTAAAAGCAAACTGGATCAAGCCAGGGGCGACAGTCATCGACGTCGGTATCAATCGCATCAAATCGGATTCCGGCAAGATGGTTCTTGTGGGAGATGTTGAATTTGACAAAGCCATAAACATCGCGGGCGCGATTACCCCTGTACCGGGAGGAGTCGGCCCGATGACGATCGCCTCCCTGTTACAAAATACGGTGAAAGCGGCTTGCTTGCAGCGTGAAATTTCGATTCCTACTCCGCGTTAAGCGATAAGAAATCTCGGTATTAGATTAAAGTCGCCCGCTACCAACAACAGGCTGCTGCTGGAAATACGTCCCCTTTTGCGCCGCGGGGATCATATCCCGCTTCAAGTACTCCGTTTTCCGGATTTCTCTCAATGGCGAGAAGATAGCCTTCAGTCCAATCCGGCACAACCTGAACGTCGTGACCTCGTGACCTGAGTTCACCGAATACCTTGTTGCCGACTCTTTCCTCAATGTTGACGAGGTTGATGAAAGATTCATGCGGAGCAAAGAAACCAGGGCAATGATGACTCGAAAACTTAGGTGCCTCAATTGACTCAGCAATCGTCATGCCAAACACCACCCGATTCAGTAGAAACTGGAGCATCCACTGATCCTGTTGATCGCCGCCCATACTGCCGTAAACCATCCATGGTCTGTTGTTGCGATGAACCATCGTCGGACTAATGGTCGTCCGTGGCCGTTTATGCGGCCCGACAAGATTTGGGTGATGGGCGGGTTGAAGATAAAACGTCATCAACCGGTTTCCTAGCGGGACGCCAAGCGCTTTAACTAGTTCTGAAGATTTCAGCCAGCCTCCGCTCGGTGTTGCAGCAACCATGTTGCCGTCCCGGTCTACGGCATCAACATGCACAGTACCATGTCCCCAAGATTTTCCACCAAGTCGATCTTCAACCGGTATTACCGCAAGGCCTTGAAGCGGGTTACCAGGACGTACCTCCGCGTTGGCGGTGTCTGGATCAATCAATTTCGAACGATTGACACCGTACGAGTCATTCAGTAGTTCCTGAATTGGAACATGGACTTGCTCCGGGTCTCCATACCACTGTTCTCTATCGGCAAAAGCAAGTTTCACCGCTTCAATGACAGTATGGAGATATTCGGCTGAATTGTGCTCCATTGCCCCAATGGAGAAATTCTTCAGAATTGATAGCGTCTGCAAAAGCGCCGGTCCTTGATTCCAGGCGCTACACTTGAAAACGCGTACATCTGCGTAATCGACTGATACTGGCGATTCGATCTTGGTGACAAAAGCTTGCAGATCGCTACGCGTCAGAAAGCCATCCGCATCTTCGGTGTGGCGGATTATTTGAGCCGCAATGTCACCGCAGTAGAATTCCTGCTGAACCGCGGTAATCCCGTTGCGGCGACTGCCACTTGCGGAGATTTCGGACGCTACAAGAGTTTGAAAGCAATCGGCGAGCGCCGAGTTGCGAATCAGTTGACCGGGATCTGGCAGCCTGTCGTCGGGCAAATAGACTTCTGCAGTATTCTTCCAGTTGGTTCGAATCAATTCCTGAATATCGCGAACGCCGAAATCAGGCATATACAGGAGACCGCGATGAGCGGGAAATCCGTCTCGTGCCAGCGCAAGTGCAGCAGCACAAACGTCCGCAAATGACAAAGTGCCGAATTTTTCGAGCGCCGTCGTATAGGCACCAATAGCAGCCGGTACGCCAGCGGCTAGAATTCCCGTATCAGGTACATCGCTGAAGCCTCGTGCCCGATAGTTGGACACCGTGGCATTTTCCGGCGCCATTGTATTTCCGTTCACGACGACAGGTTGTTTTTCGCCTGCCATCTGAATGATCATCGGACACTCGCCGCCAATTGTATGCTGGTGCGGATTGACGACCCCTTCCACGAGTGCAGCGGCAACAGCAGCGTCCACTGCGTTTCCGCCCGATTTCAAAATATCTGCCCCGGCATTTGCTGCTAGATGGTGCTCGCTGGTTACAGCTCCATTGGTACCGAACAAACGGGGATGAAATGGCGAACTTCGCAGATGCTCGCGGTCCAGCGTTCTGATAGCCATCCGCTAATCAACCCAGATCAAATGAGTCAATCGATGTAGCAGGTAAAGTTTGAATTGCATAGTGCTTGACATGTTATCAGGTTTGCCGCGCAACACAGTGAATCCAGCTGCATCTAAATTGAGTCAACAGCCTCTCGGCTTAGGGGAGAAAATCTCAGAAATCTCAATGTCAAGATGATCTAGAACAAGCCTTCAACTTGACCATCAGCACCAAGATGGATTGAATTTGCAGCCGGAATTCGAGGAAGACCCGGCATCGTCATAATATCTCCACAGATTGCTACGACAAATCCGGCACCAGACAGCAACCGCACTTCACGAATTGGAACGATATGCCCTTCCGGAGCACCTAAAGCCGTCGGGTCGACTGAGAAACTGTACTGAGTCTTGGCCATGCAAATCGGCAGATTGCCAAATCCATTGTTCTGCAGCTGCGACAAATAGGTCGCTGCCTTGCTTTCTATGGCGATATCGGAGGCACCGTAGATTTCCTGCGCAGTCTTGCGAATTTTTTCTTCAAGCGAAAGCTCGTTGTCATAAAGAACATTAAATTGGGCTTCATTCGAATCGGCCAATTCAACGACTCTATGGGCTAGTCGCTCAGTTCCAGCACCGCCGTCTGACCAGTGAGTACACTCGAACGCTTCGATACCCATTGATTCGCATCGTCTGCTTACAGCATCTACTTCTGCGTCGGTATCGGTAATGAAACGATTGATTGCTACGATTGCCGGCAAACCATACTTCGCGACATTAGACAGGTGACGTTGCAAATTCACACAGCCAGCATCAACAGCACCTACATTTTCCGTTTTTAAGTCGGATTTAGCAACTCCTCCGTGCATTTTTAGCGCACGAATTGTTGCAACTACGACTACAGCGGAGGGTTCCAAGCCAGCTGAACGGCACTTTATATCAAAGAATTTCTGCGCCCCCAAGTCGGCACCAAATCCTGCTTCGGTAATCACATAATCAGACATTTTTAGTGCCGCTCGAGTAGCTACAACAGAGTTGCAACCGTGTGCGATGTTGGCAAACGGTCCACCGTGGACCAGTGCTGGATTGTTCTCAAGCGTCTGTACGATATTGGGAGCAAATGCGTCTTTCAACAAAACAGTCATTGCGCCGTGTCCATGTAATTCTTTCGCCATCACAGGTGAACGATCGCGCCGGTATCCGACAATAATGCGGCCAAGCCGGTCTTCTAAGTCGCGCAGATTCTCTGACAAACAGAATATCGCCATAATCTCACTTGCAACCGTGATGTCAAAACCACTCTCGCGAGGAAATCCATTTGATACCCCTCCCAGCGAACAAACAATCTGTCGCAATGCCCTGTCGTTCATGTCAACCACTCTGCGCCACGCCACCCTTCTACTGTCTAGCTCGGCATCGGAACCCCAGTAGATCGAATTATCGACCAGTGCCGACAGCAGATTGTGAGCGGTTCCTATGGCATGAAAATCACCAGTGAAGTGGAGGTTGATATCTTCCATAGGAACTACTTGTGCATACCCGCCTCCCGCTGCGCCGCCTTTCATGCCGAAGCATGGTCCAAGACTGGGCTCCCGCAGGCAAATCGTTGCGTTTTTGCCGATTCGGTTCAAGCCATCGCCCAATCCGACAGTCGTGGTTGTTTTACCTTCCCCCGCAGGGGTCGGGGTTATCGCTGTAACCAAAATTAGTTTGCCGCCTTGACGAGTGCTCAGCGAGTCAATGAACTGCAAATCAATTTTGGCCTTGGATCGTCCAAAAGGAATCAAGGAATTCGCAGGAATATCCAGTTTTTCACCAATTTCACCGATAGGTTTTAAAACAGCCTGCCGGGCAATTTCAATATCGCTTTTTACTTGTAACACGGGCACATTTACTCCCAATAAAATTAAGTCTGTTTAGAAATAAAACAGGCAGTATGATACTGCCAGAAAACAACATGTGCAGAATTACGCACCTCTACGACAATTTTTGACGAGAGGAATCTACAGCCCCACTTCTACTAGTTGATTGAAAGTGAAAGCTTAATCTGTCCTGTTGGATCTCTTCTGTGATCAACTTCCAGATCTTCTTCAACAGGTTAGAGTGGTTGTTCGACGAATTGGCAAAAAGAATTGTATACAGTATACCAAATCCATATGCTAACTGCATGTTGCGCGAAGACTTTCTATGACCGAAATTGTTCAACATGCACGACCCAACTCTAGGCACAACTCACGGAAAAGACAATTCGGACTTCGACAGACTAACAAATTTTAGTCTGCCCCCGTCACTTGCAGTTAAACATTCTCAAGGTAAAAAGTTAGTACAGTAAGAAAAGAGCTGGTCTGTAAGCCGGGTTCTGTTCGATTTTTTCAATCGAGGCAGTCATTCATCTGGGACTCGCATCACTGCAAGCCTCTAGCGACCTACCCGAATCCAACGCGGGCTACGTTAAAGGATTCCTATTTGATCTTGCTCCGTGTGGGGTTTACCCTGCCGATATCGTTACCCATATCGCGGTGCGCTCTTACCGCACCATTTCACCCTTACCTGTGAATTCGATTTGCAAAGTAATTCACAGGCGGTATATTTTCTGTGGCACTTTCCGTCGGTTCACACCGCCCAGGTGTTACCTGGCACCTTACCCGTGGAGCCCGGACTTTCCTCTTGAGCGAAACCAATGTAAAATACACTGTGCTTCAGCAATTGCAAGCGACTGCCCGACCAACTCTTTTCTGAATTGACAATTTTATAACAATTGCAATCAGCAATGCACGGCATGCAGAGTTGCCATCACAGTTTTCGGCGAACCTAATCAGTCTGTATTTTCTCTTGACTGTCTTCTTTGATCTGCATTGCACGTTTGTAGAGCGGGTTGCGCCTCACTCCAAGTATTCGCGAAGCGAGCTCAGCAGCCTTTCGTGGTGAACACTCCTCAAGCAGGACTTCCAAAGTACTGTCAATTTGCTCTTCTTGATTTGCGACTGGTCTATCGGTATTGTCCACCAAAACCACAAACTCACCTTTTTGCTGATTCTGATCTTCTTTAACCCAACAGAGTAAATTACCTAATTCATCAACTCGAATTGTTTCGTGAATTTTTGTCATTTCCCTGGCAATACAGGCTTGACAGTCATCACCAAAAGCATCCGCAATATCCGACAGCGAAACTAAGATTCTATGTGGCGCTTCAAAGAATACAAAGCACCTTCGCTCTGCAGAAAGTTGCTTCAATCGTGTTAGCCGATCGGCTTTTTTTGCCGGCAAAAACCCTTCAAACAGAAATTTGTCAACTGAAAGCCCGCACACTGACAATGCACAAGTGAGTGCGCTGGAACCAGGTATTGGAATTACCTGAATATTTTGTTCGTGAGCACTCCTGACAATTGACCTGCCCGGATCGGAAATTAGTGGCGTCCCGGAATCACATATCAGTGCAATGCTCTCACCATTTGCCAATCTTTTTAGTAATTGCCCTTTTGATCTAGATTCATTGTGCTGATGAAATGGAAGCATCGGAGTGGAAATTCCGAACTTCAGTAAAAGTTTTCGACTGTGTCGGGTATCCTCAGCGGCAATGATGTCAACTTCTTTGAGAACCTTGATGGCCCTCAAGGAAATATCTTCCAGATTGCCAATGGGCGTAGCTACAACGAAGAGCTTTCCTTCTTTGTTATTTTGGAGTTCGTGCACGTTATAATTTGATCTGAACAGCAGGGAGTGAACTGGAGGAAATGCCTTATGAATAGTCCGATTTTCGGCATGCGATTGGATTTTCTTAGAGTTGATTCAATCTCACGAAGGCTTGTAATTTCCGTTTTTTGTCTTTTTTTGACAAGTTGTGCACCTATAGCACAACAAACAAAAACCGTTTCTTCCGAACCCGCAATTTCCGCTGATGATGCTTCTTCTCCGCCTGTAATTTCCCATTTACCTGAGATCGAAATAATAGCGCCAGACGTTCCAATAATATCCGAATCCGATGAATTGGACGTACCTGCAGCACTATTCGACGAATATGCTCCCTGGACTCACATCACTCAAACCAATTCCAATGCACTTAATCGAAGCTCGAATCTTCTAAACGCCGCAAACTCACTATTCATACAAAACCGAATTGCGGAAGCCGAGTCAATTGTGAAACTGATTCGCGTCAATGAACTAAGTGAGTCGGAACGAATAGACTTTGAGATTCTAGCTATCCGATTCATGCAGTCGCGAGACAAACACAAAAGAGCTCTGCGGCAACTCGCGAGACTTGAATCCCGTAGTTCTCTTGACTCCGCTCAGCGTTTTCGAGTAGTTCGCTTGAGAATTTACTCCACTTCCAATCTGGATGAACTGGCAGAACCGCTTCAATTGGCACTTGAAATGATGCGGTTTTATTCGGCTTTACCGCCCGGAAGCGACCAGATCGAGGTTGGTCACCAGCTGTGGGATGAACTGCGGCGTATTTCAATTGATGACCTTGCAGAAGTGCTCACGAATACGGATAACCCCATTGAAAAACAGTGGCTGTTGCTAGCACTTGGAACCAATTTCGTGATGCATGATCCCTATCAATACAACAGAGCCTTGCAAACCTGGTTACAGGAGTATCCCGAGCATCCTGCCCGACGATTGATTGAATCAGGATTGTCTGCGAATCCTTCTTCTGTTTCCAAGATAGCCATACTGCTTCCACTGTCATCATCGAGCAATCTGGCGGCACAAGCGTTGCTGGATGGTTTAGTCGCGCAACACGCTGCCGACACCAACCCTGCAAAACCCATTCTGGAAGTGATAGATATTGGCGACGATCCAGTTATGGTGACGGAATTCTACTACCGTGCTTTGGACAACGGAGCCGACTTTGTGATTGGACCACTTGGCAAACAGTTCGTTAAAGAAATGGTACAGTTCGGAGATTTCATCGTACCGACTTTGCTTTTAGGAGATGCAGGGGGGATCAAACTGCCGCAACACGTCAGCCAGTTTGCACTTGCCCCTGAACAGGACGGCACATCAGTTGCTCGACGCGCGAAAAATGACGGGCACACGACAGCGCTGGTTCTTGAACATCCCTCAACCTGGTCAAGACGTACCGTCGATGCGTTCACAGATGAGTGGGAACGTCTGGGTGGTGCAGTGATCGAAAGCCATGTATACAACCGAGAAGAAACCGATTACTCCGAAACTGTCAAAAAGATTCTCAATATCAAGTCGAGTGTTCACCGTTATCAGGAAATTCGTGATTTGACCGGACACTCGCTCAGTTTTATCCCTCGCCGTCGTCAAGACGTGGATTTTATTTTCCTAAGTGCCGACCCTCTGCATGGGCGTTTGATCAAACCGCATATTGATTTTCTCAAAGCGCACGATCTTCCAGTTTATTCAACCTCTCACATATTCAGTGGGAAATTCAACAAAATTACAGATCAGGATTTAGATGGAGTGCAGTTCGCCGATATGAACTGGATCGTCGATCGCAGCAGTTCGATGGTGAATCTGAGACGAATACTCGCTGCGGATACCTCCATCACAATCGACTTCGAACGAATTTTTGCAATGGGAGTTGATGCATACAAACTAGTAATGCACCTTGCGGTGCTTCGCGATAATCCCGACGCCCGCTATCATGGCGTTACAGCATTGATTCGAGTCAATTCGGACGGCAGAGTGCTTCGAGAACCGAATTGGGTAATGTTTTCAAGTGGAACACCTGAATTGATTATCGAAATGCCAGATCCCGAGATCATTCTGACGCCCAATCGCTACGCATCTTCGAGCCCGTCTGCACCACCTCCCAAATCCGAAATTAGAGAATGAATTCGCTTAACATTAGCAAGATTTTAGCGAATTTACTGAATTTTACAGCTCCGATTATCGAAGACAGGAGCAACACGAAGAATTTGTCTGGATTTGCAGGAGATTGCCAACCTGAT
>JAKZRU010000069.1:0-31103 GCA_047517965.1 Gammaproteobacteria bacterium | reverse complement strand
ATCAATCATCTCATGCAAGCCCTTGCCACAGTGTGCAAAGCCTCGCTGTCCACATACCTTGCCTTCCAAGTCCAACACGCAGACCTGATGCTCTTTCGAACTCCAGTCCACGCCTGCAAAAAATTCCAATGGCTGCATATTGTCACTCCCTAAGCTTTGAGTATTTCAAACGGACCGCCGCGATGCTGATCTTCTCCTATACAGGTGCTCAAAGGCACAAACTTCCTACTGGACATCCATCGCAGCAAACGATCGGGGCACATATTCTCCCTCGGTGCTCTAGGCACAGGAGACCATTGGTGCTCCCGATCGTGCGTCCAACCCGGTCCAGATTGAACCGGATGTTCGAAAATATTTTACGGGGTCTTGTTGTTGAGTTTCGGACCCAGCATTCCGGCCTTCGCTACGCTTCAGGCAGAATGCTGGGTCAAAGCGAAGACTTTCAAATTTACTCCTATAAATGGTATAGGAGACCATATATGTTCAATGGCCATATCGTAAGGCGGAATCCGAGTCTTCGACTTGGAAATTCGTTCTTTGTAGACATCAATCAAATTCGACTCTACGGTGAAATAGAAATCCTCGTCATCTACGTGCGGAGTGAAGTTGACGTACAAGCATCAGTTTCAAACTTGCTCGGCATTCACCTATAGTGTTGAACTACGCTAAAACCAACAGCAAAACCGATAAATTCAGTTAGAGTAAAACTCTGAGAATGAAGTCCCAGCTTTTATTACCCGCAGTAGTCCCGCAGAAGGCTTCCAAACAATCGGGTCATCCTGCTCCAGCCTCTGCAGGGTATTAACAATCTTCGTAATCCCTATCTGATCTGCATGAAACATAAGGCCGCCTCGCCATCGAGGAAATCCATATCCGTGTACAGTCACGAGATCAATGTCCTTTGGCGATTGGGCACTCCCTTCTTCGAGTATGTCACTGGCCTCATTTATCATTGCGGTGATCAGCCGCTCGTGAATTTCGTTTTGCGAAAATGGGCGTCGCTTCACCTTGGCGAAATGGGATTCCTCCACCACTAAATCTACGACAGCCGGGTCTTCAACTTTTCCTTGCCCGTCCAGATATCTGTACCAGCCGACACTGCATTTTTTGCCAAGTCTGCCTCGTTCAACCATCCGGTCTGCAATAGAGATGTAACGGCGGTTTGGGTCACGGGTCGCTGCCTGCCGTCTGCGATTTGCATAGGCGATGTCAAGGCCAGACAAGTCCTGAGCCTCGTAGGGACCCATAGGGTAACCGAACGCAACCATTGCCTCGTCAATCTCATATGGTGTAGCTCCGTCCACGAGAAGAATATCTGCAGTTTCACGGTATCGAGCAAGAATGCGGTTGCCGATAAATCCGTCACACGCTTTGATCAGAACAGGGATTTTCCCAAGCTTCTTCGCCAAGGAGAATCCTGTGGAAATAGTGATATCGCTAGTGTTCCTCGCTTGAATTATTTCCAGCAGTTTCATGACGTGAGCCGGGTTGAAAAAATGCAGTCCGATTACGCGACTTGGGTCGCGTACAGCGGATGCGATTTCATCAACATCCAGATATGAAGTGTTGGTTGCAAGAATTGCTGTATCCGGAAGCGAACGCTCCAGTGCCGCAAAAACAGCTTTTTTCGTGCCCATATCTTCAAATACAGCCTCAATGGCAAGATCTGCAGCAAAAAGGCTTGCATAGCCTACCATTACTTTGATTTGTTCCTTACCGTACCTAGCTTGATCGGCACTGATCAGCCTTCGGGCAACTGCAACATCAAATAGGTGTGCGACATTGACACGTGCGCGTTCAGCGCTAGCGTCATCCACCTCAATAATTTGAACGGAAACACCAATTCTCTGTAGCACATAGGCAATGGATGCGCCCATCGTTCCGCCACCGACCACAACAGCAGTCTGTACAGAACACGGCTCAATTTGCGTGAAATATTTTGGTGCTTTGGCGGCTCGTTCAGCAAAGAACAAATGACGGAGCGCTTTGGCTTGAGGTGAAGTTCGCAAATTAAGAAATATTTTCCGCTCTTCAGCGATACCGTCGGTAAAAGTCGTTTTTGTTGAAAGAGCAACAAGTTCGGCCGCTTTCCCAGGAGCAGCCTGTTGACGCAACCTGGTGGAAAGGTGATGAAAGGTTTTCTGCCAGGCGGTTTCTTGGAAGACTGGCGAAGGGAGTTGCGACAATGGTTTTCTGTTCTGCCACAAATCTAGCTGACAGGTTTTGGCAGCATCAGTGGCATTTTCGTCAATCAAATCAATTAAGCCGCACTCGAGCGCTGCCTCTGCTTTCATCGGACGACCTGAAATCAGAAGATTGATAGCTATCTCGAACCCCACAAGACGGGGAAGTCGTTGCGTGCCGCCCGCACTTGGAATAACGCCGAGCTTCACTTCCGGAAAACCAATCTCTATAGCCGGATGAGCGATACGCGCATGGCAGGCGAGCACAAGCTCCGCCCCGCCTCCGAGAGCCACTCCATTGATTGCAGCAATCCATGGAACATGCGACTTCTCAATTCCTTCGACAACATCCGGCAAATACGGTTCGAGCAGCGCACCATCAAATTCTCTCGCGTCCACACCTGCCGAAAAATAGTTGCCTGAGCCGGTGAGAATCACCCGGTCTAGTTTTCGATGGTTTGACTCAATAGCCTTAAAGGCTTCTACAAAACTCCGGCGAACTTCCCGAGATATAGCGTTTACCGGCGGATTGTCGACTGTGACTACCGCGACTTCACCGTCATATCGAATGTGAACTGGCATAAGCTACGCACTTCGTATGTGTACTTTTCGCCGCTATCACGGCATTGTTCGGAACAGTGCGAATTTCTTGCTGTTTTAACCAAAAATAAGGGTGATAAATACTTGACACACCAAAAAAATATTCAGATGTCAATGTATCCAAGTTTGGGGCATATTGAATTCTTGACAATATGCGGACCAAAGGGCTCTGTCCCTTGGAACCCCGATGTAAGGAGGTAAAGATTCATGGGGCAAGCGTCCGGGCAACCCGAAATCCGTCAAGGAAGCCACCAATCCAGTCAACACCCCAGTCGCGATTCGCCGCACGCGAGTGCCTCGGTCCGATAAACCAGGAACCGCCACGCAACGCGCGAAAGTTGCAATCGTCCCCAGATGTCCACGCACTTCCATTCATCGGAGCACCCACATAATTCTCATGCAAGCAATCCTCAACCCATTCCCAAACATTGCCGTGCATATCATACAGGCCAAATTTGTTTGGTGGAAAACTGCCAACTGGCATCGTCTTTCCCCGATACACTCCCTTACGACCGTTACCGTAAGTGAATCCCCCATTGTAGTTCGCCTGATCCGTCGAAATAGTCGACCCGAAATGAAACGGACCTGTAGTGCCAGCGCGCGCTACATACTCCCATTCGGATTCCGATAAAAGCCTGTATTGTTTACCTGTCTCACTTGACAACCAGCGTACAAAATTACTTGCATCTACCCAACTTACATTGATGACTGGGCGAGTTGCGCGACCCCAGCCTTCGTCACCCGGTCGATAAGCGCCACATCCGCCCGCAGCAAGACAGGCATCCAATTCCGAAAATGTCACCTCGTATTTTCCAACCGCGAAGGGTACGGAAATTGTCACCTGATGCACAGGTCCTTCGTTATCCCATCTACCTTCTTCAGATGTGTTCGATCCCATGTTAAATGTTCCGGCCGGCACAACCACCATTTCTGGACATTTTACGCAATCCCTAAACACATCTCCTGGGGAATATCGACTGACGTATTCCTCCAGCGCATCTTGAGCATCCACTGACTTAATTTCTGTAACGAACACCAACATCACAACAGCAATGAGCATCACATGGAATCCGCATCGTTCAATTCGTTTGTTTGCATTCATGAACTTCTTCCTCCAGTTGCCTGGTGGGATTTTTTAAATCAGCACTTTAATCGTCTTGTAGAACTCGTAAGTGGAAATCGTTGTTTTTCTCATCCGTAAATATCCTTTAATACTTTGATTATGCTGGAAATTGCAGCAGAAATATGAATGGGAGTAGCGTATATAATTCCCAAAATTAGGGTGCTAAGGGTTGCTGCATTTGAGTTTGTCTGGTGACTACTCCGACTGTCAACAATCGGGATGATACTTTAAACTCGTCGGTGTGAATATTGCTCGGAGGCAAAAATTTACTCAAGCCATGTGAAGCTTTACATATTCAAAGTTGCCCGGCTTATTGTCAACCCCAAATTTCGGCGGCGCAATCCAACCTGCAAACTTGCCCGGCTCATAACAGGGTTTCATGAGGGATTGGATGAATTCACCGTCTGACAAATCCGGCAACCAATTCTCCTTTTTCGTATCGTAATTTTCCTGCGATAGGATGCCGCCTTCTGGATCAATGGGTTTGCCGGCAAACACACCGATAGCCCGGTTGAAGCCCTCATGCGGCAGCTTCAGTTCAAATTCGATGTTTGCTTTCTTTATTATCCTGTTCCAGCGACCGACGCCGCCGGATGCGTCGCGCTTGTAGTCATCACGCAGGCGCATATTGATTGCCGTCAACGCTGGCAAGTCCGTCAACCTGACTTCCCCATCAACGAATTGAACGACTGGATATGTTGCGTCGTTGAGTTTATGGTCATCATCAAGGCGATGTTCCATGTAACGACCCTTGATTCCCGCGCTGAACGCATTTGCTGCGTTTGTTGAGACTTCCTGACCAAACAGGTCCAACGACAGCGAATAGTGCATGTTCAACTTCTTCTGAATGGTCGGAAAGTCAATCACACCCAGATCACGAATTTTGTTGATCTCATAAGGATCATCGATGCCAGCCGATTTCATCGCATCACAAGTTCGCTGAACGATACGGGAAATGCCCGTCTCGCCGACGAACATGTGGTGGGCTTCTTCTGTCAGCATGAAACGGCAGGTGCGCGACAATGGGTCGAAACCTGACTGTGCTAGCGATTCCAGCTGCATCTTGCCATCTCGGTCGGTGCAAAATGTGAACATGAAAAATGACAGCCAGTCTGGCGTCTCTTCGTTGAATGCGCCGAGCATGCGCGGCGCTTCGTTCGAACCAGATGAGCGCCGCAGCAGATCATCAGCTTCTTCACGCCCGTTCTTGCCAAAGTATTTCTGCAGTAGATAAACCATTGCCCATAGATGACGGCCTTCTTCGACATTCACCTGAAACAGATTGCGCATGTCGTATAGTGACGGTGCAGTGAGGCTGAGAAAGCGTTGCTGTTCCACCGAACCGGGTTCGGTATCACCCTGGATGACGATCAGCCGCTGCAACAAGGCGCGGTATTCACCTGGCACTTCCTGCCAGGCTGGTTCTCCTACATGTTCGCCGCAAGGGATCTTTCGGTTTTCAACTTGCGGAGCGAGCAAGATTCCCCAACGGTATTCTGGCATTCTCACGTAACCGAATTTAGCCCATCCCTTCGGTTCCACCGAAACCGCTGTACGTAAGAAAACATGTGACTCTTGAAATTTTTGGGGAATAAGGTTGCTCCACCAGTTGATGTACTTCGGATGCCACTTCTCAAGTGCTTTCTGTACGCGCCGATCCGAAGAAAGACCGACATTGTTCGGGATGACAGAGTCGTAGTCTACACTAATGAAGTCAGCCATTTAATTGCATCCTCACAAAGGCCAATTCACGAGGGGCATGCGCTTATCGGCAAAGCACAGCTCTCCTGCAGGTCGAAAATCACTATTCTTGAGGGTCATCTGTACAATGTTAAACGGTTTAATGTATTTCGGATATGCAGTTTTGCTTCAATTCGGTTTGTTTTCGATTTTCATTGTCGAACTTGCGTACAAGGTTCACACTCTACGCATATCGTAATTGCCGCGAATGCCGGTTCCGTAACGCTGTAAGGCACCAGACTCGCCAACCGCGTTAGGACGTTGGAAAATCCAGTTCTGCCAAGCGCTCAGACGGCCGAAAATACGCGTCTCCATTGTTTCAGGTCCCGCAAAGCGCAGATTGGCTTCCATTCCGGTCATGGCGTCCGGAGAGAAACTCGCTCTCTCTTCAAGGAAAATACGCACTTCATCATCCCAATCAACATCGTCAAATACTTCCGTAACCAGGCCGCGTTCGCTAGCATCAATGGCTTCCAGCAACTCGCCGGCTCGCTCCCGCACGTTACCAACTGCTTCGGGTTCGCCGAGGAACCGCGTCTGCAATCGTGTGAGATCATTGGACATTGGATAAAGCCCGAAATTACCCTCTGTGAGCATGATCGTCGCAATCGGCCTGCTATCTTCTTCGAAGTCCCCCTCCATCATATACGAGCGGTCAACAGCCCATAGTAACTCGGCAAGCATGCCTGCAAAGCAGGATCCGTTTTCAATCAGAGCAACAAGCGACCGCGATGTCAAGTCAATGCGTTTCAGAACTCGTTTCCAGTAAAGAAGAATTTCATTAGAAAGCCAGTTGGCATTCCGATTTCGGAGGAGGAAATTTTCGTGTTCGGCGACTTTCTGCGGATTTCCGACAGTTTTGAACACAATTACCCCAAGTTCAAGTTCGTTAAGCCGCAGATGCAGAATCGCATCATCCAATTCCCGGGCACATCGTAGCGTCCAAGTATCCGCACCCTGTTCGTGCAGCTCTTCAACGCTTGCGGGGGCATCACGGTCTGGTTCTGAAATCGTAATCGTTGCACGGCCTGCTTTACGGTCAAATTCTACCTTGATCGCTGAATATTCTACCGAGCAATCTTCCCGAAACACGCGCTTCAGCGGGATCAGTTCAATACCCTTAAGATCCTTTCCACCTTTTGCTTTTTCGGCAAATTCTTGTGCACGTTCAGTGACGAACTCATCGAATTTCGAATTGGCGACTACGTAATCAACGAGACGCCATTTCTCAGCACGCTTGCCTTTTACGCCTTCTTCGATTGAACAGAACACATCGGCAAGATCTCTTCGAACCTTGCGTTTGTCGGTAACGCGAGTCAGACCTCCGGTTCCAGGAAGCACGGCCAGCAACGGTACTTCGGGTAACGCGACCGAAGTCGAACCATCATCGGTCATATAAATCTCATCGCACGCCAGTGCAAGTTCGTAGCCTCCGCCGGCACATGCACCCCGGATAGCGGCTAAATAATGTTGGCCTGATTCTTTACCAGCTGCTTCGTACATGTTGCGGGTTTCATTCGTGAACTTGCAGAAGTTCACCTTGTGTGCATGAGTTGCTCCACCCAACATGCGAATATTCGCACCTGCACAGAAAACCTTGGCTTTACCAGATTGCATCACAACTGCGCCCACCTGGGGATGCTCGAAACGCATACGCTGTACGATATCAGCAAGTTCGATATCGACACCGAGATCGTAGGAGTTCAGTTTAAGTTCATAGCCGTCAAATGTACTGCCGCTCTCGTCGACATCCATGATGAGGCGCGCAACATTGCCGTCATATTCCACGCGCCAGTGGCGGTAATTTGCTGGGTCTGTTTGAAAATCAATTCGCATGATGAGGTATTGTGCCGGAAATTCACATTATATTGTTCTAAATATGCATTTAAATGTATGCAGGTCCGGCCGATGCGATCTGGAGCAACGTTAAATTGCTTATAAACTCTCGAAAACTGATTGCTGTCGAATAGGAGCTTGAATTAGAAAAAATTGGCAATGAATAATTTCTGAAATTCTAAGCTTTCATAGAATAGGTTGGAAACTAGACTTGAGAAAGTTGAAACCTATCTCTACAGGCAATCTCAAACCTGATTTCAAAAGCGCAAGTCGCATCAAATCTTTCTACAGCAAAGCATGCATGTCTATTTCCAATTACCGTGGTAACAGAATCACACTCGCAAACTTCTCTGAATCTCGGGCGGCGTACAACAGGACTCGCGCGCTTCTTTCATTCCAACGTGATTTCTCTCGTCGCTATTAATTCGAGAAGAAAATTCTGCCACGACTTTCAAAAATTTCTCCGGTTGTTCTCTGTGCGGAGAATGTCCACAATTGTCAAGAATCTCCACATCAATCTGTGAACAGGCGCGGTTTTCGATTTCCGCAATTTGAGCAAGCGTCCCGTACGGATCGTCCCTTCCCTGTACGGCTAGAACTGGGATGCTCAAACCGTCAACAACCTCGGATACATTCCACTCCCTGAAACCAGGATCCAGCCAGGCATTGCTCCAGCCACAGAACGCGTTGTCGACATTTTTGTGGTGGCGACGAAGTTTTTCCTTCAGGTCGCCTGTCCGGTATGCTGATTTTGCCTCGGCGATTGAAACAAGCCCTATATCCTCGACAAAAAAATGCGGAGCAATCAACACCAAACCGCGAACCCTTAAATCTTTCACAGTTCCGGCATAAATTGCGGCAATTGTGGCGCCATCGCTATGGCCAAGAAGAATGCCATCCTGAAACCCCGAAGCATCCAATACCCTCGGCAGAACATCAATTGCTTCTCGCGTCATGTAATCCATCGGTCGCGGCAATTCAATTGGAGACGACTGGCCGTATCCCGCACGACTGTAAACAAAAACACCGAACCCGGTTTCGCTGGCGAGCCGCTCCGGGATGTTTTTCCAATGACTTACGCTGCCAAGACCTTCATGCAGCATTACAATTGTAGAAGCTTCGCTTGGAGGGGCGCCGAATGTCGCAAATTCCAGGTGAGCGCCGTTTATTTCGATAAATCCATTTTCCGGCAGTCGCCACCGTTTCATTTCGATACTCTCAGCTTGAAACGCTGAATCTTCCCGGTAGCTGTCTTTGGCAGATCATTTACAACTTCCACCCAGCGTGGATACTTCCATTTGCCGATTCGTTCTTTCACATGGTCTTTCAATACAACGTCGATGCCAGTCGCATCCACACCATCCTTCAGAACGACGAATGCCTTGGGTTTTTCGAGGTCTTCTTCATCCCGTGCCGACACAACGGCCGCCTCCAGCACGCTTGGATGCGATGCGAGGCTCTGCTCTATCTCGAACGGCGATACCCAAATGCCGGACACTTTGAACATATCGTCGGTGCGACCGCAATAAACCAGGCGTCCATCTTCACGGCGTACGTATTTGTCGCCTGTCCGAGTCCACTTCCCTTCAAACGTAGAACGGCTCTTACCTCGCTGGTTCCAGTAATCTAAAGCAGAAGAATCGCCATTTACCAACAGCTCGCCCACTTCGCCGACTCCAACATCCCTATCGATTTCATCAACAAGCCGAAACACATATCCCGGCACCGCTATGCCGGAGGTTCCGTAAACTACATCGTCGCTCTGATTGGAAAGGAATATGTGAAGCATCTCTGTCGAGCCAACGCCATCCAGAATTTCACAGCCGGAAATCTTTTCCCAATTCTTCCCAACCTCTTCCGGCAGCGCTTCACCCGCTGAAATGCAGCGGCGCAGTTTAGCGTCTAGTACGCCCCTGCCACTTTCAATATGGGAGTTCATTGCGGCATATAGCGTCGGCACGCCACAAAAGACGCTCGGCTTGTGAGTGTTCAGTACATCGAGTACGGAATCTGGCGTCGGTCGACCGGCAAACAGCAGCACCGTCGCCCCAACCGACATGGGAAATGTCATGGCATTACCTAGACCGTAGGCAAAAAATAGTTTTGCCGCTGAATAGACAACGTCTGTATCTTTAATTTGCAGAACTTCGCTACCATAGGTATCCGCCGTTGCCTTCAGGCTGCCGTGAGCATGTCGTACTCCTTTAGGTTGCCCTGTCGATCCGGAGGAGTAGAGCCAAAACGCGCACTCGTCCTCAACCATCTCTAGTGCTGGCCGACTCTCACAATCAGCAAACTCGGTGCTAAAGTCAAGATGGGTTCCTGCATTCGCACCGATTACGAAAACTTTTGACAGATGCGGATTTCCTGCAAGCTCCGGTTCAACTACCGGTAAGACTTCTTCGGACACAAACAGAACTCGGGCTCGGCTGTCACGAAGAATGGAACCATAAACTTCTGTCGCCAACAATGTGTTCAGCGCAATCGGAACTACGCCGCATTTTAGGCTTCCCCAAAAGATGATTGGAAATTCCAGCCGGTCAAGGACAAGCATGGCGACTCGGTCCTCGCGATTGATGCCGTGTTTCTCATAGAGCGCGGCCATGCGACCGCTTTCCTCGGCAAGCTCACCATAAGTAATTTGTCGGTTTTTACCGCTCGCTTCTATAAAAGCCAGCTTCGATTCAACGGCGGAACCGACATGCCAGTCGACAAATATACTGGCGGCATTGGCATTTTCAGGCATTGCGGAAATTTTCCTAGTTAATGTCTGTCAGAAAACGATTTATAACATTCAAACAGCAAAGAGATTTACTGCTCGTCATGTCATACTCTTGCCTAAATATTGATACTCCAGCAACGAAGTATTCCCAATAAAATCAATAAAACGAACACTTAATTCGATTCCGTGTACATCCGTGAGCCGAACGGATTGGTTCAGTTTGAAATGTACTGGCTGCTGTTTTTCGCAGTCAATCGCAATGTTTTTCGCATACAGATACATGCGATCATGACTATCAAGAATCGGATTCAATCTTCCCGATAGACGCGGTAAATGGCCAGTTCTTTCTGTAAATACGCATGAACCGCCTGTTGGTAAACTGTCAAGTTGGATGGAGAGTGGTTCCGGAGGGTTCCAGTTCCTTTCTACATGTGCCGTGTAACCCGATTCTGCACAGAAAACAGTAATAGGAAGTCTGGCGTAGAAACTGAAACTAACTTGCCCCAGTGCATCGGTTTGCTGTTCCATCCAAGTTTTATTTGGATAAAGCGCGACAACTTTGACACCTGCAAGCGGTCGCCCCCCAGTAGAAACGGTAATATGACCTTCGAGACCTTCGACTGGAGGTCTTGCTGACGGTATCAAGAGTAGGAGTTCCACATCGTCAAGCAGTTCGTACACGGGAATGCGCCCGGTCAATTCCCGAGTTTCCTCATAGATGATTGGAACACCTTCACCGCGTTGTTCCAAGAAGTACTGGCGATCACCTGAGCCGTGGATGTCACCGATTACAAGCTTGCCGAGCAGTGCTGCTACGACCTCGTTTCGTGTGGCTTGACGGGCAGGCATTGCGTCGATTGATAGTGTATTGGGCAATGCCCCTGGCGAATACAGTTCAAGTCGATCGTCGAAGATAATAAGTCGTATTTTCGCATTCTCAATGGAATAGTCTCTATGCACTACAGCGTTTACAATCGCCTCAAATACAGTTCTTGGACTAAACTGCGGTATCTCCACTCGCCCTGGATTTTTTCTTGCCGCGACACGGGTATTGCGTTTTGTGAAATTAACAGCATCTCGAATCTGCTGATCTAGCGGGCCTGTAATGAGTGCCGCATCGATTTGATTCGCAGTTCCAAGAACAGTGCCTTGATACCGCACTGCATTGATTGCTGCACCGTGGATGTATTTGTTCGGATCTGTGCTGGCAAGTAATACTCCCGCCACCGTTGCACGGGCAACGCCGAATTCGTCGTCTCTAATCATCCCCAATTTTTCTAACTGTATGTTAGAGTGTTCAATGACTCGAGAACTTAAAAACCTGTCGATGAGTCCGGCGTCGAGTGTGTTTGGGCCTGTATCAGCGACAATTACTTCGTCAGGCCCTAGCATTCCGAATCGTCCTCTTTGCCGAAACAGACGGTGAAGCGCTTCCGGTGATAGTTCGCGTTTCGAACTGCCACTCCTGATTAAGTATCCTCCCGGACTTTTGTGAACTTGTGTGCTTTGTTCAATTTTAATTGTAATAACTGAAAATCCATTTGGCAGTGCGATCCGTTTAGTAAAGAATCGAAACGGCGGTCGAATACTATCTGAGGAAATTTCATTGATGAAAATTTCCAATGCATCCATTTCCTTTCGAGACTTTTTCTGAACATCGCCACTATCCGAAATGTTAAAGACAAGTGTGCCACCACTGCTGTTACCAAAGGCAGCTAATTCGTTCGCGATAGAATCTCGTCGAGGAGTTCTGACGCCCTTTTTTGTAAAAGAGGCCATTTTGAACTCGACTGTGCTGTCCTCGCCTAGTTCAATCCATTCTAGCAACTGAGTGCTATTCAAATTCATTTCAAAACTCTAAACTCACTAAACTAGATTCACGACTTGAATGACAATTTCATATAAAGCCGATATGTTGATTCTGAAGATGCGTGGGGTCCCGTTGAGGACATCCTAAAATCGCCGCAAGTCACCTTGTAAATTTATACTTACTCATACATCCATTGAAACAAGTATATCAATCGACTTGTAGTAGTGTTTCAGTATCGAATTAAGTGCATTTAGTTCTCTTAATTTTCCTAAATGATGTAATTATTAATACTTGACCCAGGTTTTCTTCGAAATAATTTTCACTTCCAACACCTTCGCTTTACCTGCTGATATTCGAAGTAAAACACCTACCTTGAAGCAATTCACTGAAATTGCAGTAGACCGTTTTTGCAACTGAATGCTACCGATTCTAGCAACTCGTCGTTTTCCCATCCCACCGTAAATGCACACTTCCATCTAATTTACATCCTTCTTCAGACATGCTATTTTGAGGCAAACTGCCTCCCAAATGGTGTTACACGCCCCGCATGAACCGGTTCACTCGCGTGATCGGAACGCCATTCCGACAGAATCAGAAATTAGGATTTGACAAAGTAAAAAAACACTGCAACATCCTATGAAGACCAGTCTAAGACACAACCAGGCTCAAGCGCCATGAACCCAATTTGACACACCGTTACTAATATGACGACTATACTAATTATTCGCAATTTGCAGGATTTGCATAGGAGATATTTTTATGGTCCAATCTTTCGGTGCCCAGTCTAGACCGCTGCAAAGCTGCCATCTGCTCCTGCAGTCTCATCGGCCCATCCCTTGACGCAACCTGATCGAAAAGAATTTTCATGGCAGCCAATAACTCGAAGCGCATACTAATTGCTGGTGGTGGTATCGGTGGCCTAGCAACAGCTACGGGGCTATCAGAGAAGGGCTTTGAATCGCTCGTGTTGGAGAAGGCGCCAAAATTCGGGGAAATTGGTGCTGGCATTCAGTTGGGTCCAAACGCATTCCACGCGTTTGATTATCTCGGAGTTGGCGACACTGCGCGTAGGATGGCAGTCTATATCGACAGCCTTCGTCTCATGGATGCCCTATCTGGTAACGAAATCACCCGCATCCCGCTAGACGGTGAATTCCGGCGACGATTCCGTAATCCCTATGCGGTTGTTCACCGCGGAGATCTTCACGGTGTATTTCTGAAAGCCTGCATCGACAGTGATCTAGTGGAGTTACGCACGAACAGCGCAGTCAAGAGTTATAAACAGGACGATTGGGGTGTCACCGTCACATTGGAAAACAACGATCAAATTAAAGGCGCGGCCCTAATCGGCGCCGATGGGCTTTGGTCGAACGTTCGAGACCAACTAGTTGGCGACGGCGAACCGCGGGTTTCAGGACATACCACCTATCGTTCCGTCATTCCGACCGAAGATATGCCGGAGGATTTACGATGGAATGCAGCAACGCTTTGGGCCGGACCGAGATGTCATATCGTTCACTATCCGCTGTCCGACTGGAAGGCGTTCAATTTGGTAGTGACCTATCACAACAATGCTCCAGAACCAGTTGCCGGCAAACCGGTTTCACACGACGAGGTACGCAAGGGTTTTGAACATGTCAATCCAGTCGCACGCCAGATCATCGAACGCGGCCAGAACTGGAAACTGTGGGTACTGTGCGATCGAGAACCGACAAGTTCTTGGGTTGATGGGCGCGTCGCGTTGCTTGGCGATGCCGCTCACCCAATGCTGCAATATTTCGCGCAAGGTGCCTGTATGGCATTGGAAGATGCCGTCTGCCTTGCTGATGAGGTGGAACGCCAAGATGGCGACTTCGTAAAAGCGTTTCCTAATTATTGCGATCGACGTTGTCTGCGCACGGCTAAAGTTCAGCTAATGTCCCGGCTTATTGGCGAGCACATCTACCATCCTGCAAATGCTCACGCACGCCTGCGAGATAGGATCATGGGCGCAAAGTCCGAAAACGACTGGTGCGATACAATAAGTTGGCTTTACGGGTCCACAGGGTTGGATGGCGCTGTCTGAGGTGACTGGACCCACATTAATACAAGCCACAACTTCAATCGTCTAAGGACAGTAAAACCGTGAACGAAGCCTATATATGCGACTACATACGAACCCCCATTGGACGATTCGGCGGGGGGTTATCTTCGGTCCGAACCGACGACTTGGCAGCTCACCCCTTGAAGGAAATCCAACGACGAAACAACAACGTTGACTGGGAAGCTGTAGATGATGTGGTTTTCGGCTGTGCAAACCAGGCCGGAGAGGATAACCGTAATGTTGCTCGAATGGCTGTACTGCTATCCGGGCTGCCAAATACAGTTAGCGCCGCAACCGTCAATCGGCTGTGTGGTTCAGGAATGAATGCCGTCATCAGCGCCGCTCATGCCATCAAGGCCGGAGAAGCCGAACTAATTATTGCCGGAGGCGTCGAAAGCATGTCCCGCGCACCTTTTGTCATGCCCAAGGCCTCGTCAGCATTTTCGCGCAATACTGAAATCTACGATACGACGATCGGTTGGCGGTTCATCAATCCACTCATAAAAGAACAGTATGGCGTCGACTCTATGCCGGAAACCGGCGAGAACGTAGCCGAAGTTTTCAATATCAGCCGCGAAGCACAGGACGCATTCGCTCTTCGAAGCAATGAAAAGGCCATCGCCGCGCAGGTAACCGGACGGCTGGCGAATGAAATTACACCAGTCACCATTCCCCAGCGCAAGGGGGATTCGAATGTGATTGACAAGGATGAACATCCGCGCGAGACAAGCCTCGAAATACTGGCTGCACTCAAAGCGCCGTTCCGTGAAGGCGGGACAGTGACTGCCGGTAATGCGTCAGGCATCAACGACGGTGCGGCAGCGCTGATAGTGGCTTCTGAAAAAGCCATCTACAGGCACGGATTGACACCGATTGCAAGAGTTCTGGGGGGAGCAGTAGCCGGCGTAGAGCCGAAAATTATGGGCATAGGCCCAGTTCCTGCCACGAAGAATATTTGTGCAAGGCTTGGTCTAAAGCCGACTGACTTTGACGTAATCGAGCTCAACGAAGCCTTTGCTTCACAGGCTATTGCGGTATTGCGTCAACTGGATCTTGACGAGATGTCGGATCATATTAATCCCAATGGCGGCGCTATCGCACTCGGCCATCCGCTAGGTATGAGCGGTGCACGGATTACCGGCACGGCGGCATTGGAACTGAATGAACTCGGCGGAGTGGCTCTTGCTACCATGTGCGTCGGTGTCGGCCAAGGCATCGCGGTTGTGCTGAAATCTGTTTGACTCGGTCAGCAGACAAATTGATATACGCAAAATAATGCAATATCTTCGACAGAAATATGAATTGCACTTCGGTGGATTCGCTGAGTTTCAATAAATTGAAAGCTAGCCAAATCGCCCGGTAATGTAGTCTTCCGTTAGTTGATTCTGCGGGTTGGTAAATATCTGACCAGTATCTCCCATCTCGACTAAGTCTCCAAGATTGAAATAGGCGGTTCTCTGCGACACACGAGCTGCTTGCTGCATGGAATGCGTAACAATTACAATCGAATACTGCGTTCTCAAATCGTCAATCAAGTCTTCAATTCTCGCTGTGGCAATCGGGTCCAAAGAGGAGCATGGTTCATCCATGAGAATTACTTCAGGCTGAACTGCAATCGCTCGCGCGATACATAGACGTTGCTGCTGACCACCCGATAATTCGGTTCCGGATTTGTGGATTCGATCCTCCACTTCTGAAAGCAATCCAACTTTCTGAAGGCAGGAGTAGACCACTTCATCCGTTTCCGCTCGATTGCTCACCAGAGAGTGAAGTCTCGGACCGTATGCGATGTTGTCATAAATCGACTTGGGAAAGGGATTTGGCTTCTGAAATACCATCCCGACCCTCGCCCGCAACTCCACCACATCCATGTCGCTGCTGTAAATGTCCTTGCCATCGAGTTTGATCCTGCCGGTAATTCGGCAACCGTCGATAATGTCGTTGATTCTATTCAGGCATCGCAGGAAGGTAGACTTTCCACAACCAGATGGTCCGATAATGGCCAGCACTTCGTTCGCTCGTATCGAAAGATTGACGTTTTTGATGGCATGAGTGTCCGAGTAATAGACATCCACATTCTCAGCTGTCATACGAATTTCAGAATCACTGTTTGTTGCTTCGCTGTTTGCCAATCTGGATGTATCAGTCCGCGCAACAATCTTTGGGGATTCAGCCGTAACACTCGTTTCTAGCATCGTAATTGTTCTCTACTGTCGTGAATGAAGTTGATTTTACCAACGCCGCTCAAATCTGCGACGCAACCATACGGCTATTACGTTCATAGTAATCAAGAATGTTAATAAAATGAGAATTGCTCCTGATGTTTTTTCTAAAAAGCCGCGTTCAGGACTGTCTGCCCAAAGAAATATCTGAACCGGCAATACGGTGGAGGGTTCTAACGGTCCCGACGGTACATCGACAATAAACGCTACCATGCCGATCATCAGAAGCGGAGCTGTTTCTCCTAGTGCTTGCGCAAGGCCAATAATCGTTCCAGTCAGCATGCCTGGCATCGCCAGCGGGATAACTTCCTGAACTACCGCCTGTGTTTTTGAAGCGCCTAGAGCGAGTGCGCCTTCTCGAATGGATGGCGGAACTGCGCGCAATGCCGCACGACCGGCAATAATTATCGTGGGAATCGTCATCAGGCTCAAAACAAGGCCTCCGACAAGTGGTACCGACCTTGGCAATCCAAAAAAGTTGATGAAAACTGCAAGGCCGAGCAATCCGAATACAACTGACGGAACAGCAGCCAAGTTATTGATGTTGATCTCTATGATGTCGGTAAATCGATTTTTTGGCGCGAATTCTTCCAGGTAGCAGGCTGCTGCGACGCCGACGGGAAACGAAATTGCAAGCGTCACCAATATTGTGAAAAACGACCCGGTTAACGCGCCTCGAATTCCAGCAAGCTCAGGTTCTCGAGAATCGCCTGCGATGAAATATGTCTTATTGAATCGGCTTTCAACGACACCCTTTTCAACGAGTGCATCAAACCACTCAATTTGCGCTTTAGAAATTCGTCCACCACCGTGTGTGCCTGCATCCCGCCCAATGTCGTTTTTGTGCAGCATGTCGAATTCATCGTCAACCGGCAGCCAAATTGTCTGCGTAGTGCCAATCAATGAAGGATCGCTCTGCACCATCGTCTGCAGGATAACATCTGCACCTACGCTGACAATTCTTCCCAGTTGTCGCTTCTCTTTGCGCTTCGTGACTTCTGGAAACTGACGATAAAGCGATTGCTTGATCAATTTACCGTAGTTGGTTTTGGCCAGGTTTTCAGGGTCCAGAAAGTCTGGGTCAAAATGAATTTCCAACTGAATCTGAGTTTGCCAGAAAGCACCCACACCATTGATAGTGATGCTTATAAACAATACGACAACAAAAAATACTCCTAGCATCAGTGCACCGATGCCGTAGAACTTGAATCTTATTTCTGCAGCGCGGCGTCGTTTCAGTTTGCGTTTGAACTGGGGTTTAGCCCAAACGCTTTCAACATCTTGTGATAGAGTGTTAGTCATATTGTTCACTATATTTACGAACAATGTACAACGCGGTGACATTGAGCAGGAGTGTTGCAACGAATAGTGTCAACCCCAAGGCGAACGCGGCAAGTGTCTTTGCGTTGTCGAATTCTTGATCGCCGACCAGCAACGTCACAATCTGGACGGTAACCGTAGTTACCGATTCGAAGGGGTTGGCGGTTAGCTTCGCCGCCAGTCCGGCAGCCATCAGTACGATCATGGTTTCTCCAATTGCACGCGAAACTGCTAGCAGCAGTGCCCCAACAATTCCCGGCAATGCTGCTGGAAAAACTACCTTTTTTATGGTCTCCGAATGAGTCGCTCCACAAGCCAGGGAGGCTTCTCGTATTGACTGTGGCAGCGCAGTGATAACGTCATCAGTCAGTGAAGATACAAACGGGATAATCATGATTCCCATGACGATTCCGGCAGCAAGGGCGCTCTCGTGAGCAATTTCCAGTCCAAATCCGGCACCAATTTCACGCAGCCAAGGCGCAACCACCAAGGCTGCAAAAAATCCGTATACGACGGTTGGCACACCTGCCAGAATCTCAAGTGCTGGTTTTGCAAATGCACGCACTTTCGTGGTTGCATATTCAGCCAGATAAATCGCTGACAGCAGTCCAACCGGAACCGCAACCGCCATTGCGACACCGGCAACTAAAATTGTTCCTGTAAAGAGCGGCACACTCCCAAACAGTCCCGACGAACCAACCTGATCCTCTCGGATAGCAATCTGCGGACTCCATTCAAGACCAAATAAGAAGTCAGTCAAGGGGATTATTCTGAAGAAATTGATTGCTTCAAACAGCACCGACAGCACAATTCCCACAGTTGTAAAAATTGCGATTAGCGAACTGGCTAGAAGCAAGAATCTGAAAATCGTCTCCGCGATGGGGCGTGCACGTAATTTAGCGGAAATCAAAAGGGTGAATATGAATGCAGTAATGGCGCCCACCACCACTACAGCAGCATTACGCAGGGTTTGGTTCAAGTCGACAAGGTGTTGAAAACGAGCCGCGGCACCCTGCAATGCATCAGCATTTTCCATATTCCCAAGTATGCCGGTCTGAGCTAGAATCTGAATCTGACTGACCAACCAATCGATATCAACCTGCGACTCCGCTTGCATGTCGGGGAAATATTCAGACATGACGATGCGTAAGATGATATTTTCGTCAATGCTCAACCACAGGCCAAGTACAGCAATAGCTGGAAGCGCAAACAACAAGGCTGCGACAATACCATAATATTTTGGCGCAGAATGCAAATAGCGGATACCACCCAAGTTTTTTGCGATTCGCAAGGAACGCTGCTTCGCCCAAAAATAAAATAGCGAAGAAAATCCGAGTAGGATCAATATCAAAGCCCAAGCACTCATAAGTCTCTTAACATTGTTAGTTAAACACTCCTTTTAGCGGACAATTTGCAGGGAGGAATTGGCTACTCAATCGCTGGTATTCACATACCAAAGACTGATCGGTCCAATTGAGCAAAACTCATTTGACAAACGATTTGATCTGGACCACAGAGCGAATTGTCGAAATCCGTTGTCTGCCACCCACTCTGCACCCAAAACTTGGCGCAGAGACTCGGGATATACCTGGCCAGCATATTCACAACCAAGTGCGTCGATGCCAGCCGGGCATATCAACTCATACGATCAGCCATCAGAATTGATGGCACTATTTCATGAAACGATTCGCGTATCGAACTCGAATCTACTCAGAGGCGAGTTGAACGGTCGTTAAATTCATAGCGGCCGCACTGAACTTGTTGCGTTCGACTTCCGGCATGGGAATCATTCCCTTGTCAACCAGGTAGCCATCCTCACCCCAAGATCGATCACTGGTAAATTCCGAGATGTATTCCTTAATTCCTGGAATTAGATCGATATGTGCGGTTTTAACGTAAAAATACAGTGGTCGTGAAATTACATAAGACCCTGTCGCGATGTTCTCGAACTCAGGAGCAACTCCATCGACAATTGAACCTTGAACTTGATCGGAATTCTGATCTAGGAAACTGAAGCCAAAAACTCCAAGAGAATTCTTGTCGGCAGTCAACTTCTGAACGATCAGATTGTCATTTTCACCAGCTTCAACCCAAGCGCCGTCTTCTCGAACACCGTGACAAATTGACTTGTAGTGCTTCTTGTCGCTTTTCTTGATAGCCTTGATCCACTCAAATGTCTTACATCCGCCTTCAAGCGCAAGCTCAGCAAATGCATCTCGAGTGCCTGAAGTCGGAGGTGGTCCAAGTACGCGAATTGCAACATCCAGCAGTTCAGAGTTCACATCCTTCCAAGTCTTATAAGGATTCGGCATTAGTTTCTCTTCACCACTTGGGGCCGGAACGTTCTTTGCGAGCGCGAGAAATATGTCCCGTCGTGAAAGATTGAACCGCTCGGCTTCGATCGAATTCGCTACGACGATACCGTCATAACCGAACTTGATCTCGACAATGCCATCGACACCATTCTCGCTACAACGCTCCACTTCCGACTTTTTAATACGTCGGGAAGCATTGGTGATATCAGGATGCTTGATCCTGATACCTGCACAGAACAGTTTCAAGCCACCGCCGGAACCGGTCGATTCAATAATTGGGGTCTGATACTGCGAACTGGTTCCAAATCGCTCAGCAACAACTGTCGCGAATGGATAGACCGTAGATGACCCAACGATACTGATATAGTCTCTTTCGTCTGCTTGCGCAGTTGCCGAGAAAGACCCTAGCATTATTGCTAGAACAGTCAGGTAAACCCTGAGAATTGACGACGAACTGATCATCTTCATTCTCCATGATAGAACACGCCGACCTAAATTAGGCCGCCAATGTAGGGTACTGAAACCTTGTGGTTTCGTGAGCAAGTCTATAGAAAATATTATTTTTGTCAAATTAATATTTAACTTTTTTGCAATTATTTTTTTGCGCTATGGTAACAAGTTAGGTTCATTTCCTGACCAGTTTACAGGATTGAGTAATGTAGTTTATTGTTATAATTGTAAAAAGTAATGAGTTAGAGGGCAGTGCAGCGAAACTATCCGCTTTCACTCGACGATTTTCATAAATCAGCCTCACTACATACAGAAGTAAGTAGTCAAGGAACCAAAATGATTGACGGGCATTACTCCGCAAAATACGATATAGAGCTCGCAGAGTTGGGAGAACTAACTCTTATGATGGGACGTCTAGTTGAAAAGCAGCTCAGAAATGCAATAAACGCATTGGTCAGAGGCGATCAAATGCTTGCTCGACAAGTATCCGATGACGAACGTCTAGTTAATCAGCTAGAAGTGGAAATCGACAGCAAATGCACAGAACTCCTCGCACGGCGGCAACCAATAGCCGGAGACCTTCGATATGTGCTGATGATCATCAAAACCGTAAACGACTTAGAGCGAATGGGCGATGAAGTCAACCGCGTAGCATTAATGGGCAGCCGCGTCGTAGAGCGTCCGAGCGACCCTCCAGACTACGATGATGTTGAAGATATCGGCCTGCGCGTGTTAAAACTACTGCAGGAAACTCTCAAAGCATTTGAACATACTGACGATACACAAGCGCTTTCATTGATCAGAAAGGACAAAAAAGTAGACAAGAAATTCAGAAATACGCTGAAACGTATAAAAAAATGGATGATGGAAGAGTCCGATTCAGTGCCGGATGCAATCGATATTCTGTGGGCGATTCGTTCTTTGGAACGAGTGGGCGACAGAACGTGCAACATCTGCGAACATGTGATTTACTGTGTAAAAGGCGAGGATATACGTCACCTCGACATAGATCAATTGATGATTGACTGATCAGGGTATCGAGTCTGACGGATCCATTCACCAACAGTTGTAACCAGCTCGTTCTCAAAGCCTTCGAAAAAATGATCCGGTCCTTCAATCTTTATCTGTATGGATTGAGGATTGCCTGCTGATAAAATTTCCGAAATTCGCTTTTCTGCACCTTTGAGCACCGCTGGGTAGTCTTCACTGCCGTACACATCCAGTACCGGAATTGTCATGCGCTCAAGCGGAAATCTCTCAAGCATCGGCTGACCGTAGTCGGTGGCTTCCATGCCAATGCCTACGTACGCATCAATTGCGTTGTCGCCGAATTCTCCAATCCATGCCATGGTCATGTGTACCGAACAACTGTGTGCCACGACCACGATCCATTGGTATCCTTTTGACCGCAAGAATTCAATTCCTGCTTCAATTCTAGGGAAAGACTTCGGAATGATTTCAAGGTACTCATAGTATTTGGCATTCTTCGCCAGAACCGGCATCTGTAAAGAGAGTGTAGTCATGCCAAGCTCGCTGAAACCCTCGCGCAACGGCCCGGTAACCTGCACCCAGTCGGGATGAAAGCCTCTGCCATGAAGAAGAATTGCTGCGCCTTCAAAACTCGAAGCACTCGCTTCAGAATACAGCGATAGAAAATCACGGTCACCATCATTCAGGTAAACCGCGTCGCCTTCGAATAGTCCAGCTTCCGCTTCTTGCGCCAGCCTTGCTTCACGCTCATAATCAGGCTGTCCGTCAGCCAACGAGATTGAATTGATCAGACTTCCGAACAGCAGGAAAAAAATCCAGGCAAATACTGTTGTTATTGTCAAATTTCTATTTCTATCACCGCTAAATTCCACAATCATCTGTTCCATCTATGAGACTTTGAAATCTAGTGTACAGCTTAGCGCTGGTGCGAGCATTCAGCTATGTACTCTTGGTTGTGATCCAGTCGATCTATGCTAGCTTTTCGAGAATCAATCAGTTTCTTCATAAAGTCCAGGCACATGGAAGCGAATATTTTAGCGCGTTCCGAGTCATCGAAAAAATAGTCCGAATCAATGCAGCCGAATTGCTGGAAATTCTGTGCAAGCGAGGTGCCTGCTTCCAAATTTGTACGCAACAGTTGCTGATCTTCGGCCAGCAAGCGCTGATGTCTGATTTCTTCAATCAAATTTTTCCGCACTACGACTCTGTAGAACATGATCCTTCAACCTGTACGCTTAGTATTCCGACATCCTCGTATTCAGTTTTGAACCTGATGCTATGGTGCATATCCCATGCAGTTTCCAAAACAGTACGGAGCATTGTCCGATTGTTTGCATCCACACATGTAGAATTCACCGGATATGGGTGCGACAAACTTAATCGGTTTGAAATCTGTGCCCCGATGAGTGCCATCACACCAGGGCTGCGAATTACTCAGGCCGCAACTGCACCAAGCATAAAGCACACCTGACTCCACTTGCACTACATAAGGCGCCTTCTGCGGACAAAGCGGCAGTTCCATATCAATCTCGCGCAATATTCAAAGTCAGCACAGGATAAACGGGCATTCCTTGGCAGTCCCGGCCTTTACCCACTGCCTGCCCATTATCCAGCAAATACCATTCTTCAATATTTTGCTCGGGGCCTAGCCAGGGAGCAAACAGTTCTCTGTGCGATGAACAAGGCTCTCCAGAGGTAAGTTTTATCGCCGCAACTCGTTGATTCCTTAACTTGTACGCGGCTGTGTCCCGATACGCCGGATCTTCCGCTAAATTCGGTAAAACGTCTTTAAGTTCAGGCAACAGGTGTGAACTCTATTCCGGCTTGATGTCTATGGCTCGAAATCCGCCAAACCCATCTTCGACAATTTGATACTTAACTCTTTGCCCCCGTTGCAATTCGCCAAGACCACTGGATTCTACAGCGCTTTTGTGGATAAAAACGTTTCGACCGCTTTCATCGTCAGTGATATATCCGCCGAAAGGGTTTCTTAGAGCGTTATATATCGCTACTTCGCCTGCTGAAGCACCGGGTTTCAAACCTTTGGTCTGTTTCTTGTCCATCGCCGTGGAACCGCCCACATTCAAATGCGACAAGTCCTCCCCAGTGAATTTCGACCAGATTTGTAAGACGTAGTCTTCCACATTGCCATCCGATGTATCGAACTCCAAATCAGGCTCAATGTGATTGGCATGCGGATAAAGCAAGCGGCAGAGTTTTTCATCGTCTTGATCACGCTGACTGACGCCCTCTCCGATTTGTCTGGTTCGATCTCCGCCCTCTTCTCGTCGGTGTTCCCAGCGTTCATTTCTGATCTTGTCATCGGACTTCAGATGCACATAAAACACGCCTTCGAGACCTTGCAGAACAGCATCTATGAAAGTGCTCTCAAGAATCAAAACCGGGTCTGGCCATGAAGTCATTGACCTTGTTTCTTGGTCCAGCTTTTTGTGGTAATCCAGATCAATGTCTACGCCGCTGGTTGCCTTCGATACCAATGCCTGGGTTGTAACAGCTTCTCCTCGACTTGCCAGCTTGTAACCGGTAAGACGCGAAACAGCTCTCGCTATATCTGATTTCAGGCAACATGTTTTTCCATAAATTGCAATTACTTGACTCATGTGACAATCTCAACTTTTATGATCATTTTTACTCATGCTTGACAGTAGTCCGGATAGCGAGTGCATACGTTTGTCGGCAAGGATTCTCTTTTGTGAATTCATCATTCTTCCAATGGGCGTGGCACAGGAATGTACAAGCCTGAATACCGGTACGTATGTTATAAATGCCAACGACCCAAACACGTGAAAGTACCACATCGGCGTGTATACCGCAGCAAGCACTTGCCCGCTTTCTGAGGTCATCCTTGCAATCGTCCAACCGACGAATGAATAGCAACTGCCAGCCGGGAAGCCATCAATAGCAAGCCTTGCTGCTTCGACGACAAAACCAGTCACTACCACAAAAAACAGGAACAGTACCGACGGCGTATCAGCAAACTTCTTTTCTTCTGATTTGCCAACCTGAAGCCGCCAAAGAAAGGAAAGCAGACACCCGATCAGCACCAGAAAACCAAAGAAGTCGAAGGCAAAATCAAAGGCAATTCGAACTGGGTGCCCGGCAATTTCCCAGATATCGACATAGCCGAAAGCCGGAATGCCTTCCCGTATGAATACCGCAATGACTTCAACACCGAACAACAATGCAAAACCCCAAAATATCAAGGTATGCCGCAACCAGCGAAATCCGCTTACCGAAAACAGGCTGGAATGCATCACGACATCTTCCAGGAATGTCTTGCGCATCAATGCCGGTTCGGCATTTTCTCTTGAAATGTAGCGGTGATAACGATCCCAGCTCGGCCGAATCTTCTGATAGAGTATCCGATACATCCCGATATCGAAAAGGGCCAGTGCTGCGAGAGCCGTCGGGCCGAATAGCAACCACTTCATTTCGACTCGGCCAGCCAATCCTTCCATGACAAAGTGTCCAGAGAGATCGAACACACCAATTACATACATCCAAGCACCGACAAGAAATAACCATCTCATCGCACCAGTCAAGGTTTCGGCAGAAAATTTCCGCGTAAATACCAGTAATCCCAGCGCCGCAACACCTCCTGTCAAGAACACCACGGAAACAAGAAGCAAAGCGTATCCTAACCCAGCGCCGTACTGACCGGACAACTGCAATACGAAAACCGTAATCCCCACTACCAATGGCAAAACTACACGTCTACGGCTACGGCGAATGTCCGTTACGGCTCTCACCATAGTCTCCCTATGCCACTAATTCTTGAGACGGCAGTCGCTTGACGACACCATGATCAAACTTTCGTATTCAGCCTGCAGCGGTTGACTCCAGCTTGGCCGCCTGTTCAGCTGCTCGCTGTGCATCCACGGCAAGCATTGCTCCATGCAATGCTGGATCACCGCCTTTAATATCTCGAAATTCCTGAATGCATGCCTTGGCTTTCTCTACCGCGACCAGAGCATCTGCTCCATATGCATCCGCTCCAATCTTGTCACACCACGCCTGGCTTATTGGCGCTCCGCCTACAAAAACTTTGACGTCCCCGCGCAGTCCTTCCGACTGAATATGCTTGATAGTTTCCCATTGCATGTTCATGGTTGTGGTCAACAAGGCGGAAAAACCGACAATCTGCGGCTTGTGCTCGCGTATTGCGGCAATGAAATCTTCTGGCGGAACCGTCACACCGAGGTCAATGACGGTAAAGCCCGCGGCTTCCAGCATCATGGCAACAATCTTCTTGCCGATGTCGTGTAAGTCACCTTGCACAGTGCCAACAACCACCGTACCGATTTCCTCCAATTTTTCCGCCACGATCAGCGGTTTCAGAATTCCCAGTGCGGAGTGCATGCACTTCGCCGACATCATGACTTCCGGCAGAAAGTATTCGTCCATCTTGAATCGACGGCCAACTTCAGCGATTCCTGTCGCCATAGGGCCTGCAACAAGCGTCCTCGGCGAAATTTCCGCTTCCAATGCTGGATGAATCAAATCCGATGTTTCTTCGTGTTCGCCATCTATGATGTTCCACTCGATCTCGTGAAACAGTTCCTTGATCTCCTGCGGAGCATCCGTCCAGCGGTCAGTTTCTAGGGAGTCTTCAAAGTCATACTGAAGATCTTCGAGATCCCATTCCTTTTCAGTTTCGATTATTAACGGCATATCGCATTCTACAAGAAAAAAACAATCAAGCTGCTCGCGCAGCGTTGCGGTCAGGACGTCTTCGGCGTTTGCGCTCTCCTGTCCAAGATTCATAACCCTCGCCAGTGTCGGCGCCTGGCGGTGGTTCGCTCGGCAAGGGATACACGCCGTAAGTTCTCGCCTCATCAATCATCGCAAGCACATTCTGTGTCGGCACATCGTGCTCCAGCCGATGAGATGAACTCAGCAGATAACCACCACCGTGCCCCATTTCCCAGATGCGTTGCCGAACTTCGCGTCGCACGTCCTCTACGCTGCCCCACGGCAGTGTTTCCTGCACGTCGATTCCGCCATAAAAAAACATTTCCTTCCCCAACTGTCGCTTTTTTGCCGCAGGATTCGAGTGGCGAGCAACTTTCGGCGGCAGACTATCGTAGCCGTCCACTCCAGACTCAATCAAGCCTCGCATGAAGGGTTCCGGTATCGCTCCACAACTATGAAATTGAATTTTACCCAGTGGGTTCTTTTTTAGGTAATATTCCTTAATTTCATTAAATGCACGTACATAGTGCGGCTTTACCTGCCGCTCGAACATTTTCAGTGACAGGAATGCGGTTTTCTCACTTGCCAAGTCTTCCGGACTCAAGCGCATCCAGTCGAGATACTCTCCGCATTCGTCGATAATCGCCTTGTTGAACTCGATTTCAATATCCGTCAATCGAGTTAACATTACTTCGAGAAAATCGGGAGATTCAATAAAATCTGAAAATATTTTGGCATAGCCGACCATATACTTCGCCTGCTCGAAAATGCCACCCCGGCCGCCTTGGCCCATTAATGCAAAAGGCGTTTCATCATGTATGAATTTGCAGTATTCCCGCAACGTCATACCAGGAATTGGAGAATCCTCCCAGCATGATTCATCCCACGGGTCTGGCCAAGGAAACTCATCGATAATTCGTAGGCCTTCTTCAAGAGGTGCACTTGTCGCGTGAAACAGTGGATATCCGATCATTTCGTAGTAGCCGCCTTGTTCGTGTGGCGTCCACTTTCGAATCACTCCCCATTCGTCTACGTTAATATCCATGTTCGGCGGCGGAATACCCATATCGAAAGGAATTTCGTCGAATGCAATTTCACGAAATCCTGGTGAACCTCCAGGCGTTCCGATTGCAATTCGCATAAAGTCCACATCCAGTTTTTGCGCTAGGTCCAACTCGAAACTCACGTCTGTGGTCCATGTTGTCGAACCCGTACGGTAGTCTTTGGGATCGGCCTTGTAATCCATACCGATACCCTTGCGTAAATTCTGATATCCCTCGATAGTGCCCCAGAGGCCAACCGGAACAAGATCGGGTTCGCGCAGATGAAGTGCGTCAATCACTCTCTTTCGTTGCGGCGGAACCGCATTACCAATAATCTCAACCATCGTTAATCTCCGTCAACGATCGAACAATAATAAATTCTAGAATCTGTTTATGAATTGGGGGCAAATCTCGATGCTGCATCCATCACTATGCCTGGATATCCCTGCGAGGATAATCGCTTAGCCGCATTTTCGCGATTCACTGTTGCCAGTTCCGACATCGGCCCCGATACGATCGCCCCCGTTGGACAGATTTCCTCGCAGGCACGCGGCATATCCAGCGGCCGCTCCTTGCCGGGTGTCTGGCAGAAGTTGCATTTTTCCATCTTGCCTGCGGTCGCGCTCAGCTGTGGAGCATTGAATGGACAAGCCCAAGTACAGAATCCGCAGCCAATACAGGTGTTCTGATCGACAATAACGATACCATCCTCAACTCTCTTGGAAATCGCATTGACGGGACAGGCAGTAAGACAAGGTGCGTCGCCACAGTGCATGCATGCCATTGAGACATTCATAGCCGTCACATTGGGAAACGTTCCCGACTCGATCTTTACAACTTCCCTCCAGCGAGGCCCGACTTCGATCTCATTCCAGGATTTGCAGGCAATCTCACAAGCATGGCACTTCACGCAGCTTTTGTGATCAAAATAGAATCCATATTGCATGACTTTTCCTCTCGCTGATTTATGCTGCACGTACGCGAACTTTGCACTCGTTGTAGCAATTCGCGCCTGTGATCGGGCTGGTGTGAGTATCCATGAGATTGTTGGAGTGCGCACCGTGTCCCTTGGCTATGGAGCCCATAGCCCAATGACCAAATCCATGACCATGCCGAACGCTCACGCAACCAGGTACCAAACCCTCAACAACCTTGGCTTTAATTTCAATACTGTCTTTTGGTGATTCGATTACCACAATACTGTCATCCTGGATACCGTATCGGGCAGCATCTAAGCTGTTTATTTCGACCCAGTTCTCTCCGCATATCTCCATTAGGTAAGGGTTGTTCTGAGTCACGAGGTTACAGTGCATGCTCAACTTAGAATGAGTCAGCTGCAGAGGATAATCATCGTCGGGAATCACTGACCGCTCAGTATATTCAGGGTAACCGTTAAATCCAGCCTCTTCATAACTACTGGAATGTATTTCAATCTTTCCGGAAGGTGTTGGCAACCCTTCCGGCACTCGGTTGTAGCGTATCTCCCCGGCCCAGAATCCTTTGTTCTTCAGTTCGTCCAGAGTCATGGGTATATTCTCCATCATCAGTTCACCCCAGTCCTCCCATTTTTCATACGGAAAATACTCACCCCATCCCATTTTCTCGGCAATTCCTTTGGCAATTTCGTAAGGCGGTTTCGATTCCCCTACCGCTGGAACGACTGGTTGGCACAGAATGACCTCGGGGCCAAGCCACATGCCTTGACGTATTTCTGCCTGTTCGTAGAATGAGGTTTCCGGCAAAACAATATCGCATTCAAGTGCTGTTTCACTCATATAAAGCTCACAGGCTACGGCCAGGTCCAAGTGTTTGAACATTTCAAGAACTCGGTCTCGGTTCGGATCGCTCATTACCGGATTTGTAGCATGAACAAACAGTCCTTTGACTGGATACGGATTTCCATCAATAACCGCTTCCGGCAGTTTGGAGTTCGGAAGGTCCGGAGCTAAAGGGTAGCCCATGGCGGCGTGAAGCGCTCCCTTGGTCGGTGCAGTCCTCGCCTCCTCCGGAATATTGACCGGCAACCCAAGGGGCGCCCAGTCTTTGAGATGAAGATTTCCCGGCTTGTCCACTTCTCCACAAATTGCGTTCAACGCATAGCAGGCTCTCCCGGCGTCCGCACCATTGGTGTAATATCCAGATCCTTTGAAAATAGCTGACATTGATGGCTTGGTTGTAGCAAACTCTCGGCTTAGCCGTACAATCGTGTCTTTGCTTACCCCGCAGATCGGTGCCGCCCACTCAGGTGTATAGCCATTTTCCTGCAGGTGTTCGCGAAATCCGTCAAAGCCGTTACAGTAGTTATTCGTGAAATCTACATCGTACATTCGGTTGCTAACAATGCTGTGGCACATTGCGAGCGCCAAGGCACCGTCGGTCCCTGGATTGATGGGAACCCACTCGTCTGCCTTTTGTGCGGTTTCGGTAAAATTCGGATCGACCACCACCAGCTTGCACCCTTTCTTCTGCGCATCAATAAGGGCTCTGCTCTCCCACAGCCCTTGATTTGCGCCCAGATTGTTCATGCCCCAGAGCATGACATATTTTGAATGGGCAAAATCATGCATTGGAAAAACATGCCCGAACAAAGTCAGGCAGGCCGATCTGCGATCCTGCTCACAGCCTGATGTGTGGGAATACATATTCGGTGAACCATAAAGTTCGCCGAGCAAATGCCGATAAAACTGGGTATTGGGATCGTGGTGACAAGTCAGAGCCACCGCTTCAGGACCGAAATCTTTAGCGATGGAAGTTAGTTTTTCAGCAATGAACGAGTAGGCTTCGTCCCATGAAATACGCTTGAAGCGCCCTGCTTCTCCTTTGGGATTTGTCCGCAGCATCGGATATTTCAGACGATCAGGATCACGTGTCACATGCCAACTCGCCATCCCTTTTGCGCACCGGGACCCGATGTTGTTAGGGGATTCAGGATTCCCTTTGTGATACACAATTTTATTGTCGCGTACAAATACCTCCGTTGGACACTGCCAAGGACAAGTGTAACAAAAGCTTTTGATTACCTGCGCCCCTTTAATTTCAGCAAGACGCGAACCCAAATCGTTTACAGCGGCCATATTTTCTCCTCTCGCCTCGATAATTCATTCAGATACATTCTCAATACTTTCGTTTTGTATATTCTAAATAAATTGAAACGCATCGCTAATTTTATTGTATTTGTGTTCGTTATGTAAAATTTGAATCTATCTCATACATCCAGTCTCCATTTTTCTCCGACGCAAAATATTCTAATCGCACCCTGCAAAAGTTACGACTTAAAATTTGATTCAATACTTCAATCCCTATGATGTTTTATGCACTGTCAAGTTAATTTTATCCGTAGTAGTGCAAAGCAAGAATCATCTCGCGAAGTTATTCACAAATACGCTGTGGCACGGCCCTTCTAAGAAATACTTAGAATACTACAACTTTCATGAATAGTTTTAGCTTTGAAACAACTCCGCAGCATCTGGCTGGCGCAATTCGATTACTGCAACACATACCTGCACTATCTGTTCCAACATTGTCGGACAAATTTCGGCTTGCGCTTCTCAAGGAAGCTCGGCAGTATCCGCTTCGTGAAATCTCCAATTACATTGGCAGCGGCCAAAATAAAGTACGTCAGGAAATGTTTCTGCAAGATCAATTGAATCTTCATGGACTTTTTGGCCAATTGACAAAGGAATTCCAAACCTTGTTCGACCAATCCGTGGCTGGAACGGAATTCTTTGATGATGGAGTCGTCTTCAATGATTGGATAATCCAAAAGTACGTGCCCGGAAGCGCTGGTATTACTCCCCATCGAGACCGAAACGACTATCGTTATATGATCTGCCTGTTTGTTCTAGCCGGTCATGGACGATTTTATGTCTCCGATGACCGTGAGAAAACCAATCAGCGGGAGATTGCCAATTTGCCTGGGGATGTAATTTTGATGCCTGGGCCTGGGTTCAAAT
>JAKZRU010000068.1:0-14041 GCA_047517965.1 Gammaproteobacteria bacterium | reverse complement strand
AGAGGCGGGCGTCCCAGCACTCGTACGATACAGAAGCGTATTGAGATTCGTGCCATGCAGCAGGGTCTCCCGATGCGAGTGCATCCCCACATGCTACGCCATTCATTCGCAACGCATGTTCTGGAATCAAGCAGCGATATTCGAGCGGTTCAGGAGTTTCTCGGTCACGCCAATATTTCGACAACCCAGATCTACACACACTTGGACTTCGGTCATCTGTCGAAAGAGTATGATCGCGCACATCCTCGTGCAAAAAAGAAGCCCGTCTAAATTCAGTTTATCCAGAGATTTAACAGACATACGTAACATGCATACTGGAAAATGCAATATTTCCGAGTTTCTGTGCTCATTCGCATTGAATTTGAAATCAAAATCGGATATTTTTAACCACTTTCTAGCACCCGATTGAGCTAAGTGTCGAAATACAAAGTCATCAACGCTTTTCGGGAAATCAAATTTAACGATTGAAATTCGTTACCGCCGGGACGAAGCCAATCAAGGCTCCGGTGGTTCTTATTTGGAATTAATTCAGGGAGATATTCATGAACGCAAGCGGTTGGATTCCCGTAACACTCGGAATTCTTGGGCTGATTTCAGCATGGGTAATTTTCGGTCTTGTGAAAAGATATCCGGAAGGAGAAGGCAAGGTCGTCGAAATTTCAGCCGAAATTCACAAGGGGGCTATGGTGTTCATGCGACGCGAATATACCATTCTTGTCGGATTCGTGATCATCGTTGCCATATTGATCGCAATTTCCGATCTCGGTTTGAACACCATGTATGCATTTCTACTAGGCGCGTTCTGCTCCGGCAGCGCTGGCTATATTGGAATGTACGCAGCGACCAAATCGAATGCCAGAACCACTACGGCAGCTCATACTCAAGGCGCTTCGGAAGCATTGACGGTGGCATTTTTCGGCGGCTCTATTATGGGCATGACCGTCGCCGCCATGGGTCTGCTCGGACTGGGGCTGCTATATCTGTTATTTGGGTCGGACCCGCATTCGGCACATGCGATTCATGGCTTCGGCATGGGTGCCTCTTCCGTCGCTCTATTCTCTCGTGTGGGAGGTGGCATCTTTACAAAAAGCGCGGACGTCGGTGCCGACCTGGTGGGCAAGATTGAAGCGGGAATACCAGAAGATGATCCTAGAAACCCTGGCGTAATTGCGGACAATGTTGGCGACAATGTAGGCGATGTCGCAGGTATGGGATCGGATATTTTCGAATCGTACTGTGGTGCCATGATCGCAAGTATTGCGATCGCAGCTATCCTGAGCAATTCCGAACTGGGAGCTCAGAACAGCCTGATGTTTCTGCCGCTGGCACTTTCTTCTGCAGGAATTCTGTGCTCTCTGGCAGGAATCATTCTGGTTCGCATTTTTACGAAAAAATCTGCCGCAGTGGCACTCAGGGTCGGTACAGTAAGCGCCTCTGTCATCTTCATTGCCGCGGCGGCGGCAGTTGTCTCTTGGGTAGGCGTAGATTTGCGGGTCTGGGGCGCAGTACTGGTCGGAGCAGCCGGTGGGATCGTGATTGGCATTGTGACCGACTATTACACCAGTGGCAAACCAGTCCGGAAGATTGCCAAAGGCGGTGAAACCGGCCCGGCGACCGTCATGATCATAGGTTTGGCAGTCGGCATGCAGTCTGTAGTCGTGCCGTTGCTGACGTTGTGCACGATCATTTATGTTGCGAGTATGTTGGCTGGCCTATACGGAGTCGGAATCGCAGCCGTTGGGATGTTGGCAACGGTAGGAATGACTATGGCGATTGATGCTTATGGTCCGGTTGCAGACAATGCCGGAGGCATTGCAGAGATGGCAGGACTCGGAGAAAAAACCAGAGAGATTACCGATTCTCTAGACGCATTGGGCAATACCACAGCCGCAATCGGAAAAGGATTTGCAATCGGCGCCGCGGCACTCGCTGCGCTTGCGATCATCACTGCATACATTGAAACGGTTAGTCAAAATAATCCTGATTTTTCATTGCAGATCAATGATCCCGTAGTTCTTACAGGAATGTTTCTCGGCGGAATATTCCCATTTCTAGTGGGTAGCATGACAATGACAGCGGTGGGTGAAGCCGCATTCGACATGATCAAGGAGATTCGACGGCAGTTCAAAGAGATTCCCGGCCTGCTCGAAGGGAATGCCAAGCCGGACACGGAACGCTGCATTGATATTGCCACGAAAGCTGCATTGAAACGCATGATTCCTCCTGGCGTCCTGGCTGTAGCGGCTCCCGTTGTAGTCGGATTCTCTCCACTCGGGCCCGAAGCGCTGGGCGGAATGCTTGGCGGTGCATTGATTGGATGTGTTCTGCTGGCGTTGACGATGGCCAATGCTGGCGGAGCTTGGGACAATGCCAAGAAGTATGTTGAAAGCGGAAATCTAGGCGGAAAAGGCTCGGAAGTTCATAAAGCGGTGGTGGTCGGAGACACAGTTGGCGATCCTTTCAAAGATACCTCCGGACCCTCAATGAATATTCTGATCAACGTAATGGCAATTGTAAGTCTGGTAATCGCTCCGTTGCTATAGAGAACTCAAACTGAAAGTATTTCGACCGGTTGTTGTTACTGCAATAGCCGGTCGTTACCTTCCAACCGGCTATTTGTTGCCTGGGGTACTCAATACAGTACCCGGCTTGATGCCGAATACGTTTTCCAAATCGAATTCCTGAATTAACGCGTCAGCGGCTGGAATTCCGTGCTCGCGTTGCACATCGGCGAGAATCATGCGAGTGGAATTGCGATTGTAATAGCCACCGAATCTAACTTGCACTTCTAGTAGTTCGCGGGCCTTGTCAATTGTCATTACCATAATTTTCAGTCTCCGTTTTTCCAGTTGGCGGGAAGCCTTGGTGTAATTAATTGATTCCTAAGGCGAACATACTGTGGGAGTCCATTGGCGTAAGGCGGGTAGTCTTCGCCGACGATCAGAGGCGCGAGATATTGGCGCGCCTCGTCAGTAATTCCGAAGCCGTCTTCGGTAATATATTCTCGCGGCAACATTTTTTCCTGATTGGCCACCATTGCAAGATCGGCGGCAATAATATCCCACTGATAGGGATTGTTGGACAACCTGCGGATTGATGGCATGAGCGCAGTGCGCCCGGCAGCTGCATATTCCACCGCAGCTTTGCCTAAGGCATAGGCTTGTTCCACATCCGTTTTTGAACTGATGTGTCTTGCAGATCTCTGCAGATAGTCGGCTATTGCATAGTGGTATTTCAGGCCGAGTTCATCTCGCACAATCTGTGCAACAACTGGCGCGGCTCCGCCTAGCTGAGCATGTCCGAAAGCGTCCCGCGTACCCTGTTCAGCCAAAAATTTACCGTCTTCATAACGCGTGCCTTCCGACACTACGATGGAAACATAGCCATTGGCCTGAACGCTTTCTTTTACCTTTTGAACAAATCGAGCTCGGTCGAACGGGATCTCAGGAAAAAGAATGACTAGTGGAATTTCAGTAGTTGGGTCAGAAGCTAGTCCTCCAGCAGCGGCAATCCAGCCTGCATGGCGTCCCATGACCTCGATGATGAACACTTTTGTTGATGTGCTCGCCATGGCTGCTACATCAAAACTCGCTTCTCGAGTGGATGTCGCAATGTATTTCGCCACCGACCCAAAGCCAGGGCAGCAGTCCGTAATTGGCAGATCGTTGTCGACGGTTTTCGGAATATGGTTGACGGTCATGCCGTCAATCCGCCCTTTCAATTGCTGCGCAAGTTTGAGACAGGTGTCTGCAGAGTCGCCACCGCCGTTATAGAGAAAATGGCGGATATCGTGCTGCTCAAAAACATTGATGATGCGCTCGAATTCCTGGCTTTGATTTTTGGGATCCTGCAGTTTGTAGCGACAGGAGCCAAAGGCACCGGAAGGGGTGTGTCGAAGCGCCTGAATTGATTCAGGAGATTCTTGACTCGTATCGATCAACTGCTCGGCAAGGATGCCGAGAATTCCGTCTTTTGCCGCGTACACTTTGTTGATTGCCTGAGGGTGTTCGCGGGCCGTTTCAATTACAGCAGCGGCGGAAGCGTTGATGACGGAAGTAACGCCACCCGATTGAGCGTAGAGAAGGTTGCTGGCCTTTGACATCAGTAATGAAAATGGAATAAGTGCACGGGAGTCAGTTCAAATCAGCTCCGGTCAAGCCTGAGGTGACTCCTTTCACTTCTTTGTATTGATCGGCCTGGTTCCTTAGAAGCGCAGTTACGCAATTAGCGACGTCTGAATATTCCTGCTGTGCGTCACTGAAATGCTCGCTTGGTTGATAAAAGTAACGCCCTTCAAACTTGTCTTGATCCATCTTTACCACAACGAAATTACAGTCCAAAGCTCTCCAATAAACCGCAGGGCGTTCTACGATTTCATCCTTTTCCTTATCAAGTTGAACCTCACAGTCGGCGAGAAATATTTCAATTTCTGCCTTGTAGCGATGGCTCAAAACCTGCTGGATTGAGTTTAATTCATTTTCAGTGTAATCAAGCACAAACCAAATTATAAAGGCAGCAACCAACAAGCAAAAAAGTGATTTCCAATTCAGAAATGAACCTGAAAATTAACCTCTACAAAATCATTATTCGATCGTAATAAATTTCATCGAGTGTGCCAAGTCCTTCTCTGATTTGAAAAAAGGATGATATGCCTGTGCCATTTATCCTTCTTCGATTTCTCTTTTCTCCTTTAGGCTTGAGTTCGTTGAATGGTAAGAATTAGTTTTTGTGTGCGGTCCGTACACGACGCCCGCTTCAATATCGCTGTACTGAGTCGCGAATACATCGAACTCTTCAATCGTTATGCCCAATTTCAAATATTGCCTCGCATCCGGCAGCGACTTGAACTTTTCGTAGGGCGTCTTCATATCGAGAACGTCTGTCAGTGCTAATCTGAAAATTCCCTACAGTGCTCAGTTAACTTAGAGCGCTGACACAGATCGGGGGAAGGGGTTGTTTTCCTGATCCTTGTCCGGCAAGTTGCTCATACGATCGCTTCGACGATGGCATTGTAGAAATATTTGAAGCTGGTTGAGCGGCTACGCGCCGGGTCAATGTGTATTGCTATAGCTTGCGCTGCTGTAACCTTTCTCAGTCCTTCTTTGAAATAGCCGCAGCGTTTCATGACGCGCTCGAACGATTCCCAGGTGCCTCCCTGGATTGAATCGGGATTACGGTAGCGGGCTTTATTCGGAATGGTTAGCGGTACTCTTGGAAACGCCTTGTATACCGCTTTCCAATCGCCAAAGTACCAGGCTTCCAATTCTTCAATGGCGATCCGATTGACCACTTGCCACGGATGACCGCCGGCTCGCGAGCGGGTAATCAGTCCCGACTTGGTCGCGATGGTTTCGAGTTGGTTTTTCAACACTCGACAGTCGTCGTCATCTCGGTCGAGCACTACCACGATTCGGTAGTTTTCAGGCATCCAATTGGAATAGCCGCGTAGACGAATTGGCAACTTTTTCAGCATGTCGTTTTTTCCTTGAAAGGAATGGATTGCAAACGTCGATTCTCCCACCAACATGCGAGCCAATAGTGTTTGCAGAAACTCCTCCATTGAGCGCTCCTCACACAACACTTCCAAGTGTTTGGGACTCATTTCGCTTTTGTATCGAGATCGGCAGTCGGAGCACCTTGTCCGGTTAATGGATCACCCACTCGAAACTGCCCCTCCATCCACAAGTCGCCGAGCTGCGCACCCGCATCTACGAATTCCGGAACGCCACACACATCATTGACAGGTCGCGTGTGTGTGTAACCCTGTTCGTCGCGCCATAGAATGCGTACCTCCTTGGGTCGCAGAGCATCGAGAAAGTACGGCGAATGGGTCGTGATAAGCAATTGGGTTCGCGTGCTGGCCTCTCGGCACTCCTCGGCCAGTTCGTGGTGCAGTCGCGGGTGCAGAAAGTTCTCCGGCTCCTCAATGCCGATAAATGGGGGCGGTGCTGGGTCGTACAGTAGCACCAGATATGCTAACATCTTCAATGTCCCGTCGGAAGCGAAACGTGCCAATACCGGGTTATCAAAAGGAGCATCCTTGATCTGTAGCAACAACGGACCATCTTGCATGGTTTCTGCCATTTCGCGTTCAATGCGAGGCTCTCGTTCGCGTAGTACGGAGAAGATGCGTTCAAGCTGAATCGGATGTTGTTCGCTTAGATACTGGAGGACGTTGGCTAGATTATCTCCAGTTCTGGTCAACTGATCATGCGGCCCCGCTTCCGGTTGGCCACGGGTGTTGTCAGCAGAAAGATAGGACAGATGCCAGCCCATGATGAAATCGCGCAACGCCGCCACACGGGGATGTTCTTGGAATTGTCCCAGTGCGTTGACTGCAAGCAGGTCAGGTGATTTGAGTGGAGTTTCAACCCTTTGGTCATCTCTGTCCGGTTGTTCACCGCTGACCGCCTGCCCCTGCCCGCTTTGATATTCAAGAAAGCGAAATGGCGCCCCGTAACGTTTACGTTTCCATCTTAGCCATTCGTGGACGATCACCGGTGCGCGGTTTCGCTCGTCGACAGCCAGATGATAGGTAATGAGCGGCGTCCCTGGTTGTTCACGGTATTTAATCTCGATTGTCACTGCATCCTCGGCACCGCGAGTTTTTATTTCCCGAGCCCGCCCGCGCCGGTCCCAAGCTCGGCGAAGACCTGCCTCGAAACACTCCGCGAGAAACGCAAAAACATCGAACACCGTGGATTTCCCGCTGCCATTCGGACCGAGCAGTACCGTCATTGGCGTCAAGTCTCTGAACTCAACCTCTCGCAGCGCACGGAAATTTCGCACTTTGAGATACTCAATTCTGGGCGGGCCGATGGTTGGTGGTGTCGTGTGATTCATCTTATGATCTCCAACAAATTTGAGAGACGTTTTTCATGGGAAACGTATGGCAATGCCGGCTATTTCAGCCAATTATTTACATTTAATGGATCAATACAATTGATGGAATTATCCTCAAATTGATTGAATTGCATCCACTTGTTCACATAGTTTCGATACAACTTCTTTCAGTCTCATTGTTGTCAAGCTGGTTGATGTGAATGATGTAGATTTCATGGAATCATCCATGTCATGAAGCGCTCAATCAATGTCTGTTCTGACTTGAAATTTAATAATCACTTTGATCGAATTTGTAATTTAGACAACATCTGTCAGAGACCGCTAATATTGTTTTACAACATTGTCCAACCTCGATCAATTTTCTTTTTTACTTTACCTTGTCACGTAAATCAGCATAGCTGACAAAAGCGGATAGATGGTCTGTACTCCACGCCGTCCGCTCTCGCCTTCAATTTACGCAAATTATAGATATGCGAGACTGATATTCCGGGTAGTCGACAAAACCGTAGGTTTCCATATACACGCCGCGTGAACTCCTACATCTTCTTTACTGCTAAACCGTTGGACGTGACTTGAAGACAGTCAATTTCCGCTAACATCACTGCGTCTTCATCAATATAACGTCGAGCACATCCTCGAACCGCGCGCTAACGCTCCTGCAATCGGCCCCAATGCATATACTGCCCGATCAGTTGGGTGGTCGGCTAGCGTGAATCTCCGCTCACCTTCATCAGGTTACGGACTACCATGCGTTTGTCTGATTTCGATAAACGTCGATTGCGTAACTTGATCAAAGTCTGTTGCATCCATTTGTCGCGTTCATCCTTCTCAGTAACCACGGCAAACGCCACTGCATAGATGTCTCCGCGAGAGACACAAAGTGGATCTGTGCTCCACAGGGGTCGTTAAGTTTCATGATTGTTTTCATCCTACCTATTATGAACCCAATCAACACCCTGTTCTAGACTCTGTGCTGGATAAATCCAAATCGACAAGCTCGTTTTGCACTGGAAACTTGCTGCATCCTTCAGACATATCATGTTGGGCAGTACTAATAATACATGTTGAACTTGATTTGCTATTAAAATGAAAGTTGATATTTTGTATGCTAAAACAATGCTGATATTGCAACGTGTTGAAATATTCTGTCTTTGCCTTTCGCGTTTGTATTTTGAAAGTAGCCTTTGCAGAATCTATCTTGGAATTTAAAGAATGATGAGAATTGTATTCCTTGGACCGCCAGGTTCGGGTAAAGGAAGCCAAGCCAAGTTTGTTGTTGATCGATATGGTATCGCACACATATCCACCGGTGATTTGCTGCGGGAAGCCGTCAAAGCCGGCACCAGACTTGGTAACCAGGCATGCGAGATCATGCAGCAAGGCAGCTTGGTTCCCGATCATCTGGTACTGGAATTGATTGCAAATCATCTGGACGCAATTGATGTATCCAAAGGTTTTCTACTTGACGGATTTCCTCGAAGCATTCACCAGGCTGAGGAGCTGGATGTCATTCTCGCAAATCGTGACAGCCCGCTGAATTTTGTACTTCACCTGGCCATTGGGCACGAGGCATTGGTAAAGCGGTTGTCAGGGCGAAGAAATTGCACAGTTTGCGGAAGAATCTACAACATTTTTTTCAATCCTCCGATAGTAGAAGGCAGTTGCGATGATTGCGGTGAAGCAGGCGAACTGTTGCATCGAGTTGATGACAACGAAGAATCGATTAAGCACAGACTTTCTGTGTATGACACTGAAACCAAACCGCTGCTTGACAATTATAAAAGGGCTGGACTGCTTCGCTCAGTGGACGCTTCAGGTTCAGTTCCCGACATCGCAGAAGAAATCAAGCGCGTCATTGAAGTTGAACTGAATGCCGAATAGGAAGAATCGCGCACTCGTCGTGGCAGATTTTCCTTGAAATGAAGTAGAACCCATATGCCTCCCGCAAATTTTCCACAGACCCGCCTGCGTCGCCTGCGCAGTTATGAATTCAGTCGGCGAATGGTTCGCGAGTCTACGCTATCGCCCGATGATCTGATTCAGCCGGTGTTTGTCTGTGAGGGAAGCAGTCATTTTGAACCTGTCTCCTCCATGCCGGGAGTTGAACGTCTGAGCATAGATTTGCTGATTGAGAAAGCGAAACGCCTGTACGATCTTGGAATTCCGGCAATCGCCGTCTTTCCGGTTGTTCCCAAGCAGAAGAAATCTGCAAATGCTGAAGAAGCATTCAATCCCGACGGACTTGTACAGTGTGCAATTTCTGCAATTCGAGATGCGGTCCCGGAGATTGGCGTCATGGCTGATGTTGCTTTGGATCCGTTTACCATTGACGGGCATGATGGCATTACCAACTCTGAAGGATATGTCGAAAATGACGTAACACTTGAGGTAATTGTCAAACAGGCGCTGTCGCAAGCGCGCGCAGGGGTACAAATCATTGCACCCTCTGAAATGATGGATGGACGGGTCGGTGTGATTCGAGATGCACTGGAGTCGGAGGGATTTACCAATGTTTTGATTTTGTCGTATGCGGCGAAATACGCTTCCGCATTCTATGGCCCGTTTCGAAACGCAGTAGGCTCTGCTTCGGAACTGGCGGGACGAGATAAGCGAACTTATCAAATAGACCCAGCGAACGGCGATGAAGCGATTCGGGAGGTGGCGATGGATATTTCCGAAGGTGCGGACATGGTGATGGTGAAACCCGGAATGCCGTATCTGGATGTGCTGCATCGGGTGAAGGCGGAATTTGGTATGCCGACATTTGTATATCAGGTGAGCGGTGAGTATTCAATGTTGATGGCTGCAATACAGAATGGCTGGCTTGACGAAAAAACGGTGATACTGGAATCGTTCATGAGTTTCAAAAGAGCCGGTGCAGATGGCGTGCTCAGTTATTTTTCGGAACGTATTGCCGAATGGCTGCAGTGAAGCAGGGCTTATAGGAAAGGTTTTACTGTGGAACGCAAGACGAGACCTACTGAAATCAAACTCCACAAGCAATCCCATCTGCTTGAGATCAGTTTCGATAACGGGAATAGTTTCCAGTTGGGATGTGAATTTCTGCGCGTGTACTCTCCGTCAGCGGAAGTTCAGGGTCATGGACCAGGCCAGCAGGTTCTTCAATATGGCAAGGAACGAGTAAACATCTGGGCAATTGAACCGGTTGGAAACTACGCAGTCGTGCTGAAATTCGATGATGGACATGACACTGGAATCTATTCTTGGGACCTGCTGTATGAACTGGGAATCAACCAAGAAAAATACTGGCAATCGTATCTGGACCGGTTGAAAGAAGCAGGATATCAGCGCAAGGAAATTGCACCATAGGCGAGTCATGTCTTTGGACAACAAGCGCGATGCATCCACGCATTTCGGTTCTCGCAAGGTAAGCGAGTCTGAAAAAGACAGCCTTGTCGAGCAGGTTTTCAGTTCGGTATCCAACCGATATGACCTGATGAATGACTTGATGTCATTCGGTGTTCATAGAATCTGGAAACGTCTGGCTGTCGCCTATTGCGGAATTCGTCACAACAGTCGCGTGCTGGATGTTGCGGGTGGAACTGGAGATATAAGTCTGGCGATTGCAAAGAAGCTCGGCCCCAAAGGCAGCATCGTTCTGACAGATATCAATGAGTCAATGCTGAAAGTGGGACAGGACCGGATGATTGACCAAGGCTATCTGAATCGATTGCAGTGCGTTCAGACCGATGCAGAGAATCTCGCCTTTGCTGAACACAGTTTTGATTGCGTGGTTATTTCGTTCGGTCTTCGAAATGTAACTCGAATTGATAAGGCGCTGTCATCCATGTATAGAGTTGCGCGTTCAGGCGGGCGGTTGCTGATACTGGAATTTTCAAAACCCGTAATCCCCTTGCTGGAAAAACTCTATGACCGATACTCTTACGATGTTATTCCTCGTTTGGGCGAATTTGTTACTTCAGACCGTGAAAGTTATCAATATCTCGTCGAATCCATTCGAAAACACCCCAATCAGGAGAAACTTGCAGACATGATGGCAGAAGCGGGATTTGAACGGGTTGAATATCACAATCTAACAGGTGGAATTGTTGCACTGCACGTCGGGTGGAAAATCTAAGGCAGTAATTCCGGATATGCCCAATCCCTACACAAATTTCATTGGAGTCACGTTTTCGGATGCGTTGAGTGCAGCGATCAACAGCGCAGTGCAGACAAACCCAAGCCTGCAAGAGTCGTTGAATGAATTTGAGGACAAGGCAGTTCACTTACAGATTGCAGATATTCGTTATGATATTGTGTTGACCGTACAGGACGGAATCGTATCGGTTGGCAGCGATATGGATGGAGATGCAGATTTGACGGTTCGCGGTACTATCGCGAATTTCGCCAAGGCATTGACTTCTGGCAACCTGAATCCGACACAGATTGAAAACTTGGATATTGTCGGAGACATGAAATTGGCGCACCGATTGTACGGAATTTTCAGCAACACTGAATTCGACTGGGAAGAAGAGGCGGCCAAGCGAGTGGGTGATGTCCCAGCAAGGCAGCTTGGCAATCTACTGCGATGGGGTCGACAAAATGTGATAGGCAATCAGTCTCCTTTAGCGAAGAAAATTCAAAGTGTTCTGGCTGAGGAAACCTATCTTCTCCCTCCTCGTTCTCGTGTAGAGAAATTCATGGACAATGTCGATGAATTGCAGGCGAGTGTGGATCGTCTGTCAAAGCGCACGGACCGTCTGAAAAGGTAAATTCTGCATGAATATCACTACGCATTTTCAACGGCTATGGCAGATTGGGAAAATTGTTCGTCAATATGGACTGGATACGGATTTAGAACCCTACCTTAAATTCCGGCTGGTCAAATACCTGATGAGTCTGCTGTTTGGCGCATCCTACTATGATCAAGGGAAGCCATATGCAGTACGTTTGCGGGAAGCGCTTCAAGAGCTGGGCCCCATTTTTGTCAAGTTCGGTCAAATCATGTCGACTCGTCCAGATCTGTTTCCTGAGGACATTATTCAGGAACTGAGCCTGCTGCAGGATCAGGTTCCGGCATTTGACAGCAGAGAGGCTAAAGCAATAATTGAAAAGTCTTTGGGTGCGCCGGTCGAGTCGATTTTCAGTCAGTTCGATGAAATATCCGTAGCTTCTGCTTCAGTTGCTCAGGTACATCACGCAGTACTGCAGAACGGAGACGAGGTTGTTGTTAAAGTGTTGCGCCCGGATGTTAACAGTCAGATCAGCCGTGATGTTGAAGTCATGCTGATTCTGGCGAGACTGTTCAGGACGTTTTGGCCGAAAGCAAAAAATTACCATGCAGTCGAAGCCGTCAAAACCTACGGAGAGACCATGGTCAACAGCCTCGACCTAATGATTGAAGCTGCCAATGCGAACCGTTTTCGAACTCGGTTTCAAGAAGATGAATTTGTTTATGTTCCAAAGGTTTACTGGAATCATACCCGTTCAAATGTGATGGTAATTGAACGGGTGGGCGGATTTCCAATCCGGGAAATTGAAAACATGAAGAATGCCGGAATTGACTTGACGGAACTGGCTGAGAATCTAGTCAAATCATTTTTTGTGCAGGCATTCTATGACGGTTTTTTTCATGGTGATCTTCATCCTGGCAATCTGTTTGTATCGGAATCCGGGCAGCTTAGGATCGTTGATTTCGGCATCATGGGGAATTTGACTGATATTGATCGACAGTATCTTGCAGAAAACATTATGGCGATTCTGCGTCGGGATTACCAGGCTGCTGTTAATGCACATATCCGTGCCGGCTGGGCACCGCACGATATTTCATTGCAGCGCTTTGAAGTCAGCATCCGAACGGTGTGTGAGCAATACGTTAATCAGCCGGTTGGAGAAATTTCATTCGGCAGGCTGATGGGGCGACTGTTTCGCATGACTCGTGAATTTGGCATCAACATTCAGCCGCAGCTGCTCCTGTTTCAGAAAACCTATCTGAATCTGGAAGGTTTGACGAGAATGCTTGATCCAGAACTCGACATATCGAAGACTGTGCGCCCGGTACTTGAAGGCTGGGCAAGACAGCGATTTAGCGTCGGTAGACTAAATGAGAACATAAAGATGGAATCACCGCACTGGATTTCGGTTGCCCCTGAAATTCCTCGATTGGTGCATAGCGTGCTGTCAAACATGCAGGAAAACCAGATGCGCGAACAAGGCATCGGCAGCGGGCGTTCATCGCGCGGACTGGATGCGAGATATAGAGGGCTCTTTTTTACATTGCTAGGCAGTGCAACACTCATCGCTGCCATTCTCGACTGGAACAGCGACGGATTTGGATTTCTTACACTCTTGCTAGGCGCGGCTGCAGCCGTCTGTCTGAATATTGCCTGGCCGCGTAAGAAGGGCTGATCCGGAAATTCTCTCCTGATTCATGAAACTAGAGTTTGACGCGCCGCAGCCGCAATGCGTTGCTGATAACTGAAACGGAAGACAGGCTCATTGCAGCTGCCGCAAATACCGGTGACAGAAGCACACCGAAGAACGGATACAGCACACCGGCTGCGATTGGAACTCCGATCAGGTTGTAGACGAAAGCGAAGAACAGATTTTGACGAATATTCCTCATGGTCGCTTCTGCCAATGATCTGGCACGAACGATTCCCTGCAGGTCACCACTCAGTATGGTTATGCCAGCACATTCCAGTGCGACATCCGCTCCGCTTCCCATGGCGATTCCGACATCGGATTGAGCCAGAGCTGGAGCATCATTGATTCCGTCTCCGGCCATTGCAACCGGAAAACCTTGTTTCTGGAGGTCTTTGATGATTTCCACTTTGTCCTGAGGCAGGGCGGCGGCGTGCACTAATTCAATACCGCATTTGGCTGCTATGGCATTGGCTGTGATGGGCTGATCTCCAGTTGCCATGATTACGCGAATTCCCTGTGATTGAAGTGCTTGAATGGAAGCGGCGCTGGTCTCCTTGATCGGATCGGAGATTTCAATAAATCCTTCAAGCTGATTGTCAATCGCAAGAAAGACGATTGTGCTTTCAACGGCGATTTGATTGTCGGTAGCAAGGAAGGAGCCGCAGTCTTCTATGCCGAGTGATTCAAGAAATCTCGCACTGCCAATTGCTACCTGTTTACCATCGACATTGCTTGTTACCCCCATTCCCGGAACCGCTTCAAAATCCTCAGATAGAAGAATTTTTGCGCCTGCGAGTTCTGCACCGGTAAC
>JAKZRU010000067.1:0-13095 GCA_047517965.1 Gammaproteobacteria bacterium | reverse complement strand
TCCGCTTTCGGCCAATAGCGGACATTCACTTTGTAGTCTAAAGACAGTCAGGGGTTCTTTATGAATGAAACGTAATTCCATCTCCTATTAATCATAGCTATCCTTGATTTGTGGTGTATGGTACTATTAGATTAGAAATTCCTATCCCGCTTTCACTTCAAGAGTTTTATTTCTCCGCCAGTCTTCGGCAATCACTTCTAATTCCTGATTTCGTTGACACTATGTCAATGGAACAGCAAAACCTGTGCTAATTGATTGAATACCGGAAATGCGCACACAAGGCTCGATAATCGAGCGAGGACTTAAACAATGAAACTATATGTAGGTAATTTACCGTACTCAGCCAACCAGCAAACTCTGCAGGATACTTTTAGCAAGTGCGGCACGGTTGAATCCATAAATGTGATCACAGATCGCGATACAGGTCAGAACAAGGGTTTTGCTTTTGTCGAGATGTCGAGCAATGCAGAGGCGCAGAAAGCGATCCAAGAAATTAATGGTTCCAGCCTCGACGGCCGCGAAATCAAAGTCAATGAAGCGAAGCCCCAAGAAAAGAGATCCGGTGGTGGTGGGAAACGCTGGTAAGCATTTCCCACATAGTTGCAACGATCCAATGGCATCATTCGCTACCCAGCTTCGAGCTGGAAGGTTTGATTTACTGCACGTGAATCTGCATGACTAATAAATCCTCAGCAATACGAAGTCCATACGAGATCGTATCGGTCCGATGATCAAAGCCTCCGTTTGGTGCGGAAGGTTCCGACTGACATCGCTATGAGATCGCGCGAGGCACCAGTACTAGATACATAGTTTGAAAAATTGTATCCCGTCAAAGGATGTGAAGCCAAACTGAGTTAAATATCAAGAGAGACTTCTGTTAAGTTAACGATACGCAACAGGAGTCAGGAAATGAGTCAATACGATTCAGGGGAAAGCCGTCAAAGACATTCGACGCCAGACCCGGCGTACGTATTTTGCAGAAGAGAACATCCGAATCGTTCTGGATAGCCTGCGAGGTGAAGCCAGTATCGCCGGGCGGTGGTACCGGGAAGGTATGAATCAAAACGTGTACTAGCGCTGGAGCAAGGCGTTTCTTAAAGCCAAAAAACAACTCGTGGCCGGGGCTGCCAAACGGGCAGCCCACACCACGAAAGTCACTGCTCTCAAACAAGACAACGACCGGTTGAAGCCTCTGTTGGCCTGCTCATGCTGAAGAATGATCGGCTTGAAAATAGTGTACCGGGCCCGGACTCGACTTGGGAGGACGAATGCGTTGATCTGCCAGTGAGAAACGGGAGGGTATTCGCAGCGTAAAGAATCCGAACGCTCAGTGCGCCGGACATTGCGTGAAGTTGCCCTGCAATACCCTGGGCGCTGCCAAAGAACTAGCCTTGGACCGTCCCCGATAAACACGGGTACTTCCTATCGCAATCCAGCGTGTAGCGCCGGTTGAAGCGCCATGCCCTCATCACCCGCCCAGCCTGTACCAGGAATAAACGAAAAATAACCTTAGGTTACAAATATTTATGTGTGATTTGATGCTCTCAGGTGCCAGCGTGTGCCGGACGAAGAATCATTCCCACTCAATCGTTGCAGGCGGTTTGCTTGAGATGTCATAAGTGACCCTGCTGATTCCGGCGACTTCGTTGACGATGCGGCTGGAAATTACCTCCAGAATCTCGTACGGAATTCGCATGCAGTTGGCAGTCATAAAATCCAGAGTCTGCACCGCTCGAAGACTCACAACGTAATCGTAAGCACGATTATCTCCAACCACTCCTACGGATTTGATCGGTAAAAATACTGCAAATGCCTGGCTGGCTTCGTAGTAGAGATTGTTTCTCGTCAATTCCTCGATAAATATGGCATCCGCTAATCGGAGCATGTCTGCATAACTCTTCTTCACCTCACCAAGTATGCGCACTCCCAGACCTGGGCCGGGAAACGGATGGCGATAGACGATTTCATCGGCGAGGCCGAGTTCGGCACCGATCACTCTGACTTCATCCTTGAAAAGATCACGCAAGGGCTCAAGCAACTTCAAATTCAGCGTGTCTGGCAATCCACCAACATTGTGATGACTTTTAATGACTTTTGCTTTATTCGTCTTTGATCCCGCAGATTCAATTACATCTGGATAGATCGTGCCCTGTGCTAGCCACTTGACATCCGTCAACTCTTCAGCCTGCTCCTGAAAAATTTCAATGAATACCCGCCCGATAACTTTGCGTTTTGTTTCCGGATCTGTGACTCCCGACAGTTCCCCCAGGAACCTATCTGCTGCGTCAACGAAAATTACGTTTACCCCAATTTTTTTTGTGATAGCTTCCTGAACCATTTGTGCCTCGTTCAAACGCAATAATCCGTTATCAACGAATATGCAAATCAACTGGTCACCAATCGCATCATGGAGAATGGCTGCACAAACGGAAGAATCGACACCGCCTGACAATGCGAGAATGACTTTATCGCCGCCGACTTGTTGTCGAATTGAATCAATCTGTTGCTTGATGAAGAATCCCGACTGCCATGTCGCAGCACACTGACAAACGCGAAACAGAAATCGTTCCAGTATCTGCTTGCCGTAATTTGTGTGTGTGACTTCAGGATGAAACTGAAGTCCGTATAAATTTCGAGTGTGATCGCCTATCGCAGCACACGGAGAAGCAGCCGATTCTGCAATTGTTGAGAAGCCGTCCGGCAACTCAATAACGCGATCGCCATGGCTCATCCACACATTCATGGTAATCGAGTCCCCGGGTGCAGACTCTGCGACCAAACCAGACAACAAGTCAGACTCACCAATTACTTTCAGTTCGGTGTGTCCATATTCATGAACCAGCGAGTTCTCCACCTTGCCACCAAGTTGAGCAACCATGGTTTGCATTCCATAACAGATCCCCAGCACCGGAACACCCATCTCCAGAACTTCCGGTGTCACTCTCGCAGTGAATTCTTCTGTTACGGTGGCTGGGCCGCCGGACAGGATCACTCCAGACGGCTGAAAGTCATAGATTTCTTGTAAAGAAGCATCATATGGAAAGATCTCGCTATACACACCGCATTCACGGACTCTGCGAGCAATCAACTGGGTGTACTGCGAACCAAAATCCAGTACTAAAATTCGATCTTTGGGTAGTTCGAGCCGATAGTCTTCCGCCACAAATGCCCTACTTGCGTTGGTAATTTGGAGATTCTTTGACAATCTCTACGTCGTGAACATGGCTCTCGCGTGCACCCGCATTGGTAATTTGCACGAAACGTCCCTGCTTGCGCAACTCATCCAAATCCGCACATCCTGTGTATCCCATGCTTGAGCGCAGTCCGCCCATTAACTGGTGCACGATGTGTTGCACTGCACCCCTGTACGGAACTCGTGCTTCTATACCTTCGGGCACCAACTTGATCCGATCACTTTCCGATTCCTGAAAATATCGATCTTTCGACCCGCCTTCCAACGCTCCAATGGAACCCATTCCACGGTAAGATTTATATGTTCTGCCCTCGTATACCTCAATATCCCCCGGTGCCTCGTCTGTACCGCCCAGCAGGCTTCCAATCATGATGGAATGAGCACCAGCAGCAATTGCTTTTGCCAAATCGCCTGAAAATCGAACTCCACCATCTGAAATAACAGGAACTGATTCGTTTCTCAATGCTCTTGCAACGTCAAGAATCGCAGAAATCTGAGGTACCCCTACTCCTGCAACTACTCTAGTTGTACAAATTGAACCCGGACCGACGCCAACCTTGACTGCATCCGCACCATGCTCAACCAAATCCAGCGCGGCACGGCCAGTTGCAACATTACCAGCGATCACATCTATATCAGGATACTGCTGCTTAATCTCCTTGACCTGAGCCAGTACTCGTTCCGCATGTCCGTGTGCAGTATCAACTACAAGGACATCAATATCCTCTTCAACCAGTTTTTCGACACGGTTCATGGCTTCGCGCCCGGTTCCGATAGCCGCACCAACCATCAGTCTTTCAGCTTTATCTTTGCACGAATTCGGATAGACTTCCGATTTCAGAATATCTCTAACGGTAATCAATCCCTGTAACCCGAAATCGTCATCAACTACCAGAAGTTTTTCTATACGATTTGCGTGAAGCAGATCCAGAATATTCTTCTTCATTTCGCCTTTCTTGACTGTGATCAAGCGTTTTTTTGGTGTCATCACAGTGGTAATCGACTGATCACTGCGTTCTTGAAAACGCAAATCCCGATTTGTAACGATTCCAGTCAGATGGCCGTTGTCTATAACCGGAACCCCGGATATCTTATGCTTTTTCATCAAATCGGAAACTTGCACAATCGACATACTCGCAGTCGCTGTAATGGGGTCCGTAACGATGCCGCTTTCGTGCTTCTTGACCTTACGTACCTCCAATGCCTGACGTTTGGGAGACAAGTTTCGATGAATAACGCCAAGACCACCCAACTGAGCCAACTTGATTGCCATGCTGGACTCTGTAACGGTATCCATAGCCGCCGAGAGCAGCGGCAAATTTATAGAAATATTTCTTGTGAGGGAGGTTTTAAGACTGACGTCTCTGGGCAGTACAGAAGAGCGCGCTGGGACCAGTAATACGTCATCAAAAGTGAGTACTTGTTCAAAGCTTTCCATTTAATAATTATAGCGATGTGAATTTCCAGCATTGAGATTTGTCGCGGCATTTCACGCAAAATTAATGACCTGGGGTACTGTCGATAAATCTGATTTTTAGGATTTTCACATCGAATTTGTATAGTATTCTTGATTCAGTACAGCATGAATTCAATCACTTTCAAAACCCCAATCACCGTGGACGCAATGGCATGACCGTCATCGAAAAGCAAGAGTCAGTAACCGTTTACACGGTGACTCAATTGAATGCTCAGGCTAAATCACTCCTTGAAAGTACGTTTGGGAATATTCAGCTTGAAGGTGAAATATCAGGATTTTCAACTGCTCAATCGGGTCACTCTTATTTCACGCTCAAAGACGCATCATCAGCCATTGACTGCGCAATGTTTGGGCAAACTGCAAACAGGATTAGAAACAAACTAGGCAATCCGAGTTCAGCCGATGGATTGCAAGTTGTACTGGCTGGTCGAGTCTCCTTATACTCGGCCAGAGGAAAATATCAATTCATCGTAAACAACCTTGAACTAAAAAAAGACAAGGGGGCGTTATATCTCGCCTATGAAAAGCTCAAGAAAGACCTCGAAAGGAGAGGATATTTTGCTGATGACCGAAAAAGAGTTGTACCTAAATACCCAAGAGCAGTTGGAATTGTCACTTCTCCGTCTGGTGCCGCCGTTCTGGATATCATTCGCGCATTCAAACGTAGAAATCCAAGTATTTCACTGCTGATTTACCCTGTAGCAGTTCAGGGCGATGGGGCTGCGGAAAAGATTGCGGAAGCAATTCAATATGCCAATTCAAGGAAAGAAGTAGATGCACTGATAATCGCAAGAGGCGGTGGGTCAATCGAGGATCTCTGGGCATTTAATGAGGAATTAGTCGCTGATGCAATTTTTAACAGCAAAATTCCAATCGTGACGGGAATCGGACACGATTATGATCATTCCATCGCAGATTTTGTTGCTGATGAATATCTAGCGACTCCCACCGCTGCAGCAGAACGACTGAGTACTCCATCCGTAGATGAAATGTTGACTGAACTACAGAACTTTCGACTAAACCTCGTTGACATTATCCGAAGAAATCTGAATGACAAGGCACAAAGTGTTGATTTGGCAGAGAAAAGTCTCGTTCATCCCAAGCAGCGAATCGAAAACCTTCAAGGTAATTTCGAAAACTCACTTATTCGTCTGCAGAGTATAGTTAACACACTCATCAGCCGGAATATCAAACAAATTGATCTGCAGCACCATGAACTGCTGCGGAAATCGCCATCGATTAAAATTTCACTTTATCAGCAACAGAGTTCAAACATGCAAAACTTGCTTGAACTCCAGATGAAGGAATTGTGCGACAAATACAATACCCGTACTGAGTCGCTGAGAGCACGTCTTGAGGGAATTAATCCAGTCGCAACCCTTGATCGCGGTTATTCGATCGTGCGAAAAGTGTCAGACAATTCCATCATGCGTCGGGCAGGAACGATCACCGCCGGAGAAAAAGTTACCGCTCAACTCGGGAAAGGTGTTCTCCACTGCGATGTGGAGGCTGTTGAGGAATAGGATGCTTGGTAAATATCAGTTTCTTTTTTTGTCGAACGGGTTTCTTCCGGAACGAAATACGACTCTTACATCCGCTCCAAACAATTTGAACCGCTCCCTGAAGTAGTTTTCCAAATAACGTCGATAGTGATCCGCAACAGAGTCTACGTTGTTGCCATGTACTACAACGACAGGTGGATTTCGCCCGCCCTGATGTGCATACTTCAGCTTCACCCGACGACGTTTAGACATCGGTGGAGACGTCTGTGTGATGGCATCCTGCAGATGCCTGTTCAATATCGAGGTTGGCATTTCGATCATCGCAGAACGATAAGCCTTGCCGACTGCCTCTAGCAACTTGGAAATTCCCTGCCGTTTGAGACCCGACACAAATAGAGCCTCATGATGGGGCGCAAAGGCAAGTTTACGCTGAAGCGTCCCCCTTATTTCAGTTCGATCTCGATTCTTGATTTTGTCGGATTTGTTGATCACGATAACCACAGGACGTCCGGCACGACGAATTAGTCCCGCTAGTGTTGCATCCTGATCAGCAATCGATTCCGTCCCATCAAGCACAAGCACCGCGACATGTGCTGCTTCGATTGCCTGCAAAGTTTTCACTACAGACAGTTTTTCGAGAGACACCCCGACTCGAGAACGACGGCGAACTCCTGCGGTATCAATAAATCGAAAACGCTCGCCTTTGTATTCCAATGGAACAACCACGCTGTCGCGCGTAGTGCCGGGCACTTCGCTGACGATGAGTCGGTTTTCTTCAGAAATCGAATTGATCAAGGTGGACTTGCCTACATTCGGTCTACCGATCACAGCAATTTTCGGCCCTGGATCAAGCCACAGTGGATCGTCAATCTGCGGAAGCGATTTTACGATTGGATCAAATACTTGAGAAACTCCACTTCCGCGACGCGCGGAAATGGGTATTGGATCGCTAAATCCAAGCGATTGAAATTCAAGACAAGCTAGTTCCGGAACCAACCCTTCGCTTTTATTTACCGCAATTGACAATGGCAAATCAATCTTGCCCAGTCTTTGCGCAATCTGCTCGTCTGCTACGGTCAATCCCTGAGTAGCATCCACGAGGAATACGATCGCGTCCGAATCCTCTAGAACGGACTCAACCTGGCTGGTTACCAATTTGGAGAGAGTGTCGTCATTCTCCCCAATACCACCGGTATCGACTATCAGAAAACTACGGTCACCAAACTGGGCGACCCCGTACAAACTGTCCCTAGTTACGCCTGGAATGTCGTTAACCAGAGCATCACGACTTCGCGTGAGTCGATTGAACAAGGTTGATTTTCCAACATTGGGACGACCCACAATGCTGATGACAGGTAACATAAGAAATGTCCATTCAAGGAAGATTCTGATTTAGTGCGCAGTTGGCACCCGATGCACGCTGAACTATATCAAGTGCAAATCATTTGTTAGATTGTAAAGTGAAAGCCTCAATCCTCCCGGAACTATACGCGACATACAGAGTCGCGTCTTCGGTCAGAAATCCGTTGAAAACCACATCTTTGCCCGCTCTTGCTCGGCCAACAAGCTCTCCAGATCTCGTATCCAGAACGTGAAGATACCCTTCTCCATCACCTACAATCAGATAACCGCCAACCAGTGCAATGTTGCTTGCGTTACGATACAGCAAGGCATTCTGTTCCCAGCGAATCGACCCATCACTTCGCCCCAAAGCATAAACCCTGCTATTGGTATCAATTCCATAAACTTGGGAATCATCAACAGCAAGCCGTCTCGCAGTAGATCTGCGTTGTTTCCACAAAAGGTTGCCGCTAGATATATTGTAGCCAACAACTGCGTTAGGAGAATCTGCTATAAAAAGCTCTTCACCGACGATAACTGGAATTGTTTCAGATTCGTTTAAAAGTTCTGGTGAGCGATCAGATGTCAGAAAAATCTGCCAGGTTTCCAAACCCGTATCTAAATCTGTGGCTGTGATCCGGCCAGTTGCATTTCCGACAACTGCAAGATTGTCGAACCCGGTTGGCTGCGGAGATCCGAAAACGACGAACTCCGGCTGATCGAATATGGCATCCCAGATTATTTCTCCGGAATTGGAATCAAGTCCAATCAGATCACCATCAATCGTTCGCAATATTACCTTGCCCCGATAGACTAAGGGCTGAGCAAAAATAATTTGGTTGATTGGTTGCTCCCACCTTTGAATTCCGGTCTCTGAATTGAAGGCGATTACATTACCTGATTCGCTCACAACTACCACTACACCGTCGGCTTCTCCCACGCCTGCCGAAATGTCTTCATCCAAACTGGAAGACCACAACAAGCTTGGCTTGTCTTTGCCGACTGCAGAAACAGTTCCGTCGGACGATGCAAAGATGATTCTGTCACTGGACAATGCCGGCAATAGAGTCAGAAACTTGCCTTGTTCCGAGCGGGACGCTGAACTGCTGCTCTGCCAAGATTTGTTCAGTTGAACAATAGCGCTAATTGCGGTAAGTGGCGTCGGTGACGGTGCAACCTTTCTGTCTCTGCCTGCACAGGACACGAGCACAAGACTAATGGCTACTACAATGAGCAATCGGACTTTCATTCCTTCTTTACTCCTGAACTAAAGTATCGTTCAACTTCAAAGTGAGTATCGCTGCGTACTGGGACCCGGGGGCTAGTGTGTCCAGACTTGCACGATAAGCCTCTTGTGCTTCTTTCAATTTTTCCTGTGCACGATATGCATCTCCGCGCAATTCGTGGTAATGCGAATCAAACCCCCCCATATTCCCAATGTCTAACAGCTCAAGCGCTTCCTCATACTGCTTTTCAGCAATCATCAACTGTCCGAGACGAATACGTGCAGTATGAACCGTCGAAGCTTCTGTCGCATCATCAATCGCTTGCAACAGGTACTTGCGGGTTTCATCTTCTTCCCCATATTCATAACTAGCACGTGCCATCAAAAGCAACGCTTTCCCTGAATAAGCAGTATTCGGATGATCACTGAGCAGTTCGTCAATCCAGTCTCTTGCAGAGTTATAGTCATTTTCAACGACTGCAACTGACACTTGCTGATACAGAGCTGACGCGGCTTCCTGTTGCGTTTGCGAGTATTCGTTCCAGCCGGTCCATCCACTAATGAACGCGATTCCAAGCCCGGTGCCGCCGAGTATCGTCCAGCGATACTCTTTCCACCACTTCTTGATTTGTTCTAACCGTTCTTCTTCGGGAGTCATTAGAAATTCTCAAATACCCAGCATTCGTTTCTGTGCAATCAGCTTTCGGTTGCCAACATCTGCTTCACAACTTCGACAACACTGGCAGCAGAAACAACTTTCTGCGGTTTATCGCTCTGCAGATTCTTGATGGTTACCGTGTCAGAAGAGACTTCAGATTCGCCGATTATAATACCAACCCGAGCATTCAACCGATCAGCACTACGGAGTTGCCGTACCAGGGTTCCACTACCGCAATGAACTGTAGTAGCTATACCAGACGCTCTGAGAGTTTCAGCTACTGAAAATCCTAGCCGCTGCGCCGAGTCTCCCAATGAGCAGACATACGCTTGTGTCGTTTGGTCTTTGGGTTCCATGGATCCTTGCCTGACGATTTCAACAAGTCGCTCTATGCCCATTGCAAATCCGGCACCCGGCACTTCTTTTCCGCCAAGCGCCTCAACAAGCCCGTCATAACGGCCGCCGGCACAGATTGCATTCTGTGCGCCAAGTCGGTCTGTCACCCACTCGAACACGGTTCCTGTGTAGTAATCCAGTCCTCTCACCAGCCGGTGATTCACTGTGTAGCCAATTTCCAGATCATGCAGTCGGGAACACAACTCTGCGAAATGCTGTTCTGACTCCGAACTCAGGTAGTCCGTCAAAACGGGCGCTGATTGAATCAGGTCTTGCATTTTAGGATTCTTGCTATCCAGAATTCGAAGGGGGTTTGTACTCAGCCTTCGTTGACTGCTATCGTCAAGACTGTCCTTGTATTTCTCGAAATATGTGACAAGTTCAGAGCGATACTGCTCTCTTGACTGTGGTGTTCCAAGCGAATTGATCTCCAGCTTTGCGTCCTGATCAATTTTCAGAAGTTTCCAAAGGGCATTGCTGACGAGAATTATTTCAGCGTCGATGTCCGGACCTGTCCAGCCGAAAGCTTCAATTCCAAACTGATGAAATTGTCGATATCGTCCTTTTTGCGGACGTTCATAGCGAAACATTGGTCCCATGTACCACAATCGCGCCTTGGCATTGTAAAACAATCCATGCTGCACCCCGGCTCGAACGCAACTGGCGGTCGCTTCAGGTCGAAGTGTCATGCTTTCGCCATTGTTGTCGAGAAAAGTATACATTTCCTTCTCTACAATATCGGTCGCTTCGCCAATAGATCTCTTGAAGAGCTCAGTTCTTTCCAGCAGCGGCAAACGAATCTCACTGTACCCATATAGCGTTGCAATCTGTCGAATTGTCTGTTCTACCTGTTGCCACAGCTCTATGTCTCCTGGCAACAAGTCATTCATTCCACGAACTGACTGAATTTTAACCGTCATTTCCGTATCCCCTGAACTCGAACTGTCGCAGCTAAACTGCTGATACAGCGGTGCCGAGTCGGATTGAACGCTTGGTTAAATCCTTAAATCTGCCAACCAGTTGACCGCATGCGGCATTCACATCATCTCCTCTCGTCTTGCGCGTAATCGTCATCAATCCGGCAGCCAGAAGAACATCACGAAATTGGTCAATTGAGTCCTTGGAGGATCTGTCATATTCAAGACCGTCAACCGAGTTGTATGGGATTAGATTCACCTTGCTCGGTATGTCCGAAAGAATGCGAGCAAGTTGACGGGCGTGCCAGATTGAATCGTTTACGCCATTCAACATGATGTATTCGAATGTGACCCGCCATCGACGATTATAGCCAGCGTATCGACGGCATGCTTCCATCAGTTTCCCGATCGGATATTTTCGATTTAACGGAACCAATTCGTTACGAAGTTCATCGTTGGGTGCATGCAGGGAAACGGCGAGACTTACGGGGCAGTCTTCCAACAGACGCTCAATTCCGGGAATCACTCCTGCCGTGCTTAACGTAACCCTTGTTCGAGAAAAACCATAGCTGCAATCATCCAGCATCAATCGCAAAGCGGGAATAACCTGATTGTAATTGAGAAGCGGCTCGCCCATACCCATCAGCACGATATTGGTAATTGGGCGATTCACTTGTTCGGTCCTAAGTGCGTTGCGTGCAAACCAAACCTGGGAGATGATTTCGGCCGTGGTCAGGTTTCTGTTGAAGCCTTGGCGACCTGTTGCACAGAACGAACAGGTCAATGAACAGCCGACCTGAGAAGAAATGCAAAGAGTTCCTCTTGTTTCTTCCGGTATGAATACAGTTTCCACACAGTTGCCTTCCGTAAGTTCCAGAAGCCACTTGCGCGTGCCATCCGATGACAGAATTTCACTAGCAACCTTTAGTCCCTCAATGTTCGCCAATTCGTTCAATCGACTTCGTAGCGGCTTGCTGAGATCCGTCATGGCATCAAACCGAGTTTCACCTCGCTGATGAATCCACTTCAGGATTTGGTCAGCACGATAGGATGGCTCGCCAAGCTCTGCCATAAACTCAGTGAGGGCAATCCGTTCGTAACCGATTAAATTGACGGACATATCAGCTGGAACATCAAATTGATCTGAACTCAGGTAACCTAAAGCTATCTAGAGTGAATCTGGTCAGGAGAAAAGAAAAATTCGATTTCAGTTTTAGCAGTTGCCCCAGAATCGGATCCATGAACCGAGTTTCTTTCTAGTGATTCGGCTAAATCCGCGCGAATTGTTCCCGGTGCCGCATCAGCCGGATTGGTCGCACCCATAACTGCCCGATTCGCCGAAATCGCCTTCGGCCCCTCCAGTACCTGAACCACAACCGGTCCAGATTGCATGTACTCTACCAAGCTGGAAAAGAATGGCCTCTCCCGATGAACATCGTAAAATCCCTCAGCCTGTTCCTGGGTCAGATGCAGCATTCTACACGCTACAATTGATAACCCGACAGCTTCGAATCGACGGTTGATTTCGCCGATTAAATCTCTTTTTACAGCATCTGGTTTAATGATGGATAGAGTACGTTCTTTAGCCATAAATTTGCAACCTAGAGGGAGTATCGTGGAAAAAATTAAAAAAAGCAGTCAGCAAGTTTGCCAAGGTTCACTCGACATTCTTACCGTGCTGCATTGACTTGCTACGCTTCAATAGCAAAGCTAATATTTTAGCCGATTCGTTACCACTGAAGTGGAAAGAACCTGGAGGCCAGCGAACGGATTATGATTGGGAATTCCAGGCGACGTTCACACTATCGGACTAGACACTTTATCACCAGAGGCATAGTAGTCTGAAATTGAACTACGAATCAGTCGTCAACAATGATTGGACTTATCTGACAAATCTTCAACTCCCCACAATCCATCCCGATAGAGCCCCGCAACGACAATATTCTTGAATCCTCTCTGTACACCCGCTATATCCGTGAAATACACCGGTAAATAATTGGACATCCGAGACCTGACTACGCTCGCTTGCTGATCAGCAAAACCTTCGATCAATACATCAACCTGCTTTCCAATGTACCGATTCAGTACTCGTTCGCGAATTTTTTCACCAGCAAACCGTAATTTCTTTGCTCTGGATGTACGTACATCAACCGCAACACGCTTAGGAATTCTTGCCGCTGGCGTCCCCTCACGTTCCGAATAAACAAAGACATGCGGATACGCGATTTCGAGATCGTAGAGTGCAGCACGAGTCAATTCAAAATCTGCATCTGATTCTGTCGGAAAACCTGCCATGATGTCCGCTGAAAGCACCAGATCGGATCGTACACGACGAAGATTTTCAACCGCCTGATACGCCTCCTCAGGCGAATATCGTCTTTTCATT
>JAKZRU010000066.1:0-8343 GCA_047517965.1 Gammaproteobacteria bacterium | reverse complement strand
ATTTTTGTACTCGTCTTGAGTATCTGGAGTTCATGCGGCAGACTCCAGCACTAGAGCGAATGCTAGCCGACAGTGGCATTCATCTATTCAAATACTGGTTCTCCGTAAGCCGCGATGAACAGCGGCGGCGATTCGAGGCGCGAGCCGGAAGCCCTCTAAAGAGATGGAAGCTGAGCCCGATCGATAAGGAATCGTTGAGCTTGTGGGAAGAATATACGGAAGCTAAGGAAACAATGTTCTTTTATACCGATACTCGGGATGCTCCCTGGACGGTAGTACGATCTGACGATAAAAGACGAGCCAGAATCAATTGCATGAGGCACTTTTTGGACAGTATTGATTATCCTGACAAAAATGAAGAGGTAGTCGTGACTCCGGACTCTCAGGTTGTGGGACTTGCCCGCAATATTTTCCAAACTCAACATGCGGATGGAAGTCCGAGTCTGGATGCATTAGCGCTGAACCGAGAATAGCGTGACTGTTCTCAAATTGTAAACAGACGCCCAAATTTGGGATTTCGATCTTCGATTCCAGCTAGTCTCAAGCAATGCCACGCCATTGCGTGGTTGCTTGAGGTTACAGGTTTACCAATAGTTTCTTCGATTTGTGTGATGACAGGTGCAATTCGAAGATTTGTGCATGAGACGAATACAAGGTCAACCATGTCGTGTTGACCGAGTTCAATTGCAGCTCGCTTGATTGAATCTGTTGAAATTTTCGCTGCCCGATTGTCATCTTCCTCATTAAAAGAACCAAAAGCGACGATATTGAATCCCTTGTTTTCGATGTAGTTCGCCACTGCGTCATTCACGTCTTGTCGATAAGGGGTAAGCACTGCAAGGTTTTTAGCGCCTAGTGCCTCAAAAGCAGCGAATGCAGCAGTTATGGGAGTCGTGCATTTCGCTTCAGGGCGTTTTCCTCGAATGTGCTCAAACACTTTTTCTTCGCCAATCACCATAGATGCTGAAGTACATCCATAAGCGATTACGTCAAGTGGAACTCCGCTCAGAATAATCTCTGCACACTCAGGGATTCGTTGTTCCATGTCTGCAAGAGTTTCTGGAGTAATCGTTGAGGAGTTTCGAATCCTGCTTTCGTAGAATGCAACACCTTCAATATCAAGAAACGTACGAAATTCATGCTCAATCGTGTGGTCGGTACCAAGCACAATAACGCCGATAGCGGCGCGTTCTGCAATTCCTTCGTCCACCTCAAATGGTATGTGTGTTCGAGTTATACGTGGAAAACTTTCAATATTTTGCGCTGCTTCCATTGTAGCTACCTGTTTTCAATTACTAAGAAATTTGCAAATTTGGCATTGCTTCTGTATTCAATTCTATCGCAGATTACATTTTGAATGACGAAATTCCCCAGTTCAACTGTAAACAGGATGAAAACTGGAAACATCAATCTCTGGCTTGCGTCCAAAAATTAAATCGGCAGCGATTTTTGCTGAACCGCAGGCCATGGTCCAACCCATATGCCCTTGACCTGAATTGACGAACAAATTGTCATGGCGAGTAAAGCCAATATACGGCGTTCCTTGAGGCGTCATCGGGCGAAAGCAGGTTCTGTAAATCGGCTTTGTATAATCGGCAGCTTTCGGCAGCAAGTCCTCTATAGCGTTGAGCATTGGCTTGAAGTCTTTCGGTTTGTGTGCAAGGTTATAGCCCGCAAATTCCGCAGTTGCCGTTGCTCTGATCGCATTTCCGATGGGCGAGAATGCAACCAGATTGTCTTCATCTACAGTTCCAATTGCAGGTGGTGAATGTTCACCTCCCACCGGCAGTGTGACGGAATATCCTTTTACCGGGTAGATTGGCAGGTCTATTCCGATTGGCGTCAGTACAAGTGGCGTGTGCGCTCCCATCGAAACAACAAATAGATCGGCTTCAATGTCGCCGCTTGATGATTTGGCACACCGTACTGTGTTTCGTTCAGCAACCAATGATTCAATTTTAGTATTGAGTAAAAACTGAACGCCTCTCGATTGGCAAATTTTAGCCAGCTGCTGCGTGAACTTTTGCGAGTTTCCTGTTTCATCGCTAGGAGAGTAGACTGCTCCGGCTATTTTCGAAACAGAAGTCGTGTATGCTGGCTCCAATTCAATGATTTCATCAGAATTCAGGGTTTTAAGTTCTTGTCCGTTGTCGGCAAGAAGTTTTGCATGTTCAATTCCTTTTTGAAACGTTGTGGAATTACGAAACAGATAAAGCAGCCCTCTCGTAAGCCGGTCATATTCCAGGACATTCTCCTGGACTACGATTCCGAGTCGCTTTTGAGAGTAACAGCAAAGAGAATGTTTACTCAGCGTATTTCTGATGGCATCCGCATTGTTGCATTGTTTAAGAAACAGAGCTGTCCACTTCCAGAACTGAAAGTCGAATCTAAGCCGTATACGGAACGCCTGATCATTTCGATAAATCGATTTGAGAAGAATTCCAGGGACTTTGGGAGATGCCCACGCGTAGGAGTGCCCTGGCGCGATCATGGCAGCATTCACTCCACTGGCCTCGGATGCCACTTCCGAATTCAGCTCAACTACGACGATTTCGTTATCAGGATTGCGCGAAAGCTCGTATGCTGTGGTTACGCCGATAACACCCGCACCGAGTATGGCGATACGCATATTGCTGTGCGACGGCTCAGTATCAGTCGGGCATCCGATTTATGGAGAAGCTAATTCAATGCAGCAATGACACTGATTTCAACATTGAACTGGGGTGCTGCCAATTTCGATTGAACACAAGCTCGTGCTGGTTGATTGCCGTCAGATACCCAAGCATCCCAAACTTCGTTCATTTCATTAAAGTCGTTTATGTCCGACAACCAGATTGTTGCAGATAGCAATTTGGTCTTATCGGTGCCAGCTTTCGCAAGATAGCTGTCAATTCGATCCAGAGTATCTTTTGTCTGGTCGGCAATGCTTGCACTCGGTGCACCGAATGCTACCTGACCTGCTGTGTATACGGTGTCGCCATGAATTACTACTTGGCTCATTCTTTCATTTGTATCAATTCTTCGAATCATCAGAGCTTTCTCCGAGTAAATTAGTTTGAGTTTGCAACGTAGGGGTGAACTGGAACTTTGAATTCGTCTTTCCAGATTCTCTTGAACAAATCCAGATAGCCTTTATAGTAGTAATTACCATTCAATCTCAGAACTTCTTCCTTTCTTTTGTCGAATTCAATCGAAACCTGCTGCCAGGGCAGTGCTGGATTTTTATGATGAACCCAGTGATAGTTGTTGTTCAGATAGAGCAGTCTGCTGATCGGAGATCCTTCAATGATCAAACTTCGCTCATCTTCTGATGGTGACCACCTGTGCTCACAATACGATCGTAATAGTGTCACAGAAATGCCGGGATAAGCAAAGCACAACAGATATTTCCACACTGCCATGTCACCGACCTGGGAAACGAAAATTAATATCACGGTGCTGAATGCAATGTGGATGAGCCAAATTTGGGCTCGTTGTCGGTCTCCTGCGAGGATTGCTTGAAATTCATCTTTCCACAACAGGTACAAAGAGACGAATGGACCAATCAGGAGTCGGCCGGCAAGTGTAAAGTTGAATTGGAAAATGAATTTTCCGAGCCTGTTCAGTCGATCCCAGTGATTCTTCGACAGAAACACAGATTCAGGATCTGTTTCAGTATCTGTTAGAACCTCGCACTGGTGATGTATGGTGTGTGCCTCCCGATAGGTCGGATACGGAAAGAAGAATATCAGGGGCGGATAAACGATCAACGTATTTAGCCATTGATATCGAGTTGGATAGCCATGAACTGCGATGTGTTGCAGGCTTCCATGCAGGCATGTGACGTAGCCTCCCATGATAAAAAGCAGCCAAATCGGCAGTGAATTTCCGTATAAAACCAACAGTAGCCAGCAGACATAAACTCCGATAACAATTGCTAGATTTTGTATGTCCCAAGATTTCTTAGTCAGTGTAATACCTATTAAAATTGACCCATAAAGAAGTAAATATTATCGCAGGTAAATTTAGTGATTTTTTCCAATTTTTCAATACTGTTTGCCAGTCAATAAACCAAATTGGGAAAATTAGGGAGAGTGTGCTTCTAGAGGGTCACTCTACGGTTATCGACTTGATTGCAGCCACTCATTGAACCAGCGCTCCCGAACTCTTTCAGTTTGTGAATACCAAATACTGTCAGCGCGGATTGAACCATGTAGACCGCTTGAAGATGTCGGCATATACAATCGCATTGAAACATTCGATTTCGAGTGCAACCCGATTCTCTTAAATGCTGATTGACGGGTTGGACCATAAGGAAGCAGATTAGAAAATGCGGCCATGCTTTCGGTACTGGTGGCAAAACTGACGAATTTCTCTGCGAGTTCGCGCTGAGGAGAGTGTCTGGAAACCCCCCAGACTCCAAACTCCAGAAGCTGACCTTTCGGCATGATTGATATAGGAAGGTTATGGTTGATTCGGGCGTCGAAAAATCGTCCGTTGAATCCCGATGCCATTACGACCGCACCGCTTCTTAACAATTCAACCGATTCGTTACCACTTTCCCACCAAACAATGTGATCTCGTATCTCGTCAAGGCGGCGAGTCACGAGTCTGAGTCCGCGTTCCGAACTGAGCAGATCATAAACTTGTTCGACAGGGACACCGTAAGAGAGCAATGCCCATTCCAGTATCGATTTTGGATGACGCTGAAGTGCTCGCTTGCCTGGAAACTTTTCAATGTCGAAAAAATCAGCAACTTGGCTTGGTTTTTCATCTGAAAACGCGCGATCATCATAAGCCAGCACCGTCGCATATAGAAGATGCGCGACTCCACAATCAGAAATCGCATCACTCCTAAAATCTCTCGATACCGGTGTTCCGTCAGGTGCGGGTAAGAGCAAACTGACTTGAGTTTTGGCAAGTAGATTCTCTTCACATGCTGCGAGTGCATCTGACTCCGTCATGTCTACAACATCCATGCTTGATTTGCCTGAAGAGTACACCAATCGAAGGGGTGCAATGCCTCCGTTGTATTCCACCAGCGACACCTTAATGCCAGTTTCTTGTTCAAATGGCAGGATATATGCTTCCAGTTGAGCTTCTTCATAGGCACCACCCCAAGACGAAATCGTGAGTGTCTGGGTTTCCTGCGATCCGGCAAGCGCAGGCAAGATTATGAGAATCAGCGAAATGTATATTCTAGACCGACGCATTTTCTTCACTTTCAATTCGCTCTATTGCTCGCAGATAGGCGTTCATAACGTCATAGTTCCAAACCACCCCCAATAATTTGTTATCTGTAGAAGATACGATAGGTGCAATGTCGAGATTGACAATTCTGAGTGCTTCGACCGCTTCGATGAGATTCGTTTTTTCTGTAAATGTGAAATGGGGAAGTTGGGCCGCATATTTTACGATTTCCGATGGATCACGATTACTGCATGACTCAAAGTGAACGACTCCGATGAATACACCATTGCTGTCAGTAACAAAGCCTTGATTGTGACTGCCTGATGAGAGTTTGGACATGACGGTTTCGATTTTATCCGCAACATCAAATCGAAGGTACTGGTCGTGCATCAAAGAAGTAATTTTTTCGTAGGCGAGAACGGCATTTCTCCGGCCATGCGAAAGATCGAAGCCACGCTTGCTCAGCTGAACGTCGTACAGAGATCTTCCAAAAATTCTGGTGGAAATCAGATTTGAAAATACCACAGCAACCATTGCAGCAATTGCCAGGTCATAGCTATGGGTTAGTTCAAAAACAATCAGAATCATGGCTAGCGGAGCTCCGACGATAGGACTTGCAGCAGCCATCATCCCGCAGATGGCATAAGTCACCACTCCTGAATGTTCAATGAATGTGAGGTTGTCAAGAATTCCACCAAAAAGTGCGCCGAACAGGATGCCAATCAACAGAATGGGACTGAAGACGCCGCCTGCAAAACCAAAACCGATGCAGAGCACGGTTACCGCAAATTTGGCTACTATGATCAGGCCCAGTTCGCTGAGTTGAAACGCACCTTCTATCGTCGCGAAGCGAAGGGTTGTGCCGCCGATTCCGAGAACATCGGGTATCCACAGTGCCACGACACCCAAAAAAAATCCGGCAATCATGGGGCGAAACGCTATAGGGATTCGAGTTCTCTTGGCAAAAGCATCACAAGCCAGAATTCCCTTGGCATAACTGATCGCAATAAAGGCACTCAGCACACCGACGACAGCAAACAAGAGAAATTCATAGCCATGCTGGACACCATCAAATTCCACTAAAAATAGTGACGGTCGATGAAATACTACATTTACGATGACATAACCAATCGCAGTTGCTACAGCGGTTGGCGCAAACGCTTGAATCGAGTAGTGTCTCAATATGACTTCATGGGCGAAGATCAGACCTGCAATCGGAGCATTGAACGCCACCGAGATTGCCGCTGCGACACCACTGGCTACAGTGATCTCCCGTAGATTGTGTTTATTGAGTTTTAGTTTATTGGCAGCGGCGCCGACGATGCTTCCGAGATAGACAAGCGGTCCATATTGCCCGACTGACGCACCACAACCGAGAGAGATGATTGCCGCCAGAGTCGACATCAATCCACTACGTACTGATTCACCGGAAGTATGGGTTTGCACCATTAGTATCGTATCTGGCGGTCCGAGTGGACGTCTGGCATCCACTAGATATCGCAAGACTAACCCGACGACCAGGCCACCTAAAGTTGGAACTAGAACGGTTGCGATATTGAGCGCTTTTAGATTGTCTACATACTTGAAACGCTCGCTCGGCGAAATCAGAAGAAGGTTGTTTAGCCAAGATATGGCTTCAAGGAAGACCAGCGCTAGCAATGCTACGACAAGTCCTATAACTGATCCTAGAACAGCCAGAACCACAATTCTCAAGATGATCGTTTGATACTCAGGTCTATCTGCCAAAATTGATTCTACCTTTGATTCGCGGGTTGCAGTTATACGGACAGCATTGAGTCAAATTATTTCCAGAACCCGTTCAGGCGGTCTTCCGATGATTGCTCTTTCATTCGCTAGCACGATAGGGCGCTCGATCAGAATTGGGTATTTGGTTATGAATTCGATCAGTTCATCATTTGTTAAATCAGGTGCATTCAGATTGTATGAACGATAGGGTTCTTCATTCTTTCGCATCAGCTCTCTGGGGTTCATGCCAAGCAATTGCAGTATTTCTTGGAGTTCATGCGAAGTTGGCGGTGAATTGAGATATTCAATAATCTCGATGTCCAAATTTCTGTCTCGAAGAATCTCCAGGGTTTGTCTGGATATTGAACAGCGCGGATTGTGATAGATCGTCACTTTCATGATTTGAGCCTATATTGATTCTGTCGCCATGAATGTTATTGAATAGCTTCCAGATTTCCAATTCTAGTTTCGGCAAATCGATCAACGCAGAAATTTGGAATCGATTTTATGGAGTATAGGAAAAATTGACCTCAATGGCTTCTGAGACATGCACGATTGCACCAACTACTTGTTAGTGATTCCCAGCGATCACTCCGCAAGGCTAGACTAACCACTAGTGCGATTGGCTGAATATGAATATTCTAAACCAACAAACACAAGGCTAGGGAGTGGTGCGGATGGAACTGCCGTCTGCTTCGCGACACTCATAACCGATTATCCTAACCTGCATTTGTATATCGCGTAGGTCAGGTTCATTTGCAATATATTCGTTCAACCATTCCCTATAGTCATTCAATCTATTCCCGCCAAATAGTTCACATTCGTGCTTTGTCTTGTAAATAGCATCATCCAATAGAAATGCCTCGGTTGCTGTCTCGCCATTTTCAAACTGAACAACAATCAAAAGTCACAACACAAATACCTTTATCATCCATTCCCCAGTAGCTTTAATTACCATATTTTTACTATGTTCTGAATTATCAAACTCAGTGGTGTCTTGAAGATTTCGCAACAGAACTAGACATCCCATAGCATCAGATGTAGCAGGATTATCCAAGTATTGATCAATGTCATTTTGTTCTATGCACTATCTTGAATTACTTAATCAAAGAGTGCATTTTTCCAAAAGTAAAAGCAATCGCAGGCATTAACACTGGGAGCAAACAGCATTGCGACTACTGAAAACATGTAGATGATTTTCATTCATTCCGCTTAGTATCTAAAACATTGATTGGGGGTATATTGGTGTTCTGATCTTGTTCACGCCTTGTGCGCTGTCGCAACAGCTGTGCCTTTGCTGCGGTGTGATCTGTCTTTGCGTCTACCCACTGGCTTACCCGCTTTAGAACCTTGATCGTTGATGCCATCAAGCGAAGTAAGAACCACACAAAGAAGGCAAAAACCACCAATCCAACTATTGCAACTATT
>JAKZRU010000065.1:0-13779 GCA_047517965.1 Gammaproteobacteria bacterium | reverse complement strand
GCCAGTACGCAACCTGCAGTACCGGCGCCTACAATGATGTAGTCAAACAAACTTTTCACCATGAATCGTTCACATCAATCTTTCTGATTCGGCAGTATTTGCAGCAGGAGAAATCCTAACTAGGGATTGTTATCGATTTCCTGCAAAACAGCATATTTTACTTGGTGAATCACGACTGAGATCACTAAGTTTATTGCCCAAATCCGAAATTAGAAATTAAATTCAGAGAACAGTAGCGAGATTTTAGCGAATTAACTATATTTTGTTACACCGATGATCGAAGGCAGGTGCAACAGGTTGGAATTTGTCTCGATTTGCAGGTGAGTATGAACCTGATGCATTGTCCGCTGGCATTTTCACCACTGTGCACAGGTGCGCAACCCTTCCGAAGATTCAGAATCGACTCAAGTCGCATTCAAACAGGATTCAAACAAGCGCCGCCCGAGGCTGCCGGTTCATATCAGAAGCGGAAAGCCTCGAATTTGATCCAGCGCTTAATCCATCATCTGACGGTGGCAGGCGACGCGTCGGAATCGCCGAGATGCCGCTCAACCGGTCCACATCGTCCAGTCCCATTTGAGGGTGAGAATCTCGTTCTTGCGGCAACCCGTCAGCAGCAGGATACGGGTCGCTTGAATAGCCGTCGGAATCACCGAGCCGTCGGCTTCCGCCCCTCGTCCAGCACACGCCCCAGTTCCCGGTACTCGTCGGGCGAGAGAAACCACTCCAGGGGCCGTGCACGGTAGCACCGAACCGATTGGCACGGATTCCTGTGCGGCGGAGTCATCCCCCAAGCTTCGGCAAGCCGAAGCATCCCGGAGAGCACATCCAGTACATAGTTGGCTTGGGCGGGCTTGTCCCGCAGCTGGTGGTGGAGGGTGGAGACATGGGACCGATCCACCTCTGACAGACGAAGGTGACCGAGTTCGGGGATGATGTACAGTCGCACGAGCAGACCGAAGCACTTGATCGTATTCGGCCGGCAGTTCATCCTGACATGGGATTCCATATACCGCTCGGCGAGATCAGTGACCGTGGGTTCCGGCGCCTCCGGCGGCGAATCCGGATCAAGACCCTGCCTGATCCGGTCGATGGCCACGGCTACCTTCTGCCGTGCCTCGTCGGCAGTCATCTCCCCGTGACGGCCGAGCCCAAAACGTTTCGGCCCGTCCGCCGCCGCCGCCGTGAACCGTGTCATTTTCCGCAGCTGCGACAATGGTTGTGGCGATCTTCACCTCGGTTTTCGTCGCGGTTTCCTGTATTTTCAGCCTGGTCAGAATTATGGTCAAATCTGGTGTCTGACGAGCTGATCATGCGGCGGCCTTGTCGTACTCGGTCCAGTTCTTCTGAATTCAATTTTTAAAGTATAAAGTCGATTAATGGGAGCGTTATCACCAAACCTTAACCGATTGGGAAGTCCAAGAATATTTAAGGATTTATTAAAAAATAATTTATATATACTAATGGCGCTAACGTCTATTTCGCACATTTGTAGTGCGACGACTCTTTACTGGAAATATTATGACTGAAGCACATATACCTAACAAGACCAATTTTCAGCCCTATTGTGGATACCATCAAAACTGGGAAGGTGGATCGATTGACGAGTTAACTCAAACGGGCCCTGGAACAATTTGCGGTGAATATCTGAGACGCTATTGGCATCCTATTTTTTTGACCACCGAACTTGGTGACAAACCAAGGCTGATAAAAATTTTGGGTGAAGAATTGGTATTATTCAGAGATAAAGGCGGACATTACGGTCTTGTACACAAAAATTGCCCTCATCGTAGAGCATCGCTCGAATACGGAAAATGTGTTGATCACGGAATTCAATGCTGTTATCACGGCTGGGTATTTGATGTCGACGGTACTGTATTAGAGATTCCCAGCGAACCACAAGAATCGATATCAGCGATCAATGTAAGAACCAGCATTAGGCTTGGCGCCTACCCTGTTAAAGAGTTTAAAGGGTTGCTTTTTGCTTACTTTGGCCCTCAGGAAGAGCGGCCTGAGTTTCCATTGTACGATACCTTTGATATTGACGGTATGATAATGACTCCCTATTCCGCTCCTTTCAAATGCAACTGGATTCAGGTATTGGATGCAATCGTCGATCCAGTACATACTGCATTTTTACATCAATCACAGTTTTCCGATGGATTTGGGGTGCTGGGGGAAATCGAATTTTATCATCGCCAGAAAATTCGATTCCTCGGTACCGCAACCCGACGGGTTGGTGAGAATGCATGGGTCAGAGTCAATGAATTAATACTTCCAAACTTTACTCAATCTGGGTCAGCGTTTACGGTAGACGGGACACAGGAAAAACACTTCGGTAGAAGCGCATTTACTCGTTGGGTTGTTCCCGTTGATGATAAAAACTGCATTGCATTTGCATGGGGAAACTTCGGGGAACGTGGTGATCCACTCGAATTGAATACCGTTGAAGGGATGCAATTAATAGAGCAAGGAGAATTGATTGATAGAACTTACGAAGAAAAGCAAAGTAGCCCGGGAGACTTGGAAGCTGTCGAGGGAATGGGATCTATTTCAGATCACGAAAAAGAATATCTTGTGTCTGGTGGAGATCGCGGCGTAGCAAAGTATCGAGCTCAAATGAGAATACTTTGCCGAAGTTTGCAAAAAGGGAAACTGCCACCACAACCCACCGAGCTTGCTGAGGGCACTATTCCAACGTATGGGAGCGATACAGTCATTCGCATTTTTTCCGAAACGGACAAAACCGAAGAAAGTGCTTTACTTAAAAAGACCAATGATCAAGTAATGAAAATCTTATTTGATGGTGATGAAAAAGAGGGGAACGCACGAGATCAATACATCTTCCATAGACTCGAGAAAATACCTCAATCTGAAGCCTGATCATGCCTATCAAAATACACATAAAAAACAACCGCTGGGCTGCAGGTTCGTTTCCCAACACCCCGGAAGGTGAAGAAGTATTCACTATTAATCAGGCTCGTTTCGATAGCATCGTGAAGGAATTTCCGGACATTGTTAAATCAGTAGAACCTTTTTTTGATTGGGATGCAGAAAACTTCCAATCATCCATGAAAGATGCTGACGTGTTATTGGCATGGGATTTTCCTACTGAGAACCTGATCGAGGTCGCCCCAAAATTAAAATGGATTCATTGCATTGGTGCTGGAGTGGAACACTTACTCCCCATGGACTGGATACCCGAAGGAGTTACCTTGACAAATAATAAAGGAGTTCATGCAGCCAAAGCCGGAGAATTTGGTTTGATGAGTGTATTAATGCTGCACTCACATATACCCGCCTTGGTATCGAATCAACGCAATAAAATATACGAATCCCTCTATGCATCTCCCATTGCAGGAAAGACACTAGTCGTTATCGGGACTGGCAGCCTGGGCGGTGCCGCTGCACAAAGAATACAAGCCCTCGGCTTGCACGTGATAGGCGTCAATAGAAGTGGTCGGGCAGTGGACGGTTGCGATGAAATTGTCTCTACGGATCAACTCGATGAGGTATTACCTCGCGCGGATTATTTGCTTGCGGCCACGCCAGACACCCCTGAAACCCGTGGCTTGTTAGACTGTCGTCGTCTTGATTTATTAAAGCCCTCTGCAGGTATTGTTAATATTGGCCGAGAAACTCTCATGGATTATGAGGCACTGTGCGATAAGCTTGAAGCGGGCACACTGGCAGGCGCAATTTTGGATGTCTTTGACCCAGAACCCATTGCAGCGAATTCAAGGCTGTGGCATACCAAAAATTTAATTATTACTCCGCATATTTCCGCAGATGATGGCGATGCTTATATTCCATTGACATTGACACTATTTTTTCAAAATATGAGAAATTTTCTGGCTGGTCATCCACTAATAAACCCTGTCAGACCCGATTTAGGTTACTAGCGAGGAACAAAGAATTGAATATCGGTTTTATTGGTTTGGGTGTGATGAGCGCACCCATGGCTGCACACTTGGCAGAAGCAGGGCATCATATAACAGGAGATCAATTTGCCGAATTTATTGAAGATTTCGAGGCTCTTGGTACACAACTGAAAGGCAGAAACTTACCAGAACCCTTTTGTATATACCGACGTTTCAATTCAAGGCGACACAATCTGGGCTGGTTGCAAGGGAACGGATGCTAACGCGAAAGTAGTGTCTGAACAAGGTTGAGAAGTGCGGCGTGTCTTGCTCATATATAGCCCGCCCTCCATTTACAAGAAATAAAGGATATATGGTATACTTTTTTCCGTGAATCCTTGTTATAACAATTCCGCTAACGAAATATGTTGTCGAAACTCACATCTAAAAATCAGTTGACTCTTCCTAAATCAGTGATTTCCGATTTTCCAGGTATAGAGTATTTTGATGTTGTCAAAGACAAAGGGCGTATCGTCTTGACGCCTGTAAACATTGTGCAAGCTGACACTGTTAGAGCCAAGCTGGCTGAACTCGGTGTTACTGAAGACGATATTACTGAAGCCGTTACATGGACTCGTCAGAGTCAATGAAGGAGGATGCGTCTGGTCATAGATACGAATGTTTTATTGTCGGCTTTGCTGTTCCCCGATGGCTCGCTGACATGGTTACGCAACGCGTGGAAATCAGCAACCGTTCACCCACTGACCAGTCAAGAAACTGTTATAGAACTCATTCGAACACTTTCATATCCAAAATTCGATTTGACAACAAACGAGCAACAGTCCCTGCTTGCTGATTATCTCACTTGGTGTGAGCCGGTCACAATATCAAAACAGCCGATTGTTCCAAAATGCAGAGATCCAAATGACAGATGCTTTCTGGAGCTCGCCCTGGTAGGAAATGCTTGTGCGTTGATTACTGGCGACAGAGATTTAATTTCGCTGGCTTCAGATTTTTCTATTCCAATACTTACTCCCGCTGACTTGCAAGCCCTCCTGACTGTAGCTGAAAAACATTGACTAATATTCAGAAAACATATGCCGTCCGATTTGAATGAAATTCGATATTGCAAGCGAACTCTTCGCGCTTGGTAAATCCCACAATCAGAAGAATCAAATATGAACTGAGCCAATCATCCCGTTCGAATTATCCATTGGCACGCAAGGTCAGAGAATTGTAGGCAATCAGGGTCATGTACACGCGCCGAGGCATCGGCTCTCGACTGCTAATGTAACGGAAATCAAACAGGAAGTCGCAATTCATCGGTGGCAGGTTCCTGGGAACTGTGTCTTTTATAGAGTCTCTTCCAAGGGATTCCAAATTCCCATCCCCTCTGTAATTACTGATGCGTGATCCGATTTTTTTAAAGAAACCAATGTAGTACAAGAATTACTGAGGCAGTAAAACTTCTGCAGGAAGAAAAGTGCGAGCAAAACGACCACCAATGAATCGTCATGCCGTTGAAAGGCTATATCAATCACTTCGTGGAAACACTTAGTGAATATGCTGCCGCGAAAAAATCAACAATCTCAGCATTTACTCGGTTAATGAAAGCAGCCCGGTCAAAACCTTCGGGATCTTTTGCAACAGGAATGTCTTCCTTATCCGTTACTCGTTCTGAAAAGGGAGCAATGAAAGCATAGTGATGACCCGGAACTGAGATAATACCTGCGAACTGTTCGGGAGGAACGGCGGCGGCGATCGCTTCGGCGTGAAAGCACGGTTGTGCGATTTGGTCTCCTTCTATCGCAACCACCAGCACTTGTGAGGCAGCGAAACGTTCGGGCACAATTTCCAACCCCTGTCCGATCGGTGCGACCACCGCGACCAAACCGTTGACGAATGGACTAATAGAGAACCGATTCGGCATATTGTCGATCGAAACTGGTTTGCGCAGTCTTTGATAAAGATGCCATAAAAACGGTGGGTCTTCGCAGAAAGCGGCGTCATCATTGCCGTGAACATCGCAATGGGCCTCTGCGGCTTCAAGGTCAATCTCAGCGCACCAGCAGCGGCTATTACTGTCGCTCCATCCAGCGACTAGCCCAATGCATGAACTTGCGTGAAATCCAAGGCCATGCCGAGAACCGGATCAACCTCGACTGCAACCAGTGCACGGCGCAGTTCTTCAATTCGCAAAGCCATAGCACCTGCAGTTTTCTTGCTGCCAATGAAGTGATCAGCACTGTGCTGAGGTGCTATGACGATGTAACCCACATCGGCCAGTGCCTTTGCTGTCAAGTGATGATTACGCATACGTCCGCTATTACCATGAGACATCAAGACAGGTTGGTAAACTCCTTTCCTAATCTGACCATCAAAGGCAAGACTTACATCAAACGGACCGAGTCTGCCTTGCTCTTCAGGCGTATCCGAAGGGTACCAAATTCCAATGGCTAATTGGTTTTCTTCAATTGTGCGAAAGCCAGCGGCAATCACTACATTGGTTGCACATAGCAATGTTATTGCCAGTAAGATCCTGAAATTCAGATGCATTCCCCCCATAATTACCCATGTACTATCCCATTAGTTTTTCAGACGTTCTGTGTTGTTTTTGCAACACAGGTTACTACGACTGTCGAACTGCTATTATAGGATAGAGAATTCCAGTTGGCCCTGTTGATTGTTCGACCATTCAGTGATAAGTGATTGTTTTGTATCAGAATATACTGACATGTCTTTCTTCATTTTAAAAACTTCTAATTCGATTTTAGGCAATAATTCATTAGCAATTAGATCGTGTTAAACTGAAAACTCGCCGAAATCCTTATAGGCTTTTATGATGTGCATTGTTGGGAGAATAGGTGCAAGTGTAAAAATCTCAAAAAGCAGTGTACAAGGTGAGAATAATTCTAATCTCAAGTACCATTTTGTTGGTACTCACCTACGCATTTGGAAGTCATAATTCGTTGCCCCTGTCTCGCTGCTGGCAGTGATGGAGATTGGACTAATTTATGATTTGGCAACTCGTGTTGCAGATGCCATGGTTGTTTTATGTTAAGAAGGGATTAAAAAATAGTTCAATCAATAGTTACTGTTATTATGATGGCAATTCAAGAGATTCCATAACTTGTTCATCAAGATATGGAAATCAAGCTAGCAAGGGCAAGAATACTACGAAGATTCGTTGCGAAAAATACGTCGAAAAAATGTAAAGGTATTATCTAGTGAAGTGGAACAGACCCAAAGTCATACCCGGTATTGGTCTCAATGCCGTCAAACGAAGATATCGACATGTTGAAGTGAAACCCTATGCGGGAGCTTGTGGTGCAGAAATATTCGGTGTAGATATTTCACGCCCAGTGCCGTCAGCTGTCATCGAGGAAATCAAGGCTGCCTTTCTTGATCATATGGTCATATTCTTACGAAACCAGGCGATTGAGCCAGAATCTCTCAAGGCGTTTGGCAGCAATTTTGGATCGTTCCATATTCACCCCTTCGTCGGCAGCCTGGAAGGTCATCCGGAAATCATGATGGTCGTCAAGAACCCGCAAGACAAATACAATTTCTCAGGCACCTGGCACAGCGACGTGACATTTGACGAGATTCCACCTCTGGGCTCTTTACTGTGTGCGATTGATGTTCCCCAGTACGGCGGCAATACCTTGTTTGCGAATCAGTATCTGGCATACGATATGCTATCCGATACGTTTAAAGGCCTGCTTTCCGGATTGAAGGCGATTCATAGTGCGGAAAACGTTTACGGTGCTGGCGGTGAATATGCAAGCGAAGACTATCGCTCGAAACATTCCGGAACGCCGATAGAATCTGACTCCAGAGCACATCAGCGCCGTTTGCACCCAATCATACGAACCCACCCGGAAACGGGCAGAAAAGCTCTGTATGTTAATGAGCCGTTTACAATCGGGATTGATGGAATGTCGGATGAGGAATCAGAATCGATTCTTCGCTATCTGGTGAAACATGCAGTGCAGCCAGACATCTGCTGTAATTTTCGTTGGGAGAAAGGTTCGATCGCTTTCTGGGACAATCGATGTCTTCAGCACTATGCGCTGAATGACTATCCAGGCGAACGCAGGTTGATGTGGCGATTGACGATCAATGGAGATCGCCCAGTCTAGAATCAGGTCGCTCGAACTCCGCGCAGTCTCTCCGAACGTCTTCGAAGCAGCTCAAGTGTCGTGAGCAAGGCGACTGAAACCAGCACAAGCAGCGTTGCAACAGCAAGAATCGTCGGGCTGATATGTTCGCGAATGCCGGAGAACATTTGCCATGGTATCGTTCTCTGCTTGAAACTTCCAACGAACAGAATGACTACTACTTCATCAAAGGATGTGATGAATGCAAATAGCGCACCCGAAATGACGCCAGGGATAATGAGTGGCACAACAACCTTGAAAAATGTGGTTACGCCATTTGCGCCAAGGCTGTTTGCCGCACGAATCAGACTGCGGTCGAATCCGACTAAAGTCGCAGTAACCGTGATGACCACAAACGGTGTTCCCAATGCAGCATGCGCGAGTATCACGCCAAGGTGCGTACCTTGGAGGTGAACGCGCGAATAGAAGAAAAACATTCCGCACGCTGATATGATTAACGGCACAATCATGGGAGAAATCAATATCGCCATCATGAGCGTGCGATAGGGGACATTCCGTCGGCTCAATCCCAAAGCGGCGAGGGTGCCGAGAGAGGTCGCGATCAGTGTCGCAAATATGGCAATGATGAAACTATTGTTGACCGCCCCTCTCCAGTTCCGGTTGGTAAAGAAGTCTTCGTACCACCGCAAGGAATACCCTTCTGGATTAAAAGACAGCATTTCCGGTGTGAACGTGAAGAAAGGAACTGTATTGAACGATAGCGGAATGATTACCAGAATCGGAAAAATGAGAAACAGAAAAATCAGCCCGCAGATAAAACGGAACAGATAGTACCAGATTCGTTCAAGCGGAGTGGTGTACGGTGGCAACTTGCTTTTCATATCATCCGAGTTTCATATTGTCGACGCCGACAATTTTGTCGTAGAGGAGATATAGCACCAGCACCAGACCGAGCAGAATGACACCAAGTGCGGCTGCCAGACCCCAGTTCAGTGACACTGAGACATGATAGGCGATGAAATTGCTGATGAATGTGCCGGAGGTTCCGCCAACCAGTGCCGGAGTAATGTAATACCCAATTGCGAGTATAAACACCAGAATTCCGCCTGCTCCAATGCCTGGAATGGTATTTGGGGCATAAACCTTGATGAAAGCATAGTATGGATTTGCTCCAAGTGATACTGCGGCGCGCATGTAGCTTGGCGGTATCGTTTTCATGACACTGTACAGAGGCAGAATCATGAACGGCAACAGAATGTGCGTCATCGCCACGATGGTACCAGTAGCGTTGTGAATCATTGCCAGACGATTTTCCGTATCGATAACATTCAAACCGACTAGCATGTCATTGATTACACCTTCCCTCTGAAGTAGTGCAATCCAGGATGTCGTTCGTACAAGAAGTGATGTCCAGAATGGAAGCAGCACCAGCATGAGCAGCATGTTGCTGCTGCGAAGGGGTAAAGTCGCCAGCAGATATGCGACAGGGTAACCCAGTATCAGCGTCATCAGGGTTATGACTCCACTGAGATATAGAGTGCGTATGAACAGTTTGATGTAAATGCGTCTCTTTTCATCCTGCAATTCGACATCGCCAGCCGGTGTCACCTGCAGATCCATCGCAGCCCAGAAATAGCCAGCAGTGAGGGTAGGGCTGAACGTTTGGATAACCTGCCAAGTCTCTAGTTGTCCCCAGCGTTTGTCGACCTTGATGATGGCATCCTTGTAGGGAGGACCTTCAAGTTTCGGTATTTGCCTTTGTGACTTCCTGAAGAGACTCGACATTCCAGGCAGTTCATAATTCAGGCGTTTTCCAACTCGCGTGATTACACGATCTGGTGCGCCTTCTTTGATGTCCAGAGCGAGAGCTTCGTAGATACTTTCGTCCGGCAGAATACCGGACTCGGAGTCCCATTGTTTGAGGTCTTTGGAGGTGCGGGGCAGATAGGTGGATACGATGGGGTCTTCGACACCTCGCCATAACATATCAGCGATCGGAAGCAGGAAAGTCAGCCCGATAAACAGAAACAGTGGTGTTACCAGAGCAAGCGATTTAAGCTTGTCTCTTCTGAGCGCACGTGCAAGGCTAACCTTTAGCGGCGTTCCGTCCGCTGTGGTGATAGGGCCGCTTGGAGATAGAACTGTATCGGCCAAGGAACTATGATAGGTTGGTTGACACAAGTAATCATGCAGGGTGCAAATGCACCCTGCATTTAATCAACATTCAGCAGTCAAGCAACTTACTGTTGAATCCAGGAAGCGAACTGTTCATTCAGATCGTCCTGGTTGTCAGCCCACCATTCATAGTTGAACAGCAGGGTGGATTTGGCGTTGTCTGGATGGTTCGGCATGTGCGGTCCCATGTCAATTCCAAGAGTTGCATGTTTTCCAACAAGTAACGCTGATGACTTACGAGCCGGACCATAAGAAATGTATTTTGCTTGGTCAGCTAACCGCTGTGTATCGGTAGCAAATCTCACAAACTTCATGATAGCATCTGTATGCAGTGCACCTTTCGGAATCACCCAGCCGTCAAGATCGAAAATCTGCCAATCCCACATCATAGCGATCGGCTGATTTTCCTCTTCAATAGCTGAGAAAAGACGTCCATTGTAACCAGATGCCATTACAACTTCGCCATCAGCAAGCAGTTGTGTAGGCTGCGATCCACGCGTCCACCATATGGTTTGATCTTTGATTGTGTCGAGTTTTGCAAGAGCTTGCGCTACGCCTTCTGGTGTACTGAGCACGTCGTATACGTCGTCAGCAGATACGCCATCTGCCAATAGCGCCCATTCAAGATTATTGATCGGTTTTTTCTCCAAGGAACGTTTTCCTGGAATTTTGCCCATATCAAAAACATCCTTAATGGAAGTCGGTACTGTTGCAACCAGGTCTGTTCGATAACCGAAAGTTGTCGAATAGACGATCTGAGGAATGAAGCACGGAGATACGATCATTTCACCGAAGTCCTCACTAGGCGGCGTTCCGTCTGGAGCTGGCGCAAGCACTGCGTCATGATCGACTTCTTCGATTAAGCCTTCGTCACAAAGACTGATTGCATCTGCCGGAATGGCATCCAGCAAAGACCAGGTAATGTTTCCTACTTCAGACTGTGCTCTTATTTTGGCCACGCCTTCTGAAGCGGAATCATCGTTGATAATTGTGATGCCTGGGTTCTCCGCCATAAACGGGTCGTGATAGGCGTCTTGCTGACTTTTCGAGTAAGCACCACCCCATGACACGATGACCAATTCCTGAGCCTGAGTAACCGTAAAGCCGCTCGCTGCAAAAATCATGACCGCCGCAACAGAGGTGCAAGCGCGTTTAGTCAGATAACTAGAAGTAGACGAATATTTCATCAATTTCTCCACTATGTTTATTAAAAATTTGTATCAATAAGATCGTAAATATAGCAAATTGCGCGAGGGCATATAAATTTTTTTATATTGATTCCAATCGAATTTGGAAAATTTTCAATAAATTAATGGATTAAGTTAGAAAGATATTCAATAATTTAATGGATTAAGTTGTATTCTGCGCGGTTTATCAGGTGTATTCACCAAAGCGGATAGTATCTGTAACAATCTATATAATCTTCCACCAAAATTATTTCAAATCTGACTAATCAGTTGTGGTAAAACACTGTTTTTTTAATCAGTCATTGCAAATTGTCAGGAGGAGAGAAAATGCGCAATCGTCAACATGGGGCGATGGAATATAGCGAGCCGCCTTGTGAACTCGACAACGTTCGAAGGTATCGGCTCAGTCGGGTTCGTGAGCAGTTACAGAAACACGACGTAGCTGGTGCGCTGCTGTTTGATCAGTTAAACACACGTTACGTTACGGATGCAACGAACATGCAATTGTGGTGCTCGCACTATGAGGCGCGTTGCGCATTCGTAGCGACCGAAGGTCCGGTCATTCTATTTGACTTCGGCAACATGCCATATCTTGCGGAGGATTTGCCAACTGTTGACGAATATCGTGTTATCACACCATTTTATTTTTTCGCAGCCGGTCCTCGCTGCGAAGACAACGCTCGAAAGTTCGCTCGTGAAATAACAGATCTTGTAGAAACTTATGGTGGAGGGAATCGCCGAATTGCTGTAGATCGCTGCAGTTTTCTGGGATTGCAGTCATTGATGGGTTGCGGACTCGAAATCATTGAGGGACAGGATGTCATGGAGATTGCCAGAGTCATTAAGTCAGAGGAAGAGTTGAGTTTAATGCGGCATGCTGTCCATGTTTGTGAGATCGCGGTTGCTAACATGCGTGAGGCGATGGTGCCTGGAATCACTGAAAATGCACTCTGGTCGAAGCTTCATGAAACCAACATCGCACTTGGAGGCGAATGGATAGAAACCAGATTACTCTCTTCAGGTCCGCGCACCAATCCATGGATGCGAGAGTCTTCAATGCGGCAGATTCAAAGGGGTGAAATGATGAGTTTCGACACTGACCTGATCGGACCGTATGGCTACTGTTGTGACATGTCGCGTTCCTGGATCTGCGGCGAGGAAAAACCAACTCCGGATCAGGCGCATCTCTACCAACTAGCGGCAGAACAGATTCGCTTCAATATGGAACTTCTGAAGCCTGGGAGGAGTTATGCAGAATTATCGGAAAAAGCGTGGCCGATACCGGATGAATTCAAGGATCGACGTTACGGTGTAATAATTCATGGTGTCGGTTTGGCAGACGAGTATCCGAGCATCAAGAATTACATGGATTTCGACATGAAAGGTTACGACGGAGTATTCGAGCCAGGTATGACTTTGTGTGTTGAGTCATACATTGGTTCAATTCACGGCGGAGAAGGCGTCAAACTTGAAGAACAGGTTCTGATCACAGAAACCGGATATGAAATGCTAACTGCCTATCCGTTGGAAGACTGGTAAGACAATTTCAGCAGCGATTGCTAGAAGAATCGACCTTTAACAATATCGTGTGTGAACTCGAACAAAGAATCTAGCGCTGGACCTAGTTCCGCAATTCTAGGGTCGGTGGTTGTTCCTCTGCAGAAGCGAGCGTAGATTTGCATGAAGATGATGCAGTGCTTGAATGCAGTCAGAACGCGATAGTAGTGAATATCGGAAAGATCTCGCCCACTTACTTGTGCATAGTAATCTGCAATTTGGCGACGATTCATCCAACCGGGAGTTGTTGAAGTCGGCATTTGCCCCACTTTATTCAGAGCCGGGGGGTCCCCAGGTTCAACCCAATAGCTGAGCAAAGTCGCGAAATCGAACAATGGATCACCTCTCGTGCACATGTCCCAGTCCAGCAACGCAATTGGTGTGATGTAGTCTTGCGAATCTAGTACGATGTTATTCAACTTGAAATCGTTGTGCAAGAGAGTGTGTCCGGCATCTGGCACAGGTTGATCGGTTAGCCATTTAATGATGATTTCGACAGAGGCTGGTGATTTACGATTGCGATAGACATCTTCAGCAGCCACATAGTATCTTTTCACCCAGCCTTTCACAGCTCTCTCTAAAAAACCTTCGGGCGATCCAAGATCGTCGAGTCCGACGCGTGCCGGGTCAACAGATTGGAATTCCACCAGAACTTCAATAATCATTTTTGAGAGACTTGGAGTCATATCGTGCAGATGCTCCGGGAGTTCCATGTGGATTACTGCTCCGGGTCGATATTGCATGATTAGGAATGGGGCACCAAGCACTTCAGTGTCTTCGCATAGCAGGATGCCTTTTGGCGCTAAAGGAAACTGTTTCCACAATCGTGAGGTAACCCGAAACTCACGTGCCATGTCGTTTGCTCCCGGTGGAAGCGGA
>JAKZRU010000064.1:0-15669 GCA_047517965.1 Gammaproteobacteria bacterium | reverse complement strand
CCTAGCATTAGGCGTTTTTCTGCGATGTGATTTCCGGAATATGGTATGGGAGTTCATCAAGTATCGGTTCTATACGGGTTGTATCCTCCAACTGCAAGCTATGTTGCTCTAGAAATTTCAATGGAACTGAAAGTAAAAGCTGTTTGTGCTGACTGCTATTGGAGAGAACACTATTGACGATTACTCCAGTTTGGTTGCCGGGAACTTCCGGACACTCTACCAGTGTGCCTGAATCTGCTGATGAATCTGCCGGTGCTATCGCTCGTACCATTCTTCGATTGACTCCACCTCTGTAGTGCAGTCGTGCAACAATTTCCTGGCCTGGGAAACAACCTTTTAAAAAACTGACTGCTCCTATGAGATCCAGATTGACTGCTTGTGCAACAAATGACTCACTTGTTGTGTGAGAAATCAACGGAATTCCAGTTAGGATGTCCTGAATTATCCAGTCGTTTATGGCGTCAGATTGACTCAACTCATTTGAATTGGATTGAATAATTGAAGTTGCTCCAAGAACTCCATATCTGGCTGAAGTGGCGGGTAAGCGTACAACCGAATAATCTTCACTAGTCTGAACGCAGCAGTAGTGTAACGGAAATTCGGATACAGACGGTGGTAACAGGTTTTCATTGAATGTGCCTGCGAAACTCATCTCTGGTTGGATGGAAATATCGACTTTGTCGCGCAATACAAACATTTTCAAACGTTTGGCAAGTGTTTCCGTAAGATCTTTGGATAAGACTAGGTAGTAGCTATCATTTCTCATCAATACAAGAAAATTCGCGATTACGCGTCCCTTGGCATTAAGGTACGCGGCCTGACACGATCTTTCAGGTGTAACTTCAGACATATCGTTTGTGAATTGTCTTTGGAGAAACGATGTTGCATCTCCGCCTGAAATTCGAACAATTCCTAGATGATGGAGCGGAATCAACTGCATAATTTGTGTAACTTCATAAATTTAACTGACTGCGTGAATGAACAAACAGTATGATATTTGTTTTTCATTGGCTTGGCGGTAAATTCTGAGTTCGCAGCCCGGATGCGATTCAGAGTACTGTTTAAATTCCATGATGTGATTGCAAAGATGTGAAATGTTATGAACGAAAGAAGTCGGACTGTAAAAATTTCGGTAAAGCGAAATTCGCATGTAAATAACGATGATCAACCACCTAAAAAAGAGGCTGAATCCACGCCAGAGGACAGCAAACGCCTTGATCCAACTCGATATGGAGATTGGGAAAAGAATGGTCGATGCATCGATTTCTAACCATTCTGCTTTGTGGAAATGGCAGATGGCTATCCTATAAATAGAGTAACATTTCAAGTATGAACCCCACGAATCGTCCGGTTTCACCACACCTGCAGATTTACAAGCCGCAACTGACGTCTGTATTGTCTATCCTTCACCGGATTAGTGGAGTCATACTCGCGTTCGGAGCCATTTTGGTTGCCGTGTGGTTATTTTCAATTGCCTACAACAGAGAATTGTTCGAAGCGATATTTGCGTTTCTTTCTGGAGTTCTAGGCCGAACATTTTTGTTTGCATGGACATTGACACTCTTCTACCACTTGTGCAATGGAGTGCGGCATTTGTTTTGGGATTCAGGTAGAGGTTTTGAACTGAAACAGGTTTATCTTAGCGGCTGGGTTTCCATAATTGCAACTATTGTGCTGACAGTGTTAGTGTGGACCGTCGGATACACGGCCTGTGGATAGACAACCATGAATTACCGATCTCCTCTCGCACGAGTCATTGGACTTGGCTCCGCCAAGGAAGGCTCCGCACATTGGTTGTGGCAACGCCTGACTGCACTGGCACTTGTGCCGCTTACACTGTGGTTTACATTCTCTATGGCTACGTTGACCAGTGAATGCTTTGGTAACGTTTATATGTGGATTGCCTCCCCGATTACCTCTACACTGATGATCGCGTTTGTAGTTTCGCTGTTCTATCATGCACAACTTGGCATGCAGGTTGTGATTGAAGATTATGTTCATCATGAAGCACTGAAGATAATTTCAATTCTGGCGGTCAAGTCTATTTCAGTCATTCTCGTAATTTCGAGTACGATTTCGATTCTACGAGTCGCATTAGGTTAACGCATTCAATGGGCATCAGTTCCTACAAGGTTGTTGACCACACCTACGATGTAGTGATTGTTGGTGCTGGTGGCGCCGGTTTAAGAGCAACATTTGGCGCTGCATTCGAAAATCTATCGACCGCCTGCATCACGAAAGTTTTTCCTACCCGCAGCCATACGGTCGCTGCACAAGGTGGAATCAGCGCAGCTCTGGGAAATATGAGCGAAGATGATTGGCGGTGGCACATGTACGATACGGTCAAAGGTTCTGATTGGCTTGGAGACCAGGATGCGATCGAATATATGTGTAAAGAAGCTCCGGATGCGGTGGTCGAACTCGAACACTATGGAGTGCCATTCTCCAGAACGGAAGACGGACGAATCTACCAGCGTGCCTTTGGCGGGATGACTACACACTTTGGAGAAGGGCAGGCGATGAGAACTTGTGCAGCTGCAGACCGAACCGGACATGCAATTCTGCACACTCTATATCAGCAGGCATTGAAACACCGAGCCGAATTTTACATTGAATATTTTGCACTGGATTTGCTGATGCACGATGGAGAATGCCGCGGAGTTTTAGCATGGTGCCTGGAAGATGGTACGTTACATCGGTTTCAGTCGAAAATTGTAATGCTGGCTACCGGAGGATACGGACGAGCCTATTTTTCCTGTACTTCCGCTCACACGTGTACTGGTGATGGAAATGCCATGGCACTTCGTTCAGGGCTTCCACTGCAAGACATGGAGTTCGTACAGTTTCATCCAACAGGCATCTATGGTTCGGGTTGCCTGATTACTGAAGGTGCCAGAGGTGAGGGTGGTTATCTGACCAATTCGGATGGTGAGCGCTTTATGGAGCGCTATGCTCCGAATGCCAAGGATCTCGCTTCACGAGATGTAGTTAGCCGCTCAATGACGATGGAAATCAACGCCGGGCGCGGGGTGGGTGCGGAAGCCGATCACATCTATCTTCATCTTGAACATTTAGGACCTGAAGTTCTTCAGGAAAGACTTCCAGGAATTACCGAAACTGCAAAAATTTTTGCAGGTGTAGATGCAACCGAGACACCAATTCCAGTGATACCCACAGTACACTACAACATGGGCGGAATTCCGACAAATCATCGAGCGGAAGTGGTTACCCGCAGAAACGGTGACAATGACTACGTTATTCCGGGTTTGATGGCAATCGGGGAAACCGGCTGCGTATCGGTTCATGGTGCAAATCGACTTGGTTCCAATTCCTTGCTGGATCTCGTTGTGTTTGGGCGGGCCGCGGCACTGCGAGCCAAACAGCTGGTCAAATTGAATGAAGGAAGACGATCACTGCCTAGAAATATCGAAGCAAGAGCGATTGATCATTTTGATCGATTCAGATACAGTTCGGGAGACACTAGAACCTCAGAAATTCGTTTGCAGATGCAAAGAACGATGCAGAAGCATTGCGCAGTTTTCCGTACCCAGGAACTGCTTGATGAAGGTATAGTGAAAATGATCGACATCTGGAACAGTATGGAAAACATCGGTGTCACCGACCGCTCGTTAATCTGGAATACCGACCTTGTGGAAACGCTTGAACTAGATAATCTTGTTCGTCAGGCGCTGACAACGATAGTTGCTGCAGCCAATAGAAAAGAGAGCAGGGGTGCACATGCAAGAGAAGATTATTCCGAGCGGGACGACAACAACTGGATGAAGCATACATTGTCATGGCTCAGTGACAATGGAGAGGTGAATTTGGAATATCGTCCAGTCCATTTGTATACACTGACGGACGACGTTGATTTTGTTGCACCAAAAGCTCGGGTTTATTGAATTTACTGGTACTAGATTGTGGCTCAACTCCGTCTCCCGAAGAACTCAACCGTAACACAGGGCAAACACTTTCCTTTGCCAAAGCCAGCCAGCCGTTCAAGGCTGTTTAAAATTTATCGCTGGAACCCTGAAAACGAAGAATCCCCTAGTCTGGATTCATTTGAGTTGGATTTGGATGACTGTGGCCGTATGGTGTTGGACGCTCTGATCAAAATAAAGAACGACGTAGATTCAACGCTGACGTTTCGAAGATCCTGTAGAGAAGGAATTTGTGGCTCCTGTGCGATGAACATTGATGGCACCAACACGCTTGCATGCATCAAGCCAATTGAAGAAATTAGGTCGACAGTGAAGATATATCCATTGCCGCATCTACCAGTCGTCAAGGACCTGGTTCCAGACCTCACTCATTTTTATGCCCAGTATGCTGCTATTAAACCGTGGCTGCAAAAGCAATCACCGCCATCTGCGAGTCGGGAGAATCTACAGTCAGTCGATGAACGTGCAAAACTGGACGGCCTGTACGAATGCATTTTGTGCGCCTGTTGCTCGACCAGCTGTCCAAGTTACTGGTGGAATAGCGATCGATACCTTGGACCTGCAGTTCTGTTGCAGGCATATCGCTGGATTTCGGACAGTCGCGATGAAGCCATCGGCGAGCGTCTTGATGAACTTCAGGACCCGTTTCGCCTTTACCGCTGTCATACCATCATGAATTGCACAAATACGTGTCCGAAGCATCTAAACCCAGGCAAGGCGATAGCCGAAATCAAAAAACTGCTGGCAATACGAAAGTGACGAATGAATTTGTTGGCGGCCGCGAAGAGAAGAACCGTGTGCTCTGGCGCTGTCGCCAAGGCACTCGAGAGTTGGAATTACTACTCTACGGGTATGTCGATCAACACTACGAATCGCTGTCTCGTGACGAACGGTTGGAAATGCAGCAACTTCTGGAGCACAATAGCAACCAGCTTAGCGACTGGCTGCTGTACGGAGAGAATTCAAGTGCTGAGTCACTCAAACCGCTCATCAAAAAAATCCGCAATCATTACATCTATACGATCTGATCGAGATTTCCTATGCCTGTATCCAACATACCTGACACCCTACAACGGGGTCGATTGCTTCTTGAGTTGCCTAAACTGAACAAAGGGACGGCATTTACCCGTGAAGAACGGGTCGAACTCGGTCTGCTCGGGATGATACCCTATGGCGAAGAGTCACTCGATTCGCAAGTCGAGCGAGCTTATCAGGCATATTCCGCTAAGGAATCCAATTTAGAGAAGCACATTAATCTGCGTCAGTTGCAAGATTTGAACGAAGTGCTGTTCTTTAAACTGATCATCTGTTATGCATCTGAAATGTTACCAGTCATCTATACACCCACTGTGGGCGATGCGTGCGAACATTTTTCAGAGATATACCGAAAGCCGCACGGACTTTTCCTGAATTATCCAGAAAGGGAATTCATTGATGACATTCTGTCGAATATTTCCCATGAGTCAGTGGAAGTGATCGTCGTAACGGATGGTGAGGCCATTTTGGGTATCGGTGATCAAGGCGTTGGGGGGATGGGCATTCCGATCGGCAAGCTGAGCTTGTATTCCGCACTTGGGGGAATCAATCCCAATGTTGCACTTCCTATCGTGTTGGACGTCGGTACCAATAATCAACAACTGCTGAATGACCCGCTTTATGTCGGCTGGAAAAATGAACGAATACGCGGGCGGGAATATAATGATTTCGTAGAACTTGTACTGACTTCAATTCACCGAAAGTGGCCGGAGGCCGTCATTCAGTTTGAAGATTTTGGTACCTTGAATTCTCAACGGCTGCTCGACGAGTACATTCAACGCATTTGTTGTTTCAACGATGACATTCAGGGTACTGCTGCGATCACTGTAGGCTGCCTTATTGCCGCTTGCAGAGTGACTGGGATATCACCGAAAGACTCGACAATTGTTATTGCCGGAGCTGGAGCAGCAGGCAGTGGCATCGCCAAGGGGTGTGTCTCGGCCATGGTGGCTTCCGGACTAGATTATGAAACCGCACGTCGCAGAATATACATGCTCAATCGAGACGGGCTGATACACAGCGGTTCAAATCGGACGCGTCCGTATCAGAAACCCTTCGTGCGTGAATTATCGGAACTCGCCGATTGGAAAGGCGACTATCAGTTGCTGGATGCGGTTCGCAATGTGCATCCAAATGTCCTGATCGGAGTCAGTGGGCAAAACGGATTTTTCACAGAGCAAATCGTACGGGAAATGGCGGCTCACACAGAACGACCGTGCATATTTCCGCTATCGAATCCAACCTCTAAAATCGAAGCGGTTCCAGAAGACCTGTTGCGATGGTCTGATGGACGGGCAGTGGTCGCGACTGGCAGTCCATTTGATCCAGTAAACTACGACGGAGTGGAGCATGAAATTGCTCAGTGTAACAATGCTTATGCCTTTCCTGGTATTGGACTCGGCTTGATCGCTGTGAAAGCACGCCGAGTGACGGATGAAATGTTTACCGCGGTGGCACACGTCATTGGCAGCGCTCAGCCCGATGTTCACATTCCCGGCAGTTCCCTGCTGCCGCCATTGGGTAACGTTCGCTCACTTAGTCGAGAAATTGCCATTGCCGTGGCTAAAATTGCCGTTGATCAGGACCTGAGTGGCGTAGCAAGCGATAAATCAGTCGAACAACTGGTAGACGAGAAGATATGGAATCCGGGCTATCGGAATGGCGTTTAATAGAACGAACCGTCAGGGTTTTTCTGATAAATTTGGCTGCAGAATCGTGTCCGCCGCTTTTTCCCTGCTTGTGTGTGGGTAGTCCAACACGAAGTGCAATCCTCTGCTTTCGTGCCTCGCTAGTGCACAGCGTACAATCAATTCCGCAACCTGTACCAGGTTTCTCAGCTCGATTAAATCTCGATTGACTCGAAACTGACTATAAAAATCTCTTACTTCTTCATTTAACATCTTGACCCGCCTTAGTGCGCGAGAAAGACGTTTCTGCGTACGGACGATGCCGACGTAATCCCACATGAATCTTCTCAGTTCATCCCAGTTGTGAGACACCACGATCAGTTCATCGGAATCAGTCACACGGCTTTCATCCCATTCTGGAATCTGGTTGGCTCTCAGGTCTGACTGAGTGCGCTGTTCGCTGATATCGAGAAACGCCGCGTGGGCATATACGATGCACTCCAGCAAAGAGTTGCTGGCCAGTCTGTTGGCACCATGCAATCCAGTGCTCGCGCTCTCACCGATACAGTACAAGCCAGGTAGATCAGTGCGCCCTCTATGGTTTACGATGACTCCACCGCAGGTGTAGTGCGCTGCAGGGACAACGGGTACCGGTTCTTTCGAGATATCGATGCCGAATTCCAGACATTTCTTGAAGATGTTTGGAAAGTGAGTGTGCAGGAATTCCGGCGATTTCATGGTGATATCGAGGAACACGCAATCAAAACCTCCAGCTTTCATTTCATGATCAATGGCGCGGGCTACGATGTCACGCGGTGCCAATTCCTGTCGCTCGTCATACTTGTGCATAAAGCTCGTTGAATCAGGCAAGATCAGTTTGCCACCTTCTCCCCGTACCGCTTCTGAAATCAGGAACGACTTCGCGTGCGGGTGATACAAACACGTTGGATGGAACTGCACGAATTCCATATTTGCGACCTTGCAGCCTGCTCGCCACGCCATTGCAATTCCGTCGCCTGTTGATGTATCTGGATTGCTGGTATAGAGATAAGACTTGGATGCTCCTCCGGTGGCCAGAACCACTGCATCAGATATGATCGTCACCACCTGCTCATTTTTGATATCCAAGGCATAAACGCCAAGGCATCGATTGCTGGATGGAATATTGAGTTTAGATTTTGTGATTAATTCGATTCCAATGAAATTTTCGTAAACAGTTATATTCTGGTGGGAGCGAATTCGAGCTTCGAGGGTGATTTCCACATTTCGCCCGGTAGCGTCAGCCGAGTGGATTACGCGACGAACACTGTGGCCGCCTTCTTTCGTCAAGTGTAACTCATCCGAGTGGCCGGAACCTCGGTCTCGTCGGCTGAACGCAACTCCGTTATCAATTAGCCACTCTATGGATTCAGGACCTTGATTTATGACGAATTCGACTGTTTCACGATCACACAATCCCGCACCGGCGTTCAAGGTGTCCTGAACATGTGATTCGAAAGAGTCGTCCAGGTCCCAAACTGCTGCAATTCCTCCTTGAGCATAGTAGCTTGAATTTTCAGCCAGAGTCTCCTTGGTGATGACGACGACCTGAAATCCTGCATTGGCACACTTGAGTGCTGCGGTCAGACCTGAAAGCCCACTGCCGAGTATTGCGATTTGAAATTCTTTATGCATGGTAAGTAGGAATTCATACAGTTCCAATCTTTCATTGGAATAGTATTGGGAGAATTATATAGGTAAGCAAAAATCATTGAAAACAACAGTTTATCGAATAGAGGTAATATGTGGATAAAACTAGTGACAAATTACCACGACGGGAAGAGGTACCAATGGCACTCCCGTTATCCACGGGAGCCCGAGCGAGTCTGTGCAGAGCGTAGTGTTTGAAATGACAGTCAACTTTTATTTAGCCGTAGTGTTTGCCTGCTAAACATATACTAAATGTACAATTGTCAGAATATGACCCCCAATTTATTGGCGCTGCGTAGAATAGAACTTTAATGGGTGTTTGTTGTCTAAATTGAAAGATCAGACATACGGATGCCCACTTGGACAGTGAGGCAATGACGGAAGACAGGACGTCAATTCCAAAAGATGCAACAGAAGAGTTACTCTTGGAATGGGCAAAGGAAGGCCACAACGGTGCTTTTGAAGCATTGGTGACTATCAACATGCAAGACATTGTGAAAGCTGCTAGAAAATTTGTCTATCGATACGGATTGCCTGACAGTGATTATGAGGATGTAGTTCAAATAGTGCTATTAAACGCATGGACAAATATTGGTAGTTTTAGAGGTGAAAGCAAACTTTCTACATGGGCATTCACGATTGCGAGAAATACAGCGCTAAATCTGCTGGACAAGCAGAATAGAACACCAGGTGCGAGGGCTAGAGACATTCCAGATCACGAAATTGGTGACGGAGGATTTCAAGACGAAGGAGAAGGTAAATTACCTCCGCCTCCTGGCCTAACAAATTCTGAAGACCCTCAGAGCATACTTGATGGAAAAGCGGAAGTACACGAAATGATGAGTTATATCGACCGTTTGCCGGATGAATTACGCATAACGATCAACTTCAGGCAAAGAGATCAATTGAGTTATCAAGAAATTGCGACACGTACGGGTACCAATGTCAATACGGTAAAAACTCGTATTCACAGGGGTAGAAAATATATAGACAAAATGCGTCAAGAATCGAATTCAAAAAACTTAATTGACTAGAAAGAATTTATGACTATTGAACTATCAGCCTTGATGGATGGTGAAGTAAGTGCAGAAGAGCATGAGCAGACCCTGAAAAAACTCTGTAACGATAAATCTTTGTTACGCACATGGGAACAATATCATTTGATTGATTTTGCTGCTCGTGGGGAGTGTTCGGAGTCAGATTTGAGAGCTGCCTTTGCAGCTAAAGCGCAGGTAATGAAGGCCATTAGTCCTGAACCCGCTCGAAGAGTCAAACCCAGTACAAAATCTTCTGCTGTTGCAGAATCGATCAAACTAAAAATTGCCTCGTGGCTCGGTGCTATGGGTTTAGGTGCAGCCATCGCCGTTGCTGCAAGTGGTGGATTTATTGTGTATTCTGGTCTATTTGATGAGGTGCTGCCGGCGGTCCAATTTCAGAAATCCTCAATAACGGTTGCGGCTTCAACCAAATGGACTTCAGACGGAAATGAAGAAATCAGCAATAAAGAAATACAAAAATTGAACGAAAATTTGCTAGCTCATTCTCAAGGTCTGGTTTTTGCTGCCAATTTATATGCGCATCTACCTCAGCTGACCTCTCAAGACCCCTAATACTGACTAGCTAATTTAAAAGTCAACGTGAATCTCTCTTTATCTCGGATTAATACTGCTCGCGTTATTGGTCAGTTAGTGACTGCAGTGTTGCTGCTCACATTGCCAGCAATGCCTACAATTGCCCAATCGATGGAACAATTGTTTGACCGAATCAATGCGTCTGCCAATACAACCAGCTATAAGGGAACGCTAACTTATTCTCACGGTGCGCACACCGAAGCAATGCAGGTATTTCGAGCGGTTAACGATCAAGGTTTTCGAGAACGAATTTATTCACTGACCGGAACTCCATCGGAGATTGTCCGAACCAACAAGGCAGTCTGGTGTTATTTTCCAGATCGAAAAGAAGGTTTCTATAAAGCCACAAATAAAAATCTCTATCGAATTTCAGATTTGCAGTCAGTTCAGGTCAGTGAACTTCGCAAGTACTATTCAATGCAGGTTCGCGGGCAAGATCGAATTGCGAACCGGCTGACGAAACGTGTATTACTTGTGCCAAAAGACGCGTTTCGTTATGGCCATGAGATGTGGATAGATGAAGAAACAGGATTGCTGCTACGCTCGGACCTGCTAGAAACGGATGCTGGCATTATTGATAGTTACATGTTCGTAGAAATCACCTTAGACGCAGAGATAAGTGATTCTGATCTTCAGCCATCGCTTTCGTCCACTAACGCTAGTTTCGCGTGGGGATTTTCATTGCCTGATGACAGTCCGATGACGGCAGATGAGTTGCGATGGGCAGTCAAGTCTGTTCCAGACGGGTTCAAGAAAGTTAAACATGTACGCAGCACTTCCGATAACTCTATGACGGAACAGATAATTTTCTCGGACAATTTAGCGACGGTTTCTTTGTTCATACAGAAACAGGACGAAAATGAAAATGGGTTTGTGGGATTTCGTAGGCTTGGCTCCGTGAATGCCTATGGGAGAATCATCAATGACTATCATGTCATTGTAATGGGGGATGTACCAGCGAAAACAGTCAGCGTGATAGGGAATTCGGTTATATTCAAACACTGAATTCAATTGCGGATGTAGGTTTTACGGTTTAATGAAATTACGCCATCATCGTAGGAATTCTCATAGGTTTGACGTAATTTAACCGCTTGTGGATTCACTGAATTTGAATTTCAGTTGAATCTCTCGCTTAGCTGACCAACTGAGCCAGCGTCGATCAAAGTGTTTTATGTTTCAAAACAGGTGGCATTGGAATTCAACTACCTGCTATATAATTCCTCTCAATATTTGTCCTCAAGGATGAGGGTAGCGGGACGTGAATGTAGCGAGTTAGATTAATCGGTAGAGCGTCAAATTGATACTGAATTTGCAGTAGTTCAGTATGTAAATCCCCACAATAGTAATTTTGTATGTACTCAGTAGTATCCTATGCGTTTGTTCGTAAAATTAGTATCGTTCTTGCGCAATCCGCTCCTTGCAGCATCAGCTGAGCGACAGGTGTTTCTGTTGTTTTATTTCAAAATTCTGTGAAATCGTTAGAAGCCAAAGATTGAATTCCCTATGGATTTTGAATTAGTTCTAGCAATTGCTGTATCCGTTACGGGTTTCATTTGGTTAGCGGACATATTTTGGAGATGGTTCAAGAAAAGGTTTCTCGCAGTCCGGCCTGGTGGTGAAGAACGACCTGCTCATAAGTGGTTTATCGAGTATGCAAGAGCATTCTTTCCAGTCTTGCTGATTGTATTTCTTTTGCGTTCCTTTGTAGTTGAACCGTTTCGAATTCCCTCCGGTTCAATGCTTCCTACTTTGCAAGTCGGCGATTTCATTTTAGTTAATAAATATCAATATGGCATTCGTCTGCCAGTTACGAATAAGAAGTTAGTTGAATTCGACTCTCCAGATTATGGAGATGTGATGGTTTTCAGGTTTCCTCATGATGAAAATGTCAATTTCATTAAACGAGTCGTTGGATTGCCTGGTGACTCCGTAGAGTATCGGGACAAGACTATTTCGATAAACGGACAGGAAATCGCACAGGATGTCGTCGGAGAATATTGGATTAACCCTGAATCAAACAGAAAAATTCAGACACAGTTATTCAGTGAATCATTTGGCAACGAAGAGCTGCACAAAATCTTGATTGACGAAAAGCGGGGATCTCGAACCCTTGTGTTCAATGTGCCAGAAAACACCTTTTTCGTTCTGGGCGATAATCGTGATTACAGCAATGACAGTCGATTCTGGGGATTCGTTCCTGAATCGAACATTATCGGCAGAGCATTCTTTATCTGGTTCAGTTGGGATTCGGCTGGTGGTGACGGGGTAAACTGGAGCAGGATTGCTGCCGCCATCGAGTGACATGTGCAATACATGAAACATTGCTGTGGATTCCGACGTTCAATTACATTCTAAAGCGCAACGGATCGGCCTAAATCCTTCGACTCGCTCTAATCAGGTATCAGTGGAAAACCATCGTCAGGAAAGATTCTCGAAAATCATTCAATATCGATTTCGAAACACTGATTTGCTGGAACGTGCACTTACCCACAGAAGTTTTGGGCAGCCTCACAATGAGGCGTTGGAATTCTTAGGTGACGCGGTGTTATCCGCAGTTGTTTCCGATTATCTCTTTCAGACACATCCCGATGCAACCGAAGGGGAACTCACTCTCCAGCGCAGTCGAATCGTAAACAACAAAAGTGCGATTTACTACGTAGCTGAAGCCATTACACTCGGCGAATTCGTTATCGCAGGCAGGTCGTTTCCTAAATCGGATCAAAGAGCCTGGCGAAACTTGCTCGCAAACTCTACGGAAGCATTGATCGGGGCAATTTATCTCGATGGTGGTATTGATGAAGTTTCGAAATTTTTTCGAGTTCATTTTGTTCCTTTGTTCGGGAAATTCAAATCAAGCTTACAGAAAGATTCAAAGTCCAAGTTGCAGGAGTATTTGCAACACCATTTACAGCCTATTCCTGTTTACGAAACAACTCACATTGATGGTGAAGAGCATAACCCTCACTTCACCGTATTCTGCCACGTCAGTGGTTTACTTTCGCCTGTTGCAGGCGAAGGTGGAACAGTCAAGGAAGCGGAGCAGAGTGCTGCGGAAATAGCCTATGAATTACTCTGCCAGCAAAACTCCTGACGAGAATTTCCGTTCTGGAATGATCGCTCTTGCAGGGCGACCGAATGTAGGCAAATCAACATTGCTGAATCGCTTGCTCGGACAAAAAGTAAGCATCACATCGAAGAAAGCGAACACTACACGATACAGAATTTTAGGTGTTCTAAATGATGAGGAATGTCAGTTCGTTTTTATTGATTTGCCAGGATTCAACACAAATTTCAAGCGTCTGGTCGATCACTCGATACACAAAACAGCCACGGCGGGAATCTCCGGCACTGATCTCATATTGTTTATCGTAGAGTGCAAGGGTTGGCATTCACAGGATTCTGCAGTCTGGAGGCGAATTCAGTCGGAAAATATTCCTACGATTGTGGTCATCAGCAAAATAGACAGAATGGAAGACAAGTCTCAGTTATTGCCAATTATAAAAGAATTGACTGAAAAGACCGGAGTTACAGAGATAATTCCGATTTCTGCAAAAAAGGGAGAGAATCTCACCGAATTGAAATCCACAATCAGTCAGTTTCTACCTTGCGGGCCTCTTTTGTTTCCGCTAGATTATGTTACTGATCGAGACAAAGTTTTTCAGGCTGCCGAATTGGTACGGGAGCAGGTATTTCGTTTTTATGGTGATGAAATTCCCTATGTTTGTGCGGTTCAAATTGAAAAGTATGAATACGAGGGTGAAGTGCTTCACGTACATGCGCTAATTTTGGTCGAATCTAGTTCCCAAAAAGGGATAATCATTGGTTCTGGGGGTGAGAAAGTGAAGCGGATTGGAACATTGGTACGTAAAACTCTGGAATCGCAACTAGATGGACAGGTATATCTGAAGTTGTGGGTTAAAGTGCGCACTCAGTGGACTGATGATCAACACTTGATTTCCAATTTCGGGCTTTCTGAGGCGGAATAATTCATGCGCATACACCAAGAAGACAGCTTCGTATTGCGTACTACACCATTTTCTGAATCAAGCTTGATTGTGGATGTGTTTACTCGCAACTATGGGCGAATCAATCTGCTTGCCAAGGGTGCCCGACGCATCAAATCTAGATTTCGCGGCACAATTCGCTCGTTTCAGCTTCTTCAGGCAAGCTGGTCCGGAAAGGGAAATGTTCCAACACTTACTGGTTTGACTAGCAATGCACAGTACGTAGAAATTGGTGGGGAGCGTCTGTATTGCAGTTTTTATATGAACGAGTTGATTATGCGCTTGCTTCAAGCTCGTGACCCGCACCCTGATCTCTTTGATGCTTACTACATCGCACTCGAAAGACTAGCAGAGCCATCAAACGAGTTCCATTCGCTTCGAGTTTTCGAAAAAATTCTGTTGCAAGAGATCGGTTATGCACTAGTCCTCGACACGGAAGCGGATCGAAAGACTCCCTTGAGCAGAAACAAATTCTATTTGTATGACTTCAATGCAGGGCCATTGCCAGCAAATAAAGAGGACACAGGTGCAGTTACAGGTGAAACTCTGTTTGCAATTGCACAGGAAAAATTTCTATCGAATCAGGTAAAAAGCGAGAGTCGGAAATTGCTTGGCAGAGCCGTGGCAAATTACCTTGATGGCAAGGCACTTCACTGTAGAGACATATATAGTCAGACTATCCGCGACATCTAACCCCGGCCAGAGCAGTTTATTTTTTCTGTTGTGTGGTAAATCCTGGTGGTAGATTACCCAATTCGCCTTCTTTAAACAGAAATCCAAGCATGTGCGCTTCAATGAGCTTGTGGGTTTCCGGATCACCTGTAGTTAACTGGTTTTCGTTGATGATCGTGACGAGGCGTTCAAGCCACTGTTTCCAACCCTCACGGGATACGCTGTTTAGGATGCGTATACCAATTTCACCGGGATAAGGCGGTGCATCCAAAGCTTCAGCTTTTTCCTTTAGTACGACACAGTCTACGAGATTTGGCATAAATATTTGAATTTGAAGTGATTGTGAAAGTTGAATGGTTTGGAATGCAGACCAACAATTTACTTTATTATAAATGACTTGAAATCGATTGAATCAGAACGTACATATAACCCAAATCCGAAATTAGAGAATGAATTCGCTTAACATCAGCAAGATTTTAGCGAATTTACTGAATTTTGCAGCTCCAATTATCGAAGACAGGAGCAACACGAAGAATTTGTCTGGATTTGCAGGAGATTGCCAACCTGATCCATTGTCCGCTGGCATTTTCGCCACTGTGCAAAGGTGCGCAACCCTTCCGGAGTCGGAATGGATTCAAGCCCGGTTCGAAAAAGCGCCCCCGAGGCGCTCAGCTCATAACAGCAGCGGAAAGCCTCGAATATGATCCAGCGCTTCATCCATCACCTTGCGGTGGCAGGCATTGACTTTCACTGTCCATTGCCGGGCATGGCGTACGATCAGTGCGGCGACATCATACAGACGCAAACGCACTGTAGGAGCACGGGCAGTTGACAACGAATCCGGCAATACCATCCGCATCAAGGCAAACAGGTTATAGGCAATTGAGCTTAACATCAGCCATGCTGCATTGGCATGAAAGTCCCCACAGGGCAATCTGGCGGCGGCGAAATCACTGCGAAGCTCCTTGATTCTGTTTTCGCTCGCCTCGCCACGCTGGTTATAAAAATGCACCACCTCGGGGTCTGATAACTCATCCTTGTTGGTTGCAATCGCACGATAAATGTTGCG
>JAKZRU010000063.1:0-10338 GCA_047517965.1 Gammaproteobacteria bacterium | reverse complement strand
GACGGAGAGTGCACGGTCAGATGCAGCGACAGAATTCACCCAGCGCTATGGAATGAAAATTTCATCAGAGCAAGCAGTGGACACAAAGCAGCGAATGGATGCGGTTTTCGATGCGGAAGTTGCAATCTGCACCGCGAAAGCAGGCATTCAGGTGCTGGATAAATCAGCTCTGGAACATGCCGAAAAACTTTTGCTTGCGGCAGATGTAAATGCTGTGCCACCCGCCGGAATTGAGGGAGTTGGCGTGATGGACAATGGTGCGGAAATTCAAACTGAGCGGGGTTCATTCCGAGCAATCGGAGCGCTTGGTATTGGGCGTGTGAAGTACCAAGTACAAAATCAGCTATTCAAGAGGATGCTGAGTTCGGAAGATGCGGTCACGATAGATTTTCCGGATGCCTATGCTGAAGCCGCCAAAATTGTCGGATAGGCGTGCTTGTTTAATCATCAGCCTGACCGCGAGAGCACTTGCGGCATCAGCGAAAAAGGCAGACATTGACGCCTATTCCATTGATCTGTTCCAAGATTTGGATACCATCCGCTATTCCCGCAAGACGATGGCAGTCGAGCTCGGTACAATCGGATTCGAAAGCCGATCGCTCTTCAATGCGATTGAAAAACTCGATCCCAAGCAGGAACTGCCGGTCATTTACGGTGGTGGATTGGAGCACGATCCGAATTTGATTCGAAGAATTTCGAAGAATCGACGTCTCGTATGCAACCCTGCGGACGTTATCGAACAGATATTCCTGCCAAAACTGTTTTTTGCCTGTCTGTCGAAATTGAGTATTCCGCACCCGGCAACTCGATTCGATGCACCTGACGGCGATGGAATATGGCTGAAAAAATTCCCCGGCAGCTGCGGTGGAATCCATGTAGACTACATGCCACCACACCGCATAGAGGATAGTAGCGGATTCTATTTTCAGAAGTATTGTCCGGGCCGGATTGTTACTGCAACTGTATATGCACACAATGGTGGTGCTGAGATCGTAGGCTTTTCTGAACAATGGTGCGATGAAAGTTCAGTTATGCCACCTTTCGCCTATGGTGGAGCCGTTTCAATTGCAGCTGAGGAACTACCAGACCATGTCAGCTGTTCAATGAAACGAGCGGCACAAGAGATTGTTTCCAGTTTTGGATTGAGAGGCCTGGCTTCTCTTGACATGATCGTAAACGACAACGGATGGGTTCTTCTAGAAGTCAATCCACGCCCTAGTGCCACTTTTGAGTTGCACGAAGGGGAGGAATCATTTCTTGACGCACACTGGAAGGCTTTTGATGGAGAAGAAGTCAGTCTGCGTTCAATGACGCTTGACAGTGTATTCAACGCCCATGCGGTGATTTATGCGTCCTCGCCCATGCGAGTGCCTGCAGGGTGGAGCTGGCCGTCTGACGTAAGAGACTTGCCGGCTTCTGAAGAAATCTTCCAAATTGGTGAACCAGTCTGTACAGTTTATACAGAAGCGAAATGTTCTGCACTTGCAAAAGACCAGGTTCTTAAACGCCACCAGCAACTTTGCACCATGATGGAGCACTGGAGGGTTTGAGAACTATGAGTGAATTCAGCCGTGATTGGCCCAGCGTCAACTCGCTTGCCGCACCGTTGGTCGAGCGTCTGGTGTTGAATGCAGATGAACTCGGTCTGCAGATCAGTCGACGGCAAAACGGATGTGTAGTTGTAGACGCCGGTATCGAAAGTTCTGGAAGCTATGAAGCAGGGCGCAGGATTGCAGAAATCTGCATGGCAGGTCTTGGCGAAGTAACCATTGAATCTGAATCGAGTATTGATTGGGTGCAGCAATCAGTCAGGATCAGTACCGATGAACCGATTCTCAGCTGTCTGGGAAGCCAGTATGCAGGCTGGAGTCTGGATTACAGAAATGGCAGGCCATTTCGAGCGCTGGGCTCTGGACCGGCGCGGGCGCTCGCCGTCAAGGAGCTCTTGTTTCAAAATCTGGGATACTTGGACACATTCCACCGCACTTGCATGGTGATTGAGACCTCGGAGTTTCCACCGGATGGATTAATCGAAAATGTGTCTGTCGATTGCGCCATAGAGACTGAAAATTTGACCCTGATTCTGACACCGACCGGCAGTTATGCCGGTGTGACGCAGATTGCCGCACGAGTGGTAGAAGTTGCTCTGCACAAGGCACATGTACTGGAATTTGATTTGAGCACCATTCAAAAAGCGTCTGGATCGACACCGATTTCACCCCCCACTGCAGATGCTCTGACCGCCATGGGACGCACCAACGACAGCATACTGTTCGCAGGTGCTGTGAGTCTGCAAGTGAGCTGCGGCCCTGAATCAGCACAAGCGCTCGCCAACGATTTGCCAAGTTCAAACTCTCGCGATTACGGAACGCCGTTCGCAGAAAAGTTTGCTGAGTATGACTATGATTTTTTTCAAATTGACCCCATGCTGTTTAGTCCGGCAAAAGTAGCCGTGTTTGACACCAAGAGCGAGCGGGAATTTACTGCTGGAAATATCAATCTCGACTTGTTGCGTAAATCGTTTTGCGGGGGGTCATGAGTATTCGGGTTGTTATCTTTACAGACGCGAAAGGCTGGCACGAATCGAGACTGACAGAAGCGTTTCGCGCGGTTGGCGCTGAATCATCTCTGGTATCGCTGGCGAATTGCAGTTTTTCAGCTGACAGCAGATTCGGATGTCTGACGATCCCAGGTTTTGAGGATGCGCTTCCAGACGCCGCATTCGTTAGAGGCATTTCTGCTGGAACTTTTGAGCAAGTCACTGTACGCTTGGACTTCTTGCATGCTTTGACGGACCTGTCGATCAGGGTCGTGAATTCCGCCAGAGTTATCGAAAAAACGGTGGACAAGGCGATGACGAGCCATCTCTTGAAGCGGCATCAGGTTGAAACCGTCCCAGCGTGGACTTTCGAGTCTCGTCAATCGGCGCTTGAGCTGATTCGCTCTAAAACGGCACAAAACAGGCAACTTGTTCTAAAGCCGCTGTTTGGTTCCCGGGGTCGCGGCTTGAAGCTCATACGTTCAGAATCCGACCTCCCCGAAGCGGATGCAGTAAACAGTGTCTACTATTTGCAAGAGTTCATTCCTTCGCAAGGCGACATGTGGCGCGACTGGCGAGTTATGGTAGTTGGTGGAAATGCCATCTGTGCGATGGAGCGTCGCTCCGAATTATGGATTACCAATCGTGCCCAGGGCGCGCAGTGTTTCCCCGCTCAATTGGAAGCCGAAGCGCTGGAATTAGCGCAGCGGGCAGCTCACGCCGTCGGAGCGGATTATGCCGGAGTGGATATTATTTACTCTGAGAGCGATGGCTGGTTGGTTCTCGAAATAAACGGCGTGCCCGCATGGCGTGGATTGCAGGAAGTGTCAGAAATCGATATAGCGAATTCATTTACTACACTTATCGTTGTATAGTTCAAAATCATATTTTTGCCTGACTAAGCCAAGTAAAATAATGATGCATGTATTTAGGACCAGCCAGGAAGATTGGTAAAATTCACGAATTAACCGAATATGGAAGACTCAGCGCAAATGAGCTCTATAGTCCAGCAACGCGATTGATGTTCGTTTGTTCTTGCGAGTACTGAAACTAATTTATTTGAAAGTTTGAATATGTCATCAACTTTGGCTCCCAGTGATACCGTCCTAGTAGTCGGCGGTGGAATCAGCGGACTTACCGCCGCACTCGAAATTGCCGAATATGGCGTGGATGTTGTTCTGGTCGAGAAAAATCCGTCGCTTGGCGGGCGAGTCGCTCAGCTGTACCGGTATTTTCCGAAACTGTGCCGCCCCAGCTGCGGCTTCGAGATCAATCTTCGCCGACTGCGTGCCAATCGCCGCATTCAGGTAATGACTCTGGCGCAGGTTGTTGCAGTTAGCGGCGAACCGGGAAACTACAATGCCACTGTCCAGGTTCAACCTCGCTACGTCAACTCCAACTGTACTGTTTGTGGAGAGTGCGAGAAAGCAGTCGATACTTTGATTGATAATCCGCACGACTACAATCAAAGTAAAATGAAAGCCGTTTATCTTCCCCACAATATGGCTTATCCTCAACGGTATGTCATTGATCCATCCATTGTCGACACTGAAGAAGGGCAACGTGCAAAGTCAGCCTGCAGGTATGATGCGATCGATCTGGACATGCAGCCGATGACCCTTAAGTTGCATGCAGGTGCAATTATTTGGGCAACCGGTTGGAAACCGTACGATGCAAACAAGATTCAGCCTTATGGATATGATCGTTTCGACAACGTCATCACCAGCGTGGAGTTTGAACGACTGATGGATCCATTTGGCCCTACCGGTGGCAAACTTGTACGACCGTCCGACGGTGAGCCGGCCCGTAACGTTGCCTTTATCCAGTGTGCAGGTTCTCGAGACCACAATCACCTCTCGCATTGCTCGCGAATTTGCTGTACCGCATCATTGAAGCAGGCAACTTATGTCGGCGAACAGTATGCAGAAGAAGCCTCAAGTTCGATTTACTACATTGATATGCGGGTAATTGATCGATTCGAAGGTTTTTATCGCAAGGTCAAGAGCGAGCAGAATGTTTCATTCATCAAATCGAAGGTTGCATCCATTACGGAAGATGATGCATCACGAGACTTGATTTTGCATGGCGTAGATACAGAAGGGTATCACCGCTACAGCAACCGACACGATCTGGCAGTGTTGGCGATCGGCATGCAACCGAGTGTCGATATTCACCAGATTGTCGATTCCATCAGTACTGACAAGAGCGGATTCATTCAACTGGATGAAGCTAACGGCGCAATATTTGGTGCCGGTTGTGCTTCCAATTCGCTGGACGTGAATCGCTCCGTGCAAAATGCCACTGCAGCATCGCTACGCGCCATTCAGGTTATCCGTCGAACCGGATTTGCACGCACCGTGCAAAGCACCGAAGTCGTGTAGAGGAATACCAAGGACATGCAAATGGAAACTCAGACTGCAGCTTACATCTGCCATGGTTGCGGAATTGCAGATCGGATCAACACCGCACAGCTTGAAAAGGTTGCCCGAGACGAGGGTAAGATCAGTACAGTTGTTCATCATGATTTTCTGTGTAGTCCCGCAGGTGTTCAACAGATTGCCAAAGACGTAGACGAGAAGTCTCTGAGCCATGTCGTACTGGCGGCATGTTCGGCAAGATCAAAAACGGATGTATTTCAATTTGATTCGGTTGCTGTTTCAAGAGCGAATTTACGCGAAGGGGTGATCTGGAGCCATGTCGAAGATGCAGACGCTGAAGACGTACAGAGTTCAGCAGACGATTACATGCGCATGAGTTGCGCAGAAATTCGTCACATGCGTCAGCCGTCTATCAATCCGAAAACTGGCGTCAATCGCCGCATTCTGGTCATTGGTGGCGGTGTCAGCGGCATGACTGCTGCACTCGAAACCGCGCGCACCGGTTATGAAGTACTGCTGTGTGAGAAGTCTAATCGGCTTGGCGGCTGGGGCGCAATGCTTCATCGACGAGTACCGCTTCGGGAACCGTATTCGGAACCGGAGGACACCGGCGTCGCAACGCTGATTGCCCAAGTTCAATCGGAACCTGGAATTACGGTTTTCTTGAGTTCCACCATTGGACGAACAAGCGGAGCACCGGGGCAGTTCTCAGTTGATATTCAAAATGGCGTATCGACAAGAACCGAGAATGTGGGTGCCATTGTGCAGGCTTCAGGGTTTCACAACTATGATGCATCAAATCTGCCTGAATTGGGCTTTGGCAAAAGTCCGGACGTTGTCGACCAGTCAGGTCTTGAAAAACTTGCAGTCGAGTCTAACGGTGCGCCGATTCGACGTCCGTCCGATAATTCTGAAGTGGAATGCGTTGTTTTCGTCCAGTGTGCAGGGCAAAGAAGCGAGAAGGAAAATCATCTGCCGTACTGCAGCGGTCACTGTTGCAATACCAGCATCAAGCAGGCGTTGTATTTCAAGAACGCCAATCCGAATGTTGACGTGAACATCATTTATGATGACCTGAGAACGCCCGGCAACGGTGAAGATTTTTATCGAAGCGCTCAGCTCAAGGGTGTTATATTTACAAAAGGCAGTATAGAATCTGTCGACTCGATAGACGGCAAACTCGAAGTCAGATTCAACGACAAAATTCTTGCACAAGACAGCATAATGCTGGCGGACATGGTTGTGCTCGCCACTGGCCAGATTCCAAATTCCGGCCAGAATATTGAAACTGAAATGGAACAGTCTTCATCGGAGGTGCGTATTCCAGTCGATTCAATTCTGAATCTCGATTATCGACAGGGAAAGGATTTGCCACATTTGCAAAATGGATTTTCGGATTCTCACTTTATCTGCTTTCCTTACGAGACACGTAGAACAGGAATTTATGCCTGTGGTCCGGTAAGAAGGCCGATGGATATTGCTCAAGCGATGGAAGACGCAACCGGAGCCGCCATGAAAGCCATTCAGGCCGTTGAAAGCGCCTATTCCGGTCGTGCTGCGCATCCTAGGTCAGGAGACTTGAGTTTTCCGTCATTTCGCAAAGAAGGGTGCACTCAGTGCAAGCGATGCACGGTAGAGTGTCCATTTGGCGCGATTGATGAAGATGAGCAGGGTTATCCGGTGTTCAGCGAATCCCGTTGCCGCCGATGCGGAACTTGTATGGGAGCTTGTCCAGTTCGTGTTATTTCGTTCGAGAATTACTCAGTCGATACAGTGGGTCAGCAGATTAAGGCAGTCGATATGCCGGACGAATTCGAGGAAAAACCCAGAATTCTGATACTAGCGTGCGAAAATGATGCCTATCCGGCGCTCGACATGGCTTCGAGAAATCAGATTCACTATAGCCCGATCGTTCGAACCATACCGGTGCGCTGTCTAGGGTCGGTTAATTCAATCTGGGTGACCGATGCACTCAACAGCGGCTATGATGGCGTGATGCTGATGGGTTGCAAGCGAGGCGAAGACTATCAATGCCATTTTGTCAAAGGTTCAGAACTGGCTCACGACCGCATGAGCAAAATTGATGATACACTTCAACAGTTGCAGCTTGAATCGGAGCGAGTGGTTACGCATGAAGTCGAAATCACCGATATTAGTCGAGTTTCGCAGCTCATTAACGAGTATGCTAAAACCATAGATGAAATCGGTCTAAATCCATTCAAGGGGTTTTGAACATGTCAGCGGACGATCTGAATACTTCTATGGTTGAACAGTATCGCAACGACTTCCTGAAGGAAGTTGAGGCGAATGTCGAAGACGGCAACTGGGTCAAGATGTGCATACAGTGCGGAGTGTGTTCCGGTTCGTGTACATTTGGGCCTCACTGGGAACATCCACCGCAGGAATTATTCATGCTGATCCGTGCCGGCAAGCGTGAGGAAGTGCTGACTTCGGATTCGGTGTGGATGTGCACCTCCTGCTATAGCTGCATCGTCCGATGTCCGCGGGATATCCCGATTACCCATATCATGCATGGCCTTGCAAGTTACGCCCATCGGTTGGGTTTGGCTCCAAAAATGAATCCAACTAGAAAGTTTTCCAAGCTTTTCTGGGACAATCTTGTAAAAACCGGACGGGTCAATGAGATGCAGCTGACGATTCGGCTTTATCTGATGAATGGTTTGATAGAGGGCATTAAAACCGGGTTTTCCATGAGAAACATCGGACTCGGAATGCTGCTCACGAAGCGCATGAACCCGCTTGGAATTCTTGGAATTGGCGGCTGCAAGGGCAAGAAAGACATTCACCGTATGCTGGCAAAAGCGAAAGAGATTGAAGACCGCCGTAAAGGCTACGCCAATTAGTTGAGGGAAGAAACATGGCAAAGAAAGAATATTCATTTTACCCCGGTTGTTCATCAGAGCGACGATCTTCGGCATCCAACTACATGGTGTCCGTTAAATCCATGTGCAATACATTGGACATTAAGCTCAATGAGATTCCGGACTGGAATTGTTGTACCGCATCCATCGGATATGCAGAAGGCGGGGAGCTCCCGCGTCATGCACTGAATGCGAGAAACATTGCACTATCTGAAAAGCACAATGGCGGCCAGGACATTGTTGCCACTTGCGCAGCTTGCTGGATCGGTGCCAAAGAATCTCAGGAACGGCTCAACGAGTCAAGTGTCTTGATGAACGACACCATGGAAGTTCTTAAGGAAATCGGACTGGATACTGATTTCAAGAACGAAGTGCCTATTCGTCACATGGTCGAAGCACTGATTGAAGATATCGGTTATGAAGGTATGGCCGAACCAATCGTGAAACCCTTGGACGGAATAAAATTCGCTGGATATGTGGGTTGCCAGACCAATCGGCCGTTTGGCATCGATGGAGAATCGTACGAAAATCCGATGTATCTCGACAAGATGGTGGAAACAGTTGGCGGAGAACCGATTGAAGAGTACGACCAGAAAGTAACCTGCTGTGGTGGTGCATTAGCATTCTCTGAACCGGAAAAGAGTCAGGAGCAGATCAAGAACATAGTGGAATCGGCTTATGACCATGGCGCAGACATGATCGTCACACCCTGTCCGGTCTGTCAGATGAACGTTGAAATCTACCAGGAACAGATCAACAAGACCTATAAAACCAACTTTAACATGCCGGTCACCTACTACAGTCAGCTGATGACTGTTGCATACGGGGGCACTGCCAAGCAAGCGGGACTGGACGGTCAGATTATTAAAGCGAAGAAACTGGAAGAAATCGCGAAAAGCTGACAATTTAGCCTGACGTCATTGTGCAGTGGCTGAAATTCGAGCTATTTCGATTGATCTCGATAATACGCTGTGGGATGTCGTTCCGGTCATCGAGAAGGCCGAGAGAAACAGCTATCAGATTCTCAGCGAACGCTATCCCAGGATTATCGAGCAGAACTCTTTTGAAGATATTCTCGATCTTCGAGAGCGTCTATTCGACAGCCTCCCGAACGTCCGACACGACCTGACTGAACTCAGAAGGCAGGTTTATATTAGTCTGTTGGACCAGGCCGGTTACGATACCGGCGATGCCGAAGAGTTGCTCAGCTTATTCCTGATCGACCGCAATCATGTTGATCTCTATTCGGATGTCGTCCCGGCGCTTGAAACCTTATCCCGCAAATTCCGGCTTGTGACGCTTTCAGATGGCAATTCCGATCTATCGAAAATTGGAATTCGCAAGTATTTTGATGGCTGTGTTTATGCTGCCGATGTCGGGTTTATGAAACCGCATCAAGCAGGATTCTTGAAAGTCTGTGAAATTGCGAATACCGATCCCAGTGAAACACTGCACATTGGCGACCATCCTGACTCTGACGTAAATGGTGCAAGACTCGCAGGTTTTCAGTCCATGTGGATTCGTCGAAATGAAGAGCAGTGGGAGCATCCGTTCTTGCCGGATTACAGTATCGTGTCAATGACAGAAGCAGTAGAAAAACTATGCTGAACGAGTACTGCAGGGAGCGGTCTCATGCACGTGAGTTTGCAACTAGCTACGCTGGATAAATTTATTCCTGCAGCTGCGAATCTCTACAAAATAAGAGTTTTTCATGCACAACAGCCGGGCAGTTCACTTTTAACAATTCGTGTCACTTTCAATCGCCTCCGCTAACAAGCTCTTGTTAGGCTCATTTGATGGAAAAATCCCGTTTTTTGCGACCTGTAACACAAAATCAAACTTTGAATTCGCCCACTCACTTGGATAGTTACCTTTTCTTTGATTTTGGCGCCAGCGCATCCTGTAGTCCATCACCCAGAAAGTTGAACGAGATAACTGTAACGAAGATCATCAACCCCGGAATGAAAGCTAGGCTTGGCGCTTCCCATATCAACTCTTGAGCATTGGTGAGCATGTTTCCCCAGCTCGGTGTTGGGGGATGAATGCCAAGCCCGAGAAAACTGAGAATTGACTCGAAAAGAATGATATTTCCGACCGACAGAGTGGCCGCAACAATGATCGGTGATGCCAGACCCGGAAGAATATGTGCGACGATAACTCGACTGGAGGGAACGCCGAGTGCGTGTGCCGCCAAAATGTAAGGCTGTTCGCGCATTGACAAGACAGAGCCGCGAACTAGTCGGGCGACTCCAGTCCATCCAACCAGAGACACAATAACGATAATTCGATAAAGCCCTACATCTTCGTGGTAGGCAATCTCTGGCGGGATGCCAAGTTTGCCGAGGTCTATCACAGCAAGCACAATCAAAAGCGGCAACAGGGGGAGTGCGATGACACTGTCGGTCGTTCTCATCAGCAGGCTGTCTATCCAACCTCCATAATATCCAGCGACTAGGCCAACTGTTGTGCCGATGACAGCCGCAAATATTGCCGCAGTGAAGCCTACGATCAATGAGATTCGACCGCCATAAGCCAGCCG
>JAKZRU010000062.1:0-3129 GCA_047517965.1 Gammaproteobacteria bacterium | reverse complement strand
ACAAATCGATTGCTGCAGCACTGCCGCGAATATCGAACAACGCCTCTTGTTCCAGTTGTAGCATGTCAACTTCGTAACTCATGGCTACATTCGCAACTTCTCACCTTGTGGGTCATAGAAAATCGGCTGCGTAACAACAGCTGTCAAATGTCAGGTGGTGAACCGGGTGATCGGCGTATCGGTGTTGTCTGGCATACGCAGGGGTCGGGTAAGAGTTTGACTATGGCTTTCTATGCCGGAAGAATTATTCGCGCACTCGCAATGGAAAACCCAACAATCGTGGTTTTAACTGATCGTAACGATCTTGATGATCAATTGTTCGCTACATTTTCACGTTGCCGTGAACTTTTACGCCAGCCACCAGTACAAGTTGAAAGCAGAAGCGATCTACGGGCTAAACTCGATGTCGAATCAGGCGGTGTAGTATTCACGACTATTCAGAAATTTTTCCCAGACGAAAAAGACGATCAACATCCAATTCTATCGGAACGACGCAACATCGTAGTTATTGCTGATGAAGCACATCGCAGTCAGTATGGCTTTATCGACGGATTTGCACGTCACATGCGCGATGCATTGCCCCATGCATCATTTGTCGGCTTTACTGGTACACCAATCGAATTGCAGGATGCCAACACTCGCGCTGTATTCGGAGACTACATCAGCATCTATGATATTCAGCAAGCAGTTACCGATAAGGCCACCGTGCCAATCTACTATGAAAGTCGGCTCGCTAAGCTGGTACTCGATGAACACGAAAAACCTAAAATTGATCCCAACTTCGATGAGGTTACAGAAGGCGAAGAAGAAGCTCGCAAGGAAAATCTCAAATCAAGATGGGCGCAACTGGAAAAAATCGTAGGTGCGCCGCAACGTTTGAAACTTGTTGCTCAGAACATTGTGGAGCACTATGAACAGCGTCTTGATGCAATGAATGGTAAAGCAATGATTGTTTGCATGAGTCGAAGAATTTGCGTTGAACTATGTCGCGAACTTACAAATCTACGCCCCGATTGGCACGATGACGATGACGATAGGGGAAATATCAAGGTTGTAATGACAGGTGGTGCACACGACCCAACTGACTGGCAGCCACACATAAGAAACAAATCTCGGCGTGAAACACTGGCCAATCGATTTCGTGATTCTGAAGATCCCTTTCGCGTTGCGCTGGTACGCGACATGTGGCAAACCGGATTCGACGTGCCCAGTCTTCATACAATGTACTTAAATAAGCCAATGCGCGGTCACGGGCTCATGCAGACAATTGCCCGCGTCAATCGCGTATACAAAGACAAGCCAGGCGGACTCATAGTCGACTACATAGGAATCGCCCACGAACTCAAGAAGGCGCTGACCGATTACACAGAAAGCGGCGGTAAGGGTAAAACTACACTAGATCAAAATGAAGCAGTTTCTGTACTGCGTGAAAAGTACGAAATTTGTTGCAGTCTTTTCCACGACTTCGATTGGTCAACTTGGATGAGTGGAGATGCCAAAGATCGTCTGAAATTATTGCCGGTAGCACAGGAACAAATCCTTGCCAAAAAGGACGGCAAAGACCGTTGTATTCGAGCAGTTCGTGAATTGACCCAAGCATTTGCTCTCGCCGTTCCGCACGAATACACCACTAGAATTCGCGACGATGTGGCTTTTTTTCAGGCCGTAAGTGTCAGCCTTGCAAAACGCGCACCAAGTGATGCAAAATCCGACGAGGAGCTGGACCACGCAGTACGTCAAATTGTTTCACGCGCGGTTTCATCAGAGGGTGTTATTGATATCTACAACTCTGTTGGTTTGGAAAAACCTGAAGTGTCAATCTTGTCTGAAAAATTTCTATCAGAAATTCGAAACATGCCTCACCGCAACCTAGCCGCCGAACTACTGCAGAAACTCTTGAAGAGTGAAATCGCGGCACGTCGAAAACGGAATGTTGTTCAAGCAAGATCTTTTGCGGAAATGTTGGCGAAAACCATTAAGTCCTACCAAAATCGTTCCATTCAAGCCACACAGGTAATTGAAGCACTCATAGAACTCGCTCGAAATCTTCGGGAGGCTGATGCCCGCGGTGAAGAACTCGGACTGTCGGAAGATGAACTGGCATTCTATGAAGCACTTGAAACCAATGACAGTGCAGTGAAGATTCTGGGAGATGAAATCCTATGCACAATCGCTCGGAAATTGGTCGAAACCGTGCGAAGCAATGTAACTATCGATTGGACGATTCGCGAAAATGTACGCGCAAATCTTCGCGTACAAGTGAAACATATTCTACGAAAGTACGATTACCCGCCTGATAAGGAGGAGAAAGCAACAAACACTGTATTGGAGCAGGCTGAAGTCCTCTGTCCGACGGTTCTTGTAGAATAAACGGCCCACATATTTGTTTCAAATTTCAGAACTACTGCTGTGATTTGCGTTTATTGAGCGTTGATTCAATTGCGAATCAGAATGGCACCAGATAAATTCACAATCATGTAATCTGGAGTAAAATTCGAATATGGCGTTTACTTTACTTCTGTCTTCAAGTCCGGCTGGAAATCGGAATTCCTAGTGAATGCGACCGATGGCCGTGATTAATTTGAGTAACGAGAATTGCTATTTGAGCGCACAGTACAATGAAAGAATTTAAAAACTACATCTGCGTTCAATTTGTGAATGCAGGCGGCACGTTTGAAAGCGTCAATCCAGCAACAGGCGAGGCGTAGGCTCGAATGCCCGCGGCGAATGTCACAGAAACACAAGATGCAAAATCCGCGGCTGAAAGTGCACTGCAGCGAAACGACTGGACATCTCTTAGTGCTACAAACCGCTGATGCCGCTATCAAATCAAACCTCAGTGCCTTGGGATTTGGAGATGTTGAATTATGACCAATAGCAGTGAAGCGCGTTGGCATCAGCGTTTTGAAAATTTTGAGAATACGTTTTTGCAATTGGAGGATGCCTGCAAGAAAAATAATTACTCGAATCTTGAATTGGCAGGTTTAGTACAGACGTTTATGTTCACATATGAACTCAGTTGGAAAGTTTTAAAAGACTTGCTCTACTATCAAGGAAGCGACATGAAAACTCCGCGGGATGTGATTCGACAGAGTTTTGAATCTTCGTATCTTAACGAAGATGATTGTG
>JAKZRU010000061.1:0-9712 GCA_047517965.1 Gammaproteobacteria bacterium | reverse complement strand
CGGCAAAAAGTCGACGAAATGGTAAAAGAGGGTTTCACGCCACTAGCCTGTCCTGCAGAAGCCGCGAAATCAAGCGTGGTGATTTGCATGGTGTCGGATACAGCAGCGGTGGAAGAAATTCTCTTTGGGGAAAACGGAATTATAAAAGCCGCACCGGCTGATTCGCTTGTCATTGACATGGGGACAACCGAGATTGGTGCAACAAGAAAATTCGCAATTCGTTTAATTGAAGCAGGGTTTCAATTTGTCGACGCACCGGTCTCCGGTGGGGAAGTCGGTGCAATTGAAGGGACATTGTCAATTATGGTCGGTGCATCCGAATCCGACATGCAGCGCGTTAAACCGATTTTGGATGTTTTGGGTAAACAAGTGGTGCATGTGGGAGATGTTGGATCAGGACAGATTGCCAAGGCTGCCAATCAGATCATCGTAGGGCTCACAATTGGCGCCGTCGCTGAAGCGTTTGCCTTGGCGCGAGACGGCGGTGCAGATCTGGACAAGGTTTGGCAGGCGCTAAGCGGTGGATTCGCCGATTCCAGAATTCTTCAGTTACATGGAAGAAGAATGATTGAACAGAATTTCGTTCCTGGTGGAACAGCACGTACTCAACATAAAGATCTGAGCCAAGCACTGACGTTCGCGAATTCGAATGCAACCAACCTGCCATCTACAGAATTGTGCCTTAATTTATATGAGAAATTGATCTGCCAAGGGGATGGACAGATGGACCACAGCGCTTTATTTCGACTCTACTAGCAAATTCCAGTAAATTATGCGGGCTCTTCAGTTGTTGCAGAAGCTTGATGTTTTTTAATCCACAGCAGCAATATCGACAGCAACACGATTGGAGCCACTGCTCCACCACTCAATACGAACCAGCCCCAGAAATGATGAAGCACTCCGGACATCAGCGCAGTCATAGTCACCACCGAAAATACACACAGATCATTCAATCCCTGTACAAAGGCTTTTTCACTCGGTTCATAAGTCGACGTCAATAGAGTCGTGCCACCCAGAAAAGCGAAGTTCCAACCTAAACCTAGCAGCATCAGCTCAGCACAGAACGCGAGGAACGTGTCACCGAACAGAAAAGTGATGAAAATGCATCCTAACAGTGCCATCAATCCGGCAAATATGATATTGATGTCACCGAATTTACGTACCAGATGACCCGTAAAAAAAGACGGCGCGAACATTGCGAAAATATGCCACTGAATGACTTGAGCAGTTTGTCCAAACCCCATGCCACGAGCCTCCATGGCAAGAGGCGTCGAAGTCATCAGCAAATTCATCACGCCATAGGCAACAGTGGCACTGGTTACGGCAAGAATGAACAGAGGCTGTGCAGCGATGACACGTAGTGGTCTGCCCTTCTTTTTCTCAGCTTCAACATTGGCCTGTGGCACTTTAAGAAACGAAATCAGAATCAACGCTCCGAAGTAAATAACCGCAAGCGACACATAGGAGCCGGCAAACAAGGACCCGCTTATTGTATCTTTAGTAAAATTTGCCATGTTTGGACCGATGAATGCTGCTACCACACTGCCAGCCAGAACATAGGAAATTGCACGGCTCCTATAGCTCTCATCCGCTACGTCAGCAGCTGCAAAGCGATAAAAACCCCCGAACGCGTTGCCGATTCCGGTCAAGGCGATTCCCATGCAGAACAACAGAAAACTTTGCGACACGATGGCATATCCGGACAGCAGAGCACCAATAATTCCGAACACCAAGCCAATCATGAACCCCAATCGTCTGCCGATGTATTTCATGATCATTGACGCAGGCAGGGCAAACCCCATACCAAACAGAAATACCATGGAAAGTGGAACCGTGGCAAAAATCGGTTCGGGTGCCAACACCATCCCAACCAGTGCTGCAGATGCGATCATTACCGAATTCGCCGTAAACATACTGGCCTGACAAATCGACAGTATGCTGACGTTCAGTCGCATTCGTTTAATAGTATTCAAGAGATCGTGCGTCCTCCATCGATGTGTATTGCCTGTCCAGTGATGAAAGATCCTCCTGAAGAAAGCAGCAAGATTACGGTTGCCAGGATATCCGAAGGGGTAAACAGGCGATTCATTGGAATTCGTGAACGTGCATATTCCCGATTTTCTCCTTGAGACAGGAATGAACTTGTAAGGTTAGTTTCCGACATGGCCGGACTTATTGCATTCACAGTAATCGAATACTGTGCCCATTCAACTGCCAAAACTCGAGTCAAGTGCGTCAGAGCAGCCTTGCTGGACGCATAAGCCGCATATCCAGGATTCGCCACAGAGTCGGAAACCGAAGCGATATTGATAATTCGTCCGAAATCATTGGGGATCATGTGTTTTGCTGCACTGCGACAAAGCAGAAATCCTGCGTTCAAGTTGGTTTGAAGAATGCGGGAAAACACCTCATAGGGCATTTTGTCTGCCGAAATAATCTCAAATAGACCCACGCAGTTCACGAATCCGTCAATGCGAGTCCAACGATCAACACACGACTGAAATGCCAATATGCATTTCTCTTCTTCAGTCGCATCAAATCCCAACATTGATACCTGATCCAGTTCCAATCGTTTGGCGAGATCCTCAAGACCGCTCTCATTCTTGTCAAACAAGGAGACGCGGCATCCTCGTGCGACAAGCTCTTCTGCTATGGCGGATCCAAATGCCCCAGCTGCTCCTGCGATCGCAACAACCTTGTTTTGAAGATCAAACAAAGGCTGCACGATTCGCGTGTCCAATAGGCGGGCAGAACATTCTCGTTTAAGGAAAAGAAATGACGAATAGAAGCTGAGGCAGGATATCAACGCATTTTTTACATGTTGCGCCGATATTTCCCCCCAACTTCAAACAGTGAAGATGTTATCTGTCCAACAGAGCAGTAACGAACTGCTGACATCAATTCTGTAAAGACATTTCTATTTTCAAGTGCGGCTGACTGAAGCGCTGCTAGTGCCTGAGGAGCAGTGCTCTTGTGGCGTTCATGAAAATCATTCAATCGTGTCAACTGAGATTGCTTTTCTTCCTCAGTAGATCTGGCGAGTTCTATCGTCTGTAGTTCACCTGCTTGCGGATTTAGAAACATGTTGACTCCGACAATCGGCAAGCTGCCGTCGTGTTTCATTCTTTCATAATGCAAAGACTGATCCTGAATTCTACCTCGCTGATAACCTGTTTCCATTGCACCGAGCACACCACCGCGTTTTGATATGGCTTCAAATTCGCACAACACTGCGTCTTCTACAAGGTCCGTTAACTCTTCAATAATGAAACTTCCCTGATTCGGGTTGTCATTACTGGATAATCCCCATTCCTTATTGATAATCAGCTGAATTGCCATTGCTCTGCGCACCGACTCTTCCGTCGGCGTTGTAATCGCCTCATCGTAGGCGTTTGTGTGGAGACTATTGCAATTGTCATAAACGGCAATCAAGGCTTGCAGAGTTGTTCGGATGTCGTTGAAATCAATTTCCAAAGCATGCAGCGACCGGCCAGAGGTTTGAATGTGATACTTCAGTCTTTGGCTTTTCGTGTTGGCACCATATCTTGCCTTCAGCGCAACTGCCCAAATTCGTCTCGCGACTCGACCCATGACTGTGTATTCAGCATCCAGTCCGTTGGAGAAGAAAAACGACAGATTGTGTGCAAAATCGTCAATATCCATTCCTCTCGCCAGATACATTTCAACATAGGTAAAGGCATTTGCCAAGGTAAAAGCAAGCTGGGAAATCGGATTCGCGCCAGCTTCAGCAATGTGGTAGCCGGATATGGAAACAGAGTAGAAATTGCGCACCTGATTTTTAATGAAGTACTCCTGAATATCTCCCATGAGTTTCAAACTGAACTCTGTGGAGAAAATGCAGGTATTTTGCCCTTGATCTTCCTTCAGAATGTCGGCTTGAACTGTACCTCTGACATTTGAGAGCGCATAAGCTTTGAGTTCCTCGAATTCTTCCGAGTCCGACTGGCGTTGGTGTTTACTTTCGAATGCTGCAGCCTGCTGGTCAATGGCAGTATTGAGCAACATGGCAAGATAGGTAGGGGCCGGGCCATTGATCGTCATTGATACCGATGTACGAGGACTGCAAAGATCAAAACCGCCATACAGGACCTTCATGTCATCCAGCGTAGCGATTGATACACCGGAATTTCCTACTTTACCGTAAATGTCAGGACGCTCGTCTGGATTGAATCCATACAGAGAAACCGAATCAAAGGCTGTAGACAGACGCTTGGCTTCGGAATGCTTTGAGAGCAGCTTGAATCTTCGATTCGTCTTGTCAGGGCCGCCCTCTCCTGCGAACATGCGCGTGGGGTCCTCGTCTTCGCGTTTGAATGCAAACACGCCTCCCGTGTACGGGAACGAGCCAGGCAGGTTTTCAAGCATCAGCCACTTGAGAAGATCGCCTGCGTCGTGGTAACGTGGCAACGAAATTTTCGCAACTTTGGTTCCCGACAGCGTCTCCGAATATAGTTTGCTTGCTTTCGAACCACTTTCAGGCAGTTCACGGTAGGAGAGAGCTCGCTTCGGCCATTCCTCAAGCAGCTTGCTCGATTCAGGGTCAAGACAACGCTCGCGTTCCTGAATCAGATTTTCCATTATCTGAGGTTCGCGGGCGCCAGCGTCCTCCATCATTTGCATTGTTGCACGTAGTTGTTGAAGCTCTCGGGCAATATTCGATTGATTTTCCACATGTTCCCGATAAGCACGCACTACTTCAGAAATTTCTCCCAGGTAACCCACTCGCGATGCTGGAATTGCACTGATGCTATTGGAAGATACGGTTGATTCCATTCGTTGCGGAAACTGTTCATTTTTCTGTGGCGCACCCAATAAATCAATTACCGACTGAAACAGCGCGGTAACCCCATCATCATTGAAGCGCGAGGAGATTGTGCCAAAAACCGGCATTGCCTCCGGAAGCTGGTCAAACGCTTGCCGATTTCTTTGAACCTGTTTACAGACATCTCGATATGCATCTTCGGCACCTTTCGAGTCGAATTTATTGATTGCGACGATGTCCGCGTAGTCCAACATGTCGATTTTTTCCAACTGACTCGGTGAGCCATAGTCCGGAGTCATGACATAGATTGTCTTGTCAACATAGGGAACAACACCCGTATCGCCCTGACCGATTCCAGGCGTTTCAACAATAATCAAATCGAAACCCCAAGCTGTACAGGCCTGGATAACTTCTGTGAGATAAGCGGGAATACCGCCACCGGCATCGCGCGTAGCCAATGAACGCATATACACTTGGGTGGTATCAGTAGAGTTCATGCGGATACGGTCGCCAAGCAGCGCACCGCCGGTTTTTTTGCGCGTCGGGTCGACCGCAAGTATGGCAATTCGTGTGTTTTCTACTGTAAACAGCCGAAGCCTTTGGACGAGTTCATCCGTAAGAGAGGATTTACCCGACCCGCCAGTTCCTGTGATTCCGAGTACCGGAACGGATTGTTCGCCGCTTGAGTGTTTGCGCACAAACATTCTTGCTTCAGACGAACCGGCTTCAATCTGACTGATCAACAGTGCTAAATCCCGAACACGGTCGGTACTTAGACCTGCTGTAGAAAAGGCTGGAGATGACTCCAAATTGGAAAGACAGGTTTTAATCATGTCGTCAATCATTCCCTGAAGACCGATTTGTTGGCCATCTGCAGGCGAGTAGATTCTGGCAACGCCGTAGTCGTGCAATTCGCGAATTTCTTCTGGGACGATCACACCGCCACCGCCGCCGAATACCCTGATGTCACTGCGTCCGTATTCCGCCAGCATGTCAATGATGTATTTGAAGTACTCGATGTGCCCACCCTGATAGGAACTCACCGCGATACCATCCGCATCTTCCTGGACTGCGGTAGTTACAATCTCCTGAACCGACCTGTTGTGGCCGAGGTGAATGACCTCGACTCCCGACGCCTGCAATATTCGTCGAATGACGTTAATTGATGCATCATGTCCATCAAACAAACTTGTAGCCGTTACAAATCTCAGGCGATTTTGCGATTCCGCCTGATTGTGGATTACTCGAAGTTCTTCAGCAACTGCAGCCATATCTTTCAATCTGTCGTTTATGTACTACTGGCAACTGGGAATCCTGCTTCCTGCAAAGCGTTAAGCAATGTGGCAGGCAATTTGAACTGAATATTTTCTTCCGTGCCCTGGGCTGAAATCACTTCTATCTGCTTAAGATTTTGGAGTCTCTCAATTACAATTTCAATCAATTCTTCAGGTACTGAAGCACCTGCCGTCAGCCCAACTCGTTCAGCTGTACCTAGCAGTTCGACGTCAATCTGCTCAGGCGTCTCAATCAAGAATGACGGCACTCCCGCCTTGCGCCCTGTGTCAACCAGACGATTAGAGTTCGAACTGTTTGCGGCTCCAATAACAAGAACCAAATCGACATACTGCGCCAATTCTCGCACTGCTTGCTGCCGATTCTGGCTTGCAAAACAGATGTCGTTAGTGCTGGGACTTTTAATTGCAGGATATTTGCTCCGAAGAGTATCAATGGTTTTTTGGGCGTCGTCGACGGACAGTGTCGTCTGCGTTACGAATGCGACTTTCTCAGGGTTCTGAATTTCCAATTGTTCGACTTCTGCCGAATTTGTCACTACGTGTACAGGAGTTTTGGCGCGCCCTGTTGTTCCTTCCACTTCAGGGTGACCTCGGTGTCCAATCAAGACGATTTCGCACTCCAATTTTCCAAACTTTGCAACTTGCCGGTGAACTTTCTTGACCAGTGGGCAGGTTGCATCAATTACGGGAAGTTCTCGTTCAGACGCTTCATTCTCTACCTTATCAGACACTCCATGAGCACTGAATATCGTTATCGAGCCATCTGGAATATCGTCAATCTCATCTACGAACACGACACCTTTAGCCTTCAACTGATCGACGACGAACCGGTTGTGAATAATTTCATGACGCACATAGATGGGTGGTCCGAATTTCTTTAAAGCGCCTTCGACGATATCAATTGCTCGTCGAACGCCGGCACAAAAACCCCGAGGTTGAGCTAAATAGACCTGCATTGAATCACTACTTAGTTTGATTCGCGCTGACGCGAATAAGTGGTCTCTTAGTTTATTAAAGAGTCCAGATATTTTAACAAATTCGACGGTTTATGTAGGGCTGCTAAGTGAGAAATTCACGTGAATTTGCCACAGATCGGATTATTGGGGGGATCACAAAGTTGACTAGCCCTAAAAAATTAGGGCATTCTACATACAATAGGAAATTCCCAGGAGTGAATGACAGCACATGGTACAAGGGTAAACAGCGTGAATAATCGCCAAGATACGCTCAAACGTACTGAACGTTTCTGCCGTCAGTTCAATCTTGAACTGCCTATTTTACTCGCGCCTATGGCTGGGGCCTGTCCACCTGCCCTATCCGTCGCAGTTGCCGAACAAGGTGCTTTGGGAGCGTGCGGAGTTCTACTAATGCCACCAGAAAGCATTTTGCACTGGGCACAGGATTTCAGATCCAACTGCAAAGGGGAATTCCAGTTCAATAACTGGATTCCTGACCCACCGCCTTTGCGCAATGAAAGTCACGAAAGGCTGGTACGCGAATTTCTAGACCAATGGGGACCAGAAATTAAACTTGGAGCCGGAGACTTCAAGCTGCTTGATTTCGATGCACAGTGCGAAGCAATGCTTGAATCCCGCCCGACTGTAATTTCATCAATCATGGGCCTCTACCCAAAAAAGTTCGTGCAAAGGATGAAGTCGTTGAATATTCACTGGTTTGCCACCGCGACTACCGTAACCGAAGCCAAGCAAGCTGAAGCAGCCAGTGCAGATGCAATTGTCGCACAAGGTATGGAAGCCGGTGGTCACAGAGGAACATTCGACGCTGCGTTGGCCGAGGTATCCATGTCCGGACTTTTCTCGCTGCTACCAGCTATCGTAGATGCAGTCAGCATTCCGGTTGTCGCAACTGGAGGCATCGCCGACTCCCGAGGAATTGCAGCGGCGGTATTGCTGGGCGCCTCGGCGGTTCAGATTGGAACCGGCTATTTGCGCTGCCCCGAAGCTGGAATTCCTTCTGCATGGGCGGATGCAATCGGACAGGTGCAACCGCACCAAACGATGCTGACACGCGCTTTTTCCGGGCGACTAGGCCGTTCAATCTCTACATCCTACGCAAAAGCTGCAGCGGAAGATGACGCTCCACAACCGATGCCCTACCCCTTACAACGCGCACTGACTGCCGGGATGACGGCCGCGGCACGGAGAAACAATAATTTGGACCGAATGCAGGCATGGGCCGGCCAATCGGGATGCCTGACACAAGCAATTCCCGCAGGTAAGCTCACACGCATTCTGTGGACAAACACACTCAGTCTGCTGTCCTGAGAGTGTCGCCAGGTACACTTCAAAACTGTACCGTTTCAAATCTCCTCTGATTTTCTTGCGCTGCAATATTTTTGAATATAATGTCCGAATTTCGCATTGCCTGAACAAGAATCCGAAAACAATGCTTGAGTCACTTACCGCCCAACATTCATTTGAACGGGGCTGGCGCACCACTTTCAAGATGCAGCCCGATGGCGAGGATCGGCTCCATAAACTCAAAAAAGCGTTTCCACTGATGACTCATCCTGTCCTTCGGACTCATCCTGAAACCGGGCGGACAGCACTTTATGTCAACGAATACTACACCGCGCGCATCAACGAATTATCAGAACCTGAAAGCGAAGGACTGTTGAAAATTCTGTTTCACCAGTCTCAGTTGCCTGATTTCCAGATCCGCCACCTGTGGCAGATTGGAGATTTAGCATTTTGGGATAATAGCTGTACCCAGCATTATGCATCCCATGACTATGGGTCGGCACACAGGATTATGAATCGAGTGACCCTGATTGGCGATCGGCCCTATTTCAAGAAATAGCACCCTCAACCTGACCTAAGCGCTCCGCAGGCACGGAGAAACCGTGTCGGTTGATTGTTGACTCCCTAATGGTCACAGCAGTGATGTTTGAGCCGACAGGCGCAGGAAGCGTTGATCGCCACATCTGCTCTCGCCGCGGCCAGGTTAAGTCGGGACCGAAACAGCCGAACCTGCCCGACTTCGCCCTGTCGCTCGAGACACTCGACCAATCCGTGCAGACTCCAAGGGTTTTCTATATGATGAGAGGTACTGACCAGCGTGTCAGACAGCCCTAAATCATCCATATAGATTTGCCGGGCCTCTTCAACACGTCCTTGTTCGAGCAACAAAGCGCCCAATGCATGGCGGGTGGGTTGCATCCATCCCCAGGGCTCATCATATTTCAGATTGTCATCCAGATGCACAGCCTTGTGTAGACAGTCGAAAGCCGATTCATAATTCCCTCGTCGATATTCAAGTTCTCCATTTAGCATCTGATCGGCAATTTTCAAAACATCCCGGCAGGAATTATTGAACAAATAGCGGGATTCAGGAACTGTCTTCACTGCATCATGGAATTTTTGTTGCTCAGATTTTGCCACGTCGATTTCACCTCGCACCGCATGGGCAATGGCTTTGGCGTAGCGCCAGACTGCGGTGGTCATTACGTAAAGCTCCAAGTCATGGGGGAGCGGGTGATCAATGATGTCCTGCCAGCGCCCGAAACGAATGTAGACATGTGCTTTTACGCCGATGTAACCTTCCACCCAGTCCGCCATGGCCGGATTTTCGATTCTGAGTAGTGCTTCAGGGGTGATATTGATCAATTGTTCAG
>JAKZRU010000060.1:0-10770 GCA_047517965.1 Gammaproteobacteria bacterium | reverse complement strand
ACTATTTGCTATATGTAGAGGAGTATTTGTAGGGCCATTTTGGCTATCACGTGGAAATTTTATTTCAATAATCTTGAAAATTCTACGACATCAGTTAAATAGTTGCCTGAGCGGATTGGATGCGCCAGAGCGAAATACCCTCTACCGATTCAGCTATATTTCGTTGAATAATTTCTTGATACTACATCCTTTCAATTTGTCGATAGTTTGACATGAATGGAATATTGATTCAAGATAGTACAACCTGCGTTTCTAATGTTTCCAGTAGAATTGCAGGAACGGTTGCCGCATTTGGACTGATGATGTTCTCCTCCGCCGCGAATGCATCTGAAACAGCATTCATCTTCAACACGTTTTCATTCATTTTTTGGGGTGCACTTGTGATGTGGATGTGTGCCGGCTTCACCATGCTTGAAGCGGGATCGGTTCGCACCAAAAATACATCTGTGATTTGCCTGAAAAATATCGGACTGTATTCTATTGCGGGACTTTCCTACTACGTCATTGGATACAATCTGATGTATGTTGATGTGGGCGATTTCATCGGCACGTTCACCTTGTTTTACAGTTCCACTGCGAACGAACTAGAGTTGCTGGCAGGCAATGTCGATGCACTGGAACCGGTTCTGGAATCCAAGTATTCGACAAAGTCCATCTGGTTATTCCAGATGATGTTCGTCGCGACGTCTGCGTCAATCGTATCTGGAACACTGTCGGAACGAGTCAAGCTCTGGTCGTTTTTTATCTTCGCGATATTTCTCACAGCACTCATCTATCCCATCATAGGCGCTTGGACCTGGGGTGGAGGATGGTTAGACAATTTGGGATTTCAGGACTTTGCCGGATCGACCATAGTGCATTCAACCGGAGGCTGGGCGGCGCTGGCCGGCGCAATCGTGGTAGGTGCAAGATTGAACAAATTCCGAAAGGATGGAACCGTCAAGTACATACCTCCATCAAATGCTCTCGCGGTTACGCTCGGAGTCTTCATATTATGGTTGGGCTGGTTCGGTTTCAACTGCGGCTCCCAGCTTGCGATGGACTCTGCGGTCAATGTGGTGGCAATGAGCATCATACTCGTGAACACCAACCTGGCAACTGCGGCGGGCTTAATGGTGGCCGTTTCCATGTCTCGTCCTTTGCTGGGTCGAGTTGATTTGCTGGCAGTCCTCAATGGTGCAATAGCAGGACTGGTTTCAATTACCGCAGGCCCAGACATAGTCGATCATCAGTGGGCAATCTTGATTGGCGGAATCGGCGGTCTGATTAGTACCGTGGGTTTGAAAGTGCTTGAATTTTTCAAAATCGATGATGTAGTCGGTGCAATTCCTGCCCACCTGTTTGCCGGCATTTGGGGAACAATTGCAGTCTGCATTGCGGCGGGCGGCAATTTAGGAGTACAATTGATTGGAATAGCGGCGATTGGTGCATTCGTTTTCGGAAGCTCTTTCGTCTTATGGACTATTCTGAAAGCCGTGATGGGTGCTCGAGTGACGCAAAATGTGGAAGAACTTGGACAAGATTTGGCGGAACTTGGAATCGAAGCCTATCCGGAATTTATGATCGTGCCTGACAATGAAGATTTTGGCGATTATGATCAGGAAAAATAGTCAGCAATAATTAAGCGTTTTGTATATGAACTACACAAACTTAAAGGAGAACCTCAATGGAAATTCCTTCCGATCATATCAATAATACTCTGATATTGAAACCAGGAGGACGTGTTGACGGACAAAACGCACTTGAGTTTCAAGCGGCGATTGACTCTGCAATAGATGCTACCAACGATTCCGTAATTTTGGAATTGAGTGATTTATCCTACATCAGCAGCGCTGGGCTTCGGGTCATTTTGCTGCTTGCAAAGACTTTGCGAAGTCGAAATGTTCAGTTTTCGATGTGTTCCATTTCGGATACAGTAAAGGATGTATTTGAAATCAGCGGATTTGGTAAAATTATTCTTACACACGCCACTCGCGACGACGCACTCGCTTCGATCAAATAACATCGACTGATTTCCAGCGGGCAGGGTAGACTGCCAGCAACGTGAATACTTGTACCATGATTCTTTTGAACAGTACTGTCTTTGAGATTGTGTCTGCTTATTTGTCAATCAGATTCGGTTAAACCTCCCCAGACAGACCCGGCAAATTAGTATCCAGCGCAATAAAATATAACTGGATTCAGGAACTGAAATTCAAGCGATGTGCTTGATTTGAACTATCCCCAATTCCTCTGAATCCGCAAGCTTCGCTTTGAAAATTGCTCCGTTTGGAAAATTTAACGGATCTTCGTTTGGTACCATTTCTAGCAGAATTCGGGCGGTACCGCGGCTCCCAATGAGTAACGGCATGTGTTGGAATATTTTTGCGTGATTACGAAAACCCTGCAACGTACGTTTGCGAAAATCAGGTCGGCTCTCGCCATTAGGGGGAGCATCGCCAGCCGCTAACAAAGGATTGATGATTTCAGAACTGACATCGTTCCAATCCCCTAGCAGACGTTCGTTAAAGAGCGGTTCAACAATAATTTCCAAATTCAGCCGGTCGCTGATAATTTGGGCGGTAACCATCGCTCGCTTTGAGGGAGAAATGATGATCACATGTGGAATTAGACTGTGACGCCGTAATTTAACTACCGCCAATTCGGCTTGCGCAATGCCCGACTCAGTCAACTCTGGATTTCGGTCACCTCCAGATGCAACGAATTTGAAGTTAGCCAAGGTCTCTCCGTGTCGCATGAACAGTAGACTCCGGTGATCTTTAACGTCGGTCATCTGGGAATAGCACTCTTACCGGGTTGTAGTCTACATGAAATACTTTGTCTTCATCAAAGCGTTGGTTGTCTAGAATCCAGGCCACCATCATTCGAGTCAGCGTTCCGTCGCTCAGTGCCGGAGTGTGCCCGGTATCCGCTACATGTATGACAGAGAAGTTTTCATGATTTCGCATTCGATCTACAGATTCATTTGTAGTGGAGTCGCTTTGGGTCCCGTGTAGCAACAGTACTGGACACCTCAGTTGACTCCATTCGTTCCATATGTCGTGACTACTGCCGGCTTCCGCGCGATAAGCTAGCATGGCCCGAAGATCATGGCGGTAAATTCGTCCATTTTCATTTTCAGACCAACACGTCTTGTTATGTGCACTGTGTAACAATACAGCGTCAAGTGCCGGTCCCTCATGCTTTGCAGCGGCACCGGTACGTCGGAACATCTCGGCTGGACTATGGAACACATAGTGACGTGCAACCGCAATTGATCGCTTTGCGCGTCTTGCCAGCGGAATATAGGGGGCACTGTCGTTGAGAACAATCCGCCGTACTCGGTCTGGATTGCGAGCGGCAAATCGGATGGCAGTAGATCCGCCTAGTGAAGATCCAAGTAGAGTACAAGAGTCCAAAGCCAAATTATCCATGAATTGCCTCAATTGTTCGACATAGGTTTCGAGACTGTAGTCAGAAAGTTCTGACATCCAACCGCTACGTCCTCGTCCGGCAAGGTCCAGACCAATAACTCGCACCTCCGGCATTGCATCCAATGCCAGAAAATCGAATCGTTGGACTACATTGGTCAAACCGCCGATGGCGATCATCGGTTCGCCTTCTCCACCCAAGTCGGAATAGGCCAGTGGTACTGAATAAGTCTTGCCAATTCCTACGACTGGGTCCTGAAGCCGCGCTGAATGCTGGTAGTGAAAACTATAAAGTGACGGCCAGTTATCGATTCCGCTTAATTTTGCTGAGATCAATTCGTCATAAACTTCCCAGCTCATGTCTTCGACTGTGGGTGCGCCGAGCACGCTGTGTCTAGCGCGAAGTGCGGTATCAGCGCGACGTGCCGCCATCATGGGATGAAACTCGGTTATGGGGGGGATTCCAGTTCGTCAACTGGTTCAGGCTCAATCCGGGGTATGTAAAATCAAGGTGATGTGGTTTCGACCTTCGCGTCTCTCATAGGTGGCTTCGTCCATTAGAGTCTTCACGAAGTACACCCCCAATCCGCCTACTGTGCGTTCTTCCAATTCGTCATCCAGTGAAGGTTCTGCGGCTTCCGAAAATGGATCGAATGGATTTCCTTCATCCTCCATAACCACAACCAGGCAGTTATCAGATTCAGTCAGAGTGATGTGAATATCCTTTTTTTCTTCCTGTCCCTCAAATCCATAGTTGACTACGTTGGTAATCAACTCATCCAGTGCAAGGTTGGTTTTGAAAATCCATTCAGGTGGCCAATCTCGATTTGCACCGAATTTTTCAATTTCTTCGGCACTACGCGCCAATTCGGAAAGATCGCATTTCAGTGCGAGGGATAAAGTTGTTTCGTCTGTCGAAGTTTGTCCGCTACTCGCTTGCACATTCATTGAATCTCGATCATTTATGACTAATTTCTCTTTGAAATGCATGACTACGCAAGCAATGTCGTCGAATTGTGGAGCATCTTTTACGAAGTCATTAACAGAGTTGACAATTTGTTTTACATCGTCTGCGGGGTCTTGTTCCGGAAGGGCGTCGACAGTATCGAGAAGTCGATCATCGCCGTAAGCTTCTTCTTCTGCGTTAAACGCTTCCGGAATGCCATCGGTAAACATGACTAGGCGCGAGCCCGGAAGCAGATCAACACAGCCATCTTCAAATTCTATGTCGCTGAACATTGCCAGAACCATGCCATTGGTTAGTTTCAAAGGTCGACTGCCATTTTTATCCGATACGATCGGTGGGTTGTGACCGCAGTTCGAATAGGTCAAGCGGCCGGTTCGTTCATCTAGAATTCCATAGAAGAATGTTACAAACAGATCTTCGTCGTTGTTATTTGCTAGAAAATCATTGACGCTTTGCAGAATCTTGCCAGGCGAATCCAGATGAGCAATGCTGCCGCGCAATATCGTCCTAGCCATCACTGTAAACAGAGCGGCCGGAACGCCTTTACCGGAAACATCCGCTATGGCAACTCCAATTCGATGCTCGTCCAGACGAAAGTAGTCAAAAAAATCGCCTCCGACTTCTTTGGCGGGCCACATTCCGCCGAATATATCGAACGCATCGGACGTCTCAATATGTCCTGGCAGCAAGGACAGCTGCACGCGGGTTGCAATGTCCAGTTCTTTGCGAAGCGAAATAAACGCTTCTTTCGTTGCCAGTGCATCGCGTAGTCGCTGGTGTTGGTCCTGAATTCGATTCGACATGCTTTGAAACGCAACAGCCATCAGTGCGAGGCTGTCTGAATCTTTGGACCTGCTACCTTCATTGATTGCGTTCATTATTGCATAGTTCTGATTGTCGCCATCCTCGACTTCGTTTTGTACAATTTGGCCTAGATGATCCAATTCGTCCAGTATCGCACTGCGATCTTCCCCCTCGTCCATAGTGTCGGCAAGCCGAGTCATTTCTCGGTAGATGAAACGTTCCTGGCGCGCTCGCTGTCGTTCGTGCGAGCGGCGAAATCGGTTGAATTGAATCATGCTATCCCGGAAAACATTGACAGCATTTGCAATTTGACCAACCTCGTCTTTACGAGTTGCATGTTCGATTTGGATTTGCAAGTCGCCTTTGGATAGAGCATTTAGTACATTTACGCCCTCGGTCAAGGGAGAAAAGGAGCGCGACATATACAGGTAAAGCCCCAGCATCGAGAGGATCACAAAAACGATGATCAACATCGCTATAATTTGACTAATCTTTCGCTGTTGAAGAACTAGGTGTGTGACGTCCTTGATATTCACCAATCGAGCCACCAAACCACCTAGATTGGCGATTTGTGGCAAGACTAAGACAGAATAGAAGTGACCTTGATCAGAAATTGTCTGTAGTTCGCTGATTTCATTCAGATTGACGGTGTCACTAAATTGATTCCATGTGTCGGAATTGGGTGCGACAAGCAGCCGTCCGCGGCGGTTCACGATCATAACCGAAGAATTATTCGATTTCTCCAAATCGGCAAGTGCATCGACGATATTGGTGGCATATACACCTAAGCCAACAACTTGACCACTATCACTCCGCAAGGGAGTTCCAAAAACGATCGCGGTATTGCGCTGCTTGTCGTTGCCGATTCCTCTTACCTGTTCCTGGTCTGCAATGGCATCACGTGCTACACTTGCTACGATGATCGGGCTCTGGAAGACGCCAGAGTGAGAAGAGTAGGCAAGAGTTCCGTCAGGATAAATTAGGTCAAATCGGTCGGCAATTTCTTCATTGCGTAGTTTTTCGCTGATTTGACTGGCTATTCGTTGAAGTTCTTCAGTGTCACCATCTGCAAGGGCATTGCCTAAAATCCGATTCTCAGACATGATCCATGCCTGGTCTTCCATGCGTTCGATGAATTCTTCTTTAACCTGGTTCCAGAGCTTCGACTGGTCTGCGATAATTTCATTCGAGAATTGCAGTCGAATCAGGTCTTCACGCTTGACTGCCGCAAACACGATCGCGATGTTCACCATAATGACAACGATGATGCCTAGCAGACAGATTCTAGTGCGTAGTTGCATGTTATTTTGCGTATAGCCGATTAGTTGCGTCGACTGTCTTTAAAATCTGCGATGGTGATCATACTCATTGGCGGGTATAACCCGATTTCTCTCACCACATCCATGTTAATCCACAACTTGAATCTTTTAAGTTGTGCAATGGGTAGGTCTTCCGGGCGTTTCTTTTCTAAGAGAATATGCTCCGCTTGTACGGCCGCCAGTTTACCTAACGTATGGTAATCGGTAACCAGCCCAAACATCGCGCGATAATTTTTCAATGGAGCCTGTGTGGAGGCGAAGGTTGGCAACCCCGCTGCGATAGCAGAAGCAGTGTATACATCTCCATGACGAGTGAGAAATGAGTCTGGCCCCATATACAGAATGTCAGCACCGTCGTCTTTCGCTTGCTGGATAAGCTCGGGTAAGGTTTCTGGGTCGGATTTGCCGTTCTCATCCAGAGGCACTGGCAATACTAACAGTTCCATTCCCAATTTGGGTACGGTTTCCTCTAAGGATGCGACGTTGATTCGGGAATTGCTTGACGTTATGTCATAAATTACTGCAATTTTCTTAAATGATCGATAAGCAAGAATGGTATTTAGTTGAGCCTCTAAGGATGCCAGAAACGAAACTCCGGTAACCGGTCTGCCGGTCTGCTCGAAAGATTCAATGATATTTGCGCTTTTCGGGTAAGCTACGAGAACGAAAATGCCTGGAATTTCTCGGACAAACTTCTCTGGCTCTTCGGTTTCAATTTTACCGACAATGCCAGTTGTCGCGGCAGTTCCCCAAGTGTAGACAAGATCAGGCTGCACCCGTTTGATTTCTTCTACGATAGGAGGTGCATTGCCTTTGTCCAGATCCAGGCTACGCACCGTCATTTCATAAGGAATGCCACGCTGGTTGAAGTAATCACGAAATCCCGCCTCAACTTCGGTTTCTCCACGCCACAGAACGGCAAAAATTCGGAATGGCTCGGTAGGGGTAGATTCGTCCACTACAGTTTGCGTAGACCCTGACGACGGCAACATGACCATGGCAATGCATAACACCAGATTCAATTTGAACAATCCAAGGATCTTAAGCATTTGCGACGTCGGTCTCCTCCAACACCTGTTTATTTGCCGGCAGAGCCATGACGATCAGAAACAGAGCAGTCACGCCTAGCAATATGCTACCGAAACCGGCAATAGCGCCTCTATAACCGAAAGCGCCAATCAATGCCACGGCGAGCAACGGTCCGATGACCATGCCGAAGCGCTCTACCGTTCGGTATGCACTGATTACCGAGGCTCTACCCATGGTGCCTCGATAGTGTTTAGCGATTAGCTGTATGATGGCGTTCTGTGAAGTCAGAGTAAGTGCATGTGCGAAGCCGAGAGTGAAAATCGCGATCAGCAGAGCATTGGAGGCACTGCTGACGCTATCGGTAAACAGACTTACGATACAACCGAGTCCAGTAATTGTGCCACCTATGGCAACGACATAACTATACTTTCCGTAACGGTCTGCGATACGTGCGGCAAGAGACACAAAAGTGATTGTTGTGAAGCCGTACAACATCATGATTCGCCCGATAGAGGATTGATTGTGCCCGAGCTCGTTCAGATACAACGGTACCAAATAAATTAAGAATCCTGCGAACATTATTCTACCGGGTATCGCAGCCAATAGTAATACAGCCACAAAACGTGCGTCTTTTAGCAGCGTTAGCCAATCGCGCATACCCAGCATGAGTTGTGAGGACTTCGATTTGTCTGGTAACTTGGCATTGCGGAATACTAGATAAACAATGTACCCCGAAACAATCGCCAGAAATGCGGAAATGAGAAAAGTCGATTCAAACCCGATTCGGTCCGCGAAAATTCCGCCGATGGGAGGCCCGCAGGTAATGCCGACGAATACAGCACCTACAAATATCCCATTACTTTGGGTGCGATTGCCTGTATCGGCGTTCTGTGTAATCCAGCTGTCCGCAGCAATGAAAACCAAACCAAAACCAATTCCAGTCAGGATTCTATAGGCAACCAGGTCAATATAGCCTTGGGTGAAGAAGTTTCCGACGTATCCCAATATTGCCGCTGCAATTCCGGCTAGCATTACGCGACGAACGCCGAAGCGGTCGACTAATCCTCCCCCGATGGGCGTAATAATGAAGGCCGCCAGCATAAAAAGAGTAATCGGCAATCCGACTAGTACATCGTACGGAACGGCCATGTCAGTTGGTGCATATCGAGAGATGAATAAGGGCAAAAACGAGCGCGATATTTCTTCGGAAAATATGAAAAGAAACAGCGGCGCCCGGATCTGCTTGACATTTATTGAACGTACTTCTTGGCCGCCAGTGAATAGATAGTATTCGTTGACTTGTTTGTGAACTTCGGAAATCTTATGCGATACTGTTGAGTCGATTTGTGCGTTCATCAGTTCGCGTGCATCGAAGACAAAGTCGTTATAACGGTTCTGCAGGCCGCGTAAAATTCCATTGAAACTAGTAACAAGTCGTCCTACCTCGTCTCGGGATCTCAAGACGAGGCGATTCGCAAACACGCCATTTGCACCGTCTGACAGAACTCTTCGAATATTTTCTAACGGTTCGGATACGTAAGAACCCATAAAAAAGCTCAGGAATTCGAAAGTTACAAGCCATGAAATTATGATCACGGTAATAATCTCATACAGAATTTGCGATAACTGGCTTACTACATGTTCGCTACTAACGCCAACGTGAAGGATGCCGGACAAGTCTTCAATTCCGTAAATCGGAAAAGAACCATCAATATGACCTTCGACATTGACTTTAAAATTCGAGCCGCCCAAATTATTCGAGAGCCCAGCCAGTATCTGATTCATAGTTTCCGGCAAGATGCCTCGAAGGAAAAGCACGTTACCAGAGGGATCAACAAGTGATAGGTATTTGATGTCTTTATTGGATGCGAGAATGTTGTCGAAGTAAGCGTCGACACCTACCAGTTTTTCAGATGGAATTCTAAGGTCGCCGACGGCAAAAGACAGCTGAGAGGATATGGTATAGCCTACGGCGTTGGCTTTCTGATTCAACTGAGGCTCCAGTTCGCGTTCAAATCCGATCAACGCAAACCAGGCCAGTGCAATCTGGCCGACCAGCAGTACCACGATGGCCAGCAGGATTAGGCGCGTTAGAAGTCCGCGCTGTTGAGAGAGAAACTGAACCTTTACAGTGGAGTCAATTACGACAAGTGGTGGCGCTGGTTTCAAATCGCTTCTTCATCCAGTTGATGTATTTCTTTGGTAGCGGAATCAAGAATATCTTGAGCGCCTAGTACGGAATCGGAAAAGGCTGCAAACTCCGGATGTCTGGTGAGCATCATTTGCAAAGCAGCGCTATCCTTATTTCGTTTCGTAATGTCTTCTATCGTTCTGCTTAAAAAATTCAGGTCTTGGCTTGCGCCGCGTAGCAGTACTGCACAGCCGAAGAAGCTAAGTACTACCATCATGATTCCGACGGCGCCACCAACTAGCAACAAGCGTTCAATCTGCTCGGAAACATTGTGATCAAGAAAATCCCGGGAATAACGCAATGCCAGTGAGCCCACATCCTGGCTCAGGTTGTTACGTAAAGGTACTCCAACGACGCCTGCATCATATTCCAAAGCAGACCATAAATTTTTGTCGCGACCGGTACGCCACGCTATGACCCAGTCTTCTGATACGAGGTCACCAACAAAACTCGGGTCGGTGCTGAATAACACAGTTCCAGTTTCGTCAAACACTTCAATGGATAGAACTTGTTCGTCATTACGAAGATATGCTTCCATCTCTTCGGTAATGTTTTCCAGGTTAACCAGTGCCAGTCCCAGGTCCATCTGCGTTTCAATGCGCTGACGAACATCGTTTACAACAAACTGAAATCGAGAGGTGAGCAGATCAGCGAAGGTACGTTCAAACTTATGAATACTCAGCACACCAGTCAACGCAACGCCAGCTCCCAGAATGACAGCGAGCACAATTGCAATTCGAGATGCGAATCCGAACATCATAGTTGGAATTCCCTAATTTGAAACAGATTCCATATTTTCAATGCATCTATAACTGATACGCATGTACAGACAATTCAAGCATCGGCAAAAGGAGCGTATGAACATAAATTATATGACAAAACTAAAAAACTAGATTTACCCCTCTGATTCCCAAATCCGAAATTAGAGAATGAATTCGCTTAACATCAGCAAGAATTTAGCGAATTTACTGAATTTTACAGCTCCGATTATCGAAGACAGGAGCAACACGAAGAATTTGTCTGGATTTGCAGGAGATTGCCAACCTGATG
>JAKZRU010000059.1:0-6907 GCA_047517965.1 Gammaproteobacteria bacterium | reverse complement strand
GTTCCACAGGTCATTGAAAGGATCAACAACGCATTCACCCGACAGGACCAAATTCAGACACTGGAACGTCTGAGCGGTCAGAAAACCACCGATATCGACTGGTTCATGCCGATTGTTGCAGATGCTGAAGCCGGATTTGGTGGGCCGCTTAATGTATTTGAATTGACAAAAGCCATGATTAAGGCCGGAGCCGCGGGGATCCATTACGAAGACCAATTGTCTTCTGAAAAGAAATGCGGACACCTTGGTGGCAAAGTCCTGCTTTCTACAGCACACGGAATCAGAAACCTGACGTCAGCACGTTTGGCTGCTGATGTGATGGGGGTTCCAACTGTAATCATTGCACGAACGGATGCAGAAGCTGCGCGTCTGCTAACTTCCGAAATTGACGAGCGAGATCATCCATTCCTTACCGGAGAACGCACTACTGAAGGATTTTTCAGGATTACAGGCGGCGTTGATATGTGCATTGCGAGAGGACTGGCTTACGCGCCTTACTCAGACCTCATCTGGATGGAAACCTCTACTCCAAATCTTGAGGTCGCTCGAAAATTTGCCGAAGGTATCCATGAGCAATTTCCAGGGAAAATGCTTGCCTACAACTGTTCACCATCGTTCAACTGGCAAAAGCATCTGGAACGTGACGAATTAGCGAGCTTTCAGCGTGATATAGCGGCAATGGGGTATCGTTATCAATTTGTCACACTTGCCAGCTTTCATAGTGTCAACTACTCCAGTTTCGATATCGCCAGGAAATTCATTGAACGCGGAATGGAAGGATATTCTGACTTGCAACAAGCGGAGTTTGCAGCCGAAGAATTCGGTTTCTCGGCAACTCGTCATCAGCACGAAGTTGGCGTCAGCTACTTTGATGCAGTGAATGAAGCCACAGCAGGTACTGGAGAAACTTCGACTGTCGCAATGGCAGACTCAACAGAAACAGCACAGTTTTAACGACAGTTTTATATCAGATCGTAATTAGTCGTCCTTGAATAACCCATATATAGTAAATAACATTCTGATTATATTGATATAAATACATCATACATTCGATCCGAAATTGCTAGAAATGAACTAATTCATGCCTAATACCTAGCAATTTCGGAACCCAATATGAGACCCCAAAAAACCGATTCAAAATCCCAATTCGACCTGTTTTGAATGCAGCTCGATAACATCATCAGCCACGATCATTCCCTCTACTGCCTTTCGCAACTCATTGACTGGTCCGTGTTTGACGAGCACATCGACATCAGAATTTTTTGAAACGGGTGTCTTGTGAATGAATTCCTTGCAGGTTAGGTGTAGAAAGTCTACGACAACCGCAACACCAGTTAGAACGAAATTCACCTGGAGTATCAGAACGTGCTGAATAAGTTGAACAAATAATGAATGCTAGCAAAATCATACGAGCAGTTCCAGGACAGTTGACGCTGGTCCAATTGCAGACGTTCTATCTGGATTCCTGTCAAATAGAATTCGACCAGAACTGCCGCAGGCAGGTGGAGCAAGCTGCCGAGATGGTGCAAGCCGCTGCATCCGGTGAGGATGCGATTTATGGAGTAAATACCGGATTTGGCAAGTTGGCCAATACTCGGGTTTCCCTGGACCAGACATCTGTATTGCAAAAAAACCTGATCTTGTCCCACTGTTGTGGTGTAGGGCCCGCTCTACCGGAACCCATAGTTCGTTTAACCATGCTGCTGAAACTGTGTTCTTTGGGGAGAGGGGCTTCGGGTGTGCGGTGGCAGATACTGGAATTGCTACAGGCCATGCTCAATGCCGACATATTGCCGATCATTCCATCAAAAGGCTCTGTCGGAGCCTCCGGGGACCTGGCACCGCTTGCGCATATGACTCTTGCCATGATTGGTGAGGGTGAGGTCATGCGTCATGGAGAAAGGATGCCGACTTCGGATGCCCTGCAAGATGAAGGCTTATGCTCGATAAAGCTCGGTCCAAAAGAAGGACTGGCAATGGTAAACGGCACCCAAGTATCGACGGCAATCTGCCTGACTGCATTGTTTGATACCTGGAATTTGTGCCAAACCGCCATGATAACGGGTGCCTTGTCCTGTGATGCACTGATGGCATCGACCAGTCCATTTCGAAAGGAAATTCATGAATTGCGGGGGCAGCCCGGGCAAATTGACGTTGCCCGTTCGCTACAGTTCTTGTTGGCAGGGTCTAAAATTCGGGAGTCACACCTTGAAGATGATGAGCGGGTGCAGGATCCATATAGTCTGCGATGTCAGCCGCAGGTTATGGGTGCCTGTCTGGACCAGTTGCGTCAGGCGGCGAAAACTCTGGAAATAGAGGCCAACGCGGTCACCGACAACCCGCTGGTGATTAACGGGGAAGAGTTGGTATCCGGTGGAAATTTTCATGCCGAGCCGGTAGCGTTTGCTGCCGATCAGTGCGCCCTGGCAATCGCTGAAACAGGGTCCATTGCGGAGCGGCGTATTGCGACACTGGTAGACCCGGCTCTGAACTATGGACTTCCTGGATTCCTGTCTCCAGATCCCGGTCGCAATTCGGGATTCATGGCCGCCGAGGTGACAGCAGCTGCGCTGATGGCTGAGAACAAGCACAACTCCATGCCGTGTTCGGTGGATTCCACGCCGACCAGTGCCAATCAGGAAGACCACGTTGCCATGTCATGTCATGCGGCGCGACGTCTGCTCGAAATGAATGAAAATCTGACGTGGATTCTTGCCATTGAATTGCTGGCTGCAGCCCAGGGGGTGGAATTCAGACGCCCACTCAAATCCAGTAAAACACTGGAAAAAGTAATCCGGCTGGTCCGAGACAGAATTCCCGCATTAGGGGAAGACCGGTTTCTTGCACCGGATCTTGAGGACGCCTATTCAATCATCAAAAGCCGAAGTTTGTTTGACCTGACCGGTGACAACAGGTTACCAACGCTGTGGCGTCTTCACGGTAATCGGATATAGCAGCTCGAATCAATAACCGTTCATGACTGCAGGACTCTGACGTCCGCACACAGAATTTTGCTTGGCAATTGGATCGCTGATGCCGTACTCTCGCCTTTTGGTGCATTCCTTTGCAAATTTTATGCAAAAACATAGAATCTTCACTGCAAACATTTAGGAATTCCCGTGAGTCGGGTTACTTGTCGATTACAACAGCCAATCCAGGTGAATAGGCAGGGATTTCTTATTTCCAAGACGTTTGAATAGCCCGGCACCCCTTGCCGAGCCTAGCAATACTGTTGAGCAGATATAGAATGGCAGAAAAAATCCTACAGACTGGACGATTCAGAGAACCTAGAAACTATTCAATAGCGGCTTCCAGTTCGGGAATTGCAGTAAACAAATCCGAAACCCATCCATAATCGGCAACTTGAAAAATTGGTGCCTCTTCATCCTTGTTGATTGCAACAATGACCTTTGAATCTTTCATTCCAGCCAAATGCTGAATCGCCCCCGAAATTCCGACAGCAATGTAGAGATCCGGTGCTACGACTTTTCCAGTTTGGCCGACCTGATAGTCGTTAGGCACATAACCCGCATCAACTGCTGCTCGAGAAGCTCCCACTGCTGCACCAAGCTTGTCTGCAACTCTCTCAAGCATTTTGAAATTTTCGCCACTCTGCATTCCACGACCACCGGATATGACGATGCTCGCAGTGGTAAGTTCAGGGCGCTCGCTGCGAGTCAGGTCATGCTTCACAAATTGCGAAAGTCCCGCATCACCCGAAGGAGACAATTCCTCTACTTCAGCAACCCCACCCTCTTCCGCAGCAGGGTCAAATGTCGTTGTGCGAACGGTGATTAATTTTATGGAATCGGTTGATTGAACTGTGACCAGTGCATTTCCTGCATAAATCGGTCGAATGAATGTATCTTCGCTGACAATCTCGGAAATGTCCGAAATTTGCTGAACATCCAGCATAGCAGCCACTCTCGGCATCAGGTTCTTTCCAAATGTCGATGCAGGCGCCAACACGTGCGAATACGATTTCGCTATATTCTCAACAACTGACGCGGTATTCTCGACTAGACCATATTCATACTCTGCGGAATCAACTTTCAAGACTTTGTTAATACCTTCAATTTTGGCAGTAGTCGATACAACTTGATCGCAGTTAAAGCCGACGACGAGGGCATGCAATTCATCTCCCAATTGTCTAGCGGCTGTTACTGTGTTCAGCGTGGACGACTTGACTTCCTGATTGTCGTGTTCAACTAATATAAGTATGCTCATGACAAAACCTTTGCTTCTGTTTTAAGTTTTTCAATCAATTCCGCTGCGCTTTCTACACGAACTCCAGCCTGTCTCGCAGGTGGCTCATTCACCTCTAGTACATTGACTCTAGGAGTCACATCCACTCCCAAATCTTCCGGTGTCAGCAATTCAATCGGTTTTTTTCTTGCCTTCATGATGTTCGGCAGTGACGCATATCTAGGCTCGTTCAGTCTCAAGTCAACGGTAATCACAGCCGGTCGGGAAAGCATGATTGTTTCCAGCCCTCCATCTACTTCTCGCACTACCTGGAATCCGTTATCCTGAATTTCAATTTTGGATACGAAAGTTCCAAGAGACCAGCCCAGCATTGCAGAAAGCATCTGCCCGGTCTGATTGTTATCGTTGTCAACTGCCTGTTTGCCCATCAGGACGATTCCCGGATTCTCTCGGTCGACAACAGCTCTCAGTAGTTTTGAAATCGCCAGCGGTTCCAATGGAACATCAGTTTGAATCAGAATGCCGCGGTCTGCACCCATAGCTAGTGCGGTTTTTATGGTATCCCCACTCTGTTGAGGGCCGGCTGCGACAACGATGATCTCCTCTGCTGCGCCGGATTCCTTCATTCGAATGGACTCTTCAACGGCAATTTCGCAGAATGGATTCATCGCCATTTTGACATTATTCAACTCAACACCAGTGCGGTCTGCCTTGACTCTGACTTTGATGTTGGCATCAATTACACGTTTTACAGGAACAATTACTTTCATACCGCTCCTCGGTTGAAATAAAAGTTAAAAATGATTGAATTGGCTACGACTTGAGCCTGACGTTATTCGGGTCGTGAGGCGAGTTTTCAACAACGGCGCAATTATACCGATTTCCTAATATTTCTATTTCCATTTTCGTTCCAATCTGTCCGTAACCAGCCTGTACATATCCAATGGCTAGACTCTCCTTCAAGAAATGACCATACGAGCCCGCAGTCGCGCGCCCTATCATCTGGTCACCATCCCACAATGGTTCGTTGCCCAATGGATCTGCATCCGTGACTCCATCGACCGACACAGTCACAAATTCCTGAGGAACGCCATTCTCCGATTGCTCGCGTAGCGCATCACGACCGGTAAATTCGCCTTTATCCATGTGTACGAAGTGATTCAAGCCTGCCTCAAAAATAGTGTACTCTCGAGTCAAATCCTGTCCCCACATTCGATAAGACTTTTCGATTCGAAGTGAATCCATGGCACGCATGCCGCATTGACCAATATCAAACTCCTGACCAGCATCCATGAGTTGCTCGAAAATATGTCGCTGATATTCAATCGGATGATGCAATTCCCAACCAAGCTCCCCTACAAAATTGACTCGCATTGCTCGAAGCGGAGCAACCCCGACATAGATATTCTGCGCCGTAAGCCAGGGAAAGGCCTCATTGGACAAATCTGCCTTTGTTAGTTTTTGTAACACTTTCCTGGAATTCGGACCTGCAACAACTAAAGTTCCATGAGATGTCGTTATGTTTTCAAGCTTAACCGAACCGTCATCCGGCAAATGCTGATTGAGAAAGCTCCAGTCAAAGCGCTCTGCGGCTCCAGAACTGACAAGATAAAACGATCCATCGTCATTTCGGGTCACTGTGAATTCGCTGCGAACGCCCCCGTAACGGGTCAGCACATGACATAGCTGAATACGTCCGGGTGTTTTCGGCAGTCTTCGGGCAACCATCTTGTCAAGATAGGCTTCTGCAGATTCACCCGAAACTCGGAATTTTGAAAAACTGGTGATATCGATAATTCCTACGTTGTTGCGAATGTTGTTGTGCTCGCTCCCCACATGCTCAAAGTATTTGGATCGGCGAAAACTCCAATCATCCACAGGCTCGACACCTTCCGGAGCAAACCAGTTCGGACGTTCCCAGCCATAACGTTGCCCCCACACTGCTCCCAAGTCCGCCAGCCGATCATGTACTGGGCTGGTTTTTGCCGGTCGACACGCTGGTCGTTCTTCATCCGGATAGTGAATCGTAAACACATTTTCATATGTTTCCTCATTCTTGGAAACAAGATACGGGCCTCGCGCATAATCACCGAACCGACGCGGGTCAACAGCAAGTAGATCAATAGAAGGTTCACCTTCTACAATCCACTCTGCCAGTTGCCAGCCAGCTCCACCCGAAGCAGTAACACCAAAACTGTGTCCTTCGTTCAACCATACATTCGGCAAATCCCATGCTGGTCCAATGAGAGGACTGCCATCCGGTGTGTATGCAATAGGACCATTGATAATATCCTTGATTCCAGCAGTGCCGAACGAAGGCACTCGGTTGATTGTCGCTTCGACATGTGGCATTAATCGATCTAAATCGCCTGGGAACAGATCTTTCTCGAATGTAGAAGGAACTCCATCCGCAAATACAGCCGGAGCACCCTTCTCGTACGGCCCTAGAATGTATCCCATCCGTTCTTCACGCAAATAGTATGAAGCGTCGGATTCGCGTAAAACTGCAAGCTCCCTGCCGCCGCCTTCCCGGTATTCCTTCAGTTCATCTACAACATCGGTCACAATATACTGATGCTGAACGGGAATGGATGGAATCGATATACCAAGCAGTTGACTCGTCTCATGCGAATAGTTTCCTGTAGCACAGACGATGTGCTCGCACACAATGCTTCCTTTTGTTGTTTCCACTTTCCATTCA
>JAKZRU010000058.1:0-72741 GCA_047517965.1 Gammaproteobacteria bacterium | reverse complement strand
TATCAAATTGCGAATTAGTATTTCCAGGCAGATACGGCCGCCAAATTGCGCTTGTGAAAGTATGGTGGAAAGTGCGCACACGCGCCAGTCTCGATGATGTCAGGCTTCATGACTTACGTCACAGCTTCGCAACTACAGCGGCAATGCATGGAGTGCCTATTCCGGTCATCGCAAGACTACTCGGCCATTCGACAATATGGACAACAACCAGATACCTACATTCGTCCAGAGCAAGCGCCGCTGAAGCTGCTGCAATGGTGGGCAGAACCATACTGGAATCCAAAGTCTATACAAAGCGCGACTAGTATGTTCTTAATGAGACTAACCATTGACACCAGGGCAGATTGTAGAACAAAATAAATACTGCTAAATAATCAAAATTAGTTAGCAGTTCTCTCCCAACTGCTCTTCCGAATGAGTTATGCAGGCTTCTAAACTACGAGTACCGAAAAACAAACACTGATGCCGAATCGGGAATGCATCGAAACGAACCGTTACCGGTATTACACTCTCGAGGTATTAAACTACCAATAACGTATTTTCGTTCATTTTGAAAAAAATCAAAGGAAATTTTCAAAAATTGACAGTGCTTCATGCAAGATTCAATTCAAATTTCTGCAAACTTCCGAATCGCGAAGTGAAACCCTACCTGCCCTATCGAAGTACGGATACGGTCATGTTCGGCAACAAACCCATCAAGTTCATCGCCCGCGTCAAGTTTCCGAATTTTGTCCAGCGCCTTATTCAGCTCTTGCTTTGACGCCACCGACCAAATTGAGTCGCCGTGTCTCCAAACAGGATCCAGTGGGCCTCGCCCGCCGAAATAGGCTCCACCCTGGGAAATCCCCTCGCCCGGTACGAATCGGTCACGCAAAGCAAAATCTGCTTCACGCAACAGTTCGTTGATTTCATCTGTGTCCGGGGTAAGCTTACAGACAGTCTCCAGTGCATCCGGCAACAAGACCGCATACCAGAAGGCCCGACAGAGCTGTTCGTGAGAGGAAATATTGATAATTGCTACTCCATCGGGACGCAGAACTCGCTTGAACTCATTGAGCGCTATCCGGATACCAGACCGCGCGGCACCCGAGGCGCTAGGAAGATGATGAAGCACCTGATTAACCATCACTGCATCGAATGTAGCATCATCGAACGGCAAATCCAGGACGCTTGATTCATGCAAGGCCACAGGACATCCTGTCCCATTCTCAATCTTGGCGCGCGCAGTTTTCAGCATACCCGAGTTCAAATCTACCGCATCAATAGCGCCAACATAGGGACGTACGGCGACCGAATAACTGCCTGTACCACAACCGGCATCCAGCAACCGCAGCGAATCAAGCGAACCTACGGTGGCAAGACATCCAAGGATGATTTCAACTCCAATTGGGACACGAGTTCGATCGTAATCTGATGAAGCAGCCGTGTAATTCTCGTATGTACTCATGGTAGTCAGAAACAGTTAATGTGAGTTCGAATATAAGTGGAGGTTTCCGGCGGAATCGCCTATCCCAGCCAAATAGCGCCTTTACCAAAAGTGGTCAATTTTGGGTTCCAGAAGGAGGAAGCGTATTTAACGGGCATCGACCATGATATGAATGGGTTACAAAATTTTGGAACGACGAACCCTGAGATTTTAATTCGATCCAATCGGCAGATTTTTTATGAATGGAATCAGCGTAAAAATCAATGTCCGGCGATTACTCAGTCTGGCATATTGTACGTAAAATACTACTTCTGAAACGCGTAAATTTTCGTCAGCGAGTAGTGGTCGCTCTGTTATGGATTGCCTGGAGTGCAGTTTTGAATTCTTTGCGAGCGATTTCAAGCAAAATGCCATCGGAAGATCGTGACAATAAGAATCAGCAAAGCATTACGTCATTAGCCGAAATTCTGGAACAATAAATTCGGGAGTTACGCCGAAAGTCACCTCTATGCATCCAAGGTTCAACTTCTGACCGAGCAATTCGGTGTGAAAGATACGTTGCCGAATTTACGCGTCGGGGTAGAGTACACGAAATCGAAGTGCTCGGCGTAATCTGCAGCCCCGTACATACAGCCAATGTCGTTCAAATTACACGCCAATTTCGTCCCAAAAATATCTCTCTAATGAGACTAACCATTGACACCAGGGCAGATTGTAGAATAAAATAAATACCGCTAAAAAATCAAAATTAGTTAGCAGTTCTCTCCCAACTGCAGCCTGTTGATTACAAATCAGTGGATGTTAAATGGTTACAGGGGACGATTGAAAACCCTAGGCACGAAAGACGAAGAGTTGATTTCTTCGATAACTTCAGCAGACGCTTCAACAACCACCAATTTTTAGATTACCTCCGAGCCAAATCCTCATACTGATAAAATTAAGTGCATGAAATTTGCTATTTTGTGCATAGCCTTGTGTCGTTCTGACTATCGGATGCGGACCGGGAGGTTCAATTAAATCCAGGATTGACTTACTAGAGCGTTTGTGTTGTGCATTATGCATCTGCGTCTTGTTCATTATTCTTTCCGTTCAGCCTGCAAGCGCCCAAACGCAAAACCCGATTAAATCACTGGTTCTGGAACGGCAGGCCCGGCAATTTCTCTCTCTGATTCGGGAAAATTCAAGTTTATCTGAAGATCTTCAGATCAATAACTATGTATCAGATTTGGCAAAGGAAATAGCCAAAAATGCGAGAATGGACTCTGATCCATTGCACTATTTCGTAGTCAACGATTCCAGCATAAACGCATTTGCAGGTCCCGGTGCCACGTTTTTCATCAACACTGGGATCATTGAACTCGCAGAAACGGAAGGAGAACTGGCTTCGGTCATCACGCACGAACTCGCACACTACAGACAGAAGCATTTATCCCGTTTGTTCAGCGATTACAAAGCTACACAATTACCGACCCTAGTTGCAATTCTTGCAGGAATCGTAGTAGGAGGCGATACTGGAATTGCTGCGATAGCCGGTGCGCAAGCAGCTCAAGCAGAAGCACTGATCGACTACACGCTGGCTTACGAACGGGAAGCAGATGCAGTTGGGCTTCAGATATTGGCGGCGTCCGGCTACAGCCCAATCCACGCAAGGAATTTTATGCTGGCACTGGAACAGGCCATTCGTGAACAAGGATTAGTTCAATCAAAGATTCACAACACGCATCCCGTAACACCCAAAAGAATTGCTAGTTTTGAAGCTCGTGTAAATAGATACAAACAGACTGTCGATAAGCCAACTCCCCCTGATTTCCATTTCGTCAAGGCTCGATCACGCGTTCTATTCAATTGGGAGCCGACCAGAACCAGTAAATTTTTTGAGGACAATTTGTCTGTGGGGAGCGAGATGGAGCAAATTGCAACTCGTTATGGATTAGCGCTTTCACTCGCCAGAGATAGTCAAATCGATTCTGCGCGCAAGGAGCTGGACAGTCTCAGGGCAACTGAGCCTAATAATCTGTGGTTTGTGCTTGCAGCAGCAGAAATTGAACTGAATGAAAACAACCCAAATTCTGCAAGAGAACTGCTAGCTGATTCAGCATTGTCGGAAAATGCCGATTCGGCTGTCGTTGAATTTTATACGCTCGCGTTGATTCGTTCTGGCAACCTTGAGGAGGCCAATCGATATATTAAAAAGCATCTCAACCTTAATTCAGAGCAGATAAAGTATTACAAACTACACGGAGAAACGGCTACAAAAAGCGGCGAGGTGTTAAGTGGTTACATTTCAGAGTCTGAATTCCACTTTCGGCTTGGCGAACTGAAACTCGCGTTACAGCAACTCAAAATAGCTGAACAACATGCAGATGATTTCTACTCTAAGGAAGTTATTCGTGAGAAAAAACGAGTTCTTGAAGAGGAAATTGCCTGGAGGAATCAGCGAAATTACTGACGGCATTGCAACACCAGTACACCCGCTTGATTTGCCATGACAAGAAAATATGAAACAACACGATTCGCGTGGGCACTAACCGGTTCAGGTCATGACCTGAAGGAGTGTCTCGATTTCATTCTCGAAGTGGATGGAATTGACATTTTCCTGAGTCGAGCTGTAGAGGAGGTGCTGGTTATGTACAAATACATCGAACGATTGCGCGAAGCTGGAATACGCATGTTCCATGATTCCACCGCCAGTGCCGTACCGGTAGGCCAGTTCTACGAAAATAACTATCATACCTTGATCGTTGCACCCGCTACCTCGAACACCGTCGCCAAGTGTGTAGCGGGAATTTCCGACACGCTTGTGACAAATGTATTCGCTCAGGCAGGAAAGTGCCGAATTCCGATAATCGTCTATGCCTGCGATACGGAACCAGTCGTAGTCACGCCGGCTCCAGGGAAAATGGTGACAGTCTATCCCAGAGAAATCGATCTCGAGTGCACTAGAAAAATCGGTGAATTCGAGAATACTACTTTGACGACCGACATGAAGGAACTGCGAGCCACAGTTCTACAACGAATGCAATGTCTGAAAGAATCCTTTTCGTGACGGGGCGTTTGGCGGAAGCCAGCCTGAAACGAACGCTTGATCACATCGAATCGAGAGATTTTTCCTGTGAAATCCATCAAATCGGTGTCAGCGTGGCAGCGCTGATCACCGCGGAGATGGTCAAACGGCGACTGAAAGGCGTAGACAAATTTGATCGCATCATGCTGCCAGGGCTTTGTGCTGGAAACACGGAGAGTCTTTCAGGACATTTCGGTGTAGAAGTTCTCAAGGGGCCGATAGATCTCAAAGATTTACCCGAATTTTTTGGATCCGCTTCCAGAAAGGTAGATTTAGAAAACTATTCGGTCTCAATCTTCGCCGAAATAGTCGATGCTCCCAATATGCGTGTGGATCAAATCATTGAAATCGCACAGGATTACCGAAATTCGGGGGCGGATGTAATTGACATCGGCTGCCTGCCGGGACAGGAATTTCCGCATCTTGAAGAAACCATTCAGGATCTCAAACGTAACAGATTTAAAACAAGCATTGATTCTCTTGACGACGATGATCTTCTGCGTGGTGGCCGAGCAGGTGCTGACTACCTTCTCAGTCTGTCTGAGCGATCACTTTGGATCGCAGAAGAAGTAGAAAGCACTCCCGTATTGATTCCTGATGGTGAATCAGATTTCAATTCTTTGTACAGAGCCATTGACGCAATGACAGACAAAGGACGCGAATTTCTTGCCGACCCAATCTTGAATCCAATCCATTTTGGATTCACCAAGTCCATTACGCAATACTACGAACTACGCCATCGATACCCAGATACCAAAATCATGATCGGCACTGGAAACATCACTGAGCTTACCGACGCAGACACTATGGGAATTACCGCAATTATGATGGGCATTGCCTCCGAACTCAATGCCGGTGCAATACTGACTACCGAAGTGAGCGGGCACGCTAAAACAGCAGTTGCAGAGGCAGACCGCGCTCGTCGAATCATGTATGCAGCCAAGAGTGACTCAAGTTTGCCAAGAGGTTATGATGCAGGACTGCTGGCTCTGCACGAAAAAAAACCGTTTCCTGATTCAGTCGATGAAATTCGGCAACTGGCAAACATGATTCGCGATCCAAGTTTCCGAATTCAGGTCAGTAACAAAGGCGTTCACATCTTCAATCGAGATGGAATGTATGAATCAGTGGACCCATATCAGCTCTTTCCGAATCTGAAAGTCGAACAAGATGGATCGCATGCGTTCTATCTTGGTATGGAACTTGCCAAAGCGCAAATTGCCTGGCTGCTTGGAAAGCGATATGTTCAGGATCGCCCTCTGAGCTGGGGTTGCATCACACCAGTGAGCTCTCCGGATGAAGAATATCAGGAGGAAGGTACAACGTTGAAACAATCAAAGAAAATGAAGAAAAAATGATCTACGAAGTCGTCGTAACTACGGTCGACGAAATGAACGCAGTTCATATCGCACCGATGGGAATTCGACAGGAAGGGGAATGGGTTGTCATTGCACCTTTCAAGCCTTCCCAAACACTCAACAATCTGCAAACCAGCGGTACGGCAGTTGTGAACATAACCGATGACGTTCGCGTATATGCGGGGTGTTTGACGGGCAAAACCAACTGGCCGACGTATTCCACTTCTGAGGTGAATGGCCACGCGCTTGAAGCCGCTCTGTCTTATCGGGAGCTAAAAGTTGTCAGACAAGTCGACGATTCGCTGCGTCCAAAAATCTATCTTTCAGAAGTGTGCAGCACTCTCATAAAGCCTTTTCCAGGATTCAACCGGGCACAAGCAGCTGTAATCGAAGCGTCAATATTGGTGAGTCGGCTCCACATGCTTTCGGCAGAAAAAATCGATTCTGAAATGGAGTATCTGGCGATAGCAATCGAAAAGACGGCCGGTGATAAGGAGCTCGAAGCCTGGCAGTGGATTGTTGAAGCAATAACCGAATTTCGCAGACAATCAGGTTGACTATTGCGAGTGTAGCGCAAGTGCGCTAGGCTCGATTTTTAAGCAGATGTGCCCAACTCTGATATGCCCTAGTGTGAGCCTCCACATCATGGACACGAAGAATATCAACAGATTGCGAACACATCTGCAGTGATGCACCGATCGTCTCAATATCAAGATCTGCACTTGCGTGATCAGAGAAGGAGCGAAGAAATCGCTTTCTGGAATGTCCCACCATTAATCGATGTCCAAGTTTCCGAAATCGTTTTGTCGAACGCATGAGATCCAGAGACTGAAGACTACTTTTTCCGAACCCAACGCCTGGATCCACAATAATTTGATGTAAATCTAATCCGTGCGCATCCCATAGTTCCCGTCCCTCTCGAATCCAGTTTTCGAACACAGCACAAGCATCGGCAGCAGGATCAATACTGATTTTGGGATCGACTGGAACCGTAACGCTATGCATGGCAATGAAAGTCTTATCGCAGGACCGGGCAAGCGCCATCATACCCTTTGATCGCAAGCCGCTCACATCGTTAATCATGTCAACATTTAGTTCAAGACATTTTTCAGCTGTTGCTGAATGATAAGTATCCACACTAATTTGCGGGGGGAGTACGGCTTCTTTGACTATTTCCTGAACAAGTTCCAAAGCCGGCTTCAGCCGAGTCCACTCCTCGTCCGTCGTAAGCGGTGTTGCATTGGGGCGTGTCGATTCGGCACCGATATCAATGATGTTGACACCGTTTGAAATCATATTTTCGACTATGGCGTGCATGTTTTCGAGATGGGCGAATCTACCTCCATCTGAAAACGAATCCGGGGTTATATTCAGTATTCCCATCCACAACGGGATATGGAATTCAGATTTGGAAGTACAACTGAAATCCAATGCACTTACACCCGCAGAGTCCGGAATTTTCCACTGCGGAGCCATATGAACAAGCGGTGACAATACGTAAGGCCTGGAGTAAATGGCTGAGTCAGGTATCAATTTGCCATTCAATTTAGTGACAACACTACCCCAGAAAACGATGTCGATATCCAGATTTCTCGGCTGCCACTTGTTTTCAACCGCCTTGCCAAGATCGGTTTGAATTCGTTTACTGACCCGATAGAATTTTTCGATGCCCAGATCGCATTTCCCTCGCACCACTACATTCAAAAAAGGCCGGTTCCACGCGGACGGTGAGTTAGGTGGCAACTGTGCTGGCGACTCCACAGCAGGTGAAATTTGCTGAATGGAATAGCCAGCTTTTGATAAGTGCTTCAGCCCGGTATAGAGATTGTCTCGACGGTTGCCAAGATTGGATCCTAGACTGAGTACGACATCAGTACTGTCGGCCATTGGGGCGGTTCGTAATCAACTGATTCAGAAATTAGTCGTAGCGAATGTAGCGAAATCGTTGATCGGCAGGCGTACCCTCCAAAGAACTGTCTTCAAGACCCGGCTGCCAGTGCACAAATTCTTCAATCTTTTTAGCCAACTCGAAATCTTTTTCAGTAATGCCTTTCGCCGCATGATTCATCAACTTTACAATTACAAAAGCATACGACGCGGAAATATCAGGATGGTGCCACGCCGCTTCAGCTAGATGGCCGACCGCGTTGATCACCATTAGCGTGCCTTTCCAGCCCATGGTTTTGTATTTACGACGAATCCAACCATTTTCGTAATACCAATGAGGCAATTCTTCGGCCAATCTTCTTTCGACAGTTGCCTGATCGAACGTCTCTTCAAGTCTTCGATCAGTAGTTTCTTCAGACATCCCTATTCTCCAGACAAATAAATTTCAAATTGACAGTATGGTTCGTAAAAGCTAATGTTTTTACTATGGTCACAGTTGTCTTATTATTACACGAAACCGTCTCACTATCTGCAATTTGCACGCAAATCGGCCACTGTATGAGCCCATTGAAGAGTATCAATCCTGTTTCAGAATTCTCCCCTACCGCAGTGAATGCAACCTGCTTTCATTGCCTGAACAAATTAGATAGTGTATACAATCATTATTGGTGTTTTGGTTAAAGCGACAGACTAACCTTGTGCACTGCATTCACAAATAATTTCGACTCTTGGTTCGAACTACCTGTTTTTGCAGACATTTCTTCACACCTGTACTGTACAGTGCAACCCCGGTAGTATTTGGAGCAGACACCTGAATTACGCACACTAGATTTCGTGGCTGCATGGCAAACTTAAAATTGAAAATCTACGATCCCGTACGCTTTTATAGTCAGCGTGGTTTGGAAAAAGGATTTATCGCATCAGTCTATGGTACTAAAGCGATAGTAGTTTCCGAGGACGGAACCGAATTTGACGTACCGTTTCTCATTCTCAAACCAAGGGAAGGTGTCAAACCCAAGCGGGTGTACACACACAATCAGTTGCAGCGAGCAAAATTTAGCGTCGGCGATTCCGTATTCTTCCATGCATCGAACGGAAAAATTAACAATGGCACAATTACTCGCATGAATCCCAAACGCGCACGACTGGAATGCGCGGGGGAAATTTGCGATGTGCCGTACGAAATGCTTGAAAAGGAAACTCCTGACCTGCTGGGAATTGAAAATATGCAACGACTGAATACAGTAGCCCAGCAAGCAGACGAACTACTACAGAAGCATCAGCTTACCGACTGGCGATTCACTTATGATGATGCGACAAAGAGAGGTGGGGTCTGTTTGTACACAGACAAGATAATTAGAATTTCACAGCAATTCTGCCTTAGAGCGGATGACACCGAAATCACAGATACGCTATTGCATGAAATTGCACATGCACTAGTCGGTCCCAATCACGGGCACGACGCCGTCTGGAAGGCCAAAGCGTTGGAAATTGGATGTAGTGGCAACCGAACGCACAACATCCACTTTACACCACCAAAATATATTGTTTCCTGTTTCCTGTGCGATTGGCATATCGGACGTGAGAAACGCTCAAGAGGACTTGTCTGCAAACATTGCCGACAGAATGTCACATTTGAGCACTATACAAAGGACTTGTGGAATTCGTACCGACATTAGACGGCAACTACAATTCCGCCACAACTGAAGAATAGGTTCGATTTCGGACAGTTGAAGGATTGTTGATGCGCCGGTTTCATTCAAAATTTATATGGACTATCAACTCCTTGGTTCATTCCGATTCTCATAAAAAAGCCAAGTGACATAGCCACCTGGCTTTTTCAAGAAAACATGAACTAGTCTGCTCCGAACGGGTGCGCTATACCTTTTTGAGCAATGACTTCTTGAGCAGTAGGATGACCTGTGACAGCTCGACGAATCGCCTCACGGGTCGCCTCGTAGTTGTACTCTTGGATCTTACTGTCATTTTCGGCATCCCAGTGAATGAAAACACCAACGCAAATGAACAGATCATCTGCTTCATCCGCTGGAATAGTGCCATCTTCAACGCTGTCGATGACTGCTAATGACACAGCACGTTGCGCAGGGCCAAACATTTGCAACGCCTGTTTAGCGCCTTTCATGGTTACTTTATTGAACATGACAGTGTTTGGCTTCGCGGGAATATTGGGCGAAGCAACTGCCAGTAAGCTGGTAAAGCCGTCTTTGTTGTTGCACAGAGTATTACAAAACGCTGCTTCCACAGGAGACCCACGTGGTCCCATTAGCAAATCAATGTGTGCAACTTCATTGCCTTCTCCAACTAAAGATTCTCCGACCCTTACATTGTCAATCGCCATCTCATTACCTCCAACTTGGTTGAAAATGAATTAATTTCTTTAGTAAATATAAGTAGTTACTGTCAAACCGTAAACTGCATACTGCACACTTAATTTACTCTACTTTCAATACTGTGTGCAAAGAGAGTCGCCACAGTTAAATCTGCGCTCGTCCCTGGATTAATATGCCTTCGTTTCCATTCCGTATCATAATACATCAGTTCATCGTGCATATCGCTTATTGAATTTGATCTCTTGCAATGAGCATATAGCTTCTCACCAACTGATTTGATCTCCTCGGCCACGTTACTGCCATGTTGTCGTAGAACATGGGAGTCGGGAAATCTCGAAAGATACGTCAGATAAACTACCGTCGCAATTTCGTTTTTCCCGAACTTTTTAGCTTGTACTTCCTCAATCGCGGCAAATCCAGCTTCGAAAATATCCAAGAATCCGTTTGAGTACTGTCGTGATATCAAGTCTCGTGATTCGGCGAAATTCATGATTGCTTGAATATCGGCGGCAGCGTGCTCAAATACATCATGCTCGGCAGATTCTCCAAGACCGGATGGCGATGCAATTCTGATCGCGTTTAAAATCAGTTCAGCATCTTCGATATCTGACTCAGTGATTACATTTTGTATCGACAGCCGCAAGCCCGCTTGTGAGATATTTCGATATCCGTGCACGATCGGTGCGCACAACAAAATGATTCCCAAGTTGGTATTGGTGGCAACGGCTTCTTGTGTTGCTCGTACCGATTGAATGATTCTTTGTCCCAGACCCAAAGCGGGGTGAGCAATAATTGAAGCAGAGGCATAAGCACTTGCAAGAAAGTGTTCAGTCGTCAAGTCATGTCCATCAGCATAGCAGTGAACATTTCCAGGTTTCAGTGCGGTTAAGTCACGTACGCAAGCGAACCAGTATAGCAACGCGATGGGGTCATGGAGTCGGTGCCGTATTTTTGTGCTCCAACGCTCAAAAATATGTGAAGCCTCGGTTGTGAACTCAGTCAGAAAAATTTCTTCATTTGGTGTTCTCAAGAGAAGTCCTGGCCGCTGCGGCTGCTTTATATTGACGAAAATAGCCTAGAGTAGCTTTAAGCCCGGGATTGTTCTGATCATCCGGATGAGTCTTCTCGAACTTCAGTTCCACATTATGCCTTTTAGCCACTTCATCTACACAATAGAGTCCCAGTCCTTCGCCTGGAATCAATTTGTCACGGTCCAATCGAAAATTCAACTTTCGAACCTCCTCGTGTTTTTCAGGTGGAATTCCCGGTCCAGTATCGGCGATGACAAACTCAAACCCTTCCGGTTTGCTAATGCCTGCCACTTTAACAGTGCCTTCTTTCGGCGTGTATTTGATCGCATTCTTCAATAAATTTTCAAGCGCTAGATATATGGCATTTTGGTAACCGGGAATCTCTATGCGAGCAGCTTCCAACACATAGTTCAATTTGATATTTTTATTCTCTGCCATCTCCAGATGATCTCTATAGAGTTTGTCAATGACCTCAATTGGATTGAATTTGCTGTGTTCTTCCTCAGAGATTTTGTTCTCGAATTCTGCAACCGACACCACCATACCAACCGCACTATCTATCAATCCCACTTCTGAAAGCAATTGGCTTTTTTCTTTATCATTTAGATTTACACTGTGCACAAGTTGTTCTTTCAGTCGATAAAGAGGCGACAATATATTATGTTCAATTTGATTGGATACCTTTCTAAGGTGGCCTACTTGAAAATCAATTCGCTCCAGCATATTGTTGATATTCTTCGCCAACTGGTCAAAATTATCACCGCTCCTGTTTCTCTTAATTCGTTCACCGAAATTTCCTGTCAATACAGCTTCACTAGTATTGTTAAATACTTGCAGACGTCGCGAAATCAGTTTTGTAAACAAATACGCCACACCTAGTGCGACAAAGGTCGCAATGATTGTGCCCCACACCAGTACATCAAAAACAAATTCACGGAGTTCACTCACGTTTCTGCCAACCAGCAGAATGAACTGGTCATTCAACCTAATGGCACGAGCACGCACAGCATGGCGCGTTTCATTGCCGGGCAAATCAAAATCAACTATGCCCTCGTCATCGAAGCCGGATGTTGGCAATTCTTCTATATTGCCGTAAATTTTTTGGCCGGTTATGCTCGTTAGTAAATAGATTTTGTGTGGGTTTTCAGTTGATTGTGCCGATACTTTACTTGCTATCGTTTCAAAGAACAAAAATGTTCTTCCAGGGTGGACGATGTAGGAGGGTTGAATTGATTCGAATATGTGAATCAGTTCTCGGTCGATATCATCAAGTCGGGAGTGCAATGATGCATTGCGGGCGATTACGATAGCTCCGGCAATTGATAACCAGATCACCAGAGTGAATATAACAGCCAGAACGAACGAAAATCCTTTGAAGTATTTGGTCATGCTGAATACGCGCCAAAACGGGTTTCAGCTTTTTCTCAAAAGTTGAAACTCATCTGTCTAGTTGCTTGAAGCATTTCTCTTGCTTCTCTCACGCAGTACATAGCCGACTTTGTGAACGGTAAAAATCATTTTTTCTGAACCTTCGTGGTTTTCTATAGCCTTTCTTAATCCATGCACTTGAACTGATACATTATTGCTTTTCTTGTTGCTTTTGTTATTCCGGCTACTATTGGACTTTTCAATTAATTGGGCGATCTTCTCATACTTTACAACTTCATTTTTGAATTTTATCAGTAATGCAAGAATATCTAACTGTGTAGGAGACAGATGTATTGGCTTGCCCTCAAGTGTCACCGTTCTTTTGCTACAGTCGAGTATTAGTTGGTCGACTCGGAGAACCATCCTTTCCGCCTTCAATTTTTCAGAAACTGCTTCTACCCCTTGCATAGTCTGCATTAAATGGCTAACCCCGTCCTTCTTTGACACGTAAAAGTGGCAACCGGCATCATATCCTTCTTGTGATTTCCACATGTAATTCAATTTCCCGACGGCACTAAATCCAACCACTAATGTATCAATTTTTTCCTCCTTAATAGCCTTTACAATTTTTAACCCAGAATCGTCATCATCCAAGACAGGACTGCTCTTATCTAATGGAAGCACTCGGTCAACTATAGTCACATCAAACTCTCCATTCCGTACGAGTTCTAAACCGTCTTGAAAATTTTCGGCTACTTCGACATGATGTTCCTGCTCCACAAACTTCCGAATGATTGCATCTCTCCAGAATTCATCGTCCTCAATGAGCAGTATTTTCATTGCATATTCACCATCGAATACAGTTTCAATCTAATTCTAAATATCCTGCATCATGCTCGTTTCTATTTTGCGCCCAACAATATCCTTGCGCCAATGAATTGATTATGCGTCAAGTAGCAGCAAGATATCGCTGCTACTCGACGCGTTTTCTCTAACGAGCAAGTTAGGGAAGAGAGAATTATCCAAGGTCTACTACAATGAATCGACTGTTGCTGCCTCGCTCGATCAGCATTAGAGCTCTACTTTTTTCAGACAAACGCAGTGAGGCGAAAGTTTCAGTAACAGCATTCACGGTTGAAGTGTCATTTCGATTTATCGATTTGATAACGTCGCCCATACGCAGTCCGGATTTATCTGCAGGACTGTCAGGAATCACATCAAGGATGATCACACCGGCAACATTTTCATCGATTCCAAATCTCGAACGTAAATCCGAATTCAGTTCCGCGAATGTGACACCGAATTGGGCATTGGTGCTTCCGTTCTCTGCCATATCTTTTTCAGAATTTTTCATTTCTGTGTCTGCACCCGCAAGAACCTTGATTCTTGTATTCAGTGAAATGGATTCATTTCCACGAACTACGTTGATTGCCACATCACTGCCGGGTTTTGTCTTTTTTACCAGTCTTGAGAGATCCTGAACAGTTCCGATAGTCTGTCCATCGAAATCCACGATAAGATCACCTGGGTGTATTCCCGCAACATCGGCCGGACTATTTGCCTGAACGTCCGAAACCAACGCACCATATTGACCATCAGGTTTCTGCGGAAGATTCAGCGCTTGAGCAATTTCACTCGTAACCGTTTGAATGACAACTCCAAGCCACCCTCTTCTGACAATGCCATCATTCACCAAACTGTTGGATATATCCTCGACAATGCTCGAAGGAATGGCAAAACCAACGCCAGCATTGACTCCTGTGGGCGAAAAAATCAGAGTATTGATCCCAATCACCTGTCCATTGGTATTGAACAATGGACCACCCGAATTCCCCTTGTTTACTGCTGCATCAATCTGAAGCAATGGAACGTTTGGCGAGTTTTGTATTAAGTTGCGACCCTTGGCCGAGACTATACCGAGAGATACCGACTGGGTGAGTCCGAATGGATCGCCAATTGCAATAACCCAATCTCCAACTCGAGCGTTTTCGGAATTTCCAAACTCTGCGTACGGCAAAGGAGTCTCGGTGTCTATCTTCAAAACTGCCATGTCCGTCAGCCTGTCGCTACCCACGAGTTCAGCAAAGTATTCGGTTTGATCAGAAAGCGTAATCTTGATTGTTTCTGCATCTTCAACAACATGCAAATTGGTCACAATGTATCCATCGGGATTGAAGATTACTCCAGATCCTGTGTTGGACGCTTTTCTGCCATGCCGCTCAGAAGGAGGTTGCTTGCCAGGTTCGAATCTCTTGAAGAATTCCTGCATCCTTGGGTCTAAATTCTTAAATGTTTCAGCATCAAATTCCGGCGGCCAACGAAAATAATTTATGTCGTCAGCTTGGTTTCTTCGAGTAGCCTCAATTGATATGACAGCAGGTGAAACCGCTTCAACAAGCTCTGCGAATCCGGAATTCAGAACATTTGCTTCAAGATTGGCATTGACCGGCTTGCCGCTTTCGACCGCGTGAACCAAGGACTCAGGGCGAAGCACCATCATAGCGAATACAATTGAGACAAACAGAATCAACCCCAACCCAACTTTGCGCGCTGGCAGATTGCCGATTTTTGATAACGAATTTGATTTTTGCATTGAGTTCTCCTAGTGCGAAATTAAACTGTCTAAAATTTTAACGAGCTTTTTTCTGGAAAATATTAACAAGCATTAATAGTCGTGCGATGGAAATACATAACAGAAATTCAAGGTTTTCCGCTTGTGAAACTCTCATAGTTGGAGGCGGAATAATGGGAAGCTCCATCGCTTATTTTCTAGCATCTAATTCTGACTACGACGGATCAATCGCCGTCGTCGAGAAGGATTTCACTTATTCTGCATGCGCGACCACACGGTCTGTGGGTTCAATTCGACAACAGTTCTCCACTCCAGAAAACGTGTTGATATCACAGTTTGGCTATCAGTTTCTCTCGAATGCTCACGAGTTTCTCAAGGTGGGTGACGACTCTCCTGATATCAGCTTGTTTCGTTCAGCGTATCTGCTTTTAGCAACTCACGCAGGACAGGATGAACTTCGCCGAGGACATGACGTGCAAACCGGTTGCGGTACGCAAGTTGAGTATCTAGACGCTGCTTCGCTGGCTAGAACATTTCACTGGCTGAATGTGGAGGATTTGGCTGCCGGTTGCAGGGGGCTGCAGGGAGAAGGCTGGTTTGACCCTTACAGTCTACTGATCGCACTCAAGAAAAAAGCGATATCACTCGGTGTCCGTTATATTGAAGATGAAGTGATACATGTCCATCTTAAATCCAATCGTATTACCGGAGCTGACTTGAAGTCTTACGGTCACCTTCGCTGTCAATCCATAGTCAACGCCGCGGGACCTTATGCGGGTGACTTGGCATTGCAAGCCGGAATTTCTCTACCCGTTTCACCACGCAGACGCAATGTGTTCGTTTTTCACAGCAGGGCACGAATTGAAGATATGCCGCTGCTTGTTGATCCGGCAGGATTTTATGTAAGACCTGAGGGTGAATACTATCTATGTGGATACTCTCCGCCAATCCATGAGGAAGACCCGATCGACTACACTTTAGATGTCGATCATGAATTATTTGACGATTTGATCTGGCCTAAACTGGCACACCGAATTCCACAATTCGAAACACTTCGTGTGGTCAACTCCTGGGCCGGTCATTATGACTACAACTCGTTTGACCAAAATGGCATCGTGGGCGTTCATCCGGAATTCTCCAATTACTACTTCGCGAATGGATTCAGCGGACATGGTTTGCAACAGGCACCTGCAATCGGAAGAGCGATTTCGGAACTCCTCGTCGATGGTCAGTACAAATCGTTAGATTTAACCAGACTGGGTTACGAAAGAATTCTGGCAGAACAAAAGTATGGTGAAAGTGTCATTATTTAGATGTCTGGCCGACCATTGGAAATATCAATCTGTTCTGCCGTTAAGGTCAGGCAAGTAAATCAATTGGCAGCTTTCAGCAGCTTTTTACAGACTCATCAATTTCCCCGTTAACAATCCCTAATTCACCAAGCAAGCCAACTGGAATGGGGCGTATCGTTCCAGTACTGCCCGGAAGCAGCGTCTTCAGGTCGGACAAAGCTGAATCAAATTGATCGTTGAGTATCAGGTAATCGTAATCAAAGCAATTTTTTATGTCATTTACCGCTGCAGCAAGTCGAGCTTCAATCGTGTTGCCAGAATCGCGGCCTCTGCTGCGCAATCGCTTTCGCAAACTCTCGATTGAAGGAGGCAGCAAAAACACTCGCACCGCAGATGGAAACAGTTCCACTACCTGTCTGGCACCCTGCCACTCTATTTCGAGCAATACATTCTCACCCGAATTCAAGTGTTGTTCGATTGATGTTCTGGAAGTGCCGTAATAATGATCATAGACCTTTGCATATTCAACAAATTCCCCCGCCTCAATCATTCGTTGAAATTCATCGTCACCAACGAAATAGTAGTCTTTTCCTTCGACTTCATTGCGCCGAATCTCACGGGTTGTATGTGAAACTGATAGAACGGTGCTCTCTGAGGATTCCACCAAGGCACGCGACAGGCTTGACTTTCCCGTGCCGGAAGCTGCTGAAATGATCAGCAATACTGATTCTTCGTTCGGTGTTGGCGTCATGCGACGTTCTGTACTTGTTCGCGAATCTGCTCCAGCAAGACTTTCATATCGACCATCAGCGAATTCAGCGGATAGTGAGCCGACTTGGACGAGAACGTATTCACTTCGCGCCCCAATTCCTGAAGAACAAATCCTAATCGTTTACCTGCTTCCTGGTCTTCCGACAACACGCGCTCGAACTCAGCAATATGCAATCCAATACGCTCCATCTCTTCACACACATCTGCCTTCACCAGAATCAGTGCTACTTCCTGCTCAAACCTTTCCACATCAACTTCGAGTTTCATTTCCTCAAGTTTTTTTGCGATCCGGTTGCGCAGGTTTTCCTGAGCCTCAGGGAGCAGATCCATCGCACTCTTTTTAAATTCCTTGAATTCCTTGATTTTTTCACTCAGCAAAGATTGGATTGCCTGCCCCTCTCTACGTCGGTCTAGACCCAGCTCTTCGACCAGCCTCTCGAACAGCTTGAGGATTTCTGCATTCAGTCCTGAATCATCCAAATCAGTTGAAGTCAGAACACCCGGCCACTTCAATATTTCGCATATGGTTAGCGGCGATGACTGGGGAACCAAATCCATTACCTTTTGAGAATGGGCAATAAGATTTTCAACGGAAGTCTGATTGAATTGTTGAATTGCATTACTTCCCTTAACAGCTATAAATTTGAGCACTACTTCAATTCTGCCGCGATTGAATTGAGCAGCAAGCCGCTGACGACAAGCAGCTTCCAGCGGGCGGAAATATTCAGGCAAATGAATGTTGATGTCCAAAGCTCGGTGATTCAATGAGCGCGCTTCCCACTGTATCTCACCCCAATTGGTTGTTGAAGCCTGTCTGGCAAATCCGGTCATGCTGGAAATCATGTCAACTGCAAATCCCTTATAATTTGTAGAAACTCAATCGGCATCATGAAACGACATCATTATTGGCTGATTGGCAATGTCATTCAACCGATGAAATAGGAAAATTCAATTATGAATGATTTCAACTTGGAAAACAGTCACTGTGTCGCAAGTGTGTCTGAACTGGAAGATCGTGTGCCCTACCCAGTTGATGTCGCAGGAGAAGAAATCGCACTCATCCTGATGGATGGTGAAATCTACGCGATCGATAATATTTGCACACACGAATACGCCTGTCTTTCAGACGGTTACGTTGAGGAAGACCGCATTGTCTGCCCACTTCATCTCGCTGAATTTAACATTACAACCGGTGCCGTCGTTGAAGATCCGGCCGAAGAGGATTTGAAGACTTATCCAGTCCAAGTTGACGAGGATAAAGTTTATATTCAGATTTGACGAATTAAAAACATCATTCCAGATTGCCAGCGCGCAGCCAAATTACCGGTAATTTACGAATTGATCAATTCCTCGATAATTTCGGCGGCTTTCTGTCGCCCGTCGGCGGCTTTCATGTGAGTGCTGGTGCGCTTCAGCCGAGCGTGCATCTCGTTATCTGTCAACAGAGTTTCCAAGGCTGAAATAAACTGTTCGTCGCTCCAGTTGGATCGATGCAATTTAAGGCCATGACCGGTTTCCTCAACTCTGGTGGCGTTGTCATGACCATCCCACACATAAGGCATGATCAATGCCGGCTTTCCAAAATAAAGACACTCGGTAAAGCTATTGTTACCACCATGATGAATCACCGCATCCGACTGTCTAATGACCGAAGGTTGGGGATACCATGACGCAATTCGAACATTGTCCGGAATCGAGTCGTATTGCTCTTCATAGTCTCCGACATTGACCAACACTCGATAATCCTGTTTTTCCAAAACATCAATCATGCGTTTCAGCAAATCGGTATCACCCGACCCCAGTGACCCGAAGCTGAGATAGATCAACGGCGATTCGTTCCTGCTTCCGAAATCAGGTACTTCATACTCTTTTTCTGAACGTACGCAGCCTTCCAGATATTGATACTGCTGTGGATCCAGCGAATTCTTTCTCAAGTATTGAAGCGGCTCTGGATAGAGCAGAAGATTCATGTACGGCGAGGGTTCAAAAAATTCACCAATCGGATATGGCGACTCGCTGCAAGTCTCGAGAAATGCATTGAAGTCATCGTGAATGGGCTGGATAACTTGGTTGAAATGGCTTTGATAGGCTTCAAAACCCTCGCGATCATTTTCCCCGCATCCTGATAGATGCGGCGGGATCCATGGATCGGCGATTTCGTTTTCGCTGCAGGAAATGATTCGAATCCACGGCACACCGTATCTTTTGACGGCTGGAAACAGAATTACATTATCGATGCAGATCAAGTCCGGCTTCAGTTCATCCAGTACATCCGGTAAATCTTTTTCCGCCCATTTTGAAGTATCGACAATGGCTTCCCAGCACTCTTTCACATAATTGTCGATCTGCTCGTACGGTGAAAGGTTGAAATTCGGAATATGTCCATTAATGAAACTTGACCAATACTTGGCCATCTCTTCGGGTGACATGGGTTCTGACAGATTGACGATTCTCACTTCAAAGCCGTAATCTTCGAAAACTTCTGCAAATCCTGGATCCGACAGGAACACGCACCGATAGCCCCGGTCTGTGCAAGCCTGTGCAATTCCTACGGAATTCAATGCCGGTCCAAATGCGCCTTCTGGAAAAAAAGCGATTACTTTACGTTCATCCATAATGTGAATTCTCAGTGCATTGGGTTAATGATTTATCAGTTGCTGGTACGATTAGAATCGAATCCATCTGAATTTCTTGAAATATTCCGGAGTTCGGTTCCATCAATATCGGATATTGAATTGGTGAGGTTTATATACTTAACCATATACATATTCAAGTATCTGATTGATTCCAACAACCTAATGAATTTTCCTTTCTGCAACACAGAATTGGCAGCAAACTCTGCCCGATGAGCGCACCGGCTCTCAATGCAACTCCAGATGTCCCAAGCGTAAGTGATCCCACTCCAAAACCGCCAATCGAATACTTTGCCGGTTCTGTTAAATAGTGCGAGTGGGTGAGTAAAGTTCATCACTGTTATAAAATGAACGCCTATATGAAATTAATCCAGCATCACTGGAATTCAGCTATTCCTGAATGATCAGGCGCTGATAAATTAAATTGTCCAAACTGCACAAACTATTCATTCGACTACTTTTGCCAATGGCGATAGTCGGAGCCGGGGTGGTCGGATTCAAACTTCTCGCACTTGATGAGCCGGAAGTTGTATTTGAACTACCCGAGCAACGTGCATGGCTGATTGAAACCCAGCAAATTACAAAAGAAACTCTCATTCCTACAGTCGAACTGTTTGGACGAGTCGTCACTCCTACTCATTCCCGACTGACTTCCATACTGGACGCGGAAGTTATTGAAGTCAATGTCATGACAGGGCAGACCGTTAAAGCGGGGCAAGTGCTGATTCGTCTTGATTCACGAACCATTCAAACTCAATTGCGTCTGCTGCAAGCCGATGTCGCAAGAATGGATGCGTCGCTTGAAAGAGAGCATCAAAGAGTGACGGCAGATAGGGAAATTCTGCGACATGAGAACCGATTGCTCAAACTTGCCACAGACGCGATGGAAAGATCCAGAACTCTCAAGAATAGAAATCTAATAAGCCAATCCGAATTTGATGTTACCGAAAGAGTCGAACAGCAAGCACGCCTTGCAGTGACAGCTCGCGAAGCGGCAATCAGAGAATATGACAGTCGAGCAGCCGTTCTGGAAGCAGAACTTCAAAGAGCACAGGCATCACTTGAAAAAGCGATGCAGGATTCGGAAGATGCTGAAATTATCGCTCCATATGCAGGTCGAATTACTGAAGTTCATGTCGCTGCCGGAAATCATGTAAGAAACGCTAGCCCGCTTGTCGACATGTTCGACCACACCACAACAGAAATTCGAACTTTAGTTCCAATTCGTCATCTTGCTCAGGTGCGCAAGTCGATTGCAGGCGAAATTGAACTTGAAGCCGTCGCTGAACTTGATGACGAGCAACTGCAGTTGAAATTGGACCGATTGGCGTCAACCGTAGGTTCAGGTCACGGCGGAGTGGATGCTTATTTCCGAATATCTTCGAATTCCATGTATCCCGAACTAGGGCGATCCGTCACAGTTCTCCTATCACTAAGCCCTGTTGAGGAATCCTCAGCCATACCTTATCAGGCTGTCTATGGATCCAATCAGGTTTTCAAAGTGAATTCAGATTCCTTGAAGTCGGCGACAATCAAAAGACATGGGCAAGTAGTACGTAACAACAAGACTTACATCGTTGCAACCAGTTCTGATCTAGAGGCTGACGACTTGCTCGTCACCACACAATTGAACAATGCTGTAGATGGTTTGAAAGTCGAAATCTTTGATTCACAGTGATACTTAGCCGGGCGAGTGATCGCCCGACAGTCGTGTAAATATGGAAAAAAAGGGCATTCTGGAAATATTCGCTACACATCCGGTAGCCATGAATATTCTCATGGTGGTCATTCTAATTGCTGGTGGATACGTCCTTTTGAATATAAACGTTCAGTTTTTCCCAGCCTTCAATCTCCAGTTCGTCAACGTTTCAACCGAATGGCCTGGGGCTGCTGCTGAGGACGTCGAAATTTCCGTCACGAATCGATTGGAACTCGACCTAAAAAATCTCGATCATCTGAAAAATATAACTTCTACTTCCCATTTAGGCGGCTCGCGCATTTTACTGGAGTTTGAGCAGGGAGCGGATATCAGAGTCGCGAGTGACGATACACAAGCTGTGGTTGATCTAGTCATTTCAGATCTGCCAGACAACGCGAAACGTCCAAAAGTATCCCAAGTCAGGCGCTATGAACTGATCGCAAGAATTATCGTTACCGGTCAGTCTTTGGATCAGCTACGTGTTCTGGCAAACCAATATCGAGATGTTCTTTTATCTCGTGGCATTGGGAAGATCAATATTGTCGGCTTGCCGAATGAAGAAATCGCCATCCAGATTTCTAGACAAGTACAAAGGGATTTGGGCTTGTCTCTGAATCAATTCGGGCAGCAAATTCGATCGCAATCTCGAGATACGTCAATTGGCCTTTCCGGTCGAAATGATGCAGCAAGACAACTTCGCATTCTTGACCAAAGGCGAGATGAGATCGCATTTGAGGATTTACCAGTCATCGCCGACACGGATGGGCGCTTGATCACACTTGGCGATATTGCAACCATAGAACAAAGACCAAAGTCTGACCAGGTTTTCCTCAGCTACAAAAACAAGCCCGCAGTTGAGCTACAGCTTAGCCGACAGGAATCAGGTGACACCCTGAAGAGCGCCGCGATTGTGTACGAATGGCTGGAAGAAACTCGGCCTCTCATACCACCAGGCGTTGAACTCAACCTCTATGATGATAAATCCATTGCTCTACGCGACCGAATCAAAGTACTGGTTAACAATGGAATCATCGGATTAATTCTCGTGTTGACCGTACTATATCTGTTCTTGAATACGCGAATTGCTTTCTGGGTAGCCATCGGAATTCCTGTAGCACTAATGGGCGGCATAAGTCTGCTCTATGTTACAGGCGGAACTCTTAACATGATTACGCTGTTCGGATTCATCATGACAATCGGAATCGTCGTGGATGATGCGATTGTCGTCGGTGAAGAAGCAATGACGAGATTCACTGAAAATCCATCACCCGTAGATGCAGTAGTCAAGGCATCCAAACGCCTGTTTTTACCTATTCTAGCAGCATCGCTGACAACCATATTTGCATTTGTGCCTGTCATGATCTTGTCCGGTATTATCGGTGCTGTGTTGTATTACATCGGACTCGTCGTGATCTGTGTAGTTGCCACTTCTTTGGTCGAGGCGTTTCTGATACTGCCCGGTCACTTGCGATTAAGTTTTGAGAAAATTGCAGCAAAATCAAGTACGATAAATGCTCCCTTAGTCGACCGGTGGTTTTTAACCTTTCGAGATCGCTGGTACCGCAACATGCTCAGTTTCGCAACTGACAGCCCGGGCATCCCAATTTCCATCGGATTCGCATTATTGATCCTAACTGTAGGTCTGTTCGGATCGGGGCGATTGCATTACAGTTTCTTTCCGACACCAGAGCTGAACCTTGTGTACACCAACCTCAGCTTCAATGCCGGTACGCCAAGAGAAGTTGTTGATGACTACCTCTTAAGCGTAGAGGAAGCACTATTCGAAACGGAAGCCGAACTCGGAGGCAATCTGGTTACTACTTCTCTAGTGATACACGGGGCCAAGTTTGCCGTTGAGTCAGAAGCACCCGCTGTTGACAGTGCAAATAATGGGGCTGTTATCGCAGAACTCGTGCAGTCGGATACACGGGAGGTGCGCACAACCAAATTTCTCCATACCTGGCGTAACAAACTGGAAAATGTACCCGGGCTTGAAACTGCGGTAACAATCAGTCCAAACCCAGGGCCTCCCGGACGAGATATTGAAGTCAAGTTCAGCAGTGCAGCAAAGCACACCACAAAAGACGCGGCACTTGCTTTAACCGAACATTTGCACCAGATTCCAGGCGTTTATGCCGTTGAAGATGACACCAGCTATGGACGTCAGCAGCAGATTTTGTCGCTGACGTCACTAGGACAGGCTCTAGGACTATCAGTCGCTGAAATAAGTCGACAGCTCCGCTCTTCAATTGAAGGTGAACTACTTCAGTCTTTTACTGCTCAGTACCACGATATCGAAGTGAATCTGATGCTGCCTGACGAGGAAAGGCATCAACTCAGTGAACTCGAGAATGTCAATGTAATTCTGTCATCAGGGGATTCAGTCCCTTTACTTGATGTTGTCGAAATTCAATCCAACAGAGGATTTGACGTACTACGTCATTCTGATGGTGTATTCTCCATTCAAGTCAGCGCCAGCGTAGATAGTTCAGCCGCAAATACTGCTGAAATCTTGAATCGACTGGAAGCTGAAATTCTGCCGAAGATTGCCAAGGATTTTGGCGTCAACTGGTCAGTTGGCGCACGTCAAGCCGACCAGGAACAAACCGAGCAGTCCATGAAAACAGGTGCGTTAATCGCCCTTGCGTTAATCTATCTAACGTTGGCGTGGATTTTTGGGTCCTACAGTTGGCCTCTATTCGTAATACTCGCAATTCCATTTGGAATCGTCGGGGCTGCCTGGGGGCATCTGTTTTTAGGGCTCTCATTTACGATCATCACGATACTTGGATTGATTGGATTATCTGGAATCGTGGTAAATAACGCGATCGTACTGGTGATTTTTTACAAACAGAACCGCGAAGCCGGCATGGAGGTCAAGCAAGCAATGGTTGAAGCGGGTTGCCAGAGACTACGGCCTGTCGTCCTCTCTAGTCTGACTACAATCGTGGGGCTGTTGCCGCTACTATTCGAAAAATCGACTCAGGCACAGTTTCTCATTCCTATGGCTGTGACACTGATATTCGGGCTTGCGTTTTCAACTGTACTGGTGCTGTTTTTCATTCCAGCGGTACTGGCACTCTACGAACGAATTGCGGCACGATTGCGCAAGAATGAAGAAGCGATTGCATTGGATGAACAAGGCGAACGAATTTGAGCATCCGTTTGACACTGTAAATTTGTTGAGACGATCAGAAATTAAAGACTACCGACATGGGTTTATGATCCGAACCGTCTGCCTGTGAATCAATTCTTGCTGAACGAATTTTATCGCTGAGGGTTTGACGCACGAAACAATAATCCATACGAACTGCCTTGCCACCTCTTTCCGCGGTTACTCCCGACATTGACCTGTTTCCGGCTGTGACCCAGGCATCCACAAATCCTTCAGAGCTGACGACTCGTCCGCCGTAATCTGATATTGGTCCTACAATGCGGCTGTATTCGACCGAATCTGGAGTGAAATTGAAATCGCCTAACAAGATCGACTCCCGCGGCAATGTCGAAGCGTCTGACTGTTTGGAAAAATCGGTGCCTTTTACTACGCCGGAAATCGGACCACCCTCTCTCACCGCTTTGCGATCGATTTCAAGTATTCTTTTGATCTGCTTCAGGCGGACTTCAGCGCTGATGTGAGTAAGATGGATCGAATACACCCGAACTTTCTTGCCACCGATGGAGATTACACCTTCCAGCGCGCTTCGTTGAATACTGAGCGGCCTACCGGTAGAAGCCACCTTAGGCAACAAGTGATTTCTTGAGGTGAGTATTGGACTGCGCGACAGCAACATATTCCCGAACTGCTGTCGGCAATGCCTGATTTTGTTATTTGGAAGAAGTCTGTCCGCATGAATATCCACCCCTGCACCATAAACCCAGTGGTGAAAATTCAATCGGTAGGCAAGCTCTTCAACCTGATCTGTGTTGCCGGAACGGGGGAAAAATCGTTCAACCTCCTGCAATGCAATGACATCGGCATCTTGCACCGTTCTGGCAATTCGGTCCAGATCTATTTTCCCGTCAAGACCGCGTCCAAACTGAATGTTGTACGTCGTGAACTTCAAAATAATTTTTCCTAATTTTCCAAATCAACTAATGCGGCGTAAATTCTGCGACGCCCAGCATGTTTTCTTCTGGGTCCGCAATTACTGCGTAACGACCGACGCCGGGTTCGTCGACGGGACCGAATACTACAGAACCATTGAGACGACTGCACTTGGCCAAACTGTAATCGACGCTTTCAACTCTGATATAGGGTGTCCACAGTTCTTGACCAGCCGTCTCTTCAACTCTCGAATGCACGCTGCACACCGGAACATCATTCAACTTAAAAAAAGAATAGGGCATGTCACCTGACGAACTTTCCTCAACGTCCCAGCCAAATACAGAGCTATAGAAGCGGGTTGCCGCTTGGATGTCGGAGGTAGTCAGCTCGAACCAATTCAGCGAACCAGGTACATTTGTGATTCGAGCGCCTGAATGCTGCATGGGCTGCCACAAATGAAAGACGACGCCTCCCGTATCCATGCACTGTGCCATCCTGCCTGCCTGTCCGACATCCATCGGTTCCATTCTGACCCTACCGCCAGATTCAACAGTTTTTTCAACAGCCTTGTCAACACTTTGAACAATAACATAGGAATACCAATTGCCTGGCATTCCCTCCTCAAGGGGCTCAAATTTCGGCGCTATGCCTGCTACGCTGGTTGTCTCCGATGGATTGGCAGACTCGTCCAGGCAAGCGAGTGAGTACACCATTTCACCATCAATGAACTGATCAACGAAATGCCAGTCGAACACTCCAGAATAAAATTCCTTTGCCAACTCCCAATCCAGTACGAAGACATCGGCCCAATTGAAACGATCTAATTTCACAATGCTTATTTGTTGCGATAGTTAATGCAATTGAATCTGGCATGAACTCTTGATTTGAAGTTAAATTCCAAATTTCGCGTTCGCTGCAATTTGTAAAAAGCAGTCAGTATACAGATTAAATGGAGCGCTCCATGATCTGTCATGAGGCACGCCCGGAACAGAAATAGCCTCCACAGCTATCGAATGGTCCGATCACGAGTCAGCGGGGGCAACAACTTCAACCCAATGCTTGACTGGCACCGCTGAACTCGAGGCCAAATGCATCAAACACCCGATATTCGCCGTTACAATCTGATCCGGTTGCCCACGTTCCAACGCGGCAATTTTATTCTTCAATAGCTGACCTGATAGCTCACTCTGTAGAACCGAGTAAACTCCAGCGGACCCACAGCACATATGCGCATCTTCCACTTGAGTGGTTTCAATCCCGTATTCACTCAAAATTTTTTCTACTGAATTAACGATTTTCTGTCCATGCTGAAGTGTGCACGGTGAATGAACCGCCACTTTAGTGGGCAAGTCGAGAGTCTTTGGTATCTCGGCACTTCTCTCAACTTCCGAAATATCGATCGCGAGCGATGCAATTTTATCCGCTTTTTCAGCGTAATCCTGATCCTCTTTCAACAACGTGCCGTACTCCTTTATCGTCACGCCACATCCGCTTGCGGTCGAAACAATCGCTTCCGCTCCATTTTGTATATGCGGCCACCATGCATCGATGTTTTTTCGAGCTTGCCTGGTAAAAAAGTCGCGATTGCCCAGATGCAGGCCCAATGCGCCACAACATGCATCATTCGTACGAATCGCAGAAATTGACTGGTCGTTCAAATAGCGAGCCGCCGCCGCGTTGATAGCCGGCTTTGTGACTCTTTGGATGCAACCCTGATGAATGATCATTTTTCGGCTGTGCATGGCTTTTGGCCAAGCTTTGCTTTTTTCCTTCGGTGGAATTTTCTTGCCGAAGGCCGCCGGCAACAATGATTGAAAAAAACGTGCCAGACACAGTGATATTCGTGTCAGCAACTCATTCGGCACAATCAGAAGGATTGATTTTCTGACCAATCGTTCTGAAAATGTACGCGGTACACGCTGTTCTACAACTTCCCGTCCGATTTCCAACAATTCTCCGTAGCGAACTCCGGAAGGACAGGTTGTCTCGCACGATCTGCAAGTCAGACACCGATCCAGGTGCAGTTGAGTACGCTGAGTAGGTTCAAAGCCTTCCAAAACCTGCTTGATGAGATAAATACGCCCTCGTGGACCATCCAGTTCATTGCCAAGCAACTGGTATGTCGGGCATGTAGCGGAGCAAAAGCCGCAATGAACACACTTTCGCAGAATCGAATCTGCGACTTGTCCTTTCGGTGTTTCACGGATGAAATCGGCTAGTTCTGTCTGCATCGTATTAGAGGCTTTGGGATAAATTAGACATCGGCATACATAATTCCTGGATTTAGAATTCCTGCCGGGTCGAATGCCGACTTGAGTCGAGCATGGATGCCTGCCACTGGATCGGAGAGCTGGCTGAACCGATCTGTCGGCCAGTGTGTATCCGGACGAAACATGGCTGCGTGACCACCGGCCTGCTTTGCAGCCATAAAGACCGAGTCTGCGGGCTGATCCGTATAAACCCATCGCAAGGCTCCGCCCCAATCGATCAGGCAGCCATCTGCAAATGGCAGACGAGGTGTTGTCGCAGGTACGGACAGTCGCCACAGAGGCTGGTTGCGATTGAAATATCTGAGCTGCTGCTCTCTTAGCTGAAGCCAGTATTCTTCACCGCTGTTATCCACTTCTCCACCGACCACTGCCTGCGCAGCCAGAATTCCGTTTTCGGTTCCTGACAGACGCACTCGCAACAGACCTTGGTAATAACTCATTGCGGAAATAGGCAAGGAAAATCCAGCCAGCCGCACCATTTCCTTGCATGCGCCTATTTCATCCATTTCGCGTATCCGCGTCACCTCAAGCTCGAATTTCGGCAGCACTTTCAAGGATATTTCGCATAGAACGCCGAGTGAACCTAGCGCCCCGACCATCAGCCGCGAAACATCGTATCCGGCTACATTCTTGATGACCTGCCCGCCAAATGCCAGAAATTGTCCTTTTCCGTTAATGCATTTGACGCCTAACACAAAATCTCGAGCCGATCCCGAAAAAGGCCGTCGAGGACCGGAAAAACCACAGGCGATTGTGCCGCCCAAAGTCGCATTCTTGCCGAAAAACGGAGGCTCGAATCCGAGCATCTGTTCGGACTCGGATAGCGCTTTTGTAATTTCGGAAAGTTTAGTCCCGGCTCTCGCCGTGAGCACAAGTTCAGACGGCTCGTATGACAGAATTCCTGCATGCTTCGATACATCCAGCACCGTGCCCACGATTGAATGCCCGAAAAAGAACTTGCTTCCGGAACCCCTTATTCTGAGAGGCTGTGAATTTCCATGGGCAAATTGAATGGCTTCAACAAGTTGCCCGGTTTCGTCAGCACAGGTCAACTCAGAATCTCTCCAGATTGCTGAATGGCAAGTTGCCTCCATGGACGTGCATCGAGTTGAACTCGGCACAACGAGCCAGAGTTGGAACCGCTTTGCCTGGATTCAGCAGTGTCTCTGGATCCCAGGCAGCCTTCACTGCATGAAACTGTTCTAGCACGGCATCCTCGAACTGCAAACACATCGGACGCAGTTTTTCCACACCTACACCGTGTTCTCCGGTTACCGTACCCCCGACTTCAACGCACAGTTCAAGGATGCGATTGCCCAGTTCTTCCGTTTGCTCCAGTTCTCCGGGTTTGTTTGCATCGTAAAGAATGAGTGGATGCAGGTTACCGTCCCCTGCATGAAATACATTCGCCACACGTAGATTGTATTGATTGGACAACTCATTGATTTTAATCAGAACCTTACCCAGCTCGCGGCGTGGAATAGTTCCGTCGATGCAATAGTAATCGGGGGAAATCCGCCCAACTGCTGGAAAAGCTGCTTTTCGACCTGACCAGAATCGCTGGCGCGCCTGTTCATCTCTGGCCACCCAGGTATCCACTGCACCTTGATCACGCAAGATCCGCTCAACTTTATCAATCTGATCTCGCACTTCTTCCAAAGTTCCGTCCAGCTCGCACAGCAAAATTGCGGCAGCATCCACCGGATATCCAGCATGAACGAAGTCTTCAGCCGCCTGAATCGCGTAGCGATCCATCATTTCCAGGCCTGCGGGCAGAATTCCGGCACCTATGATGGCTGCAACGGACTGCCCTGCTCTTTCAATATCGTCAAAAGACGCCATTACGACTTGTGCTGATGGCGGAATTGGAAGCAATTTGACCAGAACTTCAACGACGACACCCAACATGCCTTCCGAACCGGTCATCAATGCGAGCAGATCATATCCGGGTGAATCAAGCCCTTCACCACCGACGGTCAATAATTCACCGTTAACCGTCACCACCTGCAGCTGAAGAATATTGTGTACTGTGAGACCGTATTTCAGACAATGGACACCGCCGGAGTTTTCAGCCACATTGCCACCGATGGAACATGCAATCTGCGAAGATGGATCCGGAGCATAGTACAAACCCAAGTGCCGAACTGCTTCGGAAATAGCCAGATTTCTTACGCCTGGTTGAACACGAGCGGTTTTTGCGGGAGCATTGATCTCTAAAATTTTGCTCATGCGAGTGAGGCTCAATAAAACACCGTCCGGCAACGGCAATGCTCCACCGGAAAGACCGGTTCCGGCACCTCGCGTCACGACCGGTACAGAGTTCTCTGAACACGCTTTCATAATTCTCTGCACTTCCTCAATCGTGGCCGGCAGAACAACCATCAGCGGCAGCTCTCGATAGGCGGTAAGACCGTCACATTCAAACGGGCGTAACGCCTCTTCTTCGGTGATTACTGCATCCGCACCGACAATGCTACGCAGGTCCTGCGCGAGCTTGTTGTTTGAACGTATTTTCTCTATTTCAGGTGTCATTTCAGCACAGAGTTCTCTTAAGATGGATGCCTTACCATTATAGCCAACCATCAGGTATCATAGTGTTGTCGGACAGATGGATGAACAAAAGATGAATCGACAATACACCTTAGCGGATCAGTTGATTTCGCATGCAGACAATATGTTGCGAACCCTGTGCGCACCGGCCGAACCCTCTAGGCCTTCTCCTGCTGATGAATCTGTAAAGCAGAATCTCTCCAACTGGGAAGAAGATGAAGCCAGACGCTTGATGAGGGTCAATCACACTGGCGAAGTCTGTGCGCAAGCACTTTATCAAGGGCAGTCTCTGACTGCGCGTAATTCTGACCTGCGCGAAACTTTTCAGCAAGCGGCCGATGAAGAAAATGACCATTTGGCATGGTGTGAAGATCGAATCAAATCATTGAACGGCAGAACCAGCAGACTCAATCCGATTTTCTATGTCAGCTCTTACACGATTGGTGCAATTGCCGGACTGCTGGGAGATCGAACCAGTGCGGCTTTTCTGGCTGAAACAGAATATCAGGTAGCCGAACACTTGGACCGGCATCTTCAGCGTCTGCCGGTATCGGATCGCAGCAGTCAAAAAGTTCTGAAACAAATGCGCGAAGACGAACTCAAGCATGCCAAAACAGCAGAACAAAGCGGAGCCGGGATATTGTCCGCACCCGCAAAGGAACTGATGCGAGCCCTGTCGAAAGTGATGACTCGTTCGAGTTACTGGATCTAAATCAACCGATAAAACCTGTCACTCGCAACAACGGTTCGGAATCGGTCCAAACATTCGTTTCTACTCCTGCGGGACAGCGTGCAGATTCCCGTCTGTGCCAATATATTGTGTCCCATCACCACTATAAAAGCTTGTCAAACCACTAGACTGAAGTGTCTCCAGCATGCGAGGAATTTTACGGTTCTCGGACCGGAGTCTAGCGACTACGGCATCTGTCCCTAGTGCATCGAGTAGCTCAAATGGTCCCTTGTCCCAGTTGAAACCCCAGCGCATGGCACGATCAACGTTGACGATATCGTTCGAGATATCGGGCACTAGATCGGCTGCATAGCATAGGGTTTCCGAAATCAGGCTCCAGGCGAATTTGCCTTCCGTGCCCGAATCAAAAACCACAGAACAGGCATCTCCGTTGACCGATGCGCCTAGAGCCGACAGCCACGAACCGGATTCCGACTCATACATTTCCTTGCGTCGAGTGCCGTCTTCATTTTTAAGCATGCGATAGAATCCCCCGCCGCTTTTTCGTCCGAGTTGTCCCGCATCAAACATCGCCTGTTCTTTCGGCGGAAATTCGAGATAGGCTCTTCCGGCATCATTGTCGGGTAGATTTTCATTCAGATTGGTGGCAACCAGTTTCATCACATCCAGTCCGACCAGATCAATCAATCCATAGAGTCCGGTAGAAGGAATTCCGAGTGCGGCGCTCATCAGTGCATCCATTTTTTCAATTGATATTCCGTCAATACGCGCTTGACGGCCTTTGTGAAACCCCGCCAACATCCAGAAACAGCCGATTCTATTACCTATGAAATTCACAGTATCCTTGGCATAGACAACACCTTTGCCAAGGCTGTTTCGGGCAAATGTCGCCAAGGATTCGATGACATCAGCGGTAGTGTCTTCACCCTCAACCAGTTCTAGCAGTCGCATGACTTTAACGGGATTGAAGAAATGTGTAACCGCGACATCCTTGCGGAATTGCTCGGACATTCCTTCACAGATTGAACGAAGCGGAATCCCGGAGGTGTTGGACGTTACGATTGAGTTCGGCCTTCGCACTCGGTCCAGTCTGGAGAAAATCTCGCGCTTTGATTCAAGATTTTCGACAATCGCTTCGCATATCCAATCGGACTCTGCTGCAAGCGCGAGAGAGTCATCAAATCCTCCGGTCGTAATTCGATCCGCCGATTCAGGATTGTCAAGCATGGGCGCTCTGCCAATCAGCATACTCTGCTTGCCACGTTCCGCCAATTCCGGCGTAACATCCAGCAGATTCGTCTTGCAACCTGCTTCGGCACAAGCCGCGGCGATGCCGCTGCCCATGGTACCCGCACCTAGAACCGTTACTGATTGAATTTCTCTATTACTCACATTTCACCCCATGAGTTATTAAGGTCTACTAAACAGATATTGGTCGTCTATACCGATTCGGAGACAGGCCTCATTGTTTCCCGAATCGGACTTTCGTTGATAGGCCAATGCAGTAGTGCCGCAATGACTCCAAGCGCCACGCAAATCCACCAGACAACTGCATAAGACTGAGTGGTGTCAAACAGAACACCACCCATCCAAACACCCAGAAAACTGCCGATCTGGTGACCTAAGAATACAAATCCGAACAAAGTGCCAAGATAACGCGCACCAAAGACCTGACTGACAATGCCCGATGTCAAGGGTATGGTTGCGAGCCAAAGTATGCCCATACAGCCAGCAAAGATCAATGCACTCGGCACCGATGGCGGTAACATCACAAATACGGCGATGACAATCGCTCGTCCTAGATAAATAAAACTCAATATGCTCTTCTTTTTGAATATGTTTCCCATATAGCCTGCAAGCAGCGTACCCACGAGATTGAACAATCCAACCATCGACAGTGCCCAAGCTCCAACGTTGCTTGACAGACCAATATCCGTCAAGTAGGCAGGTAAGTGAATGCCGATGAATGTAACCTGAAAACCACAAACGAAAAATCCGCTTGTTAGGAGAACGTAACCGGGATGCCGGGCGGCTTGAGACACGGCTGCTTTGAGAGTCTGTTCGGGGCCAGAAATATTTGGTTTTCCGGAAAGTACGAAGGATAACGGAATTACAAGCAACATCAGGCAGCTTAGCATGGCTATCGTACTGGCCCAGCCGAACTGCAATATCAGCGAATTGCCCAGCGGCACAAGAACAAACTGACCTAGTGATCCAGCTGCTGCACCGATTCCCAAAGCCATGGATCGCTGTCTTTCAGGTACCGCCCTGGCGATAACGGCCAAGACAATCGCAAATGTGGTGCCAGATAGACCAAACCCGATCAGGGCGCCGTTGGTAATATAGAAGCCGAGCGGTGTTGATGAGACAATCATCAGTGCCAGACCAGCTACATAACAGATTCCACCGATTAGAATGACTCTTCCGGATCCGAAACGATCTGCAATCGCCCCGAATATTGGCTGCGAAAATCCCCAGAACAGATTTTGGAGGGCTGCGGCAAAAGCGAATATACTTCGCCCCCAATCATATTGTTCGGTGATCGGTACGAGGAAAACACCCATCGTAGACCGAATGCCAAAGGCAATAAATATGACGAGACATCCACAAATCACAATGATGAATGGATGAAGCCAATTAAATCTAGGTTGATCTGAATCCATCGAAAATATGCGAAAATTTGTTTATCAAGACTTCGTGAAGTCGCTATTCAATTCTACTTGACGAAGACAGGCAGTGCAGAAACCAAAGCGGATTCAATCGAAAGACAATCTAGACGAAGAAGACAGGCAGATTATATTCACCTTTCACGACTGCAAATTGCGTAACTCAAGAATTTGCACTGAAGAGATACTTTGGCAACAATTCCTGTCGAATCCTTGCCACAGGGTCAATCCTAGAATTTCCGGCGGGTTGCGTTCTCGATCCTCATCCTATGGCCACGAGAAGCCAAATCTATTTTATTGAATCCATAAACGCTTGCTCTTTAATTCGTTTTACCTTACCGCCCCTTACCCTGAAAAACATTAATTCTTCATACAGACAACCAGATGGACAATCACCCCAGGCTTTTCGAAACATCACAAACCATTCATTGTTGAATTTCACCATTTCAATATCGGAATAATCTCCTACTCGTGAATTCAGTTCCGCATATTCAACACCTGCGATCATAGAGTATTCAAACTGTGCCTGCAGAAGATTTACGGGAAACTTGAAGTGCAAAATCACGTTATTAAACAATGTGTAAGACTCTATTGCATGCACACCTAGCCTGCTGTTCAATGCATCAAATTCTTCGTTGCCTGTATGCAGTGTGATATATCGATTTTCGCCGCTAACAATTTCCGAGACTGACTTCATCAGTTCCGAAGTCAAACCGACAATCAGCGTTTCCGGCTGGTGATTTTCTATCGCCGAGATTTCAGCAGTCGCAGGGTGCGTCTCTCGAACCAACTTCAGAACCTGCTCGATTTCAGAAATCAGATTGTTGCGCCTCTCGGTATCAAATAGTAGGGCATCACTTTGATCGGCTAGGATTCGATCAGCTAAGATAGTTGATTCGGATTGTTCCGGGAATTCCAACGGCGATGACAGCACTTCAACCGATAGTCGGGTGTCGTCACTCGCAACAGATTCGAAATTAGTACAGGCAATGGTTCCAGCGAACAAAGACAGACCGCATAAGACTGTTAGAAAATTCGATCTACTCCAATCGTTTGCAATCACCCGCATTCCAATTCCTTCAGTTCCTTGAGTACATCGGCATTCTTGATCGAATGTGTTTCAGCAACACTGACTGAAACCAACAGCTCACCAAGATGCTTCACCAATGGCAAAATCAGGCTTCACAATATAAATAATTTCAACAAGGTATGTAACCACAAACAGCCAATTCCACAAAAATTGATAAGACTGAAAAAATTGGCTTTCGCTATACTCTCTCGCCATCCGTAGCTTCCTGGGCAACATGTTTGCGCAGTGCACGGTTAATATCGGTCTGGTAACCGCGTCCGTTACGGGCATGTATCCTGAACCAATGCAATATGTCCGCATCCAGACGCAAAGTGATTTGTTGCTTCACCGGACGGTAGAATACACCTCGTTCAGCGTTTGACCAGTCCAAATTTTCGGGGGCATCAGCAGTATCGATGTATTCATCGGGTAGTGCTTCAAGCGCCTTCAACTCGGCTTTTTGATTGTTCGTCAGTTTAGTACTTCCCTTCTTCATAAGTTTCTCTTTCGTGTTTAGTAGCTTTCCTAGCACTAATGATTCGACCGAGCTCGTCACCGCTTTCATCGTCAAATTCAGATCAAGTGTGAATAACCACGACAACGACTGTGCCTATCATTCCCATCGTACGCCACTGTTGTTCATCTCGATACTGGTCTTCCAGCGTTGCTGCATATCGATCATCAAAAACATGTACTGCAGTCTCAAAGCTAATCCCATGAGATCGAATATTTCTCTTACTCTTATTTTCGTCCCATGTCCAAAGCAGCATTCTAACCTCAATGTAACTACGTAATTGTAATTATATAGTACGCTTCACGATTAGCAATTCTTCACAACTTAGTGGCATTGATTTGAACAATTTCGGCTAGAATATCCGTTTTGTTCAAGTGATTCAGCATTACCGTAGTCACTACGGCCTGACGACCTAATTCTATCCATGACGAATTCCGGATTCATGAAATTTGACACGCTGTCCCTGCATGCAGGACAGCGACCAGACGCCGCCACCCGTGCCCGGGCAACGCCAATCTACCAGACTGCCTCGTATGTGTTTGAGGATGTCGATCATGCCGCTTCCATCTTCAATATTGAACGCACCGGGCATGTGTATTCTCGCATCTCGAATCCGACCAATGCAGTATTTGAAGAAAGAATTTCAGCATTGGAAGGGGGCGTGGGAGCCATCGCAACCGCCAGCGGGCAAGCTGCCTTTCATTTAGCCATTGCCACCATTTTGGGAGCGGGTTCTCATATAGTGTCTTCCCAATCTATCTATGGCGGCTCGCACAACCTGCTTTCTTATACCCTGCCGAGATTCGGTATAGAAACAACGTTTGTGCACCCCCGTGATCATGATGCAATCCGCAATGCTTTTCGCCCGAATACTCGCTTGTTGTTCGGAGAAGTCATCGGCAATCCGAGTTGTGAACTGTTGGACATCGAAACAGCTTCTGAAATCGCACATGAGCATGGCGTCCCGTTGTTGATCGACTCGACCTTTACGACACCCTATTTGTGCAGACCTTTCGATCTAGGCGCGGACCTGATCTTTCACTCGGCAACGAAATTCTTGAGCGGACATGGTGTAGTCATTGGCGGGGTATTGGTAGACAGCGGCAAATTCGACTGGATTGCATCCGGCAAGTTTCCGACACTTTCAGAGCCGTACGATGGGTTCCACGGGCTCAATTTTGCTGAAGAGTTCGGGCCCGCCGCCTACATTACCCGTGCACGCAAGGAAGGCGCCCGAGATTTTGGCGCGTGCATGAGCCCAATGACGGCATTTCTGGTACTGCAGGGCTTGGAAACGCTACCTCTCAGAATGGAACGGCATGTTTCCAATACTCGAAAAATCATTGAATTTCTTCAGTCTCATTCCGCAGTCGAATGGGTAAGCTATCCTGAAATTGCAGATCATCCGGATCATGAACTGGCGAAGCGCCAGTTGCCGAAAGGTGCAGGCGCGGTCTTTTCATTCGGCATCAAAGGCGGTCGCGAAGCCGGTCATCGCTTGATTGAAAAATTGAAATTGTTTTCTCATCTGGCAAACGTCGGAGATGCCAAATCCCTGGTCATTCACCCTGCCTCGACGACGCATCATCGCATGGATGCACAGGCACTGCAAAATGCCGGTATTTCCGAGGGTCTGGTTCGACTTTCAGTTGGACTGGAAGATGCAGACGATCTCATCTTCGATCTTGATTTGGGTCTGAAGTCTTCGCAGCACACTCGTTGAATCAATTCAACGAAATAGGAAGCTCTCGGCATTCATGAAAATTCCGCTTCACGGCTATAGCGCATACGCGTTCACTGGCGGAAAAGATATTGACCCAACCAAACCGTCGGCTTTGTTCGTGCATGGCGCGTCGTTGGACCACACCGTGTGGACGTTGCCGGCTCGTTACTTCGCACGCCACGGCTGGAATGTGCTCGCAGTTGATTTGCCAGGCCATGGACTGTCCGACGGAAACGTCCTTACCGAGATTTCACAGTACGCGGACTGGCTTATCGAAGTACTCAACGCCGTCGGTATCGAACAAACCGCCATCATCGGTCATAGCATGGGGTCGCTCATTACGCTCGACTGCGCAGCCCGACATCCGAGTCGAATTCGTGCTCTGGTTCTGGTCGGTACCGCGGTACCGATGCCGGTAACTGATCAGTTGCTGAACGCAGCAAACGCCAACGACCATATTGCAATTGAAATGCTTACTGCTTGGGGGCACAGTCCAGCCGCACATTTCGGAGGCAACGAAACACCGGGTATGTGGATGATTGGAGGTTTGATGCGACTGTTTGAGCGCGGTAAGGCGGGTGTTTTATACAATGACCTCAATGCTTGTAACAACTACACATCAGGAATGGAAGCTGCACGCAACATCCAGTGTCCTACGATGCTGATACTGGGGGAGCACGACATGCTCACGCCGACTCGAGCAGCACGTGAGCTAGCCAAGGAAATTAGTAATTCGCAGACTGTTGTCCTGCCGCGCACTGGACATACGATAATGTCGGAACGACCCGACGCATTGCTGGACTCACTGATCCAGATGGTTTGATGATCCTTCCTACTTTACGATCGGACGCTGAAAATGAACGAAAACATTAAACTCACTACGGACCTGATTCAAGCCAATTTGTGGGCGTTCCAAATTCTCATTGTCTTGGTCATCACTTTCATTGTCAGCCGGGTTCGACACTTCACACTGCTTCGCGCCGAAAAACGCCTTGCCCAAACCAATCTGATCTGGGGCCGATCGACTGTCGAAGCGATTCGAAAGCCGGCAGCTGTGCTGATTTGGGTGGCAGGCGTATCGTTCGCAATCGAAATTGTCCGCATCGAATTTCAGACCGCAATTTTTGAAGCTGTACCGGCATTGCGATCAGCCGCAGCAATTGCAGCGATAACCTGGTTCGGTTTCAAATTTGTTGAAATCTACGAACGCAGTTACGTCGCCAAACAAACAGAATCAGATTCGACTTTTGATCGTACGACTGTGTTCATCACATCAAAAATACTGCGAGTGGTCGTAATTATTCTTGGCATTCTCGTCGCCATGCAGACACTCGGCTTGAGTATTGCCGGTATTCTGGCGTTCGGAGGCGTGGGGGGAATTGCGATTGGTTTTGCCGCACGCGAACTCATCGCCAACTACTTCGGTGGATTGATGCTGTTCATGGATCGACCATTCAAAGTTGGAGAAACAATCACTTCATCCGATCGGGATATCGAAGGAACTGTCCAAGAGATAGGTTGGCGTCAAACGATTATTGTGAAATTCGACACAAGAACCCTGTTTGTGCCAAATTCTGTTTTTGCAACTATTGTCGTTCGCAACATGACGCGTCAGCAAAATCGTCGGATTTTTGAGTATGTCGGTATCCGATACGATGACGCAGATCAACTTGTCGCAATCGTGTCCGATACCAAAGACATGCTGTCGAATCATCCGGAAATCGATCAGGAAAGTTCCATCATGGTGAACTTCGACCGATTTGCCGCTTCCTCGCTCGATATTATGATCTACTGTTTCACCAAGACGATCGTATGGGCTGAATACCATGAAGTGAAGCAGGATGTTCTGGTCAAAACCATGGAAATCATCGAAAGTCACGGCGCTGAAATCGCATTCCCAACCTCCACGATTTATCTGATGAATGAGCCCGATGTAGAGAAAATTGCGGAAGGAATCGTGAAAGCCGATCAGCCGAATTGACCTAAGCCAATCCTTTGTTTCTGACCATCTCACGGTGGAGAATGTAAAGCATACTGAGTATGATGATCAACGCCCCGCTAATCGCGGACACAGTCGGAACTTCCTGAAACAAAAAATATCCTACGATAACCATGAAGATCATTCTGGTATATAGAAACGGTGCAACGAATTGGGCATCGCCCAAAGCATAGCCTCTGACATCCATATAGTTTCGCAGCAATGACATGGCGGCCACCATTGTGAGCAATAGCCACTCCCGCACTGTCGGTGTTTCCCACACCAGCAATGCTGGGGGAAAACTGCCGATCGCCAGAATGATGCTGAAGTAGAATATGATTGTTCCCGGATGTTCTGTAGCTGACAGTTTCTTCCCTAGTATCAACGTCAGAGAAAAGGCAATTGAGGCAAATATCGGTGCAAACCAGCGAATTTCCATTGGCTCAGGCAGATAGCCTATGACCGTTACGGCACCAAATAAGCCAAGCATGGATGCGATTGCTCGTCGCAGTCCGATTTTCTCCCCCAGCAGTGGTACGCTGAATGCAGTTACGAACAAAGGGGTTGTGAAAAACAAAGCTGTAACTGTGGCGAGTGGAAGAATTGTCAGTGAATAAAATCCGAGATTGATCGCAACTACGCCGATGATTCCACGCACCAGGTGCAGTTTCATGCGCTTGGTTTTAAGTTTCAAGCCGAACTGTGGGAGAATGAATGCAAGCATCATCACCGAACCGACTGCGCCACGCACGAATACGGCCTGTGCTGAATGAATAAAACCAGCGAGTTCGTGAACACCGGCGCTCATTACAGTTGCTAGGACAGCGGATCCAGCAATCCAGGCAGCACCTCGAATATTATTCGCAGCAGTAGCCAATTATTCTTTTATCTCTAAATTTGACAAGTTCAGGAGGAATCTCGGAATGGAACTAGGACTCAAGGGCAAAAACGCCCTAATCTGTGCATCAAGCAGAGGGCTCGGCAAGGGCTGTGCAAAGGCGCTTGCTGTTGAAGGTGTCAATGTGTGGCTGAATGGACGAGATCCCAACACTCTGAAGGACGCTGTTTCTGAAATCCGCGAAATAGCAGGCGGCAGCGTCAACGCAATTGCGTGCGACATCACCACCGAAGCCGGCCGAAGTATGGCTCTTGCTGAAACTCCGGAACTGGATATTCTCGTCAACAATGCTGGCGGCCCTCCAGTCGGTGACTTTCGGAGCTGGAAATTGGAAGATTGGCAGTCAGCATTGAACAACAATATGCTCACACCAATCGAACTGTTCCGCCAGGTTATTGACGGAATGATTGAACGCCGTTTCGGACGCATCATCAACATCACATCTTCTTCCGTAAAATCACCAATTCAAAATCTAGACCTGTCGAATGGTTCCCGATCGGGGCTGACTGGATACTTTGCTGGAGTTTCCCGCCAGATTGCACAGCACAACGTCACTGTGAACGCAATCCTACCCGGTCGCTTTGATACCGATAGGTTGCGAAGCAGCATGCAGTTCTCCGCGGAGAAGACTGGTGAGTCCATTAAACTGCTGCTGGAAAAAGGCAAAGAAGTAATTCCATCAAAACGCTTTGGCTCACCCGATGAGTTCGGAGCTCTTTGCGCGTTTTTGTGCAGCAGGCACGCAAGTTACATTACCGGGCAAAATATGCTAATTGACGGTGGGCTCGTACCACTTAACCTTTAATCAATTTTCTCGGAATTTCGAGCCTGACCGTTTCAGGCAACAAGCATAACTTTTCATCACACGCCTGAAGGCGAACATCCACAGTTGTTGCTACAGCAGTCGAGCCTTTAGGCGCCAGCTCAATCGGTATCCGAATTTTTCCCGAAAACACTGATAACGGATCACTCTGAAATGACGTTGACAATATTTCCGCGGGCGGATACACGGCATTTACAAGCACCCAGTCGTCAGTGGAGATGTCAATTTGGGTAGCAAACAGATTGTCACCTGCAGGTTGATCGGATTGAACATGCCAGCCATCGTCAAGTTCTAATTCCACCACTGCATGAATACGGTCGATATCCGCCTCAGTCACTGATACCGACACCTTTGCATGCCCGGAGGCTGCGTATTCCATTTCATCGCTTGAACCGCCGCGGTGTTCTTCCAGTGCCAGTAACGCATAAGTAAAACTAGTCGGACTTTGTAAAATATCCGCACCGAATGCTTGAAACAACTGTTCCACACGAATACCGTAGGATTGCTTTCCAGTTCTGTAGAACAGTCTGGATAAAGCATGTGCAGCAATAGAATTTCCTGAAGGCACTGCCCTATCGAAACGATCTTTCTGGCGGGCAATCAAACCTTGCGCATCACTATTGGATACCGAATAAAAACCACCGCGTTCCTGGTCCCAGAATGCCTCCAGCATCTGCTCCGCAAGCTGTTCGCTTCGTTCCAACCAGATTCGATTGCCGGTTTCATCAAACAGTGTCACGAAAGCCAGCGATAGATACGCATAGTCGCGAAGTTTTGCTGGTTCAGTCAATTGGCCGTCAATTTGAATGCGAAACAGTTGTCCGTGTTCATCTCGAGCGCTTTTCCACAGATGCTCGCCAGCCGTGATGGCGGCCTGCAGATAGTGGTCATTTCCCAAATTGCGTCCGGCTTCAGCCAACGTCGTAACCATCATGGCATTCCATGCAGTAATGATCTTGGTATCCAGGAAAGGCTTTGCACGTCGGTCACGGTAAATTCGCAATTTTTCTTTCGTCTGCGCTAGCTTTTCCAGATACTGTGATGTACTCAATTCAGCTTCTGCTGCGCGCGATTCCGGTGTTGTGCTCATGTAAAGAATGTTTTTACCCTCAAAATTCCCCTGCTCGGAGATATCGAAGGCATTCATCACGATTTCGAAGTTTTCGCCTGCAGCCAGCCGGATTTCTTCCAGCGTCCATAGAAAGAATTCCCCTTCTTCACCTTCACTGTCCGCATCGGTCGCAGAATAGAACACTCCATTTTCATTCATCATGTCGCGTAGCACGTAATCCAGTGCTTGTTCAGCTACGCGGCGATAGAGTTCGCCTCCCACAATCCGATAAAAGTAAAGGTAGGCTCGAGTGATGTGCGCCTGGTTGTAGAGCATTTTTTCAAAATGCGGGATTCGCCACTCGCTATCCACCGTGTAGCGATGAAACCCGCCGCCTACGTGATCTCGAATACCGCCAAACGCCATGTCTGTCAGGCGATTTTCAACCAGCAATAGAGCAGCTTCATTCTGATATCTGACTGCCGTATCAAGCAACATAAGCAGTTCTGACTCACTTGGAAAACTCGCAGTCGGTTGTGAAAATTCATCTTTAGACTGTTCTCGCTGCGTCATTAGGTCAACAATCAAATTGACCTGTTCTCTTTCGAGGTTAACCTTCATGGACCGAGTCATTTCAAATTTCCGAATGACTTGGGTAATTTCTTCTGCCAGCATTTCAACCCGCGGTCGATTGGAACTCCAGGCCGAGTCTACAGCCGCCAGCACTTGTAGGAATTCATCCGGTGGAAGATAAGTCATACCCAGAAAGGGCTTCCCCTCCGGAGTTAGAAATACATGTAGAGGCCAGCCCCCGGGCCTGCTCATAACCTGCACTGCCAGAAGATAGAGTTCGTCCACATCAGGATTGGTTTCCCGGTCGACTTTGACCGCAACGAAGTTTTCGTTCAGGACGCGAGCGATTTCCACGTTGTCATAACTCTGCTCTTCCATGACATGGCACCAGTGGCAGGAGGAATAGCCGATAGAAAGCAGTATCGGTCTCTGTAAATTCGCAGCCGCGGAGAATTTATCCCCGCTCCAGGAATACCAGTTGACCGGATTGTGCGCATGCTGCCTTAGATAAGGCGAGTATTCCAGAAGAAGTCGATTTGCAAACAACGGTGTGCCATCCTCTCGGCGGTGTCGAGAGCGGACTTCATGTCTTGATGACCTGCCATTCCACGCACTTTGAATTTCTGCTTGAACATCGACAGGCATTTCAACTGCGCCGGGCAGCGCTTGAAAATCGAAAGCCAATACAGAGTTCATACTGCACAAGCCAAGTACAGCACCCAGCATTACAATAAACCCGTAGGTTGTCCGATTCGATGCTTTATTCATGCTAAATGCGTCTAGAAAGCTTTAAAGTGTGGGCTCGTCCCCAAACCAGTCCGATGATCAAGCCAGTCGTATGCGCCACATTGGCAATGTTTCCAATGATTCCGGTCCAGCAGACAGCAAACCAGATCAGCATAATCGGCGCAACCGCCGGAGGCATGACCCTACCGAACATCCTCGGGTTGAAGATAGATTGCATCCAGACATATCCAAAAAACGCGTAAACAACGCCGGACATCCCGCCAAACAAAGGACCGGAGACATAAAACTCCCCAATATTTGACAGTGCAGCGGAAACTGCGAAAATCAGTAACAAAAGTCGTGTACCCTGAATGCGTTCGATTGCACCACCCAATACCCATACCCACAACAAATTGAATGCAAGGTGGTAGATACTAAAGTGAATAAATGCCGGAGTGAACAGACGATATAGTTCACCACTGAATATCTCTTCCAAGGTGCCTACCTTGGTTGAAATCACAGTGGCGGCCAAAATTGTGTAGTTGTCGCCAAATTTGGCTAGCAGGGTGATGACAACCGACAAGCCGACCAGGGAATAAGTTACTGGCAACCTCTCTTTCATTGGACGCGATCGGGCATAGAGAGCTTAATCTTCAAGCAGTTCGATTCGGTCCGCACCGCCAAGTGTAACAAGCCGTCCATCAAGTGTTGTAAAGGTGCGTCCCTTAATGTCTTTCTGACGTGCTTTGTATGTAGTTGCCTGTTCTTCCTGCGTACTGACTACACGAATGTTAATTACGGTATTGTCAGCCTGCCATTTGAAGAAATAGACGACACCAGAGGCGACAGCCAGTACTCCTGCTATGGAATAAATCACCCACTTAGAAGGCTTGAACGGCGAAGGTACAGGAGCCTGTACCTTCTTGTTGGATGAAATTATTGATTTGAATCTGGATTGATATACGAACAGAACAACAATGATGACTGCAATTGTGAACAGAATCTTGGTTAGCATTGACTTTATAGTCAGGTTTTTCGCAGAATCAGGGAGATGAATTTGGTTGGTTTCCATCTATTGTACGACAAATGAGCAATTCAGATGTTCAGCCCTGCCCAAATCATTTGGACTCCATTGACTATCAACTATGGATACTGAGTGTGCTTTAATTCCGTTCTTGATTCCATAAATTGATCTTGAATCTCCTTTCTTGCACTAACCATGCGAAACATAAAATTAACTCTCGCAATCATCTGCACTGCGCATATTCTGGGAATGATTCCATTCTCGATGTATCCCACCTTGATACCGACTCTGCAGGTCGAGTGGGGGGCGAATAACACAGAAATCGGCTGGGTTGCGGGAATTTATTTCGGTGGATATCTGCTTGCTGTCACGATACTCGTCCCGCTGACCGACCGAATTGATTCACGCTGGGTCTATCTGAGCTCAATGGCTTTGACCGTCATTACTCCATTGTTATTCGGATTTTTGACTTCAGGAATCATAAGCGCCAGTGTGTGGCGGTTTCTTCAAGGAGTCGGGCTTGCAGGAACCTATATGCCTGGATTGAAGGCGATGGTTGACGCTGTTCCTGATCGAATGCAGAGCCGGACGGTCGCGATGTATACCATGTGTTTCGGACTAGGCGTCGCAGTTTCATTTCTGGTAGCGGGTGTCCTTGCGAAAATTTTGCCTTGGCAATGGGTTTTCGCAACGTCAGCGCTCGGCCCGCTGGTCGCTTACATTCTCACATACTTTTTTCTTCCGCATACACAACCAGTCAAATCTGAAGAACGATTCAGACTGATACCGAATTTCAGACCGGTATTCCAAAATCGCAAAGCGCTTGGATTCAGCATTGCATACAGTGTCCATAATGCGGAACTGTTCGTGTTCCGAACATGGGCGGTCACTTTTCTGGTATTCGCCTTGACCCAACGAGAGCCGGGGTCATTCGGTGGCAACTGGAATCCGGCATTCATCGTTGCTTGTGCAACCCTGATCGCGCAGCCATTCAGCGTTTTTACCAATGAACTGGCTGAGCACTTGAATCGCGTCAAAGTCATACTGGTAGTCATGGCTCTATCGGCAATTGCTGGAATTGCGCTCGGATTCTCAAGCCAGATGTCGATGATCGTCATCGTAGGCCTGGTTTGCATCTATGCAATTTTGTCCATTTCCGACTCGGCCTCCATCACCTCTGCGGTTGTAAGAAACGCTGAATCTCGCGTACGCGGAACTACCATGGCGTTTCACACCCTCGTCGGGTTTGTGGGTGCCTTCGTGGGGCCAATCTTATTTGGAGTGGTTCTCGATCTGGCAGGTGGAGGCGACAAGCCAGCCGCTTGGGGGATTGCATTCATCGGAGTCGCGGTATTAGTTTTGATTGGGCCTCTTGCAATCAAGCGGACAGGCAATTCCAGTTGAATCAAATCCTTCGAGTCTGCCTTCCGTCACCAAATTTCTCAATTTTCAGTTCATACCAATCAGAGTTGAACTAGAATTTACTTCGCAACGAAGGCGAATCCAAGGCACGCTTCGTCCAACTGCTGTGCATGTAAGAGTTTCGGAACTTTTTTGCGCAGAATCAGTCAAAATAAACAAAACATAATCCGCAATGTCTAAACAATCCATACACTTCCCCTCCAAACGGTTTTTTGCTGTAGCTTTTTGGTTACTACTTGCCTGCTGGCTGATTCCGGCTTCGTCCTATGCTCAGTTTCTTTCCGAAGCAAGAGAGTGGCCTAATACGGATTTCAATAACCGCATTGTTGAACTCAGTGAAATCATGTCGGGTGGAGTACCAAAGGATGGCATTCCCGCGGTCGACGACCCGGAATTCATCTCCATACAGTTCGCTTCGGAATGGCTCGATCCGCAAGAGCCTGTTATCGTATTGGACATCCTGGGCCAAGCGCGAGCGTATCCGTTGCAGATACTAATCTGGCATGAAATTGTCAATGACAAGTTAAACGACAGATATGTAGCCGTCACGTTCTGCCCGTTGTGCAATGCTTCCATTGTCTTTGATCGAAATCTAAATGGCGAAATTCTTGATTTTGGAACAACTGGTCGCTTGCGTCACAGCGATCTTGTCATGTATGACAGACAGACTGAGTCCTGGTGGCAGCAGATTACCGGTCAAGGACTAATTGGTGACTATGCAGGTGTAAGACTGGAGAGACTTCCAACACAAATTGTTTCCTATGAGGCATTCAGATCAGCCTACCCGCAGGGAGAAGTGCTATCCAGGGATACGGGATTCAGACGCAACTATGGCACCAATCCCTATCGGGGATATGACAACATTAACAACATACCTTTCTTGCTCAGTGACCCTGCCGACCCGCGCCTTCCTGCAATGGAGAGGGTAGTCAATGTGTCTGTCGGCTCAAGTCATCGGGTCTATCCGTTTTCCGCCTTTGAGGACGAACCCGTCATCAATGACAAATTCAACAGTATTCCGCTGGTAGTGTTCAGCAAGAACGACGCTGCATCACCACTTGATGGTCGTACCATATCGGAGTCTCGCATCATTCCGTCCGCAACCGTATTTCGAAGACAAATCGGCGACCTGTTGTTAACTTTTGAGGAACGCGACGGTGCATTTTATGACCTTGAAACTGGGTCTCAGTGGAACATATTCGGTCAAGCTATTGCAGGAGAACTTGCTGGCGAGAATTTGAATGACATAGAGAATGGACAACATTTCGCCTTTGCTTGGCTGATTTTTCATCCGGAATCTGAAATTTACGGAAAAAATTGACAAAGAGGCATTGCAAGTTTAGATTCCTTCTCGCCCAAACCGGATTCGTCAACTTTTACCCCCTTCAGAATACCTCTGCATTGGAGCGTCAAATCGCCTATAGAGCCACTAATTTGATGCGAAAGTGTATTCTTTAGACTCAAGAATTTACCAAGCAGTTTGCCCATTCGCATAATAACCACTCAATCTGAGTGATTTCTAAAATCTGCGAGATTTTTAGCAATATCCATTCAAGGCGGTTTTCGTTATCAGCGTACAATAAACGGTTTTTAACACCATTTGTGCGATTTAATTCCACCATTCCGTAAAATTGACGCGAACTAAAGAAGTCTGGCCAATATTCAGGCTTGCCGGACCGGTTTTGCTAGGCCGAGCAGGCGCTATTCTCATCGTGACAGTAGATGTTGCAATGTGCGGATATGCCGGGACCACCGAGCTCGCATTTTATGGCCTTTCCAACGGACCCCATGTTGCACTAATTCTGATCGGAATCGGCTCGGTACTACCGATTGCGATTCTTACTGCAAATGCAGATGGTGCGGCAAATTGCTCGAATTGCGGAGTAATCTGGCGCGTCGGCTTGATTCATGCCCTAGTACTTGGAATTTTGCTCGGAATTTTGATGCAGTTTGGGGAAAAGTTTTTCTTGCTGACCGGGCAGAGTGCCGAACTGTCTGCAGGTAGTGGGCGCGTTCTTGCCATGCACGGACTGGGGTTGGCTGGGCTGGTGTGCATGGTAGCAACTTCCCTGTTTATGGAAGGATTGCAACGACCGCTTCCCGCAATGGTGGTGACCCTGAGTTCAAATGTCCTAAACGCCTATCTGAACTGGGTTTTCATATTCGGTAATCACGGATCGCCAGCCTTAGGAGCGGAAGGTGCAGCGTTTGCAACAAGCATTGTTCGATGGCTTTCATTTGCCGTTCTGGTCGCCTACATTTTGTTTACACTCGACCGTGTAAAGTATGGCATTACCAAGAAAATCACACAACTGCGAGAAATTTCAATACACCTTCGCCAATTGGGATATCCAACCGCCATTGCTCACGGTATGGAATCCACATCGTTCTTGATATTGACCCTGTTCGCAGGCTATATGGGCGTTACAGAGACCGCTGCCTGGACAATTGGATTGAATCTCATAACCATTGCATTCATGGTTGCGCTTGGTTTCTCCATGGCAGCAAGTGTCCGGGTAGCCAATCATTTGGGTAAAGATGATCCGGCCAGTTCGGCCAACTCCGGTTGGACCGCACTTACTCTGTCATTCCTTACACTGAGCGCGATTGCGATCATATTTTCCAGTGTTCCGGAATTTCTGGCGCGAATTTACAGTCAAGAACCACAGGTTCTTTTGCTCGCAATTCCAACTATTTTCGCAGCTTCCTTCATACTGATTTTGGATGGGTTTCAAGCAGTCGGAGTAGGCGTACTGAGGGGATACCAGGATATGTGGTACATCACCATGACCATGGTCGCGTCATTTTGGATCGTTATGTTGCCAGTAGCCTGGTTTTGGGGGGTTCAGTTGGAAGGCGGACCGCCAGCACTTATGTGGTCAATTGGCATTGCCTGTGTGGTGGCGGTTGCCCTTCTCCTTGCACGATTTCGCTACATGACTAAAAAACGATTTCGTGCTTGAAATCGGCTCATTTACCCTGCTAGAAAGGGTAAGGCATATGTCGCTTTATTGATCGACACTTTGCTAAATTTAGCACTGCTGATTCAGCTCCTCCAAAGTTTTCACTATCGTCGGCCACTCCACAATCGAAGCCAATTTGGAGCTCTGTCTTTGCGTGCTTCCATAACCTCAAAATCACGTTTTTTTGGACCTACATACAACTGGCGCGGACGTCCAATTCTCTGACTCTCATCACTTTCAAACATCTCTTTCCAATGAGCAACCCAGCCAACTGTCCGAGCAATGGCAAAAAGTACTGTAAACATCTGCGTCGGAAATCCAATCGCCTGCAATATGATTCCTGAATAGAAATCAACGTTGGGATAAAGTTTTTTCTCAATGAAGAATTCATCTTCAAGCGCAATTCTTTCCAGTTCCATAGCCATCGGAAGCAGCGGGTCAGACAGGCCAAGTTCATTCAGGACCTCATGGCAAGTCTGTCGCATAATCCTGGCACGCGGGTCAACGTTCTTGTACACGCGATGACCAAATCCCATCAGCCTAAATGGATCATTCTTGTCTTTTGCTTTGGCAATGTATTCCGGAATCCTTTTGATTGACTCGATCTCGCGCAACATATTCAGCACCGCTTCATTTGCTCCGCCATGCGCTGGCCCCCACAGAGAGGCTATGCCAGATGCGATACACGCAAACGGATTGGCGCCGGAAGACCCGGCAAGACGCACCGTCGAAGTTGAAGCATTTTGCTCATGGTCAGCATGCAGAATGAGAATCCGATCAATCGCTTTCGCTATTACAGGATTGATTTCATAATTCTCGGTAGGCACCGAAAACATCATGCGAAGCAGATTTTCAGCATAAGTCAGCTCATTTTGTGGATAAACAAATGGCTGCCCAAGGGCATACTTATACGCATATGCTCCGATTGTGGGCATCTTGGCGATTAGTCTGTGCGCCGCTAGCATACGCTGAATGGGGTCATGGATATCGGTATCGCTATGGTAAAACGCAGACAGCGCACCAACGACTCCGATCATGACTGCCATTGGATGGGCGGAACGTTTGAATCCTCGGTAAAAAGAGACCAGTTGTTCATGCAGCATCGTGTGATTCGTGATCGAATAAACAAATTCCTTTCCTTCGTCCTTCGACGGTAACTCTCCGTGCAAAAGCAGGTAACACACATCAAGATAATCAGTATTGTCCACCAGCTGTTCGATAGGATAACCTCGATGCATCAGAATTCCTTTCTCACCATCAATGAACGTAATTGCGGACCTGCAAGACCCAGTGGAGGTAAATCCAGGGTCATATGTAAACATTCCAGTCTGAGAATACAGTGACGATATATTGATCAGACTAGGGCCTTCGCTACCATCGACAATTGGAAAAACGTAGGAATTTCCGGTTCGATTGTTAATCAGCGTAATAGTATCTTTGTGCGGCATTGCGCTAGCACCAGTTTTGGTTTGCAGTTTCGATATCGTTCCCACAATTTCCCCCTAAACTTTAACTCATGTTCCTTCAAAATGAATTACTCTTGCTATTGTACTACGACCAAACTTACCCACACAGATATCCGTCGCTGAAGTGCATTTAGACATGACCTTGAAGCCGATTCGACTGTAAAAATTTGGTAATAAAGGTGTCGTTTCCTGTTTCAAATTCTGATGTTGTTGTATAAATTGCGATTGTATTTGAGACATGACATTTCTAACGATTCCAGGAGTACAGCATTTCCTTGAATTATTCCGTGTTTTGCATTAAGCGACTACAGCAGTTGTTGAATTGATTGAAAGAATTATCCATACAGACGAATAATCTTCGACTCTCTGCACTATCCTGGGGTGTTGAAACCGACCCGCCTGTCATTGCGCTGCATGGTTGGCTGGACAACGCAGCGAGTTTTATTCCGATTGCAGAATATCTGACCGGTATCCGTCTTGTAGCGCTTGACTTGCCTGGACACGGAAAGTCAGAACATCGCCAAGGTGTGAACGCCTACCACTATATTGACTATGCAGCAGATGTTATTCTTGCTGCTAATGCACTTGGATATACAAAATTCAGTTTGTTAGGCCACTCGCTCGGTGCCGGCGTTGCCGGAGTCGTTGCTGCTGTCATTCCAGAAAGAATTGAACGTCTCGCCATGATTGAGGGACTGGCGCCGCTGACTGCTTCACCCGAAAATATGGTCAAACAGCTTCAACGACACATTGATCAGATCGTGAAATCACCGAACGACGCCAAACCCTATCAAACTATCGACGAGGCGGCACAGGCTCGCAAGCGAGCAGGTGACTTATCTTTGCCTTCTGCACAACTGATCGCAGAACGAAATCTCCTTAAAAATGAAAACGGATTTGTCTGGCGAACAGATCGGTGCCTGCGAAAGGCTTCGCCGATGTACCTAGCTGAAGAGCACGTGAAATGTTATCTGCAGACGATTCAGTGTGGTTCGCTATTGATTCGATCCTCAGATGGAATAATTAAGAACTGGGACTCGTTACAGGGACGAGAAATTCACTTGTCAAATCTGACTGTAGTCGATATTGACGGTGGTCATCACTGCCACATGGACGATCCGGCTAAAGTAGCCAAACCTATAGTTTCTTTTCTCAATCATCGTGCATAATTGATACCAATTCAAACTGCATTACGATTTAAGTGGCATTCTTCGATCGAGATTATGACGAATCGGTTTCAACTTCTCACTAGTGAAAATTTGCGTAAAAGGCTCAAGCAACTCGGATTGATCGGGTTTCTCTTCTTTCTCGTCAAGGGATTGCTCTGGATTATTGTGCCCATCATTCTGGTTTATTTCGGCATCGAATACGAATGGTAAATTGGGTGAACTCAGCACTGAGTTTTTGACGGAATTGCAGTGCGACTATAGGCTTTTATTACTGGTTGCAGTCACCCATACACACTCTGAGTCAACACAACTGCTGACCGCCGCCCGTCTTGTTGAAATCGCCCGCGAATCCGGTGCCGATGCAATTTCGCACAGTACAACCGTAAATTGCAGTTTCCATAGTGAAACCGATGTTGCGTCGTCGATAGCAGACTAGCGGTCTGAGAGACGAATTTGGGATGTAACTGCTGTTGGCACCAGCAAGGTGCAAATGAGTCAGATACGATTTAGTTTCTCCTGATGGTGGAAGCCCATATCTACCGATTACTTAATGTCGAATTCGTTTCCCGATTTCAGCGCCGCAATCAAACCAGTTACAGATTCGATGGACACCGCGGAAATTCTGGAGTCCAATCGATAATTCTCAGTACCTGGATAGATTATCCATAAATGCTCCAGCCGTAAATCTTTAATAGCAACTCTCATGGAACGGGTAGTTCCTGGTGCATCGCTATACTTGCATTCGATTCCATACTGTTTCCCGGCAATGGTAAACAGCAGATCAAGCTCGGCTCCGGCATGTGTCGCCCAGAAATATGTAGATTCCGTATCCAGACAGTCGATCACTTGTTCGATTGCAAACCCTTCGAATGATGCTCCGACTTTTGGATGCCCGCGAAGCGTATCAAACGAATCGATGCCCAGCAGGGCATGCAGAATTCCCGTGTCTCTTAAATAGATTTTCGGTGCACGGACTTGACGTTTTTTCAGATTCGCATGCCATGGTGGAAGGATTCTCACCATGAATGCCCCACTCAGTATGTCGAGATAGCGGCGAGCAGTGGCTTCGCCGCTACCTAAGGAGCGCGCAAATTCGGCAGAATTCCAGATCTGCCCGTGATAGTGGGCGACCATTGTCCAGAATCGACGCAGTGTTTCAGAAGCAATGGATATTCCCAACTGTGGAATGTCCCGTTCTAGAAAAGTTCGTATGAAATTTGCACGCCACTTGAGAGAGGCATTCTGATTTGTCGCTAAATAACTGGGTGGAAAACCACCTCTTTGCCACAGTTTCTGCCATGAAGCTTCGGCTGTTTCTCCAAACGTGAATCCCGCTAAATTCACGAAGCCTATGCGTCCTGCGAGTGATTCGGATGCGCCTTTGATGAGAGTTGGAGAAGCGCTACCGAGTATCAGAAATCGAGCCGCACAGTTCGGGTCATCCAGAACTACCCGCAAAACTTCCAACAGTTTGGGTTGTCGTTGAATCTCGTCTATAACCACTACCCCCGACAATTGCATGAGAGCTTGTTTGGTCAATTGGAGTTTACGTAAATCTACAGGGTCTTCCAAGTCAAAATACGATACATTGGATTTATCTCTGGTGATCATTTTCGACAGTGTTGTTTTGCCACACTGACGCGGACCGACTAGTGCTACGGCTGGGTGAGCTTCAAATACAGCATCAATTCTAGAAGTTGCGCGGGGACGCATAATTAAATTCGATCGCATTTTTTTCTAGAAATTCTTTTATCTCAGTGAGTATTTTCAAGGATTATACGAATTATTGTGTGAATTCTCACACCTTATCAACGTTCGACGGCTCAGTAACAACATATTTGATGAATTGTTGGCTGGCACTTTGATCTGCGATTCGCGTATTATCCCATTGACAGTTTTATGCCAACCATCGAATAGTGTTCTCCAAAAAAACACTTCTCACCCGGTTCGTGAATCTGACGTATCGCCTTTCTCGGTGGTACCATTTCTAGCGTCATTCACATCCGTTGAAAATTTCGGATTGGCAATGAACAGACACATCGAATGCAACCCTTTCCCCCGACCGGCCATTCAATCGCAAAATTCTGCCAGGAATCGATGTTCATTTGATTTGGATTGTGCACACTGAATTTATTTTCAATAATCATGTAACTCCCTTAATCAGGTTGATTTCGTGCTCAAGGGTTTGGCTCCATACCGAAATTGCCATCGGAAACAATTCACTTTCTAACACTACTGTCCAGTTGTTGGTGAAGAATTTTTGTGTATCCTTTTGATAATAATAAAATAAATAACTGTTTTGAGGTGTGGGCGATCGCCCGTGAAGTCAGGCGGTAACCGGCCCGCGGATATCAGTAGGATCCACCGTCTTCATAAGCCGCTGCCTTCTGCTTTCGTGTTCTGGATCAGGTAATGCTGGTTGCAATGACAAATAAATTTGACAAGTCAATCCATATCAAAACTGCTGGTGTTAGTTCCTTGGTGCTGCTGATCCAGGCACTTTATGGCATAATTTCCGTTTATTGTTGAACTACTTTAGTATTGACTCTCCTTATTCGAGTTCCAAACAGATCTTATGCCTAAAAAAGTCGTACTTGCCTATTCTGGCGGACTGGATACTTCGGTAATTCTGCGCTGGCTTCAAAACACATACAAATGTGAAGTTGTACCATTCACCGCGGACATTGGACAGAATGAAGACCTCAAACTGATTGCCAAGAAAGCGTCCGATCTTGGATGCAAGGAAATTTTCGTCGAAAATTTAACCGAAGAGTTTGCCCGCGATTATGTATTTCCGATGTTCCGAATCAATGCTCTGTACGAGGGCGAATATCTGCTCGGCACTTCTATTGCACGACCGCTGATTGCCGCCCGTCTGGTTGAAATCGCCCGTGAAACTGGTGCCGATGCAATTTCTCACGGCGCAACCGGAAAAGGCAATGATCAAGTCAGATTTGAACTGGGCGCCTATGCGCTGATGCCGGATGTGCAAGTAATCGCTCCTTGGCGTGAGTGGGATTTTAATTCCAGAGAAGACCTGCTCAATTATGCACAGCAGCAAGGTATTCCGGTAGATAAACGTGCCAGCGGCAAAGCCGACTATTCGATGGATGCCAATCTTCTGCACATATCCTACGAAGGCGGTGAACTTGAAGATCCGTGGATCGAACCTCCAGCAGACATATGGAGATGGACCTGTGATCCGCAAGATGCCCCAGACCAACCGGAAACCGTTGAAATTGAATTCAACAGCGGCGATGCCATAGCAGTCAATGGAATGAATGGTTCCCCTGCCGTCATACTGAGTCGCTTGAATCAACTCGGTGCACGACACGGAATTGGCAGAACAGATATTGTTGAAAATCGTTTTATTGGGATGAAATCCAGAGGCTGCTACGAGACGCCTGGAGGGACGATTCTGATCAAAGCACATCGAGCAATGGAGTCCATTACGCTCGACCGGGAAGTCTCACACCTGATGGAAGACTTAATGCCCCGCTACGCGAAACTGGTTTACAACGGATTGTGGTGGAGCCCCGAAAGAGTGGCTCTGCAAAGTGTCATTGACGCCAATCAGAACGTGGTAACGGGTACCGTACGACTGCGTCTGTACAAAGGCAACGTCATGGTAACCGGACGCCATTCCGACACCTACTCAATGTATGACGAAGCAATCGTATCTTTTGACGATGAAAGCGGTGCCTATACTCAGTCAGACGCAGAAGGATTCATTCGCCTGAATGCATTGCGATTGCGAGTTGCTGCAGCAAAAGGTAGATCTTTCTAAATTCACCGACGAGCTCAAGTTCTCCTTGTTGCACCCAAAAGAATTCGTGTTGCAGTCAACTGTTTCAGTCATTGTGCCAGTCCGCAATGAGCATCCGGAAGTTCTCGAAAAGCTCGCTGCTTTGCTGGATTGCGAGGGAATTCTGGAAATCATAATTGTCGACTCAAGTGATCGACAGTCCACGCTTGAAACACTGAACTGGTTACAAAAGTCCTATCCGAAACTTCATCTGATACATTCGGATAGAATCGGACGTGCCATGCAGATGAATTTAGGAGAGCAGCACGCCCAAGGCAGTATCGTGTGGTTTGTTCATGCCGACACGACAGTACCGAAAAACGCAGCAAACATCATCAAGCAGTCGATATCGCCGGCACAGCCTTGGGGGCGATTTGACGTTAGATTCAACAGTTCTTCGCCACTCATGCAGTTGGTTGCCAGTAGCATGAACATTCGTTCTGCAATTTCTGGAATTTGCACCGGAGATCAGGCAATATTCGTTGAAAGGGATTTATTTCAGTGCCTCGGCGGCTATCCTGAAATCGCAATCATGGAAGACGTCGCATTGTCCAAGCGTTTGAAAGAAATCGGACGAGCGGTACGTGTGCGGACACCGGTCATAACATCGGCACGAAGATGGGAAACCAGCGGATACCTGCAAACGATCGTGCAAATGTGGGCAATGAGAGTCCTGTTCTGGATCGGCGTTTCACCCGGCAAACTTGCAAGACTATACAGACAGGTTCATTGAATGCTCGAACCGATTCTGATTTTATTGACCAAAGATCCAAAACCAGGTTTTGTAAAAACCAGATTTTTTCCCAATGCCTCACCTGAAATCGCAGCTGCCATTGCACTAGACATGATTAAAGAAACAGTTGCCACAGCCGTGACTGCCTGGCCGGGGCCTGTGAAACTGCTTGTCAGCCCTCAAGCGGATCATCCGGAGTTGGCCAAGATGGCTAATCGATTCGGCATTGATGTCGCCGCTCAGTCGTCGGGCGACTTGGGAGAGAAAATGGAATCGGCTCTTTGCGATGCAATGAATGATGCATCGTCAGCTGCAGTTATGGGCTGCGATATACCGACGGTTTCCGAAGCCTTGCTGAAATTCGCATTTGGTAGACTTACTGACGGTGCAACAGTGATCGGACCCAGTGCCGATGGCGGATTTTATATGGCTGGCTTGCAACATTGCGTTCCAGGTATGTTCAGCGGCATTGAATGGAGCGTCGAAACTGTATTGTTGTCGATGTTGTCGCGCATGCATGAATGCGGTATCCAATTTGATGTCATATTGCCATGTTTGCAGGATATCGACACCTGGAGCGACTTTCAGAATCTGGCTGAAAAATTTCCAAATTTTGCAAAATATCTGTATAAACCAGTACCGTAGACGATTTTTCTCTCAAATGAGTTTTCATAACAGAGATTCCTGATACTATGGTATTCTGGAAAGACTCAAAGCCACCTGTCACTGTACCCATCTCGGCGACACGTTTCTCTACAAAATTTCAAAACTGGCTCGCTCGTATCAAGGTATCACACGCTTGGATCACGATTGCGGCTCTGACAGTAATTGGCCAGATGCCCAGAAAGGTGATGTTACTTGCGGGCAGCATCGTCGGCAAACTGTTCTATGTCTTCAATAAGAAAAGGCGGAAGTTTGCCCTTGATAATTTGGAAATCTGCTTCCCTCACTGGCCGGTAGAAAAACGCGACCACGTCGCACGCGACCATTTCAGGCGATACGGACAGGCTGTGGTGGACTTGGGGATGCTGTGGTTTTCAAGTGAACACCGCCTAAATCGCTGCATCAGTTACAAGGGTATCGAAAACTGGACTAAAGCGAACAGCGAAGGCCGGCCGGTAATATTTCTAACTCCTCATGTAGTTGGTGTCGATCTAACTGCTACACTTTTGGCTCGACATGTTCCGCTTTGTACTATGATGAAAGACATGAAGAATTCAATCATGAATGAGCGGATCAAAGCCAGCCGCTCGCGCTTCGGGCTTAAGCTTTACAGTCGCTCCAAGGGAGTGCGCCCGTTAATACGAAATCTAAATAATAAAGTGAGCTGCTACTACATTCCAGACCAAGATTTTGGTCTAAAAAATTCTATCTTCGTTCCATTTTTTGATGTACGAGCCTCTACGCTCGCCACGCTGGGTCGTATGGCTCGCATGACGAACGCACTGGTTTTGCCGGTGAGAGCCTATCTGAACGCAAATACCGGTCAGTACAATGTTACGATTGGAGAGCCGCTTGCGGATTTTCCTACGAACGACAAATATGTCGATGCAAGACGCATGAACGCAGTTTTCGAGGAAATCATCAAAGAAGCCCCTGAACAATATATGTGGACACTGAATTGGTTCAGGACCAGACCCGATAATGGGCCGTCGCTATACTGATCCCAAACTTCGGGATCACATATTTGGCCTGATTGGCACCTTGTTTTGGTACAGCACCGGGTTGTTGCCACCAAAATGGCGCTGGCATGTTGGCGGTGTACTCGGCTCGCTTCTATGCCTGCTCAACTCAAATCGCAGAAATGTCGTCAACAGGAATCTGGAACTGTGTTTTCCCGAAATGTCTCAGATTGATCGAGATCATGTCGCTATGCAGGTATTCCGTTTTGCCGGGCGCGGGCTGCTAAGCTGGGGATTTGCTCTATTCGCGAGCGATGATCGAATAAAGAAAGAAATTTCCTGGCATGGCCGTGAGACGTTAAAAACCTATCTGGATTCCGGTAGGCCTGTAATACTTCTTTGCCCGCACTTAGTCTCTCCGATGCTGACACTGAGGGCGATAGGAGATCTTACTCCTGTAGTATCCATGTACGAGCCACCGCGAAATCCAATTTTTGACAAGGGTTACCAGTGTGCGTTGAACGGCAATCAGACTAGGTATGGCTGGGTAAACCGACTTTATAGAAAGCGCGGTAGGCATTCTATACAAATGATTTCCTCTCTCGGCAGCATGCGTCCGTTTTACAAAGCGCTAGATAAAGGCACCCCATTCTTCCTTCTTCCTGACCAAAATGCAAAACGTCCTGCGCATAGGGTATTCGTCCCATTTTTCGGTGTGAACGCAGCAACCTACACTTCTTTAACGAGATTTGTCAAATTTAGAAACGCACGGGTATTTTTATGCTTTTCCATAATGAATGCGGACGGCAGCGGTCATGAGTTGCATACCGAACAGTTACCGGAAGAATTCATCAGCGGCGACCTGGAAGAAGATGCAAGACGACTGAATGCAACAATCGAGAAACTGGTCCGAAGAGCGCCAGAACAGTATTTTTGGCTGCATAAAAGATTCAAGACCAGACCACCGGGTGAACCGAACATTTATTGAAGAGGATGTAGAACCTTCAATTTGTAGATATTCGGTATAGATTCGACGCTTCTGCGATCAATTTATCTTATGCAGACAAGCAGATTGAATGAGTCAGAAACCGGTAAAGACCGACTAGAGCTTCTCGAGTCGTCACAGAAACACCTTAATTTCTTTTCCTGACTACCATTTACGGTAATCCGAGTGTCAGGAGATTTTTTGGTATGGGTTCAGTTCACAGGGCAAGCGAGGCATCATGTTCGGCAGAATGGCGAGTACGGTGTGAACTCAGTATTGCGCGGAATTTCCACAGTAGCACTACAATGAAGTTTTCGAAAAATACCTGCAACACTCTGATGTCGTTACCATGCATTTGGAGCATCAACCAGACACTCTAGGAGCATTTTGTAGTCCATTTTTGAGTTGCGTTGAATTACCAGAGAAGTCGAACGTCAAACTGCTGAAAATATTTTTCGTTTGAGACAAGGACTAAATTCCGATTCTGTGCTTGAGCAATTAGCATCCTGTCAAATGGGTCTCTATGGTTACTTGTGAGTAATCCAGCTCGCAAGCTATCTTCAACCGATATTGATAGTGGTTTAAATCCTTGGAGTGGGATAAATCGAACTATGTCCGAAATTATTCCTTTGGCAGATGGAAGTTTACCAATGCGATATTTAGTAGCTATCTCCCATATTGATGCCGCACTGACACAAACATCATCCTTATTGTTACAAATCTCTAACCGAACGGCTTTTGGCAACCTCTTGTCACCAGAAAGCCACCAGAGATACGCGTGCGTATCAAGCAGATAGTTCACTTTTCTTCAATTCCCCATGCAGATAGTTCACTATCAGGAAGTTGCTCGAAAAAAGAATCATCAAACGTAAATACGTCCTTTAACGACCCGAATTGTCGTTTGGTTTCTTTGCCTTGGTACGGAATAATTCGTGCTACCGGTTGATTGTAGCGAGCAACAACAACGTCATCCCCCGACTCAACCTGATGCAAAATATTTGAAAGATGCGTTTTAGCCTGATTTACATTGTATATTTTCATATCAATCTGTCTATTTACAAAGTTACTTGTTGGTCATAAATGTTAGTCAATAATTAATTGATTGTCAAATTTTTCAATCGAAGTGGTACGTATTTCATTTGCTTCTCTTGAAGAGGAAGGAATCAACTATGGTCAAGTTGTCTAATCATAATTCGTTCGTCACCAACGAACTCACTAGGGATTCGACACTCGCCTACTTTCAAAGAGTTTGAACGAGTGGCGGGATTACGTCTGCAAAACTGAATTTAATTCAACTGTTGAATTTGTACTGAATATTCACTTTTGCCAAATAAATTCTGCACTGGTGAAACTGTAGTAGGCTGACTCGGTGCCTCCTGAAATTTCGATGTTAATCTCTCCAGTAACGAGGTGTAAGCAGTATCAGTAGAGTCAGTAGTTCTAGTCGCCCGAGCAGCATCGTAAAGGCGAGCACCCATTTCGATGCAGATGAAAGTGTAGAGTATCCTTCAGAGGCAGCTCCCAATGCAGGCCCAAGATTGTTCAAACAGGCGGTAACCGTCGAAAAAGCTGTTTGCATATCGAGACCTGTCGCTTGTAATATCAGTGCAAGAACCACAAAACTGACGATATACAATGCAAAAAATCCCCAAACCGAATGAATCACTCGTTCATGTACAGGGTCGGCGTTCAATCTAATCGGAATGATGGCATCTGGATTGATCAGTTGTAGTATTTCACGGCGCCCCTGCTTGAACAGCAACACAACGCGCACAACTTTCACCCCTCCGGCAGTTGACCCGGTACACCCTCCGATAATGCTCGCTGCAAGCAGCATAGCCGGAACAAAGAGTGGCCATTTAGAAAAGTCATGAGTCGTGAATCCAGATGTTGTGGCAATTGAAACGACCTGGAAGATGCCATGCTTGATAGTCTCCGAAGGCCCTCCCAATTTGTCGTAGAACAGAAGCAGTACCGTACAAACGATGATCGCAGTAACCAGCAGAATCCATAGATAGACTCTCAGTTCAGTGTTCTGAAAATAGTCTCTGACATGCAGCTTGTGCAAGACCCTGAAGTGCAGCGCAAAATTAACTCCGGCAAGAATCATGAACACAATTGCTATATACAAGACCAAGTCTTGTTCAAAGTAAGCAAAGCTTGCATCATGAGTGGAGAACCCACCGATCGCTATGGTCGAGAAACTGTGAGTCACTGCGTCAAACAGCGACATCCCCGCGAGCTTGTAGGCCAGAGCACAGATGATCGTTAGTCCCAGATAGATATACCACAAAGCCTTCGCGGTCTCTTTGATACGAGGGGTTAGTTTCGTGTTTTTCATCGCGCCGGGCATTTCCGCTAGATAAAGCTGCATGCCTCCAATGCCCAGCATTGGAATGACTGCAACCGCCAGAACAATAATTCCCATACCACCCAGCCACTGCAACTGCTGTCTGTAGTACAAGATCGATTTCGGCCAATCGTCGATTCCAGTCAGTACCGTCGCACCAGTCGTAGTGAGACCGGACATTGATTCAAAAAATGCATCCGTAAAATTAATTTCCAGGTTCTGTGATAAGAGAAACGGCAAAGTCCCAATGGTAACAAGTGAAAACCAGAACGCTGCCACCGTAAGAAATCCTTCCCGCGGACCCAGTTGCTCCCGATTCTTTCGTACTGGAAACCAGATAGCAATGCCAGTCGCAAGAATGGCGATAAATGAAATTAGAAATGCCGGAAATGTGTCATCACTAGGATGCGAAGAAAAAAAGGAAATCGCAAGAGGCGGCAGCAAAGAAATGCTGAACATTGCAAATAGTATGCCGACAACCTTGAATACTGCTTTGTAATGCATGGTTTGCGATATCGGCGCGTTGGAAACGAACGGTAAATTCCGCGTTCGAATTACATGTAGAGCGGGCTCGGTTGAAACAGTTTCTGAACGCTCTCGATCTGTTTGCCTCCTTTGTCCACTACAAACAGAATGACGTGGTCCTTGTCTTCAATCACAATGTCGCTATGAGCAATCAACACCTGATCGTCCCGAAGAATCGCCCCGACGGTGGTGCCACTTGGCAAATTCAACTCGCCGATCGAACGACCAACAACCTTTGAATCGCTCTTTGAAGAACCGTAAGCAACAGTCTCAATGGCTTCGGCAGCCCCTCGACGTAGTGAGTGCACCGCAACGGTTCCACCTTTTCGAATGTATCTCAGCAGTTCACTGATCGTATTCAAGTTGGGTGAAATCACAATATCGATACCGGTATTTTCGAGCAGCTCAGCATACGCTGGATTATTGATCAACGCCATCGTACGTTTCGCACCAAGCCTTTTTGCCATCATGGCTGAGAGAATGTTCACTTCATCTTCGTTCGACACTGAACAGAATACTTCGGTGTTCTCTATATTTCCTCGCAGCATCAAATCCTGATCTGCAGCGTCGCCATGAATGACGACGGTGTCTAGCAATTCATGTGCGACCTTTTGCGCGCGTTCCTTGTTTTTTTCAATCAGTTTCACCCGGAAACCGCCCGATTTCATCTCGCTCATCTCGCGCGCCAGCCGCACGCCGATATTTCCTGCACCGACCAGCATCACTCTCTTTCCATAAGATGCATCGACCGTTCGAAGCTCAGTCATCATGTCGGCAATATGTTCCGGAGCAGCAATGAAAAACACTTCGTCTTTCGGCTCGATAACGGTATCGCCCTGCGGGATGATGGGACGGTCGTGGCGGTAAATCGCTGCAACTCGAGAGTCGACATTTGGCATATGCTCCCGCAGTTCCTTGATTTTGTGTCCAACGAGCTTTCCACCCTGATCTGCTCGAATCGCAACCAACTGAATCTTTCCTTTGGCAAACTCAACTATCTGAAGTGCGCCGGGCTGTCTCACCAACCGCATTATCTGATCCGTTACCAGCTTTTCCGGACTAATGATCGTATCAATCGGAATCTTGTGAGGTTCGAGGCGGCCGAACAACAGGTCCTTGCGCTTGTGAAATTCAGGATTTCGCAGTCGAGCGATTAGTTGGGGGGTGTTGCCCAGCATGTATGCCAACTGGCAGACCAGAATGTTGGTATCGTCCTGATCGGTAACAGCCAGAACCAATTCCGCATCTTCGATATCAGCAGCATCCAGCGTATTGGGGTCGGTCGCATTTCCGTGAATCGTCTTGATATCCAGGTGTTGCACCTTCTGACTCAGCACAAATTCGTCCCGATCAATGAGAGTTACGTCATTTTCTTCGTCTGACAGGGCCTCTGCAACACTGTAACCAACTTGTCCTGCACCAAAAATAACAATTCTTGTCATTCAGATTCCTCGTTCGCTTCATTGCCCTCAAAGTTGCCTCCTGGAACAATTTTTATTCCATGTTCCCTGATTTTGCGGAACAGACTCGACCGGTGAAGACCACATGATTTTGCAGTTTCCGTATAAGTGTTGCACTGCTTTAGATTGTGAATCAAATAATCCCGCTCGAATTGATCTTTAGCATCTCGCAAAGAAAGTGAATACCAGAACGCACCGTTTTCGATTTCAGAATCGTTGTCCGTATTCACTATGTAGACATGCTCCAGTAGAGACTCAATATCGGTATTGGTAATCGTCTCGTCGTGCCTCATCAGTATCGCTCGTAGAAGCACACTTTTGAGCTCCTGTACATTTCCTGGCCACTCATGGTTACGCAGGCTGTTGAGTGCCGCAGTCGATACGCGCTTGTACTGAATGTTCTCCTTCTGATTGAACTGATCCGACATGTAGCCGACTAATTCAGGAATGTCTTCCGGGTGCTCACGTAGTGCCGGCACCTCAATTGTCAGATTGCTCAGGCGATAATACAACTCTGGTGTCAACTGCCCGCTTTCCAACTTCGTCTTGATGGTTGGGGACGCGGTTGCAATGACTCGTGGCTTTGTTGATTCACCTGCATCTGAATATTCGCTCGAAATTTTGTTCAGCAATCCCAAAATACGACCCTGATTGAATCCATCATAGACTTGAAGGTCGCGAATCAGCAAAGTTCCATTTTTCACTGCATCAAGCAATTCTGATACCGGTGTGCCCATACCTTCGCCAGCTACCCAGTCGAGCACGATCAACGGAGCATCGGAATTCCCGCTCGCTTCATGAATCATCCGCGCAAGAGTACTTTTGCCGGTGCCTGGCTCGCCAACAATCAGAACATTTGCCTTGGTTGCAGCAACATCCTTGATCTGGCGACGCAGAAATTTCATCGTGACACTTGAACCGATTAATTTCGTTTTCACCAATGGGTTGAGTTCACTGTCGGTAGTAACCACTCGACGCGCCATTTTGCTGACTGCATTTCGCATGGTAATTTCAAGCCGTCCAGCGCCAACCGGCTTTTCCAGATAATCATACGCTCCGTATCGAGTTGCCTCAATTGCGATTTCAATCGAACCATGGGCTGACAGCATAACCACCGGAGTTTGCATATTCGCTTCTTTCCACTGTTTGAGAAGTGTGATGCCGTCGTCGCCGGGCATCCATACATCCAGCAAAATGGCATCAAACTGTTCCAGCCGCACGGCGGTACGGGCGGCTGAGGCATCATGTGCCTCGGTTACCACATAACCAAAGTCAGTAAGAACTTGTCCGAGTAACAGACGAACATCGGGTTCGTCATCTACTACCAGGACTCGTTTTCTTTCAATTGCCAATTTTCCACTTCCTCTTATTACTTACGCAATTTGTATGTTAAATATGAACAGCGGTGAAACGGGTGTCAAATTCTATGGTAATTTCGGCTCCTCCATCAGAGTGATTTCTTGCAGAAATTTTTCCACCATGGCCCTCGACTATCCGTTTGACAATTCCCAGTCCGAGCCCTGTTCCGTGTTCCTTGTTGGTCGCGTAGGGTTCAAAAACCCAATCGAGTAACTCCGTATCGAAACCGGGACCATTGTCGACAAATCGCAACTGAATAGTATCCGGTTCAACTTGTTTGGTATGAATCGTAACAACCGGATTTTCTGAATTGTATACCGCATCTCTCGCATTGATCAGCAGGTTGTTCAAAACCTGTACCAACTGATTCGTATCGGCGCTGAATTCTTTCAGTTCAGGGTCAAGTTGCAGAATGACACCATTTGACTGCTCACCCTCAGTGTATGGAACCACTACCTCTCTTATGAGTTTGTTGAGGTCGATTTTACTGGGACGCGGATCCTTCAATTTTTCATAATCTCGAAAATCGTTGACGAGCCGCTGCATTGATCCCAACTGTCTGTATATGGAGTCGAAAGTGAGTTCGAGAGATTCCTTATCTTCGCTTGGCATAACAGCTTTTCTCTTGATCCGATCCACTGCCAGGTGGATTGGCTGCAGAGGATTCAGAAGCTCGTGAGCCACCCGTCTCGCAACTTCTCTCCAGGCCACAGCTCGCTGTGCTTCAACGAGACTGGTGATGTCCTCAACAACAACCACATAACTTCCTGAAACTGCATCGCTCGCCGGAAGCTGGGTAGCACTATAGGCAAGAATTTGTTGACCCTTTTTCGTACCAAGCGAAGCCGTGTCGTTCCATTCCAATTGCTTGTTTGCCGTACCATCCCGAATTGGAGAAAATAGTGGTGCAAGATTCTCATTGTGCTGGATGATGTCATCCAAAGATCTGCCTTTTACTGAATCTGCATCGACTCCAAGGATGTATTCAGCAGCCAAATTGATGTTCGTTAGAAATGAGTCTTGATCAATGAACAGAACACCCGACGATAAATGCTGCCATACAATCTCAAGGTAAGAACGTTGTTCTTCAGCAATCGCCCGACTCTTTCGAAGCTGCTCTTGTGATGACTTGATTTTCTTGGTCATATCATTAAATGATTCGACCAGCACACCGAATTCGTCACGGGTTGTAACCGGTAACGACTGTTCATAATTTCCTTTGGCCACCTCCCGGGTGCCTTCAGACAATACTTGAATTGGATTGACCAGTCGCTGAGTCAACTTGATCGCAGCCCAGATAGCGAGTTGTAATGCAATCAGCGTGACAAATGTGAGTGTAAGGGCAAGGCTGTATTTTAACGGCGAGCGCAAGCTGCCAAGTCTTCTGTATCTTGCGTCTATCGACCCTATCTTCTCTGCCAGGCGTTCGGAGCTTTGGTGAAGTCTCGTCACCACCTGCAGGTAGTGCTTTACTGTACCAATTTCGCCAGTAATCGAAAATGGAAGCAACATTTTCAGATGCCCTCGATTGTTGATCTCGAGAATTTCACCAACCGGGGCATCATCAGAACCGGATAGGGTATGTTGTAACAAATTTTTCCTAGATTGCTGACTTACCGTACCGAATTGCTGAGCTGCTGAGTCAAACTGAATTCCGACCGCGCCAGAACTCGAAAGGAAAGGAACCTGATTGTTAGGTTTCTCAGAGGCTAGCTCGCTCTGTGACCCGACAGCGGTTTTACCATTGGCGTCGGATAGAGCCAGTTGAGGCGACTTCTCACCTGGTTTCTGAGGGGCTAGTACCAGTGAGTCAGTCTGTAATCCGCTTGAAGCGATAAATCCTGTCAGAGTAGGTGCACCTATGAAGTATGTGATTTCCTCATAATTTCCAGCAACTCGTGCATTAAGCAGAATATCGCTGATTTTTTTACGATTTATATCCAATTTGGCATCCGCAGAAATTTCTTTTAACTCTTCAATAACACCCTCGAGGTCAGATACCAGCTTGGATTCCAATGAATCAATGAACACACCTCTCAGTTGCTTCGCCTCTTCCAAGGCATCGTCCATTTGAGGATCAAACCAGCTATCAATTCCCTGGTTGATCGACAAAAAAGAAAAAATGTACACGAAACTCAAGGACGACAGAATGAGCATGGCAAAAACTCGAAGAATCCTTACTGCCAGTCGAGTGCCGGGTACTCCCTGGCGCTGCTGTTTGAACAGACGCACCAAGTACATGACAATCAGTAGACCGAGAACGGAGATGCAAATCAAGTTCAGTATCAGCAACTCAGCGGAACGTTCAGCAAAGTAATCGGGCCATAAAGTGCTTATAGCCACACCGACCAGAATCATCGTTATGAGCGTCAACAGAATCAGCGTCCAGGTGAACGTAACGAGCTTGGATCGATTGATTGAAAGGGTACTCACTGCAGGTTGAACTGTTTCCAGCTACTTCCAAGTCGCCAGGACTTTTTAAAGAAAACACGCTTTCTTAGTAATGAGTGCAGTTTCGAATGTCGGAGAAACACCTTACACTTTCCGCGATAGGATCCTCCTTCGGTCAGTACTTCTTTCGCTACTGCAATCTCGAACACTCGTGTTTTTCCAAGCGCTTTCAACGCGTTTTCAAGAGTCTTGTATGTTCCACTTACCCGTTCATCCGATGAAGTTACCTGATAAGTGTGATAGGTATTTCTATAGCTGATGGCATCATCAATTTCAAACTCAACAATCAGATCGTCCCAGTAAAATTTCCGCTCACGATAAATAATTAGGTGAGTTGTGATCGTGATTGTAAAGTTTTCGATTGTGATTGCGTCGATCACATCCTGCGACAATTCGATGTCAGTATTGACAGTAGCCTGTATGGCGCTGTCTTCCCAACGAGCGCTAGTTTCGGAAATATAGAATCCGAACAAAGCGGTTGAATACGATCCTGTAACCAGTAGCAGAGCTAGTGTTGCTGCAGATGCCTTCTTACGAATGTCCGACATCTGCCTCATTGTTGTTACCGGTTTCATCGTCTAGTCAGGCTAGCGTAGAAAAAGCCATCACTGCGATCAACTCCTTGGAGTCGCTGGCGGCCGTGTCCGGTTGACCGTCCAAGCGATTCAGGAAGAATTTCCGACCTGAAATTCGGGTTTCGGATAGTGGCACCTAAGATTGCATCTTCGTTCTCAGCCGACAAAATGGAACATGTTGTGTAGAATAGTTTTCCATCTTCATGCAGCAGCGGCAATAATGCATCCAGCAGTTGACACTGCTGGCGGACTGCATTATCAATGTCCTCCCGGCGTCTGTGGTGTTTGATATCGGGGTGCTTGTTTATGACGCCCATTGCTGTACAGGGTGCGTCCAAAAGAATACGGTCGAATGGTTTTTGATCCCACCACTGATCTGGTTGCCCCGCATCTGTTGTCATCACTGTAGCCGATTTACCCACTCGCTCTAAATTATCTACGATTTCACTGCATCGGGTTTCACTGATGTCCACAGCGACGAGTTCGTACAGGTCGGGCTGCGTTTCCAGCATGTGAATCATTTTGCCTCCTGGCGCCGCACAGGCATCCAGCACACGATGGCCGGGTTGAATATCCATAGCTGGAACTACCAATTGCGAAGCGGAATTCTGAATGGAAATCATGCCGTCGTTAAAGCCTGGCAATTTAGCTATGGGAATCCTTTCCTCGAGTTGAATACCGAAAGGTGCTACTGAATCCGCTATCGCGACGATACCGTCTCTGGAAAGCAGCTCTAAATATTCTGCAACACTTGTCATTTCTCTGTTGACGCGTAGAGTCAACTGCGGCTTGGTGTTATTGGCCTGCAAGATGCTGCACCAGTATTCCGGCCACTCTTCACGCAGCTGTTCGATCATCCAATTTGGATGTGAATAACGACTTGAATCCGGTAATTCTTCTATTTTGTAACTATTACGTTCCCTTGAATACTTCCTTAGAATTGCATTTACCAGCCCAATCGCCCAAGATTTTCCGAGAACTGTAGCTGCCTTTACGGATTCAGAAACACTGGCATACTGTGGCACTCGCATGAACTCCAACTGATAAAGTCCTACCAATAGCAGACAGTACACATCTCGGTCACTACTTCGCAGTGGTCGCTCCAGCAGCTTCTCAGCATAGCAATCCAGCCGCCAAAACCAGCGTACGACGCCGTTGACAATTTCGGAAACGAACGGTCGCTGTTTCTCTGTCTGCCCCGTCATCATGCGGTCCATGGCTCGATTCAGCTGCTGACCGTCATAGACAACTTTCTCGATAATTCGTGCCGCGACAGCCCTCGAATTGTCTGTATTGTCCATCATGGGTATTCCTGTGACGTGTTGGCAGAAGCAAATACCGAACCGGGAAGAATTTGGTGTCCCGCAAGAAAATCCGATGCAGCCATACGATTTTTTCCATCTCTCTGAAGGCTTGTGATGCTCAAAGCTCCCTCTCCTGCCATCACATCAAGCCTGAATTTTCCTGCATCAAGCACCTCACCCGGTTTTCCCGACCCTGAAAATTCTTCGTAGACCTGTGCCTCCCAAATGCGAAGTCGCAAAGAATCGATGCGGGTTCGAGCCACTGGCCAAGGATTGTAGGCGCGAATCTTGCGAACAATTTCAACGGCAGTAAGATGCCAATCTATGGCGGCTTCTACAGTATTCAGTTTAGCTGCGTAGGTTGCACCCTTTTCATTCTGGGGCAAAGACTGTACTGAATGGCTGCAAATTTCAGGCAACAAACGAATCAACTCGCTGGCGCCAAGTTTCGAAAGCTTGTCGTGCAGCGCGGCAGTCGTATCGTTCGGTTGTATGGGGCACTGGGCCTGAGACAAAATTTCACCGGTATCAAGACCTTCGTCCATCTGCATGATGGTCACTCCTGTTTCGGTGTCACCCGCTTCGATTGCTCGTGCAACAGGAGCAGCGCCTCTCCACCTGGGCAACAAAGATGCATGAACATTCACGCAGCCGTAGCGTGGAAGTTCAATCAATGCGCGTGGCAGGATCAATCCGAAAGCAACGACGACTATCATGTCTGAATTCAGTAGACGGACTTCCTCAACAATATCCAAACTCAGCTGTCCAGTCTGAATGACCGGTATCTGGTGCTGCTGTGCAAAACTCTTTACTGGCGGTTCGGCTAGCTTACGACCCCGGCCTTTTGTTCGGTCCGGCTGAGTGAGAACCGCGGCAACCTGTACCCCAGTATCGACAAGTTTCTTGAGGCTGGGTACCGCGAAATCAGGGGTTCCGGCAAAGATTACTCGAAGAGTCATGTTGCGCTTCCGATAGTGCGTGATGGATTCGGTGCGCCTGCCGGCGTTGGAACGAATCTCGCCGTCAATCAAACTCGAGCGGGCTGCTCACGTTTACGAATTTTGGCGGCTTTCTCAAATTGCTTTTTAACTCGCTGTTTCTTCAATCTCGACAGATAATCTGTAAACAGCTTTCCGGTTAAATGGTCGATTTCATGCTGAACGCAGAGCGCGAGCAGATTCTCAGCTTCCATTTCGTAAAACTCACCGTCGCAGTTTTGTGCACGAAATCGGATCCAGCTGTTTCGCTCTACTGTTGCAAAATATCCGGGAAATGACAGGCAGCCTTCTTCTATAAACTGCTCTCCTTCGTGATCAATGATTTCAGGATTGATCAAAATCTTTAAATCGTCTCGATTTTCGGATATATCGATTACGACAATACTCTTTGGAATTGCAACTTGAATGGAAGCCAAACCGATTCCGGACGCGCTGTACATGGTTTCTTGCATGTTCTGGACATATTGCCGGATTTCATTGTTGAATTCGACTACTGGTTCGGCTACATTGCGCAACTTTGGATCGGGATAAACAAGTATTTTTAGGATTGCCATTAGATTTTCAATCACTTCATGGGGCTACAAGCCTTCTGCAAAAATCCAAAGTCACAGATTTTCAATTATGAGAAAATCCAATGCTGAAAGAAGACTGATAGATTTTTCAGTGTTGGAAAGTCGGACTCGCAAAAAATTTAATTACAGAACAATTTTAGCGAATTTTGCCCGAAACGCTTCATATTTTGCTCCAATGCACCAATTAGGACTCAATTCCATCATGAGTAAAACTGCAGCAGCATGGTTTGATTCTACAGCTCAATTCTGTTTCAATTCAGTTCCATATGACAGCTCCGCAAATCGAAATATGAAGACTAGCACGTTATTGAATTTGCATAGCTGGTACTAACATCGGCACACAAGCAGAACTCTTCAAGTGATAAAATTCCGAACGTTTTACATGCCTGCTTGTCAAAATTTTGCAAATGAGGCGTTCCAATTTGCACGGATTAGCAAAAGAACAATGCACATAGAAGGCAAAATCTGATTCATGGGCAATTTTTTCGTTTAATAGCTTTCAGTTATCCTGTACGTTTCTGACCCCCAACATAGTAATTTTCTTCAAACTTATGGCGACTGTATATCATTTGCAACCAATACTCATTTTGCATATTCATTTGCAGCTGAAATGTAATGCATGAAACCACAATCGTGATAATATTTGTTTATGGGTTGAATTCTTTTGATTGCTTCAGCCACATTGCTCTCCCATCCTACTGACCTTTATCCCACTGACAGGAAAAATGCACAACCTTGTAGTAGTTGAGTCTCCAGCCAAAGCAAAAACCGTTGGTAGGTATTTGACTGATTCCCCAAGCGAATCAGTTGCTCCAGCAGATTCCTATGAAATTCTGGCAACAGGTGGGCATATCTACCAGTCGGATAGTGTCGATGTAGAAAACGGGTTCAACCTGCGCTATGAATTGATTCCAGAGAAACGAAAACACATCGATCAGATCGTCAAAGCAATGCGGAAATCGGAACGTCTGTTTCTGGCAACAGACCCTGATCGTGAAGGTGAAGCCATTTCTGCACATGTTCGAGATTTCTTATCAAATCGCGGGGTACTGAAAGACAAGCCAGTTCACCGCGTTGTGTTCCATGAAGTGACGAGTGAAGCAGTGCGAAACGCGATCTCCAACCCTGGCGAAATCTCTGAAAATTTGGTTCAGGCGCAGCAGTCAAGAGATGCTCTAGACCTTCTGGTCGGATATAACCTTTCGCCTCTGTTAATTCGTAAACTCAGCACCTCAAACCTATCAGCAGGGCGTGTACAAAGCCCTGCGCTGCGACTGATTGTCGAGAGGCAGCGGGAAATTGACAAGTTCCAGGCTAAAGAATTCTGGTTGATCAGTGCCGAATTGACCGAGCCTACAGATAATGATTTTTCTCCGCGTACAAAGTTCCAAGCCACGCTCACACATCTAAATGGCAGCAAGCTGGATAAATTCGATATTCCAGACGAAAAGTCCGCGACTGAAGCGATTGCCAGCATTGAATCCGAGTTGCTGCACAAGGGCGCAGACCGTGAAATCGAAGTAACCAAGGTAATACGAAAGACCCGTAACAGAAGACCGTTGCCACCATTTACGACGTCTACCTTGGTCCAGGAAGCTTCCCGCAAGCTCGGCATGAGTGCAAGAATTTCTGCATCTACCGCTCAGAAACTGTATGAAGGTTTGATGGTTGATGGCACACAAACCGGTCTCATCACCTATACCCGAACCGATTCGGTGGCGTTGTCCAGTTCCGCCATTCATCAGATTCGCAGTTTTGTTTCAAAGAATCTGGGAGAACAACAACTGCCCAAGGGCGCAAGACTATATAAAACCAAGTCGAAGAACGCTCAGGAAGCCCACGAAGCCATTCGCCCTACGAATATATTCCTGACTCCTGAAAGAGTTAGAAAATCGGTCAACGATGTTCAATTTCAGCTTTATAGTTTGATCTGGAGACGCGCTGTCGCCTGTCAGATGAATGATGCAGTTTACGACGATGTATCGGTAGACTTGGGCACCAAGAGTCACACGTTTCGAGCAACTGGCTCAACTCTGCGAACGCCAGGATGGCTGACGATTTATCAAGCAGGCAGCAAGGCTCATAGCGAGGAGTCATCTACTGACAATCGTACCCTCCCACCCCTGTCGAAAGGAGAATTTGTACCAGTAAACGGAATTCAACCTGAACAGCATTTCACCCAGCCACCGCCTCGATATAACACCGGAAGTCTGGTCAAACAGCTTGAGGAATACGGCATTGGCCGGCCCTCTACCTGGCCGACGATCATCTCGAAACTCCTGGATAGAAAGTACGTCGAGATGAACAAGCAAAGCTTTATGGCCAAGAGTTTAGGCTGTATTGTCGTCGATTTTCTCAATCAACACTTCGACCGATACATCGATTACGGATTTACCAGCAATCTGGAAGATGGGCTGGACGAAGTCGCTCGCGGAGAAACTCGTCGAATTGAGCTTCTCAATGCCTTCTGGAAAGAATTCAATGCTCATGTTCAGGAAAAACAAGCTGCTCCCAGATATGAAAAATCGCTTGGAATTGATCCTGAAAGCGGACGAGAATTACTCGTGCGCATCAGAAACGGCGGTCCTTTCATCCAATTGGGCCGGATGAATGATGAGAAGGGGAAACCGCAATTCAGACCTCTGCCACTGGATCAGGACCCAGGATTTGTTTCGCTCGAATCGGCTATAGAACAGCTTCAAAAACCTTCTTTTCCTCGTTCAATCGGAACCACCCAAGATGGTCTTGTCATTGAAGTTTCTAGCGGCCGTTACGGGCCATATTATTCCGCCACGGATGCCGATGGCAATATAGAACGATACAATCTCGACGCAGACCAAGACCCAATGTCGGTAACAATTGAAGACATACAGGAACTCCTTGAGCGGCCTAAGCTACCGAGAAGTGTCGGAATGACGCCGGAAGGTGA
>JAKZRU010000057.1:0-3426 GCA_047517965.1 Gammaproteobacteria bacterium | reverse complement strand
TGGTGTTTGCTTCGAATTCCAGAAACGCTTTGTATTTGTAGTGATTTTCCGTATTTTTGAATTTGACTCCTGTCTCACAAGGTCGAAATAACTACTCTGAAAGGTAGACTAGAAAAAGTTCGAATACATTCCTTCCGTGCCCACCAAGTCTAAATTGTTTATCATAAAATTGAAGAGGCTTTTGGGGCAGTGATTGCAACAATTACAGGGAATTCGAGTGATTCACGAATTGCCTGAAGTGTATGAGGTGAATGCAAAATGACGAGTCTACCGGAACTCGGACGGATTGAGGTGCTCAATCTCCGTGAAGTTTGGTCGAATGAGCCCAAAATTTTTACTCCTTGGTTAGCAAAAAATCTGTCGGCGCTGGGTCAGGCGATGGGGATCGAACTGGAACTGGAAACTCAGGAGGCACCCGTAGGATCATTTTCACTTGACCTGCTAGCTAGAATCGCAGAGACAAATCGTACTGTGATAATTGAAAATCAACTAGCTCCGACAGATCACGATCATTTGGGGAAATTACTCACTTATGCTGGAGGTTTCGATGCAAATGTTGTGGTTTGGGTGGCACAGAGTTTCCGAGATGAACATAAACAAGCACTAGACTGGTTAAATCAACACACAGATGACGAGACTGAATTCTTTGGTGTAGTAGTGGAGGCATATAAGATTGATGGTTCAATTCCTGCTCCACACTTTAACGTAGTAGTCGCTCCTAATGAATGGCGACGCGAAACTCTTGGCAGTATTAGAGGTCGCAAAGCTTCCGATAGGAATATGAAGTACAAGCAATTCTTTCAGAAATTGATCGACAGGCTAAGAGCAGAAAACTTTACTAAGGTGCGTAAAGCGCAACCTCAAAATTGGTACATGTTTTCAGTGGGTCACGCGGATCGAATCCGATACGGTGTTAATTTCACAAACGATAATTTTATCAGTGTACACGTTTATATAGATCACACGGACAGAAACTGGAATAAGGATGTATTTAACAAACTTTATGAACATAAGGATTCTATTGAAGCGAAAATTTCGGAAACCTTGGAATGGGAGAAAAAGGATGAAACAAGATTCAGTCGAATAGCAATTCGTCACCCCGGGAGTATTGATGAAGACGATCAAACGTTGAATGAGTTGCAAGACTGGGTTTTTGATAAACTTTTGTCCTTGCAGCAAGCCTTTGGATCGAAGTTGAAAGAGTTAGATAAAATTACGTAGGTCTGGCAAATTCTGAATCGGACCAGTTAGCTGAAACTCGTGCCCAACAAAGATGAAATTGAATCGGTAAATTGGAATTGGTGCGAATTCTTCCCTGCCGGGCCCACCAAAATTAGTTTCATCTCTTAACTCGATATTGTGGAGTTCCAAAATATTATTGTTACCGTTGCTTAATCTATGTACAAGTATCTGATTGCAGTTGCGTGGTGCGTACAAAGACACAGCATTGCTCAGATAAATTTGCATAGACAGGAAGAAAAATGTCACTGAGAGATATAACGAGGCAGTCGGTGCTAGAAGCTATTGAGGAGTTTGATCAAGTCGGTCGGAACTATTTCCTTAAAAAATATCATTTTGGTCACGCAAAATCTTATTGGCTAGTCTACGACGGTCGCAAGTACGATTCGAAAGCCATCATAGGCGTTGCACGTAAATACGCACGACCCGATTTGGGACAGTTGAAAAATTTTAGCGGTGGGACAGCAACCGTTCAACCTAAACTGGAAGCGCTGGGTTTCACGGTTTGGGTGGATCGCGACGAATTGGATGATATCACTTTACCTGGCGAAGCTGATACTGATCCTTTCGATCCGTTGAATATAAAGGATGGTCGAGAACGAAATGCTCGAATGATTGCCAACCGCAAAGGCCAACCTGCCTTTCGCGCTACTCTTCTCAACGCATACGGCAGACGCTGCGCCATTAGCGATTGTGATGTTGTAGACGTCCTTGAGGCGGCTCACATTTGCCCATACCAAGGACCCGACACTAACAAAGTGGTAAATGGAATTCTACTGCGAGCAGATCTACATACCTTGTTTGATTTGGGATTGATTGCCATTGACCATAGGAGTATGGAGGTGCTTGTACATAAGTCCATAGAAAGTAGTGAGTATCATAAATTTCACGGTCGAAAATTACGTATTCCGTTAGATTCAATGAAGAGACCAAGCAGAAAAGCTTTAAAATTTCATTTCGATAATTCTTTTCAGTAGAGTTTTTCGATCATAACTCAAAATTGCTTGTTGGACCCGATTCTGATTAGCTCCAACTGACAACACTTGTTTCTTGCTTGAGTACACATTTAGTTTACAAAGTCAATCTATCTGAGCATCCAATAAGATAGAAATTTCGCCACTTCGAAACTTTTTCAGAATCACGTACGTACGGTTGAATCAAGTCACTAACGCATGACCACTAAAGAAATTGGTGGCCCGGATGGATTGAATTCGAATCATTGCGAAAATTCGGTTTCGAATTGAATTTCTTCCGAATACTTCGTCCCGTCAGTCAATTGCTGGGCAGGCATTGCGTCGAAATTGGCTTTCTCGAGTCAACTTTCGCCGCTGGATAGCGTCGCACCGGTCACAAGTTGTTGCGTTGTGTTCTTCCCAATCTGTCTCATGCAATACGTCTGAAGTCAATGCGCTTCAACGCACTGATATCAACAGCCTGTCTCGCCTGGTACAAGTCGAAACTTTTTTGCAGAGACAGCCAGCTTTCAGCGGAACCGCCGAGCACTTCAGAAAGCCGAACCGCCATTTCCGGAGAAACGCCGGACTTGCCATTCAAAAGCCGATTAAACGTACTGCGAGCCACCCCTAACCGATCTGCAACCCCGTTTGACGTAATTTCCTCAAAGGGATCAATGTAAGTGCGCTGAATTAGCGCTCCAGGATGAGGTGGGTCATATTGTTGATAATTCATCAGTGATAATCCTCGTAATTCACCAAATAAGCATCGCATCCGCTGCACGGAAGCGCAATCCATCAAGCGGTGTCTCACTGCGCCGTCGGTGACGGTGGGTACCGCCCAAGGAGCCGTGTTTCAACTCAAAAGCGTGATTGAGCGCTTGACGGTCGTGATGCGTCAGCTCAAAGCAACGTGCCGGGAATTGGGTCGGCTGATTGAGGCAAATGAACAAACCCTTGACGACAGCGATGACCCACAATCGAGTCAGCGGCAACGTGACGTCGAAATCCTGTCCTCCATTCCAGGTGTCGGCAGAATCGTCCTCGCCACGTTGCTGGCAGAAGCTTCAGAGATTCTGAAGCAACGTAATTATAACGCACTGCGGGCGTTTTGCGGGTCGGCTCCGGTCACCAAGCGCTCCGGTAAAATCTGTGTGGTGGTACGCCGTCGTGCGGTCAATAATCGACTCCAGACCGCCCTCTACCACTGGACTCGAGTCGCACTGCAGCACGA
>JAKZRU010000056.1:0-24293 GCA_047517965.1 Gammaproteobacteria bacterium | reverse complement strand
CAAGATTTTAGCGAATTTACTGAATTTTACAGCTCCGATTATCGAAGACAGGAGCAACACGAAGAATTTGTCTGGATTTGCAGGAGATTGCCAACCTGATGCATTGTCCGCTGGCATTTTCGCCACTGTGCAAAGGTGCGCAACCCTTCCGGAGTCGGAATGGATTCAAGCCCGGTTCGAAAAAGCGCCACCCGAGGCGCTCAGCTCATAACAGAAGCGGAAAGCCTCGAATATGATCCAGCGCTTCATCCATCACCTTGCGGTGGCAGGCATTGACTTTCACTGTCCATTGCCGGGCATGGCATACGATCAGTGCGGCGACATCATACAGACGCAAACGCACTGTAGGAGCACGGGCAGTTGACAACGAATGCGGCAATACCATCCGCATCAAGGCAAACAGGTTATAGGCCATTGAGCTTAACATCAGCCATGCTGCATTGGCATGAAAGTCCCCACAGGGCAATCTGGCGGCGGCGAAATCACTGCGAAGCTCCTTGATTCTGTTTTCGCTCGACTCGCCACGCTGGTTATAAAAATGCACCACCTCGGGGTCTGATAACTCATCCTTGTTGGTTGCAATCGCACGATAAATGTTGCGACCCCGTACCCCTGTTTCATCATCGCTGTTGATCAAAATGTCCAACTGTGAGTTGTCATCATCATCAATGTGCTTTCTTTGCACAATCAGCGTAAACGCTTCTGTTTTTGTCATCACATGCAACGTGCGACAAACCTGTTCTGTGTCCGATTCACTGCCATCACGATATACCAATGGGCGCCATTCGCAATCTTTGATTTCAGAGATGGTTTCTTTGACCGCACTATCCATCTTGGCACGGATCGCAAAGCCCATGCCACTGTCCATCGCATAGTTGATCACCGCGGCTTGATAGCCGGCAGCATCAATGCGAACATCCGATACCGACACACCCTCCGGCAATGCCGACTCACAGCGCTGGATGAACTGTAAATTCTCTTTGTTCGGAGATTCATTGCCTTCTCGAAACTCTACCGCCACCACCTGGTCGGTTTCAGCGATGTGCCCGACCATCGGCGTGTAGCCACGGTGCTTCTTATACGTGTACCGAGCTGTGCGCTTGTTCGATTCGATCACCGTAGCATCTATGTCCAAGGTAATCTGCGTTCGGTTGTAAAGCCCTGCTGCAAGAATTGTTTTGTTAATATTGACCAATCCTTGCATCGCCTGACAACTGCGCCCGACACGCCGCAACCAATTGCCCAGTGTCTTGGCCCCAGGCAACTTCCCGCAGCCCAATAGCTTCATCAAAGGCTTTTCTTTTTGCAAATGGCTTACGTCGTCAAGACATTTGCCGCCTTCATGAAACAGCAACATGAAAATATTGAACATCGCGCCTTGACGGTAGCCGCGGTTGCTGCCCGCTACAGGCAATTGCCGATCCGCCAATTGTTCCAGACCAAGACGCTGCATTAGCTGTGCAACGACGATCAAACCGACGCGGGAGGTTAAAATACGTTTGCTGATTCCAATTTTATGGGGTAAAATCGGCATAAGCCTTGTACCTCTGAGATATTTTTGGGCCTCACCCATTGGGTGAAATCCGATTGTTTATGAAAGCCTTATTGTACAAGGCTTTTCTATTATTCTCAGATTTCTAATTGCGGATTAGGGCAATTAATTGCTTCCTTCGTAAATGCAATCTAATGTAGAATGTAAGGGGCATTTGCTATAAAATCCAAGATAGTCAATTAGAAGGTATAGTGATTAGGCAGATAATGCCCTCGTTAACGGCAAATTGACATTCATAAACATAAATATAAGAATTTGATTTTCACAAAACATTTTTAGGAGTGAGAACATGGATGACCAATTATCAGCACTCGTGGTAATTTTTACCGAGTTCTACTATTGGCTTACGGTTGTTATCATGTTCCTGATTCACATTGGGTTCTGCATGTATGAGGTTGGTGCTTCTCGCCAGAAGAACCACATTCATACGCTATTGAAGAATACAATGTTGATTCCATTGGTAACAATCACATTTTTCTTTTTCGGTTGGTGGATTTATTTCGCCTTCCCAAACGGCCCGGGAATTACCGGCGGCTTAGTCGAAGCACCACATGCATTACCTTGGAGTCAGCTCATGGGCACTCACATGGGTGCTGGAGCCGATGGATGGGAACGCATCAATGGTGTATTCTGGGCAGCTTTCCTTTTATTCTCTTGGACTGCAGCTTCAATCGTTTCCGGTTCCGTCATTGAGCGAATACAGTCGGGAGCATTCTGGATTCTGGCAGTTGCAATTGGATCCGTGTTCTGGATAATTGATGCTGCTTGGGGCTGGCATGCAGGAGGCTGGATGGTTCAGTTGCTTGGCTACCACGATGCATACGCCTCTGGCGTTATTCACGCTATTGCAGGCGGATTTGCACTCGGAATTCTGGTTGTTCTCGGTCCGAGGATCGGGAAATTTGCTGCAGACGGTACTCCTCGCAACATCAACCCAAGGAACCCATGGCTGGTTACGATTGGATTGTTTCTTATCTATACCGGTTTCTGGGGATTCTATGTTGCCTGTAACGTTCCGATCTGGGATGTACAGGCCGGTGATGGTGAATTTTTCTCAGCCACCAACATTTATTTGGGCCCAACGACATTGAGTGCCATTACGGTCAACTTCCTGATGTCCCTGTCCGGTGGTTTACTTGCTGGATACTGGGTTTCAAAAGGTGATGCGTTCTGGACTTATTCGTCGGGACTTGCTGGAATTATCGCAGCCTCTGCGGGTAACGATCTGTATCACCCAATTCAGGCAATGTTCATTGCCATCGTTGGTGTAATCTTCATGTATAAGCTGCACTACTACGTGGAGCGACGATTCAAGGTTGACGATGCTGTAGGTGCCGTAGCAGTGCATGGTTATGCAGGATTCTTCGGTGTCGTAATCGCAGGGTTTGTGCTTTGGGGTTATCCATCGTCACCTGATACAAGCTTTGAAGTGATCAATCCCATTGGACAGTTCATTGGAGCGATCATTATGTTTGGAGTTTTGGGATTCATCCCAGGCTACGTCATTGCGAAGATTTTGAATTCACTCGGCATATTGCGAATACCCAAATCGGTTGAAATTGCCGGGCTTGACACCTATGGGCAAGAGGCCATGGTCGTTGAGGAACAAGAGATCATGGCTGCAGAAGCCGCTGCCAAAGGCAGTTAAACTTAACCTGGAGGTAAATTAAGATGATGACAGGATCATTTACGGACTGGGCGGGAACAATCGCCGATATCGGTCCGATATATCCTTTTGTAGGGACTGAGTGGATGCTGGTATTAGCTGGAGTGGTTTTCTGGGTGGCTTGGCACATTTGTCAATTGATGGGTGAAGCCAATAAGCTGAAGAAAGAAGACGAACACTTTCGCTCTCGAGGCAGTTGATCTGTTAATCGACAAACGTTAGTTACTATCGAAAAATAGTTACTAGATGTGTCGAAAAAGTTGTAACCCCATCCGGTATTTTTACCGGGTGGGGTTTGTTTTTGGAATGGTGGGCCTGCATTTGGCAGGTTCGCAATTTTCGGTTACGAAATCTACTGCACTGTCACTGCTTCAGTCAATTTGTGGGGTTGATCACTATGTTCTTTTAGATTCAAGATATTGAATAACCCATTTTGGATCAGAGTCACTTGGAAACACTGGATAGTGGACTGCTTCAACCGAACCATTAAAAGAAATCATCGTCATCCGCTTCATCAGTGTATTGCCATCCACACTGAAAGTTGGGATTTTCATCGCCCTGCAAAATTCAAGATTACTATCGCTGATTACTTGAAAGGGAAGATGCAGGCGTTCTGCCATTTCTTGCTGATATTTATATGTCTGCGTGCTCATACCATATACTTCAGCATCCAGTTCAGATAATTCTGCATGATGATCTCTAAATGAACAACTCTGAGGCGTGCAACCTCGTGCGCCTGGAATTTCATCCCAATCCTCTGGAAGCGGAACGCCTGGTTTGCCTGTCATTGGATAACAATAGATCACAACCCTGCCTTCAATTCGTGAAAGATTTACATTTTCTCCAGAAGTGGATTTCAGAAATATGTCTGGAAACCGCATTCCCACCAAATGGTCACAAGCACCATCATCAATCGGAACAGGTAGATTTGACGGTAACTCTTCATATGTATTTTGCACTGATTTCTCCTCTTCGGTTATTAGCCGTCAATAATGATTAGACTAAGTGGTCCGATTTCTAATTTATATCGTGTATTCAATCTATTATCCCTCAATCTCTTTTTCTTCAAGATTGAAAAGAAATGGTCGAATGGAAGGAATTGGGATAACTAGTCTGAGTTGATCAGTGTCTTATCAACATATCGGACACTTAGGGGTCCAATTTCTAACTGGTTCTTTGGTCTGCAACTTAGACGCTAATTTCCGTCTTAGAATTGAAAAACGTGATTAGCGAAGAACCGCTTTCCCCTTACCGTCTGGTATCCCCTCTCCCTCAACCATTCAGCGATCTTGTGATACCCCATACCACCGTTATGGAGTACCTTGATCGTGTCATGAAGAAATTGTTGATACTCAGAGTATGGGCGAACCCAGAGTGTGTAGGTTCTTAGAGTTGCAGTTAAACAGAGGTAATAATCAACGTCAGAACCCGTACGTTGGAAACTACTCCACGGTTACCGATTTTGCCAGGTTTCTCGGATTATCAACGTCATTCCCCTTTGTGACTGCCACGTGATAGGCGAGCAGTTGCAGAGCTATCGTGTGAATGATGGGAGAGGTGAATGGCCCCGATTGGACAACTTCAATCACTTCAATCAATTCGTCTGACTTGATAGGGGTTCCTGAATCAGAAAAAACAAACAGCTTGCCGCCTCTTGCACGAACTTCCTGAATATTAGCTTTCAGTTTTGCCAGCAGATGATTGTTGGGCGCTACGGCGATCGTCGGCGTTTTTGCATCAATCAGCGCCAGCGGACCATGTTTCAATTCTCCAGCGGGATATGCATCAGCATGAATGTAGGAAATTTCTTTCAGTTTCAGCGCTCCTTCTAGCGCAATCGGATAGTGAGTTCCACGGCCGAGAAATAAGGTGTGTTCCTTGTCAGCAAAGTAATCTGATAGTTCAGCAATCTGTTTGTCCATTTGAAGAAGCGCTTCAATTCGAGATGGCAAGGCTCGAAGCTCACCAATAATCTCGGCTTCTTCATCCACAGTCATTCCTCTTCTCTTCGCAAGCGCAATCATCAGTAGCAGCAATGAAACCAGTTGTGTGGTAAACGCTTTGGTAGAAGCGACGGAAATTTCCGGTCCTGCACGTGTGTGCAAAACCAGATCTGTCACGCGGGTTATTTGACTGAATGGAGAATTGCAGATTGCTAAGGAATACTTGTAGCCAAGTTTCGATGCTTGATTCAGTGCTGCCAGTGTATCTGCGGTTTCACCTGATTGAGATATTGCGACAACCAACGCATTGTCGGGTACAACTGGATTTCGATATCGGAATTCGCTGGCAATCTCTGCTTCACAAGGTATTCCCATTGACTCCAGCCAAATTCTTGCAACCATTCCGGCATAGTAGCTTGTTCCACAAGCAAGAATTCTCACTGCTTCCACTTGATTAAAAATTTCGACTGCTTCTTCACCGAAAGTTTCAATTTCCAGCATGCAATTATTCGTAATTCGCTCTTCAAGCGTGTTTGCAACTGCGGAGCCTTGCTCAAAAATCTCCTTTTGCATGTAGTGGGAGTAATGTGCCAGATCAACGAGCTTTGGTTGAATTGGGATGGACTCATCTTTGCGATTTACTTCTTCACCGAATTGATCGATGATGTTGATTTCCGATCCACCCAAAATTTCTGCGATATCGCCATTCTCCAGCACAATGATGGATTTTGCAATCTTGGCTAGTGCAATCGCATCAGAAGCGATGAAAGTTTCATTATCACCGAACCCGATCAGTAGCGGACAACCGCGCTTGGCAATGATGATTTTCCTAGGTTCGGAAATACACAGGGCGGCGAAGGCATAAGAACCGATGAGTCGTTTCACTGTTTCCTTGACTGCATCCAGGAATCCCAAACCGTCATCCAGAAATTTCATCAATTCATGCAGAATGACTTCGGTATCCGTTGAAGAATCGTAAATACTTCCTTCCTGAAGATGCTGATGTCGCAATTCTTCGTAATTTTCAATGATTCCATTGCAGACGACAGCCACTCGGCCACTGCTGATGAGTGGGTGTGCGTTGGCTTCGTTCGCAGGGCCATGCGTGGCCCAGCGGGTATGTCCGATTCCAGTCGTGCCGGATATTGAATTTCCATTCTGAAGCGAATGAACTAAATTTTCGACTTTACCTACGCATCTTTCCCGATCAAACTCGCCATTGGAATTGATTACTGCAATACCGGCGGAATCATAACCTCGATATTCCATCATGCGCATGCTGTCAATCAGAGTAGGTACGATGTCACGATTGGAAACTGCGCCGATAATTCCACACATAATTTAATTGGTAATTGGAAGTGTCTATAAAGTTGAGATTTTTGGCACTCTGACAGTTCGGAGAACTTGTATCCTCTCTTATAGAAAGCAGTTATTTTATTCTAGAAATCAGTCGATTAGCGGGTACGACTCTGGTATTTGATCGTTCAACTGCCGCTTGACCCGACTCCACATCTTTCGTGATGGTGGATCCGGCTCCGATCACCGCTTTGTTGCCAATTTCGAGAGGCGCAACAAGTGATACGTTGGAACCAATAAAGACATCATCGCCGACTCTCGTTCGGTGCTTGTTCTGGCCGTCGTAGTTACAGGTAATCGAACCGGCACCAAAATTTACATTCTTTCCAATTTCGGAATCACCGATATATGCTAGGTGATTGACTTTGGATCCTTCGCCAATTTCGGAATTCTTGATTTCGACAAAATTCCCGACTTTACAATTTCTGCCAATTTTTGTACCCGGTCGAATTCTGGCGTACGGCCCGATCGTACACCCTTCTTCAATCTTTGCTCCCTCAATTACGCAATTCGGCAGGATGGTGACGCCGTCACCCAGATTGGAATTTCGAATGACATTATTGGCTTCAATCACTACATTGTTTTCAAGATTTACGGTGCCTTCCAGAACAACGTTTACATCGATTTGGCAGTCTTTACCGGCTCTACATTCCCCACGTAAATCAAATCTTGCAGGGTCGGCAATCTGTACGCCTGAGTGCATCAAATCTTTTGCTTTGTTCAATTGAACGATCCTTTCAAGTTGAGCTTGGTCAAATCTGTTGTTAACTCCTGAAGATTCACTCCTGTGCAGGGTTTTCCCCGTTGAAACCTCAATTCCATCAGATACAGCAAAATCGATGATGTCGGTCAGGTAATATTCTCTTTGGTTATTGCGATTGTCCAGTCGTGTCAGCCATTCTTTCAACAAGCTTGCCGGAGCAGCCAGCGGTCCCACGTTCACTTCCGTAATTTTACGCTCGTTTTCATCGGCATCCTTGTGTTCTACAATCTTTTGCAGTTTGCCGTCATCGTTTCTCCTGATTCTCCCATAGCCTGTCGGGTCTTTCAACTCGGTTGTGAGCAGCGCGAGACTATTTCTCTTGGCCAGTTCAGTCAGCCTTGATATGGTTTTCGGGTTAATGAACGGATTGTCGCCATACAGGATGCATACGACTGAGCTGGGCATCACGTGGGGAATTGCCTGAATTGCGGCATGCCCGGTACCGAGGGCTTCTGCCTGCAATACCCAGTTGATGTCTTCCTGCGCAAACGTTTTTGGAATATCTTGACCGTTTGCGCCATAAACGACATGAATTCGGTCAAAACCCACGTTCCTCACGCAATCTACAATGTAGTGAAGCATAGGTTTGCCGCCGATCTGCTGCAAAGATTTCGGCTTGTCGGAGTGCATTCGCACTCCCTGTCCTCCTGCGAGTATGATGACTTCGGATTTGGTCAATCCATACCCCATTCAATTCTTCGGTTTGAATTTGATTGAACCCGAACAGGTTGTCAAGTCAGCGACGGGTTTGTCTCAGTTTCTGAAGAGCTCGCAACTGTGCTGTCGCCTGAATGAGTTCCGCTTTTGCCTTGGCGAGATCCATCTTGGAAGTCTTGTCTTGCAAATCGCGTTCCGCCTGCTGTTGAGCTTCCAACGCTTGCGCTTCATCCAGATCGGCAGCCCTGACAGCTGTATCGGAAAGTATGGTTACTTGGTTCGGTTGAACTTCGAGCAATCCACCGGAAATGAAGAAAAACTGTTCATCTCCATTCTCTTGCTGGACGCGCACCTCTCCCGGCTTCAATCGCGTAAGCAACGGAGCATGCTGCGGGGCAATACCGACTTCTCCCATTTCCGCAGGCGCGAAAACCATGACTCCGGTACCTGTCCAGATTGCTTCTTCAGCGCTAACGATTTCTACTTGAATTGTAGCCATAATGATTTATTCAGTTGATTGATCGAACTCGGCTATGCCGCCTTCTTGTGTGCTTCGACGACTTCTTCAATCGGACCAACCATATAGAAAGCCTGCTCGGGTATGTCGTCATAATCACCGTTTACAATTCCCTGGAATCCCTTGATTGTATCAGCCAGTGATACATACTTTCCTGCACTACCGGTAAATGTTTCGGCAACAAAGAATGGCTGTGACAGAAAGCGCTGGATTTTTCGTGCTCTGGAGACCGCCAACTTGTCGTCTTCCGAGAGTTCGTCCATACCTAGAATCGCGATGATGTCTCGCAATTCCTTATATCGCTGCAGTGTTCCCTGAACGGTACGAGCTGTATCGTAATGCTCTTGTCCTACCACGAGTGGGTCCAACTGCCGGCTGGTGGAATCGAGCGGATCGACTGCCGGGTATATGCCTAATTCTGCAATCTGCCTGGATAGAACCAAGGTTGCATCCAAGTGAGCAAACGTAGTTGCCGGCGATGGGTCGGTCAGATCGTCGGCTGGAACATAAACCGCCTGAAAGGAAGTGATCGAACCGGTTCTGGTGGAAGTAATTCTTTCCTGAAGAATCCCCATCTCTGCAGCAAGCGTTGGCTGATATCCGACTGCCGACGGCATTCGACCCAGCAGTGCGGATACCTCTACACCGGCCAGCGTGTAGCGGTAAATGTTGTCGATGAACAGGAGCACGTCTCTGCCTTCATCGCGGAAAAATTCGGATATCGTGAGTCCCGCGAGCGCTACACGGAGCCGGTTGCCGGGCGGCTCGTTCATTTGGCCGTAAACCAGCGAGACCTTGTTGAGCACATCCGCTTCCTTCATTTCATGGTAGAAGTCATTTCCTTCACGGGTTCGCTCACCAACCCCTGCGAAAACTGAATAACCAGCGTGTTCGATTGCGATATTACGGATCAGTTCCATCAGCGTGACAGTCTTGCCGACCCCTGCACCACCGAACAATCCAATTTTTCCGCCTTTAGCGATCGGCATGATCAGATCAATAACCTTGATGCCGGTTTCAAGTATTTCCACGGCTGTCGCCTGATCGGTAAATTCGGGCGGCTTGCGGTGAATTGCCCAATAATTTTCAGATTCAACCGGTCCGGCCTCATCTACGGGCTCGCCAAGTACATTCATGATGCGCCCCAGCGTCGGCTCGCCGACAGGTACCTTGATGGGCTCGCCGGTATTTGTTACCTCAAGCCCGCGCTGCAGTCCGTCGCTGGATCCCATGGCGATGGTTCGAACGACGCCATCTCCCATCTGCTGCTGCACTTCCAGCGTTAGACCGGTTTGCTCTACTTTGAGCGCGTTATAGACTTTTGGAACTTCTGCTCGTGGAAACTCCACGTCCACGACTGCTCCAATGATTTCGACAATTTTCCCTTGTGTCATGATTGCCTCTTGTTTACTGGTATTTATTCCTGAAGCACCACCTGGATGCTAGTTTGACTTCGTTCATTAAAACTAGACCGCAGCGGCACCGCCTACGATTTCGGAAATTTCCTGTGTGATCGCCGCCTGTCTTGCCTTGTTGTAGATCAGGTTCAACTCGTCAATCAGATTTCCGGCGTTGTCGGTTGCAGCTTTCATTGCTACCATTCGAGCCGATTGCTCGCAGGCGATATTTTCGATAACCGCCTGATAAACGATTGATTCGAGGTAACGTTTCATCAACGCGTCCACCACTTCATGCGATTCCGGTTCATACAGGTAGTCCCAATAGTGCGATAGTTTCTGATCCGGTTCATCGACTTTAATCGGCAAAATCTGATCAATCAACGGACTCTGTGTCATGGTGTTCACAAAGCGGTTGCTGAGCAGATAAAGTCGGTCAATCTTTCCTTCCTCATAGGCATCCAGCATTACTTTGACGGCTCCAATCAGTTCGACGATCTGTGGTGCATCGCCCAGATGGGATGCCTGACAGAGGATGTTTGCCCCCAAGCGTCGAAAAAATCCAAGTCCCTTGTTGCCGATGATGGCGAATTCGGCTGATACTCCTTTACTTTCCCAATCTGAAATGGAGTTGAGAGCTGATCGAAACAGGTTGATGTTGAGACCTCCACAAAGACCGCGATCGGTGCTGACTACGATATATCCGACAGCCGATGTTTCTCTTTCCACTGCATAGGGGTGCTTGTATTCGAGGTTGGCGTGCCATAGGTGTGCGATCACCCTTCGGATGGATTCGGCATAGGGGCGGGCGGCTCGCATACGTTCCTGCGCACGGCGCATCTTGCTGGCAGCAACCATTTCCATCGCAGAGGTGATTTTCTGCGTATTCTGGATGCTCCGAATCTTGGTGCGGATTTCTTTTGCGCCTGCCATGGTCTAATTCAAGCTTTTGAAATTTTGATGTGACTCATGATCAGATTACCAGGTACCGTTCTTGACAAAATCGTCAAGCGCATCTTTCATCTTGCCGGCAACCTCATCGTTGTATTCTGGGTTTGCATTGATTGCATCAAGCAGATCGGAATAATTTGATTTCAAGTAGGATTGCATTGCCTGCTCAAAACCTACGACCTGAGGAACCTCGATAGCATCGAGATAACCTTCATTTGCGGCGTACAGTGCGAACGCCATTGCTGCTACTGATAACGGTTCGTACTGTGGCTGTTTCATGATTTCGGTAACTCGTTGCCCTCGTTCCAACTGCTTGCGGGTTGCTTCGTCAAGATCGGAGGCAAACTGTGAAAAAGCTGCGAGCTCACGATATTGCGCCAAGGCAAGCCGGATACCGCCGCCGAGTTTCTTGACGATTGGCGTCTGTGCCGCTCCACCAACTCTCGACACCGATAGGCCTGCATTGATTGCTGGGCGAATGTTTGCATTAAACAGGTCGCTCTCCAGGTAAATTTGTCCGTCCGTAATTGAGATTACGTTGGTGGGGATAAATGCCGAGACGTCGCTTGCTTGCGTTTCGATTATCGGCAGTGCAGTCAGAGAACCGGTACGTCCTTTCACTTCCCCATTGGTGATGGATTCAACATAGTCTGCATTGATTCGAGAAGCCCGTTCCAGCAGTCGTGAATGCAGATAGAAGACATCGCCTGGATAGGCTTCACGTCCCGGCGGACGTCGCAGCAACAGCGAAACCTGACGATAGGCCCATGCCTGCTTGGTTAGATCGTCGTAGACGATCAGGGCGTCTTGGCCGTTGTCGCGGAAATACTCACCCATAGTACAGCCGGAGTAAGGTGCGATGTACTGCATGGCGGCACTTTCCGCAGCTGACGCTGACACGAGAATCGTGTGATCCATCGCACCGTGTTCCTCAAGCTTGCGTACCACGTTTGCGACGCTTGAAAGTTTCTGGCCTATCGCAACATAGATGCACTTGATACCGGTGTCTTTCTGATTGATGATGGTGTCGATTGCGACTGCGGTTTTACCGGTCTGTCTGTCGCCGATGATCAGTTCTCGCTGGCCGCGGCCGATCGGGACCATGGAATCGATTGACTTTAATCCGGTTTGAACGGGTTCAGACACAGATTGACGAGAAATGACGCCGGGTGCAACTTTCTCGATTGGCGCTGAGCCGCGGGATTCAATCGGGCCCTTGCCGTCAAGCGGGCGTCCGAGTGAATCGACAACCCGGCCCAACAATCCTTCGCCGATTGGGACTTCGAGAATTCGACCGGTACACCTGACCGTGTCGCCTTCTGTTATGTGTTCGTAGTCACCGAGAATAACCGCACCGACTGAATCACGCTCAAGGTTCAAGGCGAGTCCAAAAGTATCGCCCGGAAACTCCAGCATCTCCCCTTGCAGTGCATCTGCAAGCCCATGAATACGAACGATTCCGTCCATAAGCATTACAACGGTTCCCTCGCTTCTTGCCTGCGCAGTTACGTCAAAGTCCGCAATTCGAGCCTTGATCAGCTCGCTGATTTCGGACGGATTTAATTGCATCGCCATTTGTTTCTTCCTCTGGTTTCAATAATGGCAGTTACGCTGTCTATGTGCGTGGAATGACGGTTGTCATACACCAAGATAACTGGAGAGTTTTTCCAGTCGAGCTCGGATGGAGCCGTCAATCACCCAATCGCCGGCGCGAATAACGGCACCACCGATCAGGTTTTCGTCAAGTTTGCTGGACAATCTCACCTTGCGGCCGAGCCGGGTCTCCAGTGCGGCAATCAGCTTGCCTCGCTGTTCATCATTAATTTCGTATGCAGTTTCAAGTTCCGCTCCAATAATGCCTTCTGCCTCCGCGCGCAAATTTTCGTACTGACTTGCGATCAGCGGCGCGGCTGGCAACCGTCTATAGTGACTTAGAATTCTCACGAAGTTCCGCGATTGCTCATCAAAAGCGTCAGCACCAATTTCCAAAACGATGTCCAGTACCTGTTCTCGAGTAATACGCGGGTTGCTGATCAGGGCTTGCAACTCCGACAAGCTGACTATTGTGCTCAAAATCTCAAGACTATCGGACCATTCGTCGAAGCGGTCAGATTCCCTGGCGATTTCAAATACCGCCTGTGCGTACGGTCGTGCAATATTGGAGAGTTCGCTCACGGTCTCAGTAGCCCTTGACTAAAGGTTGTCAGCCAGGTCAGAAAGCATTTTCTCATGCGCTTTCGCATCGACTTCCCTGGCGAGAATCTGTTCCGCACCGGCAATTGCCAACTGGGCGACCTGCGTTCGCAGCTGTTCTCGGGTACGGTTGGCTTCCATCTCGATTTCCCCACGTGCTGCATTGAGAATTCGCTCTCCTTCGGTTCGAGCTTCGTTTTTCGCATCAGCGACAACTTCAGTACCTCGTTTTTCAGCACGAGCGATTATCTCCTGCGCCTGTGACTTCGCTTCGTCAACGAGTTCGTTAGCGTCCATTTGGCCTTTCTCTCGCTCACGTTGCCCTTGTTCGGCTGCGGCGAGTCCGTCCGATATGGTTTTGCGTCTTTCATTCAGCGCGTTCATAATCGGCGGCCAAATGAATTTCATGCAAAACCAGACGAAAATGATGAACGTAATCGTCTGTCCAATTAGCGTCAGATTAATATTCATAGTATTGCGCTACACCAGTTGGTTAATTCCGGTCAGACTGCGACCGGTCTGCGTCACGCGACTGCGAACAGAATGTAGAATGCGATACCGACACCGATCATCGGAACCGCATCGACGAGTCCCATCATGATGAAGAACTGAACGCGCAGCATTGGCAACAGTTCGGGTTGTCTCGCGATTGCTTCGATAAATCGAGCGGCGAGAATTCCAATGCCGATTGCAGCTCCAACTGCGCCCATGCCAAGTAGTACGGCACCAGCGATAAAATACAATGCTGCTTCCATAATGTTATCTCCGATCTAGCAAACCATTGTGATTGAAATTAGTTTAGTGTTGGTGATGAGCCATGTCCATATAGACAATGGTCAGCACCATGAAAATAAAAGCCTGTAACAGCACAATTAAAACATGAAATACAGCCCATGCCCATTGTAAAAATCCGCCCATAATTCCGAGCACCCATCCAGTACTGAACAGAAGGGCGATCAGAATGAAAATCATTTCGCCTGCGTATAAATTCCCGAACAATCGTAGCGAGTGTGACAGCGGCTTCGCCAGCAGACCGATGCCTTCCAGAAACAAATTGACTGGCATCATATACTTGCCGAAAGGCTGCAGTGTCAACTCACCAAGAAACCCGCTAACGCCTTTGTTCTTGATGTTGAAATAAATCATCAAAACGAACACTGACAATGCCATCGCGAAGGTGACGTTCGGATCGGTTGTCGGGACCACTTTCATATATTCGATACCGAGCAGTTTTGCCAGCTCGGGAATCCAGTCGACCGGCACCAGGTCCATCAGATTCATCAACAGAATCCAGACGAACAGTGTGAGTGCAAGCGGGGCGATCAGGTCATTCTTACCGGAAAACGAACCACGTACATTATCTTCAATAAAATCTACGATCCACTCAATGAAATTCTGAAGCTTTCCGGGCGTGCCGCTGGTAACGCGTAATGCAACAAGACGGAACACGATCAGGAACAGGGCACCGAGAAAAATTGACCAGAACATGCTGTCAAGGTGAATCGCGATGAACCCCATGTCGGCGGCTTCCTGTGCGCTATGCGCGATCGACCAGCCGTGTTCGGGATGATTCCCGAACGTCAGGTTCTGGAGATGGTGCTTGATATAGCCTGATGCAGTCAGGACTTCGTTGCTAGCCATAAATGTACGAATTGCCGATCAGTTGAATTTCAGCTTCTAGCCAATTCGCAACCCGGCTTCAATCCATCCAGCAAACATGGCGACCGTAAACACGGAGAACATGGCGATTGGGTCTATAGGATTGATCAACCAGAAAAATGCGGCAAATACGATGCCGGTAATGGCGAATTTTACGAATTCGGCGCGTAGCATTATGCCAAATATACGAGGGTCAAGTTGATGAACTGCACGATTTTTACCGAATACGCGCCAGATTGAATAGGCGCTGGGGAGCAGGCAGGCGATGCCGCCCAAGAGAGCTGAATAGAGTGCAACAATGCCGGCAAAGGCAAAGATAATTGTACCGATCAGGGTGACAATGGTTTGGGTGACAAGAATTCTACCGGTTCCTGCCTGGAACGGTAAATTAAAGCGTGTCATACCTGAGTTTTGGATTAATTCAGCCAAGGCATATCCATATTCTAATCGACCGAATAAAGTTTTCAGCCATGCAAATAAAAGCAAAGCCGGCAATATGAACCGACTATGCACTACGGCAAATGGTAACAGCAAATAATATACCAATTTTTTTGGTGTGAGAGGCTTCGATGTTGCAAAATATGTAATTGTTTTCGAAATTTCTGAACCTGTATTCCACACAAATTGATGTGGAACTCCTGTAGGCCGTTACAGTAGATTTTCGATCAAGAAATGAAGTCTATGGAGTTATTGCATACGAGAGTACGATCGGTTTACCTTGAGCAGTCTTAGCGTAAGGTATCATCCAAGCTTAAGGTGTGTTATCTGGCTATTCTGGATTACAGTGTGTGCTTTTTGAAGTTTGGGCTGTTTCCATAGATTTGCTCTTCTTCCCGCTGACGATCTACAGATTGAATGCAGAGAAATTCAACTGTTTTCAAGATGTTTCGAATTAACGATGCAGTTGAATACTAGTCAGGAATGAATTTCATACTCCGATGCGCCCTAAATATCAGTGGTTCATCAAGTTATGACTATTTTATGTATAATCGTAAAACAGTAATTACTAATTTACGTTATATGCAGATAATGGACATCAATAGATATCTATCCAACGAGTTCACAGGGCATTATCAAAATAATCGGCAGATGTTGTTTCTTTCAGGTCCTAGGCAGGTCGGTAAAACCACCTTTGCCAAGATAATCGGAAACTCTTTTGCTCGATACCAGTATCTTAATTGGGACAATCAGTCTGATCGAAAAACCATCCTGGAAGGGCCACAAATAATCGCTGACAAGCTCGGAGTGGAGCGACTTGCCGATGATCTGCCACTTTGTGTGTTCGATGAATTACACAAGTATCAACACTGGCGGAATCTTCTAAAGGGATTTTTTGATCAATATGAATCTTTTGCCAAAGTGCTGATAACCGGCAGCGCGTCTCTTCAAGTGTTCAGGCACGGTGGGGACAGTTTGATGGGGCGTTACTTTCCGTATACTCTACACCCGCTTTCAGTGCCTGAGTGCAATGACCAATCAGCGGTGCAACTGATCAACCGAGAACCTCGAAAAATCGATGACGAGCATTGGGAAACGCTGTGGCGTTTTGGGGGATTTCCGGAACCGTATATCAAATGCAATCAGCGATTCTACGGTCGCTGGAGCTCCTTGCGCACCGAACATCTTCTGCGCGAAGACTTGCGTGAACTCACTCGAATTCAGGAACTCGGTCAGCTCGAAATGCTCGCCGAATACCTGCGACAACAAGTCGGCCAGCTAACTAGTTATTCCTACCTTGCCAAGAGTGTTCGTGTATCAGTGGACACTGTCAGGCGATGGATTTCTACTTTGGAGTCGCTTTACTTCTGTTTTACTGTGAGACCTTGGTACAGCAATGTGGCAAGGGCATTACGCAAGGAGCCGAAGTATTATCTGTGGGATTGGTCACAGGTTGAAGATTCAGGTGCCCGCGCCGAGAATTTTGTTGCAAGCGCTTTACTCAAAGCTGTTCACTGGTGGACTGAAACCGGTCAAGGTGAGTTCGGTCTATATTTCGTTCGCGACAAGCAGAAACGTGAAGTTGATTTCTTAGTAACGCGTGACAATTCTCCTTGGTTTTTGGTAGAAGTAAAGAGCAGCGAAAGAACGAAGCTTTCCAGTTCACTGGCATATTTTCAGCGGCAAACTCAGACGCCACATGCTTTTCAGGTTGCATTCGACATGGATTTTGTGGAACGAGATTGCTTCGAATTTCACCAGCCAATTATCGTGCCGGCGAAAACATTTCTCGCTCAGTTAATTTGATTTGGAATCGACAGCGGGCAAATCTATCTTGGATCTCAACACCAATGTTTACTTTCACTAACTCGGATAATGCTCACAGTATTGAATATATGCTCAAAATATTCTTTACTTGGTTTCCTGCGTGAATGAGAAGCGAGATAGAATCGAAAAATTTCAAGCAAATGTTGAGTCCAAAGAGTAGCCGTGGCTCACCCAGATGGCGAATTAAATCCGGAATAGATATAGTTGATTTGCATGCCACTTGTGATTCGTCATTCGTAGAAGCAGAAAGTATTGACCGACTTCAAACCGCATAAAATCAAGAGTTATGTCAGCACCTGGATGGATTAACCACGTAATGAGTCGATTCACGGCAAACTCCATGAGCGACGACGCACCTCGAATCAAAAGTTGGATTCTTTTTCACTCTTGGAACAGCCGCATTTTCGCAAGCTAGCTATTTCATAAATTTATTGCCAATTGGAACGAAATTACCCCAGATTTCAGTTGCAGAAGATGGCGAGATTAATTTCTCTTAGTGCACTGATGCCACCTACATTGACGTGGGTATTTATGGTGACGGGGAAATTTTCCACTGCGCAAACGTGGAGGATGCAAGCATTGCCAAAGATTGCTGTGAAAAATTCAACGGGCAATTGCCGCCAAAGGAACTAATCGACGTAATTGTTTCAGTTTGAATGTGCGATAAAAGTTGACCCTCAAGCGGCGAGTGTCCGAAGAAAACATCCTCGACTCAGTTCTCCATTTGGCGTAGTTACTGATACGGAATCTTTGGGCTACTTCACTTACCTAGACCGCCAAGTTCGCAAGGACGGTAGATTAGCAACTGGAGCGATGCAATCTCAAGATTTCACCAAACCACTCCGTAAAGAGGTTCCGTATTCGTTTCAGTGACTCAAATTTCATCATTGAAGGGCTTTCTTTATCGAAATTAACTCCTTCAAACAAAAAATTGCTAAAAAAGTCTACAGCACATATCTCTTTCTAGTTACAACATATTTGACTTTCTTCGCTATCACGACACGATACACTTGTTATAGCACAGCATATAAAACTTGCAATTAACCCAAAATAGGTAAGATGGCTACAATAAGCTAAAAGCTCGCCGCATCGCTGGTGTTGCTTGAAAGACGCTGAAAGTTGGCGCAAATTTCGATCATTTGAGGCTCGGACCGATTGCCATGAGTTCGGTAGCAGCCTGAAGAGGCGACAATCCCTCATATAGTATGCGATACATGTGCTCAGTCATAGGCATGAAAACGTCCATCTTTTTGCCGATTTGGTAAGTTTCCCGTGTAGATTGAATGCCTTCCACTTCCTGGCCGATTTCCTCAACGATCTCGTCAATAGGTTTACCTTGTCCCAAACCGAGCCCCAGCCTGCGGTTTCGCGACAGGTCACCAGAACAGGTTAAAACCAGATCTCCAAGTCCGGATAGCCCCATCATTGTCTCGGCATTGCCGCCTAGAGCGACATTCAGGCGATTCATTTCGGCAAGTCCACGTGTGATGAGCAAAGCGCGGGCATTGATTCCGAAGCCGAGACCATCTGAGATTCCTGCCGCGATCGCGATTACGTTCTTGGTTGCGCCGCCAACCTGAACGCCGATGATATCCGAAGTTGTATAGACCAGAATGTTTTCGCTGCGAAATAGGTCCGCGATGGATTCAATTCTCTCACTCGACTTTGACCCCAGATCAAAGCCCGCCGGCATTCCTCTCACAACCTCATATGCGAAACTTGGACCCGAAATAGCCGCTGAAATTGCCGTATCTCCGAGTACACGCTCCGCGACATGACTCAAGAGTTCACCAGTTTTCTGAGCGAATCCCTTTGTTCCCCACACAATAGTTGGAGTGTCGTTTGAATTCATTCTGTCAAGGTGAGATGCGACATTCAGGAGTGCAGTCTCAAAAACTCGGCTTGGGACTACAATTACAACAGTCGAGCAATCGGCCATAGCGGATTCCAGCGCTCGAAATCCAACCAGATTCTCGGGCAATTTACAATCGGGTAGATACCGGTTGTTACAATGTGTGGCATTGATATCGTCAATTACTGAGGTATCAATATCCCAGATTCGTACGTCGTGACCATTGCGAGCAAGCCAAGCACCGATTGCTGTTCCCCAGGAGCCGCTGCCGACGACTGTAATGGAAGTTGTTCGTGGATTAGGTGAGTTCATTGCGTGAATTTGTCAGAAATGGCATCAAGATAACTTTACACATTATCATATACATTGTGATTGATTGGTAAGATTGTGTCAAACACTGTCCCGATATGCTGACAATCTAAAAACGAGTACAATCTCAATTCGTTTGATTGTTGTTTTGAAACGCTTTTTAGAGACCAATTTCTATCATTTAGATAGCAAGATTGAACTCGCTGCGCGAATGAAGCACCTAGTTAGCATAGCTGTAAACGAGGATGTTTTGTGAATGCTTCGAGTTTCAACAATTACTAAATTTATGAATCAATAGATCGTGCGACTATCCCTTTCTTACAAACCTGTTTTGCTGGTATGTCTGTTATTTGGAACAGTCGGTATTTGTTTCGCAGCGGACATACTACGACTTTCTACGACGACGAGTACAGAGAATTCTGGATTAATTGAAAAACTGGTTCCCGTGTTTGAAGCAAAATATGACGTCAGCGTTCACACACTTGTGGGCGGTACAGGACGTGCTCTTACTCACGCTAGAAATGGCGATGTCGATATCATTCTGGTACACGCAAAAGACTCGGAACTGGAGTTGGTTGAGAGCGAGTTCGGGGTGAATCGCCAGGAAATTATGTATAACGAATTCATTATCGTAGGCCCTGAAAGCGATCCAGCCAGAATTAATGGAATGAAAAATATGCAGGAAGCCTTAGCGAAAATAGCAAATACTAGCTCGGCATTCGTGTCGAGAGGTGACGATTCGGGAACACATAAGAAAGAGCTGAAGCTATGGCAACAGGCTGGCATAACACCGGAAGGTGACTGGTATAAAGAAGTGGGTCTCGGAATGGGAAAAGCGTTGCAAATTTCCGATGAACTTAATGCTTATGTTCTTGCGGATAAAGGTACTTGGCTATTCATGCGTGGTCGATTGTCACTTCCGATTCATGTAGAAGGATCACTGGACGGGAGGAATGTGTATGGTGTTATTGCCGTCAATCCTGAAGTTCACTCTCAGGTTAATTATGAAGATGCAATGAACCTGATTAACTGGCTGAAGTCCGATGAAGCTAAAAATATTATTTCAACTTACAGGGTAAATGGCGAGCAGCTGTTCTATGTTATTGAATGACTGAGGATATTCTCATTGAATTGTCGGATTCATTTTCCATAATTCTTCTCCTTTTGACTGCATCGTCTCTCAGACTCTAAGGTAGTGTCCATGGATAGTCTGATCTTTGCAAGCGCTCAAGCACTGAAACTGCTTTTCACGGGTGATGCGGGCATCTGGGAAATCGTCGGTATATCGTTTTTCGTTTCCTTCCGTGCAATTCTTTTCATCACTCCGCTGGCATTGTTGGTGGCATTTGCACTGGCTTTCGGTAACTTTCCAGGCAGACGGCCGCTAATCACCATTGTGAATTCCATGGTAGCGCTTCCGGCTGTCGTTGTAGGGCTGCTGCTATACATAATGCTTTATAGTTCGGGACCGTTCGGAGGCTGGCGATTGTTGTTTACGCAAAGCGCGATGGTTATTGGACAGATGATTCTGGCTTTTCCGCTTCTTGTCGCCATGACTCACGTCGCTTTCCAAGGCGTGGATTTGAAGGCTTGGCAGACTGCACGAACTTTGGGTGCTGACCCACTACGAGCAATGTTTACCATCATGCGGGAGGTTCGGTTCGGACTGGTTGCGGCCGTTGTCACTGCGTTCGGTCGTGTAGTATCCGAAGTTGGGTGCTCAATCATGGTGGGTGGCAATATTCTGCATCACACTCGAAACATTCCTACCGCGATCGCGCTTGAGACCTCGAAAGGGAATTTTGAGCAGGGAATTGCGTTGGGAGCCGTATTGATCACACTTGCGCTTGCCTTGAATTTCTCGGTGGCGACGGTGCGAGGTCGCGATATGGCGCGTAACTAATTATTTCAGTGGTGTCATGCAACAATTCAATGAACTGATTACGTTGAAAAACGTCCAAAAGACTTTGCTGAAACGCACAGTTTTGGATGTTGATGAATTGATCGTTCGTCGGGGCGAATGCGTCGTCATTCATGGCGAAAACGGCGCAGGAAAGAGCACGCTTCTGAAAATTCTTGCAGGTCTGATTGCCCCGGACACTGGTACAGTGGCACTGAACGGAGAGGAGATGTCGTGGAGGCGGGCATTTCAAAGCTTTCGCAAGTCGGTTGTTTATCTTCATCAGACACCGTACCTGTTCGATCGTTCAGTTGCTGGAAATGTCGCATACGGCCTTCGTGTACGACGACGTAATCGAACCGAAACTGACACAAACGTAAATAATGCGCTTGAGTGGGCAGGACTATTGTCGCTCGCACAACGAAATGCGAGAGATCTTTCCGGTGGCGAACAGCAGCGTGTTGCATTGACGCGTGCAAGGATACTGGCACCCAAGCTTTTACTTCTGGATGAGCCGACAGCCGCAATGGACCAAATTTCTCGCGATCAGACTTTTGCCTTGATTCGTAGTCTGGCAGATGATGGAACGACTGTGTACATTGCAACTCATGAATCTGCAGAATCTTATAAGCCTGATCGGATTATCGAGATGGAACAAGGGAGGATTGTGTTGCAGTCATGAACTTAGATCATGTTTCAAAAGGTGCACAAGTCACAGGTGTCATCCTGGCAGGTGGACAAGCACGCAGGATGGGAGGTATGGACAAAGGCCTCGTTCCGCTTGCCGGGAGCCCGATGTGCAGAATTGTCATTGACTTGTTATTGCCGCAGGTATCCGAAGTACTGATCAATGCTAATCGAAATCTGGAAAGTTACGGTAGATTTGGCGTACCTGTAATTGAGGACGATATCCAAGGTTTTTTAGGCCCGCTCGCAGGTCTTGTCAGTGCGATGAAAGTAGCAACTACACCTTGGGTTATCACAGTGCCTTGTGATGGGCCGTTTCTAAATCAAGATTACGTTGACCGAATGATGGCTCAGGTTGACAGCAGTATTGATATTGTCGTCGCCAAAGACGCAGAACGTCTGCAGCCGACGTTCATGTTGGCGAAAACTGAACTGTACAGTGATTTGCTGTCTTTTCTCAATGCCGGCGAGAGGAAGATTGACAAATGGTTTGTCAAACATCGACTTGCTACTGCCGATTTTTCTGATTCGCCGGATTGTTTCTTGAATATCAACACGTCGGAAGATTGTGAACGTGCAGAAAGTCTCATGGCTGAAAAAAGTAAAGAAGGACTTCCGATTATTGGATTTGCCGCGTATAGTGGAACCGGCAAAACAACTTTGGTCATCAACATCATTCCAATTTTGCGCGAGCGTGGGTTAAGAATTGGAGTTATCAAGCATGCGCACCACAGTTTTGTAATTGACAGGCCGGGCAAGGACAGTTATGAACTACGCAGTGCTGGAGCGCAACAGGTTATGATTGCGTCCAAACAGAGAATTGCCTGGGTGATGGAGAAAGAAGATGACAGTGAGCCGGTTCTACGGGAAATGCTGGCTCAGTTTTCGCATCAAAATCTGGATCTTGTCATCGTCGAAGGCTTCAAGCATGAACCGTTCACGAAAATTGAAGTGTATCGCTCCTCGCTCAAGCATGCACTGCTTGCCAAGAATGATGCACATGTCATTGCGGTGGCGACAGATAGGCCGGACCTCATTGATTTGGGCATTGTGGTTTTAAACCTTAGTGATTATGAAGCAATCTCACAGTTCATCATTGAACGTATGCATAGTGGCTCGCTTACAACTCTACCAGTAACGTAATCTACAGTAGGTTCACAACGTACACAGTTTTAGTAAGCCTTTCACCAGAAAGTCACCCAAACGACTATTTGGGTTCAAGCCCATCAAAAAAAGAACTCCTCAAGCAGTGCATTACTTCACACCGGGTTCCAATTCGTCCTGCAGCGGAGAGAGTAAAACTAGTACTCACTTTTGTTTTTTGAATTAATAATTTCAATGACTTACGATTCAAGATTCATTCACTCAAATGTAAATATCTATCAATATTTACATAATTGATAGATATTGATAGGTTTCTATCAATAATTGCTTTCCGAAAGGTGCGTAAATCTTTTGATTCCGGATTGTCAATAACTCCTTGCGGTTCCTTTCACTTACAGAAAAAGTCGACGAAGTAATGCGAAAAATACCTATTGCACCAAAGCACTCGGATTTATTCCGCAAATACAGCAGTGAACCAGAAGTGTTGTTAAAGCTGTTTACAATGCCAATTCAAGAATATCGGAAATACCATCACTGGGACAAGATCAGGTATATGGACCCGCCAAATGGCCTCAATAGGGAGCAGTGGTGGATGGTAATCAAAGCCAACAGAATATCTAGGCGTAGAATGTTACCGTTCTATGATAAAAACCATAATCAATTCAATTATATATTGACTGATGAAACACTGAGGCATCTTCATGTTATCGATAGCAAGGCGAATGGATTCATTGGTAAGGTTTCAAGTGCCCCAAGCGACGAAATGAGAAGCCGATATATGGTTTCGTCCCTAGTTGAAGAAGCAATTGCCTCCAGTCAGCTTGAAGGTGCATCAACAACCCGAAAAGTCGCAAGTGCAATGATACGCTCTGGTCGTAATCCGCGCGATAGGTACGAGCGAATGATTCTCAACAACTATTTTGCGATGAAGCGCATACAGGAGCAACAGTCGGAATCGCTAACCGTCGAAGGTCTATTGAATCTGCATAAATTCCTAACAGAAAGCACGATGGATAATCCCGACGCAGCCGGACGTATTCAAGATGAAGATGAAAAGCGCATTCATGTCGGAGATGATTACGGAAATATTTTCCACGTACCGCCGCCAGCGAGAGAATTGCCAAAGAGACTGGATGAGTTGATACGGTTTGCAAATGAATCACCCGAAAATAGCGATTCGTTTATTCATCCCATCCTGAGAGCGATAGTCATGCATTTCGTAATCGGCTATGACCATCCTTTTGTGGATGGAAATGGACGAGTCGCTCGGGCAGTCTTTTATCGGTCTGTATTGCAATCAAGCTATGAAATACTCTCATTTGCATCAATAAGCCAGATCATCAAAAATGCACCTGCAAAATATGGCTATGCATACCAGTATGTAGAGACTGATGAGAATGACCTGACTTATTTTATGCATCATCAACTGGATGTGATTTGCAAAGCGATCAGCAAATTGGAGGATTACATCACCAAAAAGCAGAATGAAATCAGTCGTATTGAAAGAAAACTAAAAAGAATG
>JAKZRU010000055.1:0-3976 GCA_047517965.1 Gammaproteobacteria bacterium | reverse complement strand
AAGTTGAGCAGCCTGCGCGCCAATTTCAAAGCCTTGAGCCAGACACTTGCTCAAATCGAATTCAGCCTTGCAAGCCCCTATCGAAAACATATTTTTCTGCACGACTTTCGACACAAAACATGCCTGATTGTCGTTCCACTCTAGTGTTGTTCCTCGTGCTTGGCTGCACAAGTGAACCGCGGGGTTCCATCCTCCAGAACAAGCGATGGTATCGCATGAAATCCATTGTGGCCGTCCAACGATTTCCGAATTATCCTGATTGAACTTTGCAATTTCGCAGCCTGTTAACGCTTTACTCCCCTTGGTTCCGGTTATTGCATAACCTTTGTAGATGCGTATTTTCGCCGCCTCGGCGGCCTTTACAAACATTCCGTCCGGGTTCGGCCGCAGGTCAACGACTTGAACCTTCACTCCTTCCGCATTTACGTCAAGAGCTGTACGATAGGCGTTGTCATTATTGGTAAATACGACAATCTCTCGGCCTGGCAGCACGCCGAAACGGTTGATATAGGCTCGCACGGAGTAAGCCAGCATCGTCCCCGGACGATCATTGTCTGCGAAAACTAACGGTCGTTCAATCGCACCAGTTGCTATAACCACCTGCTTGGCGCGGATTTTCCAGAGCCGCTCGCGAGGAATTTTTTTTGCTGGTTGAGGACCTAGGTGATTTGTCACCCTTTCCAGTGCAGTAAAATAATTTTTTTCGTAGCTACCGGTCACCGTAGTTCTAGATAACAGGGTCGCCTCCTTCATTCCTTCTAGTTCGGCGCATACCGCGGCTACCCAGTCAATGGCAGGCTTGTCGTCGATATCATCCCTCTCAACCAATAGCGAACCGCCGAATTCTGAGTGCTCATCGGCAATGATGATACGCGCACCACTGCGTCCTGCCGATACTGCCGCCGCCAAACCCGCTGGGCCGGCTCCGACTATTAACACATCGCAGTAAGCATATCGATGCGTGTAAATATCCGGATCTGGGTCTACCGGCGATTTCCCCATGCCGGCGGCTTTTCGTATCGCTTTCTCATATATTTTCAACCACCAAGAGGCGGGATGCATGAAGGTTTTGTAGTAAAAACCAGCGACTAAAAGTCCTGATAGGGTGTTGCCAACTGACCCTATATCAAAATCAACCGACGGCCAGCAGTTTTGGCTCTTGGCTGCCAGACCATCGTAGAGCTCAATCATCGTAGCGCGCGTGTTGGGCTCTGTGTAACCTTTTTCTTCAAGTTGGACAAGACCCAGTGGTTCTTCCGACCCGGCGGTAAGTATTCCGCGCGGACGATGATACTTAAAACTTCGCCCGACTAACCGAACTCTATTCGCTATCAAGGCAGATGCAAGGCTATCGCCAAGGTAGCCTTGATACCGTTTACCATTAAAAACAAAGGAGAGCCGCGTAGACTGGTCGATTCTACCTCTTCCTCCAAGTCGATTAGATTCGTTCAAATCAATTTCCCGACGTTTTTGCTGGCTGATGTTCAATCCTGGAGAGTAAACCATCCCAGCCTTCCGGCGGGATTGGAGGTTTTTCATCCATCTTGTAAACAGACCAAAATCTATCGGTTACGGTATGGCGTATCGCGAAAAACCAGCGACGACATCCAAAAGTGTGGCGCCATCGTTCTTGGTGCCATCCCTTAGGATTCTTACGAGCAAAAAGGTATTGCCCCCACACTTCATCGGTAACCGAATCCGGGTCCGCTGATCGTTCTATATGGGCTTCGCTCCCATACGTAAATTCGGACTGGTTGCGCTTTCCGCACCAAGGGCAATCAATTTGAAACATAAAAACCTCGCGGTAATACGGTAGTTTTCAATGAGCTGCCGCGGCCGCTGCGGTTTCATCAATCAAAGCACCGGACGTGAAACGCTTCAGCGAAAACGGTTCCGCAATTGGATGCAATTTTCCATTCGCGATTGAATTCGCAAATATGTGTCCGGAGCCGGGGGTTGCTTTGAAGCCCCCAGTTCCCCAACCGCAATTAAAGAACAATCCTTCGATGTGAGTGTCAGAAATTATTGGCGAGCGATCTGGCGTAATGTCGACTATACCTGCCCATTGCCGCATGAGCCGCAACCGGGAAAAGATCGGCATAAGCTCTAAAAGCGACTCGACAGTATGCTCAATTGAGTCAAACCCACCTTGCTGAGAATAGGAATTGTAAGAATCCGTTCCAGCCCCTATAACAATCTCGCCTTTGTCCGATTGGCTTAGGTATATGTGAATGCTATTCGACATCAAGACATGATGGAGAATCGGCTTAAGCGGCTCTGAAACGAAAGCTTGAAGGGGAAAGCTTTCAATTGGTAGTCGCACCCCCGCCATATTCGCCAAAACGCTGGAGTGACCGGCGACAACACAGCCAAGTCGTTCACATGTCATATTCCCACGTGAAGTTTCCACGCCCCTGATGCGGCCTCCTGCAATTTGGAATCCTGTTACTTGGCAATTTTGAATTATATCGACGCCCAGTTCATCCGCAGCTCGAGCAAAACCCCAAGCCACTGCATCATGCCGCGCAGTACCAGCCCTTTGCTGGAGCAATGCGCCTTTAACGGGATAGTGGCAGTTCAGGTTTAGGTGAGGGACAAGTTTTTTAATCTGTTTAGGAGTCAGAATTTCGGAATCAATGTTATTCAAGCGAATCGCATTGTTGCGGCGCTGAATTTCCTCCATATCGTGTTCGGTGTGCGCCAAAAAAATCAGGCCACGCTGCGAGAACATTAGGTTGTAATTGAGTTCCTGGCTCAAGGTTTCATAGAGTCGTACGGAGTGATTGTAAATTGCCGATGATTCATCCCATAGGTAATCAGAACGAATTACTGTCGTGTTTCGTCCAGTGTTTCCACCGCCAAGCCATCCTCTTTCCAGTACCGCAATATTCTTTATTCCATGCTCTTTGGCAAGATAATAAGAGGTTGCAAGTCCATGACCACCTGCACCGATGACAATCACGTCGTAACCCGATTTCGGTTCGGGTTCACGCCAAGCCGGTTTCCAACCGTGGTGACCGGCAAGGCTGTGCTTCATAAGGCTAAATATCGAATAATGCTGCTTCATCGTTGTAATCAGATACGCAAGGTGAAAAATTCAAACCGTAAACGAACACCCAGTTCAGAACAATTTTTTGAAATATTCATGATTGGTTATTTTATTAGATAGCACTGATGGCCGTCAACATTCTGAATCGTAAGCAGGCTTAGAGTTAAAGTTTGAATTCAACGATATATGATCGTTTAGTTCAGCTCTCATCTATTTCCGGGAATGAAGAAACGCTAAGCCAAAAACGTGTGTGGCGGCGTTCACCAGTTCTTCGATGGACACCTTTCTATAGTCGTGTTTTGACACAATCTGTATTACTGTGGTTTGCTGTCGATAGCAGCCAATTTTCGTAAGATCAATTCGCCAATTCATCAGCATTAGGTGTCAATTCCACAATGATTCATGGTCAAGTGGCTTATCAAAACTTTTGGGAAGCTAGCTTTAGTCTTCTTGCAATGAACGTAGAATTGTGCTTTACTTGAATGGAAATTGTCTACTACTAGGAATGGTAAGAAACATTGAAAATTAAAAGTAAAATTTCAATTGGAATTTCGGTTGCGTTAGCGTTGATCTGCAGTTCTGTATTTGCACAGGAAAAGTCAATGATTGCTGAAGGAGCGATGGTGTATATCGTTTCACCTGCCGACGGTGCTACAGTAAGTAGTCCGGTCAAGGTGATATTCGGTCTATCCGGTGCTGGTGTTGCACCCGCAGGTATTCAGGCCAAAGATACAGGCCACCATCACCTGATTGTTGACGCCGCGTTGCCTGACACTAATATGCCTGTTCCCTCTGATGCAAATAATCTGCATTTTGGGAAAGGTCAGACTGAAACAATCGTTGAATTGTCTTCAGGTCAGCACACCCTGCAGTTGCTGTTGGGTGATTGGTTACATATTCCGCATGCAACTCCAGTTGCTTCGGAAG
>JAKZRU010000054.1:0-2654 GCA_047517965.1 Gammaproteobacteria bacterium | reverse complement strand
AACTTGGCGCCGGAATGTAGATGCGTCATGATGACCTCAACTCCGGAAACACTTTCTCCCTGATGAATGTCGACGGGTATGCCTCTGCCGTCGTCTGCCACGCTGAGTGACTGGTCGGTGTGAAGAGTCACTTCAATTTTGAAGCCAAAGCCAGCGATAACTTCATCAACACTGTTATCGATGACTTCCTGGGCGAGGTGATTGGGATTCTCGATCTGGGTGTACATACCCGGTCGCTTGCGAACGGGTTCAAGCCCAACCAGGACTTCAATAGAGGAAGCGTCGTAGACGGCAGTCAAGTTACGTGTGAAACCTGAAGAACAAAACAGGAAAGATACACCCCATTATACCCGTTCAGCAGTACGAATCTCAATACTCGTAGCACTCCTAATTTTGCCTTTGAGCGGCATCTTTGCAATCGTGAATCTTGTCCAAGACAATTCAATGGCGAAAACTGAAATTTTCGAAATACTATCATATAGACTGAAATCTGCAATTTATGTGAAAGTCGGTTGGGAGAATATCTGATGCAAAAGGCGGGAGTGGAAGACCTGAGTGGGAATCGTACAACGATTGACTGGAGATCGAATGGAATTCCGCAGTTCGCTCTTTCTGAAATCCCACACTGGTCAGGCGAGCAGGAATTGATTGATCGATATCAATCCGATGGTGCCGTGCTGATGCGTGGAGTATTTCGCGACTGGGTGAAGAGTCTGCAACAGGGTGTGCAAAAAAATCTCGATGCTCCTGACGACTATGCATTTCCCTGTGAAAGCACTCCGGCTGGTGCGCCGGGACGCTTTTTCGACAGCTACTGTAACTGGCTGCTGATTCCAGAATATCTTGATTATGTAAGCTATTCCTGTGCGGCGTCCATGGCTGGTCAATTGATGCATGCCAATGAGGTGCAATTCTTTCATGAACATGCGTTTTGCAAAGAACCCGGTACTCAGCGAGCCACACCCTGGCATCAAGACATGCCTTACTATTGCGTCGATGGGAGACAGACAGTGAGTCTCTATGTTGCGCTTGATGATACTGCAGCAGAAGTCGCTGTACGATTCGTTCGAGGCTCTCACCGATGGGGCAAACTGTTTCATCCAGTTCACTTTTTGGATGGCTCTGGTTTTGAATCACAAGGCATGCCAATGGAGTTGGTACCGGATATAGACCAAAGTCCCGAAGAGTATGACATTCTTGCCTGGGACCTGGAACCAGGAGACTGCATTGCATTTAATTTTTTGACTTTGCATGGAACGACAGCGGGCGAAGTGAAATCAAGAAGGCGCGCAGTATCTACCCGATGGCTGGGAGATGATGTGGTGTACTGCGAACGTCCAGTTGAAACCTCGCCGCCCTTTCCGGATATTGGGTTGCGACCTGGAGATCGAATGAGAGAGGACTGGTTTCCAATTTTGTGGCGCCGCGGTCGATAGGCAATAGCCCCGTTTTACTATTGACTGGTTTTGACCTCTGACTTGGTTGAACACGAAAACTGGATGCGTCGGGCGCTGTATCTGGCCCAATCCGCATATCAGAAGGATGAAGTACCCATCGGTGCTGTCGTTGTACTGGATGGAAGAATGATTGGCGAAGGTTACAATCTTACGATTTCTAATTGTGATCCGAGTGCGCATGCGGAAATTATTGCATTGAGGTCAGCAGCTGCGGCAATCAACAATCATCGACTTCCAGGAGCCAGAATGTACGTCACCGTCGAACCTTGTGCGATGTGTGCTGGTGCTGTCATTCAATCAAGATTGGATACCGTGATTTTTGGAGCGTCTGACTCCAAGGCAGGTGCGGCAGGTTCGGTCCTGAATGTGTTGCAAAATAACACTCTGAATCACCAATGCAAGGTGGTCGGAGATATTCTGAGCGATGAATGTGCACAGTTGATTCAGGGATTTTTTGAGGCGAAGAGAAAATCCACTTTGTAGCGGGATTTGCTGAATCTGAAGCAATTCGGGCATTTCGAATTCTTATACAATACTGTGATCGCCCAGCCGGCAATCTGTGGAGGGGTACCGAAGTGGACATAACGGCGCGGACTCGAAATCCGTTGGGGGCGCAAGCTCCACGTGGGTTCGAATCCCACCTCCTCCGCCACACAGTCAAGCTGGGTGATGCGCCCGTAAATTTCGCTTGTTGTTCAGACCGTCAATCTGCTATCGCAAGTTGCGTCCTAGGGATAGTAATACCGTCATCCCCAAGCCACTGAAAAATATGCCAGAGGAAAAGCCATTACCCGCTGCTGCATCCTGGGTTCATCAACCGAAATTTCATGACATCGTAACCGCCCGCGTTAATGCTCCACGTTCAACTTGCGAACGATAGAACTGACGTTGTGCAGGACCTGTCATCTCTGGCAGCCGCGTCAGTCATATAAGTTTGAGAGTCAATCAGCGAGGTATTCGGGTTAGATTAGAGATTTGTGCGACTCTGCGCTTCTTGAATCTCTAACGGCCAAGTACTTTTGATGAATGCAATAATAGCTATGACCTCCTGATCGCTCATAACATCGCTATAGGCCGGCATATCTGTCGGATAGTTTGGACCGGCAATTGCTCCCACTCCTAGTTTGGTTAGAGTGAAGAGTAGTTCATCGGAATGATGCCAAGTATGTCCAGAAGCGTCATGCGGTGGTGCGGGCA
>JAKZRU010000053.1:0-18308 GCA_047517965.1 Gammaproteobacteria bacterium | reverse complement strand
CACTACTGTTGAGCCGTTGGAGCGTAACCGTGTAAATTTGGCTTTCAACATTTTTGAAGGCAAGATCGCGTTGATCAAGGAGATTCGAATTGTTGGAAATGAAAAGATTTCCGATAAAGACATTCGCGACATCATGAAAGTAACGGCAAAAAAGACATTTGGTTTTCTAAATCGCAACAATCGATACAATCGTGCGAAATTGCGTGCAGATTTAGAGAATATCGTTTCTCACTACCACAATCTAGGCCACCTAAATTTCGAGATTCTTTCTTCCCGATCATTTATCGCGGAGGATCGTCAAAGCATTCTGGTTGTGATTTCAATGTCAGAGGGTTTGCCGTTCAAATTTGGCGAAATACAGGTTAGAAGTTCTGACGATGTGATTCCACAGGAACAGCTCGACATGCTTGTTGAAGAAAAGCCAGGCGAACTTTATTCCTTCGAGCAGGTTAGCCAAACCAGATCAAGAATTTCCAACGAATTTGCCAATCAGGGATTTGCACGCACCCAAGTTGACCCATTACCTACTATTCATGAAGATGAACAGGTGATTGATGTGAACTATGTCGTTAAACCTGGCAAACTGACTTACGTACGAAGAATCACATTTACAGGAAATACCGTCACCGATGATGAAGTTCTTCGTCGTGAAATGCGTATCTACGAAGGTGGTGTCTATTCGGCTCAGCAGATTCAGCAATCGCGCAACCGCTTAGGCAGGTTGGGAATTTTTACAAACGTCGATATGCATATAGAGCCTGTTCCGCGCGTTGAAGATCAAATCGATATATTTGTGGAAGTTGAGGAAAGTCTGACTGGATCGATTCTGTTTGGAATTGGTTATAGCAAGGCCGACCAAGTTTTGCTAAACTTCAATATTTCTCAAAGAAATCTATTTGGAACCGGAAAACAGGCTTCGATAGACACCAATTTTAGCAAAGTCCAAAAGTTGTTGTCAGTTGACTACACGAACCCTTACTATACCTTGGACGGTGTATCGCGCGGCTTCAACTTTCAGTATCAAGACACAGATACATCCGAGTCGAATACCAGTTCAATTTACGATCTTGGATTAACAGGACTAGGGATGGATTATCTAATTCCAGTTACGGAAGAAGGGTCGTTTGGCATTGGTCTGAGTGCTGAGCAATATAAGTTGACGGTTGAAGAGGATAATTTACGCGATGACTTTATCCAAAAATTTGCTGTAGACAATCCCAAGGGAACTTCGGGCAAAATCTTGTTGTCATACCGAAAAGATACTAGAAATAGAGCCTTGTTCGTGTCAAGTGGCAGTGAATTTTCGCTGTCGACAGAATTCTCAGCAGGAGATTTGGAATACAATATTTTTAGGGCCCGGTACGCGCGTTTTTTCCCTTTAGGTAAAACAACGACGTTAAAATTGAGCAGTCAGCTGGACTACGGGGATGATTCAATGCCTTTCTTCCGAAATTTCTACATGTCGGGTTCTGCTACTATTAGAGGCTTTGACAGCAGTTCGCTCGGGGCGAAGGAAATTTGTTCCACGTCGAGCAACATGAATGCCCCGGAATACTCAGTGTGTAATAATTCCCGATCTCTCGGCGGGAACCTGCGGCTACTTAATCGTGCTGAATTGTATCTACCGTTTTTTGGCACCAAAGACAGCGACGATAAGCGTTTTTCAGTGTTCCTGGATTGGGGTAATACTTTCATCAACTCCAATAGTGAATATTCAAAAATAGGCAGAAATATTGGAGCGCACGAAGCCCCCAGCTTCGGGAACCTCCGTGCTTCGACTGGTCTTGCTTTTGAATGGTTATCCCCAATTGGTCCATTTGGGATAAGTTTCGGGATTCCAATCAAAAAGAAAGATGGAGATAGACTGGATCGATTTCAGATAACACTAGGTTACTTTCAATAATGAGGTATATGAAGATTTTTAAAAATTCTTCATTGTGCACTATTGGACTCGCAAGCATTCTATTGAGTTTAGCGGCGGGTGTTTCAAGTGCAGTTGCACAAGAACAGAATCTGAAAATTGGCTATGTAAACGCCAATATTATTGTTGCGCAGGCACCTCAGGGTATAGCTGCATTTAACAAACTAAAAAATAAATACGCGGGTCGGGAAAGCGAATTACGTCAATTGGAATCCGAAATAAAGACAATTGACGAAAAATTGGCAAACCTTGCTAAATTCAATGTTTCAGGAGAAGAAATCCTCCAACTTCAAGACGAGTCTCGAATAAAGAGCCGAGAACTCGAACGCGGTGTAGCGGAGTTCAATGAAGATTTCAATTGGGAACGAAATCAAGAGTTGGAGAAACTGCAAAAAACGGTCAGTAATTTGATATATAGAATGGCGGATGAGCGAAAATTTGACTTGATTGTACAGGACCCTGTCATTTGGGTGAGCGATAGGGTTAACCTAACGGACGAAGTTCTAGCAGAACTTCAAGTGATGTTCGATGAAAGTGTGAAAAGTGACCAGTGATAGTGCCAAGAAGAAATGGACGTTGTCAGAATTAGCCGTACTTGTCAGTGGATACGCAAAAGGTAATTTGTCAAAGACCGTTACGCATGTTGCAGAATTGCAAAATGCCACTTCCGACTCAATCACTCACTGTTCGAATTTAGCTCTTTCCAGATTCTTAAAAACCACTTCCGCGGGGATCGTGATTCTGCCAGAAGGAAGGGAACTGGATTATGAAGGTGATCGTCTGATTGCTGAAAATTCGCGTGTGGCGTTCGCCTGCGTAGTTAAGGCGATGCACGAGTTACCGGACTTGCTGCCAGGGATTCATGAATCCGCGATCATTGATGAGAGCAGCATTGTCGCCGATACCGCTCGTATCGAGGCGAATGTTGTAATTGGCAATAGTGTGCGCATTGGTGAGCGGGTTTTCATCGGTGCTGGAACCATACTGGCAGATAATGTCTGCATTGGAGAAGGCACAAAAATGGATTCCAATGTGACTGTTTATTCCGGTTGTACGATTGGCAATGATTGCAATATATCTGCTGGCGTAGTAATTGGCGCTTCGGGGTTCAGTTATGAGTGGGATGGAGAGCGATGGGTGTCTGTCCAGAACATTGGAGCAGTGGTAATTGGGGATGAAGTCGATATTGGTGCGTGTACGTCGATTGATAGAGGCTCAATCAGAAATACCTGCATAGGAAATGGAGTCAAAATTGATAACAATGTTCAAATTGGGCACAATGTCGAGATCGGGGAGCATTCCATGATTGTCGGGAATGTCGGGATCGCAGGCAGCGTCAAAATAGGACGACGATGCATTGTAGCCGGTCAATCTGCAGTTGCCAGCCATGTCAGTGTAGTGGATGACGTCGTCATTCAGGCAGCTAGCTTGGTGACAAAATCTCTCACCGAACCCGGTACATATTCCAGCAGTCTGCCGGCGAGAAAGGCGAGCGATTGGAAACGTACCTTAGGCAAACTGAACAAGTTGCAGTCATCGACTTCTTGAATCTACTCGCTTTTAGGCTGACATCATTATGCGTTCGTTCTTAACGTTCAGATAAAATTCGAAACATGCCTTCATTATCCGTAACTGAAATTCGCGAACTTCTGCCGCATCGGTATCCAATGCTGATGATTGATCGGGTGCTTGATTATTCCGATGACCGGCTGGTTGCGATCAAAGCCGTCACATCAAACGAACCTGTTTTTCAAGGTCATTTCCCTCACTGGCCAATCTTTCCTGGAGTGTTGATATTGGAGGCTATGGTGCAGGCCTCTGCGGTCATGGCAAGTCTTGCTCTTGGGGCAAAGGCAGATGACAATCGAGTGTACCTGTTCGCAGGAATCGACAAAGCTCGTTTCAAACAGCCGGTAATTCCAGGAGATTGCATCGAGATCGAGACTCGGTCAGTTCGCAGAATTCGAGATATTTGGAAAACCGCCGCAGAAGCGAAAGTAGGTGACATTGTAGTCTGTAGTGCTGAGTTGTTGTTTACTTTCCAGGAATTGTGAATGATCGATCCAAGGGCAGTTGTTGCATCAAATGCAAAGATTGGCCAAAACTCAATAGTTGATGCGTTTGCGATCATTGAGGATGATGTCGAGATCGGGCCGGGTTCCTGGATTGGCAGTCATTCGGTCATTCGTAGTCACACCGAAATCGGATCAGGAAACCGAATTCACGAATTCGCTGTTATAGGTGGAGAGCCTCAATCCTTTCACTATGCCGGTGAGCCGACAAAGCTGAAGATTGGCAACAACAATATCATACGGGAATTTGTAACGATCAGTCGCGGAACCTCTGCTGGTCGCGAAGCAACGCGAATTGGCGACGACAACATGTTGATGGCCTATTCTCACATTGCCCATGACTGTGAAGTCGGTAGCAACTGCATTTTGGCCAATGGTTCCAGTCTCGCAGGTCACGTTACGGTAGGAAATTACGCGTTTCTCGGTGGATTCACTATGGTTCATCAGAATTGCAGAATCGGTTCTTATTCCATGACCGGTATCAACACAGTGCTGCGTCAGGACGTAGCACCGTATTTGATGGTTACCGGCAATCCTGCGCAAGTAATGTCAATCAACACTCGCGGTTTGAAGCGTAATGGATTCAATCCGCAATCAATTTCTGCTCTGAAAAAGGTTTTTAAGTTGTACTTCCGCGACAAAGTCGGTGTTGAAACTTTGCGCAACGAACTGGATGAACAAGTGCGGGAAGATAACCATGTAATTGATCTGATCGAATTTCTCGCATGCACCGAACGCGGAGTTGTGCGCAACATCTACAACCAATAGTTTTATTGCTCTGCGGTTGTCGGTCCGGCTAGAAGAATCGTAGTGAAACTGATTCAAAGAAGCGAAGATGAAACAGATTATTATGGTCGCTGGCGAAGCATCCGGAGACTATCTCGGTGCGAAACTTATTCGGGCGTTGAAAGAACGAAAGCTGGAGTTTGAAGTATCTGGAATCTGTGGGCCGGCGATGATTAAAGAAGGCGCTACTGCATTGCATACCATTGATAGTCTTAACAGTATTGGCTTTGACGGGCTATTCGGTCGAATCCGAAAAATTCTTCAGATTCGTAAGCAATTGATTCGCGACCTTCTTCAGCAAAAACCGGACATCTATATTGGCATTGATGCGCCTGATTTCAATATTGAGGTTGAAAAAAGACTCCGAAGAGCGGGAATTCCCACTGTTCAATATGTAGCGCCGTCAATCTGGGCATGGCGCGCCTATCGAATTCACAAAATCAAGCGTGCAGTATCTAGAATTCTGACCATCTATCCATTTGAGAGTCAGCTCTATGAGAAAGCCAGAGTACCCTACACTTACATCGGCCACCCGCTTGCTGATGAAATCTGTCAGAGTAATTCTGCAGATATTAGGAAAAAATTCGGATATTCGGAAACTGACAGAGTGGTTGCCATCTTGCCTGGTAGCCGCGTTGCGGAAGTCAATCAATTGGCGTCGGCATTTGTTCAGACTGCTTCGAATTTGGCGCAAACTGATCGAGGATTGAAATTCATCACACCGATTGCAAATGATAAAATTCGCACAATCTTTGAAAACATAGTTAAGGAAATTGCACCAGCGATATCCATTCAACTAGTGGATGGGGATTCCCTTAGTGTCATGGCGAGTGCGGATGTAGTGTTGCTTGCCTCTGGAACCGCAGCTCTTGAAGCGGCATTGTCCGGTAAACCGGTAGTGGTTGCGTACCGAGTTTCAATTCCCACTCTGCTAATGTTGAAACTGTTTCAAAAGGTCAAACACTACTCTGTACTGAACCATCTGGGGGATGCGCCCGTGATTCCTGAATTCATGCAAAGCAATTGTACGGTTGAAAATCTGGTGGGTGAGGTGTCAAGGCTTCTGAACGACGCAAAGTATCGAAATCAAATAGTTTCAAAATTCGATGAATTCCGCCTACAGTTGCGACGTGGCGCAAATGGAAAAGCAGCAGACGAGATCATGAGAATTCTCGAACGGTGAATACTGAAAGAACTGCAGGGGTAGATGAAGCTGGGCGAGGGGCTCTGGCAGGGCCGGTAGTTTCCGCGGCAGTCGTGCTCAAGCCGGATACCAAGATTGAAGGTTTGACTGATTCGAAAAAACTGAATCGGGCGACCCGCGAACGACTGGCAACGGAAATCAAGAAAAGATGTGTTTGCTGGTCGATTGGCAGCAGCAGTGTTGAGGAAATTGATCAACTCAATATTCTTCAGTCGACGATGCTTTCAATGAAACGGGCCATTGAGTCATTGAGCGTTCGACCGGGCAGAGTTCTAATCGACGGAAACCGAATTCCACTGATCAACATTCCAGCACAAGCGATTGTCAAGGGCGATCTTCATGTGTTGGTAATTTCCGCGGCATCGGTGCTCGCCAAAGTTACGCGGGATGCGATTATGTTTGAATATGCAGCCGAGTTTCCCGAATATGGGTTCGAAAAACATGTTGGATACGGTACTGCCCTGCATCTTGAATCGCTGCTCAACTATGGAGCGTCGCCTATTCATCGAACTACCTTTTCTCCGGTGCGAAAAGCGATCGACAGTAGAGGGCAACTGAATTGAGCTTCGTTCACTTGCGTGTACATACGGAATACTCGGTGTCGGACAGCATCATTAAGGTGCAAGATCTAGTGTCACGAGTGGTTGAGTTCGGAATGCCTGCCGTCGGCGTAACGGATATTCACAATGTTTTCAGTGCAATAAAGGTCTATTCGACGTGTCTGCAAATGGGTGTGAAACCCATAATCGGCGTCGAGGTTCCAATTGAAAACGACGACAACCCTGTGTCACCTCATTACCTTGTATTGCTATGTCAGAACATTGAAGGCTACAGGGCCATGTGTGAGTTACTGAGTAAAGCACATCATCAGACGAGGAATGGCGGTGTCCTTCAAGTCAAAAAGAAGTGGTTGACGCCAAACTCTTGTGCAGGCTTGATCGCTCTCTCCGCTGCACAGCAGGGAAAAATTGGACAAAAACTGATTCACAATCGATTTGACGAAGCTCGCCAGACACTACAAGAGTATCTGGCAATTTTTCAAGATCGGTTCTATTTGGAAATTTCGAGAGTAGGGGCTGCATCTGAGGGTGTCTACGGAGACGGCATTGCGGAACTTGCGGAGTCTACAGATACACCCATCGTCGCCACCCATCATCCTCGATTTTTGGACAAGGATGATTTTGGCAAGCACGAAATCAAGGTGTGTATTCAGGACCACACTGTGCTGTCCGATACTCTGCGGCGCAAGGACTTCACTGTTCAGCAGTATTTATGTTCTTCCGAAGAGATGGCGCAGAAATTTTCTGATATTCCAGCTGCAATTGACAATTCCATTGAAATTGCCAAACGCTGCAACCTTCAATTTGAAACGAACAAGTTGCACATGCCGGCCTATCCGCAGACGATAGAGGAACCGAGCATTGACGAGTATCTTGAAAAATTGAGCAGGAAAGGACTTCGAGAGCGTCTGGGTGATCGTACCGATGAAAGGTATGAAGTTCGTCTTGAGGAAGAACTCAACATCATACATGAAACGAATTATGCAGGTTACTTTCTCATCGTAGCAGAAATTATCGATTGGGCTAAGAAAAAAGGAATACCAGTTGGCCCTGGTCGAGGATCCGGAGCAGGGTCACTTGTTGCCTACTGCCTGAACATCACGACGGTTGACCCGATTGAACATGATTTAATATTTGAGCGATTTTTGAATTCTCATCGAGTTTCTCCACCCGATTTCGATATTGATTTTTGTGTCAGAGACAGAGACAACGTAATCGAACATGTTTCGGACACCTATGGAAAAGATCAGGTTGCACAGATTGTCACCTATAACACCATGGCCGCAAGGGCAGCGATCAGAGATGTAGGAAGAGCCCTTAAACCAGACTATCTGTTCTATGATGAAATTGCACGGCTAATCCCACGAGATCTCAATATTACTTTGTCCCAAGCGATGGAGAGAAATTCCGAGTTGAGACGTCGTTACGAAAAGGAACCGAGGGTCAAAGAGTTGATTGATTCAGCACAAACCCTGGAAGGTATGATTCGGAATGTCAGCAAACATCCTGGCGGCGTAGTCATTGCACCATCGAGGATTACAAATTTTTCCGCACTGTTTGCGGACAGTGATGGTGGCAGGGATATAACTCACTTCGATAAAGATGATCTTGAAGCGATTGGTCTGGTTAAGTTCGATTTTCTAGGCTTGACGACACTGACCACCATTGCCCATACCTTAAAAAACTTGCATGCAAAGCAGGTTAAATCGGCACCGAGTTCTGATGAAGCGATTCCGCCGAATGACAAAAAAACTTTCGAATACATCTGTACCGGCAGGACAGTCGGAATCTTTCAGCTGGAGTCAAAAGGGATGCAGCGACTGATTCTTTCGATGCAACCAAGCGAATTCAACGATCTTGTCGCTCTGCTGGCACTTTTTCGGCCTGGGCCACTGCAGACTAATATGGATCAGATGTATATTGGAAATAGAAAAAATAAAGAATACAAAGTCTTACACAAAGATTTGAAAGAAATACTTGATCAATCTCATGGTGTCATTCTATATCAGGAACAAGTCATGAAAATTGCCCAGGTCATGTCTGGATATACGCTCGGGGAAGCGGATATTCTGCGCTGGGCAATGGGAAAGAAGGTCAAGAAGGAGATGCAGGCGCAACGCAAGCGGTTTGTCAAAGGTGCTAGGGAAAAAGGTTATGATGAGAAACTGGCGACTGATGTGTATGACCTGATAGAGAGTTTTGGAGGTTATGGCTTCAATAAATCACATTCAGTTGCTTATGCAATTCTGGCGTACCGGACTGCGTATCTAAAAACACACTTCCGTACCGAATACTTGGCTGCATGCATGACGGTGGATTTGAGACTAGATACGATCGTAAAAATTTTCAATGACGCGATAAATCAAGGTATCCGTTTTATTCCTCCTGACATCAACCAGAGTGAATTCGGATTCGCAGCCATTAGTGACAATGAAATATTGTATGGGCTCGGAGCCTTGAAGCAAATTGGCGCTTCAGTCGTGGAATCCATTGTGGAGGCAAGAAACCAAGGCGGTGCATTCAAGAATTTAAAGGATTTTTGTATGCGCATCAACCTGAATCAAGTTGGCAAAGCGGCGTGTCAGGCTTTAATCAATGCAGGTTCTTTCGATTCAATAGATTCCAATCGAGCACAACTGCTCAAGCATTTGGACAGCGCCTATGGAATGGCGCAACAAAGAGCCGAAGAAATAAATTCCGGACAGATGAGTTTATTTGGCGAGCAAATTGACGTCGAAGAGAGTGTTGTTTTGGAAAAAGTCAAACCGTGGTCGCGAGGAGAACTGCTTCGACGGGAGTATGCCGTTCTCGGTCTATACGTGAGCGGTCACCCGTTTGAACGATATGAGAGCGAGTTGAGCACTTTGGTGACGGCAGGAAGAATTGCCGATATTAAAAAGAACACGCCGGAAAGGATGACAATTTGCGGATGGGTTGTAGATTTACAGATTGTTGATGCTAAAAAAGGCGGCAGCAATGCCTACTTCGATCTTCAAGATGCCTCCGGGAATTTGTCAGTGGCTGTCTATTCCGAGGTATTTGAGCGATATTCTCATCGGCTCAAAGACAATGAACCGGTTGTTGTAGCGGGTTCAATGGTCAGGTTGAATTCAAACAGCGAATCCAGATTTGTTGCGAAGAGTGTTTATGATTTGGCGTCAATTCGAAAGTCTTCTTTGGCGCAAGTCGATCTTAAGCTCAAGCATGGTAAGGTACACTATAGTCAAATACTTAGGGTCAAAGAGGTTGTCGAGCAGTATTCAGGTGGCAGACATAGGATCAATGTTGACTATACCTCCGAGTGCGGAAACCAAGTACGTTTTTTATTTGACGACAATTGGCGTATAGAGATTAGTGACGAACTGTTGGGCAATTTAAGAAATATTGTCGGTGATGAATGCATACTCGCAGACTATTCAAGAGTTCAATTGGAATTAACTGATTTTGCTGGACCTTGACAGTAAACCGAATTCGCGTGGGTATGCAGAGGAGTTGGAATAGTGACAGTATTTCTGGAATTTGAAAAATCTGTTGCCGAAATAAATGCCAAGATTGAAGAGCTTCGGCGAGTCAACGATGACTCTGGAGTTGATCTATCCGATGAAATTTTACGACTGGAGAAAAGAAGCACTAAGCTGACTCAATCCATCTTTTCGTCGCTGACTCCATGGCAGATTACCCAGTTGGCGCGTCATCCACTACGCCCCTATACATTGGACTACATAGAAAGAATCTTTACGGACTTCCAGGAAATTCATGGAGATCGGACTTTTGCAGACGATCCAGCGATTGTAGCGGGACTGGCACGATTCAATGGACGGGGTGTAGCAGTAATTGGACACCAAAAGGGAAGAGATACAACTTCCAAACTGATTCGAAATTTTGGCATGCCGAAACCGGAAGGCTACAGGAAAGCTCATCGTGTAGTCAAACTTGCTGAACAGTTTGAGTTACCTGTATTTACCTTTATTGACACACCTGGAGCCTATCCTGGACTGGAAGCGGAAGCGCGAGGTCAATGTGAGGCGATCGCCTCGATTTTATTGACTGCTGTCAGGGCAAGATGTCCGATTATCGCGTCGGTGATTGGAGAAGGCGGTTCAGGTGGAGCGCTTGCCATAGGAATTGCGGATCATGTGGTAATGCTTGAGTATTCAACTTATTCAGTCATTTCGCCGGAAGGGTGTGCATCCATTTTATGGAAAGACGCTGGTAAGGCCGAGGACGCAGCAGAGGTAATGGGGCTGACATCACGGGCATTGGCGGAGAACGGGCTAATAGATGCTATCGTAACCGAACCTTTGGGCGGTGCTCATCGAGATTACGATGAAGCGGCGAAAAGGTTAAAAGGCCAGTTGGAAAGCGGATTCAATCAAGTATCGGCTCACTCAACTGATCAACTTCTGTCAATTCGTCACAAACGGCTGATGTCGTACGGAGAGTTTCTGCCTGTAAGTTGAGTTAGTCTTAACAAATGACGACTCAGCTGGGAATAGCGCTATTTGAGAAATTCGATCAACTTAGACTTAGTGAGTCGGTGTGACGTCTGACAATTCTCATTCTCACAATGAAAAATCTTGAATCCAGTAACCTGATTGACATCTTGTCCGATGTTGTGGAGGTAAATGGAGGCACTGCCTTTCTGGTCGCATATAGCGGTGGTGTGGATTCTTCAGTTCTGTTACATATGCTGCACAGTGCGAAATCCAACTACAGATTTTCATTGACAGCCCTGCATATTGACCACGGCATTCATCCACAATCGGGTAGCTGGCTGGAACATTGTTCGGAATTCTGCCACTCGCTCGGAATCAAATTCAAGTCGACTCAACTAAGCTTATCTCAACAGTTCGAGAAAATCAGTGAAGGCGATGCTCGAATTGCTCGTTATGCATGGCTGGAAGCACAAACTGAAATGGGTGATGTTCTATTGACTGCACATCATCAGAATGATCAGGCTGAAACTTTTCTACTCAATCTTATGCGTGGGTCTGGCGCCAGAGGATTATCTGCAATTCAGGTATCCAGGAATTTTGGCAAAGGTTTGCTTGTTCGCCCCATGTTGAATATTTCAAGAAGTCAGATTCTAGAATACGCAGCCGAGCATGAGTTGAGTTACATAGAAGACCCGGCAAATTCAGATTTACAGCACAATCGCAACTATATGCGTCAAGTAGTCATCCCTTCTCTGGAACAGCGTTGGCCGTCGGCGGTTGAACTGATCAGTCATTCGGCCGCTCTCCTCGTCAATTCGCGGAGTCTGCAAGCTAGTCTGGCGCAGATGGATGCTGATCACTGTAAATCTGAAGGCTCAGGGTTTCTTAGCATTGGATATCAGTTGAGTTTAGAGAAATTTCGCCTGCTTGATGAAGCTCGGCAAGTCAACTTGATTCGTTACTGGACGAAATTCCATTCGTTGCCGGAACCTGGCCGAAAGATTATTGAAAATTTCCTTGACAAGGTAATTTCCAGCTGCAGCAATTTTATGGAAGTCGGCAGTGATGAATTGGGCTATCGAATCTACCTGTATCAAAATAACCTCTATCTTGCCAGATCACGATGCTATCCCAACGCTGATCAATCGATTTCATGGAATTTGAGAGATGCGTTGTTACTGGAGTCTCTAGGACTGAAACTCATTCCAATCCATTCCATTGGAGAAGGGCTAAGTTTTAATCGAGTCATGGAAAATCTTTCCATTCGATTTCGAACTGGAGGTGAAAAGATCAGACTTCCGAAGCGTAATCATTCGACCTCACTGAAAAAGCTGTATCAGGAGTATTCGATACCTCCTTGGGAGCGCAAAGTGCTGCCGCTTGTCTATTGTGGTGATGAACTGGCCGCCATAGCATCTTGGATGGTGTCGGAGCGGTTTCAGGCGAAAGCAAGTGAACACAGTATTTGTATCGCTCTTGAACAAATTCCCATTGCCAAGCGTGCTGAGGGTGTTACCTAGTGCAGAGAAACAGGACAAGTCAGATCGATACAGTAACCCCGTAAGTCGCATATAATTGCAAGGCATGAATAGACAAGTAGATTGGAAAAGTCAAAATTTGGATTCGCTTTTCTGCCAAACTGCGAGCCCGACCGCATCATCTATCTAAAAGATGATTCTTCTCATATTCTTTAATTGGCGAAACTGCTCAAAATCAATCTGAAGTGCCGAAGTTTGTATTTGTAACTGGTGGCGTGGTTTCTTCCTTGGGAAAGGGGATTGCTTCTGCTTCTCTGGCTGCTTTGCTGGAAGCACGCAAGATATCAGTTACACTGATCAAGCTTGATCCCTATATCAACGTTGATCCCGGCACCATGAGCCCCTTTCAGCATGGCGAAGTATTTGTTACTGTTGACGGAGCGGAAACTGATCTAGATCTCGGTCATTATGAACGATTCGTCAATGTGCCGATGAAGCAGGTCAACAATTTCACAACCGGTAGAGTCTACGAAAGAGTGATTCGTCGAGAGCGGCGAGGAGATTACCTGGGAAAGACCGTTCAGGTGATTCCTCATATTATTGATGAAATCAAGGACTGCATTTATGAAGGGGCGGGAGATCACGAGGTGGTGTTTGTCGAAATTGGTGGTACCGTCGGCGATATTGAATCGCTGCCGTTTCTGGAGACGATTCGTCAAATGCGCATCGAATTAGGAGCAGAAAATACTCTCTTTGTTCATCTTACTCTGGTACCAACGCTGGAGTATGCAGGTGAGATCAAGACCAAGCCAACACAGCACTCGGTCAAAGAACTTCGTAGCATCGGTATACAGCCAGACATACTTCTTTGTCGTACTGAAGTCAAATTGCCGGATTCAGCTAGAAGCAAGATTGCACTGTTTACCAATGTCTCGGAAGACTCGGTAATTTCAGCACTTACGACTGACAACATTTACTCCATACCGCAACTGTTTCATGAACAGGGAGTGGACGGGTTAATCGTGGATGGACTGAATATTTCTGCAGATTCCATTGATCTTTCCGAGTGGCAGAATGTTGTGGACAGAAGTCAGAATACTACCGACAACGTAGTCATCGCATTCGTTGGAAAGTATATGGACATTGCAGACTCCTACAAGTCATTGGCAGAGGCGATCATACACGCAGGAATGCAAACCCGTACAAAGATTGAAATTATGTACGTCGATGCTGAAAATGTAGAGACGGAAGGTGTTGGGCTACTTTGTGCAGCGGATGCAATTATCGTTCCAGGTGGGTTTGGGCAAAGAGGAACCTCTGGCAAGATAAATGCAGTCAAGTTTGCTCGATTGAACGACATCCCCTATCTTGGAATCTGTCTTGGTATGCAGATAGCTGTGATCGAATTTGCGCGAAATGTTCTGAACCTGGAAGGTGCTCATAGCACAGAATTTGACTCAAACACCCCACATCCCGTGATCGCGCTGGTTTCAGAATGGCGAACTTTGAATGGAGTGCTTGAAACAAGGACTGATAATCACCAGATGGGAGGCACGTTGCGACTCGGTGCTCAAAGTGCAACGCTGTCACTGAACTCAATTGTGCAAAAAATCTATGGTCAGAGCAAAATTCAGGAACGTCATCGTCATCGTTATGAATTCAATAATCTATATCGCACGCAGTTTGAGAAAGCCGGAATAAAGTTTTCAGGACTGTCCGTCGATGACTTGGTTGAAACAGTGGAAATGCCTTCGCACAAATGGTTTGTTGGCTGCCAGTTTCATCCAGAATTTACTTCAACACCTCGCAAAGGTCATCCCTTGTTCACAAATTTTGTCGAAGCTGCCCGCCAACACAAGCACTCGGCAACCATCCCCCAAAGAGTTGTTATCCATTGAAAATTGCAGGTAGTTCGGTTGGTGCGAACAAGCCTTTCTTTTTGTTCGCAGGACCTTGCGTGATCGAATCCGAAGCGTTCGCTTTCGATACCGCTGGCGAAGTCAAAAGGATATGTGATAGCCTTTCCATTCCTTTCGCTTACAAATCGTCGTACGACAAGGCTAACAGGACGTCAATCGATTCATTTCGAGGACCTGGCGTGGACGAGGGACTGGAAATTTTATCTGCAATCAGGACGAGAATGGATATTCCAGTACTGACAGATGTCCATACACCGGCGGAGGCGAAGAAGGCAGCTGACTATATTGACATCATTCAAACCCCAGCCTTTCTGTGTCGTCAAACCGACTTAATTACAACCGCGGCTGCCACTGGAAAAATTGTTAATATCAAGAAAGCTCAGTTTTTGTCTCCGCATGAGATGAAACATGTTGTTGACAAAGCAGTTTGGGCAGGTGGCGAAGACCGTGTGTTAGTCTGTGAACGGGGATCAGTTTATGGGTGGAACAATCTTGTTGTGGACATGCGATCTCTCGCCATTATGCGAGAAACTGGATGTCCTGTAGTATTTGATGCAACCCATTCTGTGCAGTTGCCTGGAGGCAATAATGGTGCTTCAGGAGGGCAGCGGGAATTCGTTCCAGCATTGGCGCGTGCAGCTGTTGGATGCGGTATTGCTGGATTGTTTATCGAAACGCATCCTGACCCGGATTCCGCGCCGAGTGACGGCCCGAATTCGTGGCCGCTTCAAACGTTGGCTATGTTGCTTGAAGACCTTATGGAAATTGATTTCGTAGTCAAAAATCGAATCAAAATCTACTGAGATACAAAATAACAGAGCCAATGAATACTGTATCAATTTCACACATACAGGCCCTTGAGATTCTTGATTCCCGAGGAAACCCTACTGTAGAAGCAGAAGTGGTCTTGAGCGATGGTTCCCGTGGCTGGGCGGCAGTGCCGTCCGGTGCATCAACCGGCGTCAGGGAAGCGGTTGAACTGCGCGATGGTGACAAGAGTCGCTATGCCGGTAAAGGTGTACAGATTGCAGTTTCGAATATAAACACCGAAATTGCCAGGAAGTTGCACGACACGAACCCATTTGATCAATTTGCTATCGACAAGGCAATGATAGATTTGGATGGAACAGACAACAAGAGTAGACTTGGAGCAAATGCCATCCTGTCTGTCTCAATGGCAACTGCACGAGCCGCAGCAAATTCGAGAAATCTCCCCCTGTATCAGTATCTCGGAGGCGAAAATTCAACGACGCTGCCGATTCCATATTTCAATATTCTGAATGGCGGTGCACATGCAAATAATAGCATTGACGTTCAGGAGTTCATGATTGTACCATTGGGTGCGTCGAATTTCAGCGAAGGACTGCAGGTTGGAGTAGAGATTTACCATTCTCTGCGACAATTGCTGAACAACCGAGGCTACAGTACCGCGGTAGGAGATGAAGGGGGTTTTGCGCCAAATTTGAACTCAAACGAACACGCATTGCATGTCATTTGCGAGGCAGTCGAACGGGCCGGTTTTGAACCGGGCAAGGAGATTGGAATCGCGCTTGATGTTGCGAGCTCAGAACTCAGAAAAGATGATCGTTATTTTCTGGCTTCCGAAGATATCGAACTAACCGCCGATGAACTGACTGACTATCTGGAATCTTGGGTTGATCGCTTTCCCATTGTTTCAATTGAAGATGGAATGGCAGAGCAGGATTGGGATGGATGGCGCTCGCTAAGTGCCCGACTCGGTAAACGCGTTCAACTAGTAGGCGATGATATCTTTGTTACCAATCCAGCAATTCTGCAAGAAGGAGTCGAACAATCCATCGGCAACGCAATTCTGGTCAAATTGAATCAGGTCGGAACTCTGACCGAAACATTGGAGACAATCCGCATAGCGCAGGCAGCAGGCTACGGCGTCATGATTTCACACAGGTCTGGGGAAACAGAAGATTCAACTATTGCTGATCTTTCAGTAGCAACAGCTGCTAGCCAGATCAAAACTGGTGCACCTTGCCGTTCCGAGAGAACGGCAAAATATAATCGTTTGCTGCGAATTGAAGCGCAGCTTGGTGGTGGAGCAAATTATCCGCACTGGCAATCTATAGTACGAGGTTGAGCTTTGAGTAGACGAAAGAAAAATTTATTCGCATTCATTGTAGTCGCAGCGTTGGCGATCGGATTACAGTATACGTTCTGGTTCGGAAAACATTCAGTTTCAACTCTGAAGGAAACTCGATCATTAATTGAATTGGAAACTACCCACAATAAAGAAATTACGAAAAGAAACAATATTGTGAAAGCGGAAATTATCGATCTGAAAACCGGTGATGAGACAATGGAAGAGCGAGCTCGAATGGAACTGGGACTAGTTAAGGATGGCGAGACATTCTATCGAATTGTCGAGACCGAATGAGCCTTCCAATGCCGGACTAGGAGTGGTATCGGTGGGCAGCTAAGATTTAGTAAAAACATCTGACGTGTACCCATCATGAATATTGGAGAATTCGACCAGTGCACGGAAGGATACCCAATTGTCAGAGATAAAGCTGAGAATCAGGATGTCAATGCAGCATTGACTAACAGCATCCGATTCAGCGGTACAGACCCAAGAGAGATTTTTACAACGATTTTCCGCATCGCCAGATTCATTCTAAAGGCATCAATGAAGTGCATTCAACTCAGTCGCCTGCAGAGCGTAAAGCGATTTCAGTTTGGTTATTTATTCTGTGTGTGCGAATATTTTTCGTTATCGTAATTGGAGGATTTACACGTCTTACAAATTTCGGAAAGTCAATAGTCAACTGGACACCAGAACTTGGTCGAGGCACAAACCGCATTATCTGACTGTTTAATTCACGTAATTCTGGGAACCATCGTGGTATGGACACGCCACCAGATGATCATTGGTGAAAATTTGTAATTCTGGTCGAAACTTGCAACAGTCCTGCCTCGCTTGAGGACATCGACTTGCAAAAACACAGCCGTCAGGAGGATTGAGAGGGGATGGAAGCTCACCTTTTAAGATTGTTCTTGGACGCAACTGCTCTTCTATTGGGTCTGGGATCGGAACCGAAGAAATTAGCGCCTTGGTATATGGGTGGCGTGGTTGCGTAACTAAGTTACGGGCAGGGGCGACTTCCATTGTCTGACCAACATACATTACTAGGATTCGCGTGGATATATGCTTGATAATGCTCAAATCATGAGCGATTACAATCATCGCCAATCCAAAATCTCGTTGCAGGTCCTGCAAAAGGTTGACAACCTGAGCTCGAACCAATACATCCAGAGCGGCAACCGGTTCATCGCAGATTACCAACTTTGGCTTCAAAATAAGCGCGCGTGCAATACCGATTCGCTGACATTGTCCGCCAGAAAATTCATGTGGATATCGGTTGGCAAGGTTCGGTAACAGACCGACGCGTTCCATCTGGTTTCTGACCCTTGATTTTACTTCTGAATTGTCTAGTTGAGGATTGTGCGTACGCAACGGTTCAGCTATGATTTGACCTACAGTCATGCGAGGATTCAGGGCTGCGAGAGGGTCTTGAAACACCATCGGCGTTTCTTTTCGAACTCGACGTCGAGTTTCGAGATCTAGTGTTGCAAGATCAGTACCATTCCATAAAATTCTTCCAGTACTGATGGGCACTGTTCCTACAATTGCTCTGACTAGAGTTGTTTTTCCGGAACCGCTTCCACCTACAATACCAAGCGTTTCGCGTTCTCTAACTTCTAGTGAAACTTGGTTTACTGCAGTAAGTATCTTAGGCGGTGTCCACGGCCAGTCATTTCGTTCAGAAACTTGGTAGGTAACTGTGAGATTCTCTACTTGAAGCAGTGGATTCATTTCTCAAATACCTCAACGTTTAAGTGACATGCACGGGTTCGCTCGTCAATTACTTCGATCATTGGACGCAATTCCTTGCAAACGGGCA
>JAKZRU010000052.1:0-8021 GCA_047517965.1 Gammaproteobacteria bacterium | reverse complement strand
TTCCCGTGCAATTGTTCTGTATGATTCAGATTTTCTGGAGTTTTTCATGCCTTCACTTTATATTTGAAGTTTAGCTTAATTCAGGCCAATAACAATTACTTTGGAGTCTATATAAATTAGTAGAGAAGAAGGATTGGTGAGCCGGTAAAGATAAAGTAGACATTACGGTTAGTGTTTACGTGCAACCGGACTCCCATAGGCATAAATTTACTTGGACATAAATACGCAAGGTACTGATTCACGATCTCATTCGGACTGACTTCGGATCATAAAGAGCTTGATGTTCAATTTGAACCGGAATTCGTACTTCTTCAACTTCCAGTTCATATTCACCGTCGTATAGAAAGCTATCGGATACACCTTCTGAATTGCGAACATATCCGTAAGCGATATTTTTGTCTATGGTGTATCCCCATCCGGCACTGGTAGTCCAGCCAACCCGTTTGCCGTTCCTATAGATGGTTTCTCTTCCGAGCAACGAAACTTGGTCATCGGGTGTTGTAAAACAGGCAAGTCTGCGCTTCAATTCTTCATTGCTATGGTCAACCAAGATTGATTGTCCAACAAACGGAATCGTACTTTGCAGTCGAACCAGTTTACTCATTCCAGCTTCAAGTGGCGTAAAGTCCGGGCCGATATCGGAACCGAGTGCTCGGAATCCCTTTTCCATACGCAACGACTCAAGCGCTCGATATCCAACATGCTTCAATTCATGCTTTTTGCCGGCAATGACCAGAGCCTGGTAAAAGGCAAGCGTATTGTCAACTGGAATATGTAGCTCCCACCCAAGCTCGCCAGCGAAAGAAACTCGCAGAGCAATGGCGTTGTTACCGCCAATATTGATCTGTTGGCAGGTTAGAAATGGAAATGCTGATTTCGACATGTCCTGATCTACGATATCTTGGAGAAGTGTTCGTGAATTCGGACCGGAAATTGATAACGTCGAATATCGCTCTGTCACTTCAATGAGAGTTGCATTTCGTAAGTTATCCGGCATGTTGTTTTTAATGTGAAAGTAGTGATGAGCAGCATAGCCAGTACCCGCCACGATGAGAAACTGGTCTTCTGTGAGACGAGTAACTGTTGCATCACACTCAATTCCGCCAGAGTGATTCAACATTTGTGTATACACAACCGAACCTGTCGGGCGATCTACTTGATTTGAGCAGAGGTGCTGCAATATAGCCAGAGCATCCTTTCCTTCCAGTAAGAATTTCGCAAATGAGGACTGATCGATCATACCCACTGAATTTCGCACCGCCTGATGTTCCTCACCAACTGGCACGAACCAGTTCGATCGTCCAAATGAAGGTGCATCTTTGGGTTCTTCGTCTTGAGCGGCAAACCAGTTTGGACGTTCCCAGCCCAGTTTTTCACCAAAGCAGGCGTTCAGCTCTTTCAGATTTTCGTAAAGTAAAGATTTGAACAGAGGTCGACCGCTGCTATGTTCTTCATGCGGCCAAGCCATTGTGTAGTGTTTTGAGCAAAGTTCTTCCGTTCGCTGCATCACCCACTCTTGATTGCCGTGAACTTTCCCGAATCGTCTTATATCAACTGCTCCTAAATCCATAGGGGGAGCTCCGACAGAAATCCACTCTGCCAATGCCTTTCCTGCACCTCCTGCACTGGCGATTCCGAATGCGTTGAATCCGGTTCCGACGAAAAAGTTTTTAAGCTCAGGAGACTCACCCAAGATGAAGTTGCCATCTGGCGTAAAAGATTCTGGTCCGCAAGTCATCTGTTTAATGTCGGCGGATTCCATTGTCGGGATTCTGCTCAATCCCGCCCGCATGAGCGGCTCGAAATGATCTACGTCAAAATCCAGCAGGGTGAAGAAGAATTTTTCCGGAGGCTTCGTAACTTCCCATTTCTGAGAATTCAACTCATACCCTCCGAATATCAGTCCGCCAACTTCTTCCTTGAAATAAATCAAGCGATCAGGGTCTCGTATCGTTGGCATATCCGAGACAACTCCCTGAACTGTACCAGTTACGATGTAGTGGTGTTTCATCGGTGTAATTGGCACGTTCACTCCAGCAAGTTGTCCGATAGAGTGTGACCAGAGTCCAGCACAGTCAACAACAACTTCGCAACTGATGTGACCCATACTGGTACTGACGCCATCTATCCTGCCGTTTTTTGTGGAAATGGCTGTTACCGAGCAGCCTTCGACAATACGAATGCCTTTGGACCTTGCCCCCTTCGCGAGTGCTTGTGTCAAGTCAGATGGATTTACCTGACCGTCAGTTGGTAAAAATGCCGCCCCAACCACATCTTCAGTATTCAGAACCGGGCAAAGATTCGACGCTTCATTCGGACTTAAGAAATGCATTTCTAGACCGAATGATCGTGCCATCGTCACCTGTCGTTTAATTTCTCGCACTCGTTCTGGATGGCAGGCGAGACGTAATCCTCCGTTCATTTTCCATCCGATAGCTTGGCCGGTTTCCTGTTCTAGTCGATCGTAAAGCTCCACTGAGTACTTGAGCAACTGTGTGACATTGGCGTTGTTTCGTAGTTGTCCGACCAGTCCTGCGGCGTGCCAGGTAGAGCCATTGGTGAGTGTTCCTTGTTCAAGAACAACGCAGTCGACTTCTCCTATCTGGGCAAGGTGGTAGGCGGTTGATGAACCGATGATTCCTCCGCCGATAATGACGATTTTGCAGTGTTCTGGTACCATGTCAGGATTATTTGTGTGAGCGGTTAGAGTCCTAAAGCTTGCTTACGGCGACGTGCTGCCGCAGAAATTAAACGATCTGTGATGATTGCGATAAATGCAACGGAAAGCCCGGCAACCAGTCCACGGCCAGGATCCGCTTTTGTCAGGGCTATGTAGACTTCTTGCCCGAGGTCACGCGTTCCTACTAAAGCTGTGATAACCAGCATGGAAAGGGCGAACATTACGGTCTGATTCAGTCCCAGCATTATTTCTGGCCACGCAAGTCGGAACTGGACTTTGGTCAACAACTGAAATTTTGTACATCCGGAAGTTTTCGCGGCTTCTATAAGCGAAGGAGATATCTGTTCAATGCCATACAGCGTATAACGAATTGCTGGGGGCAGGGCATATAACACGACCGCCACCATCGCGGAAAATTCACCTACACGGAACAGCATCACCACAGGCAGGAGATAAACGAAACTTGGCAGTGTTTGCAGCGTATCGATGAAAACCAGTACAGAATTTTTCATTTTGGGATAAAAAGAGGTGAAGGCCCCAACCGTAATTCCAATCATGGTCGCGATGACGACGGAGATGCCGCATAGGTAGACGGTGATCATCGCTTTTGTCCATTGCCCTGTGATCAGGATAAATCCCGCAAGAGAAACAACCAACAGAGCCAACTTGGGTCCACCAAGTTGATAGCCAGCCAAGGCAAGCAGCAGAAGAACGCCCGGCCATGGGAGGCTCAGTAGAAATAGCTTGATTGGTTTTAGAATATTCAGCAGTATGAATACTTTTACCGCTTCAAGTTGATCGAAGAAATTGATGTTGATCCACTTGACTAGATCATTCCAGATTTGTCCCGTTGTGATTTCAAACTGTTCAGGCCACTGGGCGAAGAAAGGAACAACAAAGCCGATTAAAGTTGTCGCTGCCAGCACTATAAGAGCGATTACAAGATTTTTATGGCGGCTGTAAAATTTTTTGCTGGATTCAACATGCTGTTTGGGAGCTTGCGCTGACCAGGCCTGGGAAAGTCTATCCAACACAATCGCGATCAAAGTAATCGCAATACCCGCTTCAAGTCCGTCGCCAATGGCTTGACGTCTCAATGACGCGAGGACATCAAACCCCAGCCCTCCAGCACCAATCATGGATGCAATTATGACCATGTTGAGCGAAAGCATAATGACCTGATTGACGCCGACCATCAAGCCTGGAGTAGCGGAAGGCATAAGTACACGCCAAGTCATCTGTCGTCTGGTGCATCCGGCCATTTTGCCGAACTCTTTAATTTCCTCCGGAACCGTGTGCAGTGCGAGAATGGTTACTCGAACCATGGGCGGCATTGCATAAATTACTGTTGCGGTTATAGCGGATACCGGACCGAAACCAAACAGAAAAAGAACAGGTACCAAATAAGCAAATATTGGAACGGTCTGCATCAAGTCCAGTACTGGAGTGATGGCTCGCTCAAATGATCGGTAACGGTATCCAAGAATGCCGAGTCCAGCACCGAGTAAGATTCCGATTGGAACAGCCACTGCGATGGAAGAGAGGGTGATTGAAGCACTTTCCCAGTGACCAAAAACTGCAAGATAGGCTGTACACAAAAACACCATCAGCCCAAGTGTCCAGTCTCTAATTTGAAATGCCAGCCAGGTAACGACGATGGTCAATCCAAGCCAGGAAATCGGTGGAGTGTGCCATGAATTTCCATCAGCTAGCGGAACCTTGAATCCAGCTGAGAGCAGCGATTTGATTATCTGATAAGGAATTTCGATTGCTGCGGAGATTGTTCTAGTGAATTCCTTGAATGTCCAGGGAAACAGATATGCTTCGTCGCCTACCAGCCACTTCATAAAACCGGTTACACAGTAGCGAATGCTGGTACAGCCGCCGAGGGCTTCAATTTTCCAGCTCAGTTCCTTTGGAGGTTTAACTGCCCACGGCCACAACTCGCCACCGAGCCAGATTAAGGTTATGATGAATGCTACCAGCAGCCATGCAAGAAACCTGGGATTTGTAAAATTGAATCTTGCTTGTGCCGTAGCGGTTGAATTCATACCTGCGTGCTTTTTCGATTTGTATTCTGGGTCTTTACCAGCACACTCAATACCGCTTCGCGAGTAATCTGTCCCACTACTTTGCCACTTGAATCGATGACATCGAAAGGATGTTCTGAATTAATCACTTCTTCTGCCAAATCTTCGATTTTAGCAGTTTGCAGAACTTGTCCTCCGCTCGGAATATCCGGATTTTTTGTAACCATTACGGACTTTGCGGAAAATACTTTTGCCCGCGCAAGGTCATTCGTAAACTCTTCCACATATCGGTCAGCAGGTTGCAGTACGAGTTCTTCGGGTGTGCCAATCTGGATGATTGCGCCGTCCTTCATGATTGCGATCCGGTCAGCTAGGCGTACAGCTTCGTTAAAATCGTGGGTAATAAATACGATTGTCTTGCTCAACATGGACTGAATGCGTAGAAATTCGTCCTGCATTTCTCGACGAATCAGGGGATCAAGTGCGGAAAATGGTTCATCAAGAAACCAGATTTTCGGTTCCACTGAGAGCGAGCGAGCAATTCCAACTCGTTGCTGCTGTCCTCCTGACAGTTCTCTCGGATAATAGAATTCACGACCCTCCAAACCCACGAGTTCGATTACTTCTCTTGCTCTTTTTTCTCGTTGGCTTTGATCTACGCCTTGAACTTCCAATGGAAATGCAACATTGCCGAGCACAGTCAGGTGCGGCATGAGAGCGAAGTGCTGGAACACCATCCCCATTTTGTGACGACGAATTTGGATCATTTCCTTTTCAGATTGTTCCAAAAGATTTTCTCCCTCAAACATGATCGCCCCTGAGGTCGGTTCAATCAAACGGGAGAGGCATCTCAACAGGGTGGACTTTCCAGAGCCGGACAATCCCATGATGACAAAGATTTCACCTTCTGCGACAGCGATATTCGCGTCGCGTACCGCTCCAATCAATCCCGCTGATGCGAGGGAATTGTTGTCAATCGGGGTGTTGTCGGAAAAGAAACGTTCGGCACCTTTGCCGAAAATCTTCCAAACATTTGTGCAAGTCAAAATCGACTCGTTGCGGCTCATGACACTCGAAAGAATTAACTGCAGTTCGGTTTCAGCATTGAAAACGCGCCAGCGCCAACTGTTGGCTCTGGCGCGTTCCTCTGAATTTTTGAAGTTACATTGTCCAGGCTTTCCAGACTGACTCGTTGTTCGCCATCCATTCGGCTACTACGTCTTCGACGGATTGGCCTTCAAGATCGACTTTCACAATGAGCGAACTCATCAGATCATTGTCAATGGTGAAATTTCGAATGGCCTGATAGGCTTTCGGCCACTTCTCTTCACCACCGGCCCAACCAACTGCTTTAATCCAGCCCCTTGGCTTGCCACAGTCATAGGCCATATCCGGATTCACGCCCCAAGATGGATCCTTGTAGCATTCATCAGTGTAGCGCGGAAAATCCACCCATTCACCTTCATATTTGGCAGTTGCCCAATGAGGTGCATAAACCCAGGCCAAGATCGGTGCCTGTCGCTGATAGGCAGATTCGATTTCTGCAAACAATGCAGCATCGGTTCCAGCATGTACTACTTCATAGTTCAAGCCCAAAGATTCTGCACGTTCATCGTCATATCCGCTCCAAGTAACGGGACCGCCAAGATAACGTCCCTTCGGGTTTGTTTCTGGAGTGGAAAATGCTTCTGCACAATCGTTCAACGCTGTCCAATCAGGCAATCCCGGGCATTTTTCTTTCATGTACAAGGGATACCACCATTCTTCAATGGCATCCATGCCGGTTTCACCGAGATCCACTGTCTTGCCGGTAGCCAGAGATGCTTCCAAGGCATCTTTTCCAGTTGTTTCCCACATTTCTACAGCCACGTGAAGATCCCCGGATTCCAAGCCCACGAATTGCGCAATGTAGTCAGCGGGTATAAACTCGATGTTGTATCCCATAGATTTGAGAATTTCGCCGACCATGGTCGCGGTGATGAATTGTCCTGTCCAATCGTGCCAGGTGATCTTGATCGTATCATCCGATTCCGCTTGCGCGGATGCAATCGGTGCATAGGTGAACAGTGCAACGGTGCACACAAATATTAAATTACGAAAACATTTCTGCATATTAAATACCTCCTACTGGTGAATTCAGGTTGCAGGTTACTAAAAGAAAAGTGAAACTTTTCACCTCTCTCGGACATTCACAAAAGGCAGATTAGATTAATTTCAAATTCCTGCAGTCTTGTGACTAAAAACTCATCTTGAATAATACATCCAAACCTTTCGACGATGGTCTAGCAAAGTCTACTTGGTTCATTTTAGTTCTATACGAACATTCCGCTATAGATATTCCAGTTTTTCTCGAAGCGTATACGATTCATATTCGTGTAGCCCTCGTAGCCCGGGTCCTGGTCTGGATACAGTTCAGTCATGGAAGCTGCAACATTTCCACTATCCAGTTCCGAAGTGACTTCCTGAACCATTCCCCACATATACTCGCGCAAATTGAGTATGAGTTTGAATGCAATCAGTTGTCGGGAAATGCCTTCGTTCAATTTACCGAAATACATTTCAAACAAGGCGGATTCAGAATCCTCGCTCAGATCGGCATTGCAACTTATCCCAACGAGATCGAAGAGTGGATGCCCGTAGCCGCCGTAGTCCCAATCAATCAACCAGACATTCTCATCGTCGTCAAACATGAAATTTTGGGGTACTGTGTCGTTGTGGGTAAAAACAGGACTGAAGTTTTCGATATGGCTTTCAAGCAGGTTGTTGATACCAACAATTTTCGGTAGCAAGTCAACAAGACGAGAGCCATATTTGTATCCGATTTCAACATAATTGCGTACTACCTGGAATGGCCAGAAGTAGGTAAGGGTGCCGCAAACACTTTCTGAACCGCCATGCAGATTCTTGAGCACTTGAACGATCTTTTCCATGTTAACCTGAGTGCCGATATCATCAGGACGAAGACAGCCTCCAGGAATGAAATCAAGAATGGCTAGCGACTGTTCAGAATATCGTATTCGTGGGCTCACACCGATGTCGGCTGCGGTTTTCATTGATGCTTGAACTGACGTCTGGATAATGCCATGCACTGGGATGTCAGTGCCGATTCTTGCCACCGCACGTTCGCCATTATCCGCTACAACAAAACTTCTGTTGCACAGTCCTCCAACTAGGGGTTCTACATTGATCTCGCCATTCCAGCAATCGAGAGTTCTCAAGTACTCTTCAATGCGTTCGTCGTTCCAATCAGGCAAAAGCATATATTGCAAACCTCTCCGTTGAGCAAGTCAGGGTGGGCAATTACAGTTCAA
>JAKZRU010000051.1:0-2532 GCA_047517965.1 Gammaproteobacteria bacterium | reverse complement strand
GGAGTTCGTGACACACCAAATCGTTTCGCCAATCGGCTTTCATCCAGGCGATCTCCAGGACTGAACTCTCCGCGAATAATAGCGGCCTCTATATGTTCCTGAAGCGAAGCCGTCTGGGCACGTTGGTCTGACTTTGCCTGTTGGTATGAAACGGTGATATCCATAGTCGTTGCGATATGGCTAAAGCTATTTTGGGAAATCTGGTAATTCTGAATTCATGTTAGACCATCCCAACTGTCGTTGATTAGCAAATGCTGTCTGTCTTCCTGAGTCTGAAAACTGGATGAAACAAATTAAAGGCACAATTTCGTTAAATCACAAATATTGTAAATCACACGAAAAACACATTGTAGAGTACAATCCTAAATATATTACATACAATAGAATACTATATTGTATACAAAATACCCGGCATTTTGGAAATGACCAGAAATTAAGCTTGTTGATCGATATGAAAGATTTCGAACGACTGAACCAACATTTTGAACTGATGGTAAATACCCCTGACTTAATGTGGTTAGGCCGAAATACCAACCATTTCCCGACGCATCCTGTGGTTCTAGATGCGATGCTCAAAAGCATCAACGATGAAGACTTTCATGTCTATGCGCCTCCATTTGGGCTGGAAGATCTTCGATATCTTGTGATAGAGAATCTTGGACTTGAGGGCATGTCAGCATTGATCACTGATGGCGCAGTTTCTGGACTCTATCACGTGTGTCATACACTTTGTGGCTCTGGCGACGAACTTGTTACTACAGACCCGTCATGGGAATGGACGATGAGTTTCGCAGCATCAGTGGGTGCTTCGGTTAAACAGATTCCGATATACGGTAGGAAATATGGATACCGATTGGATCCAGGGCGATTGCGCGAAGCGGTCAGCGATAAAACAAAGATCATTTATCTTATTGATCCAAATAATCCACTCGGTACTTGCTGTACTGCAGAGGAGATTGAAGAAATCGCTGACATCGCACGAACAGTGAATGCCTATTTGATTCAGGACTGTACCTATCGCGACTTTGCATATCAACATTACCTGGCAGCAAAACATTATCCAGAACGCACAATCACTGTCTGGAGTTTCTCAAAATGGCTCGGATTTGCTGGATTCAGAGTAGGCTCGCTTACCGCAAATCCTGATCTTATCGAACGATTAGCTACAGCTCCGCCGAACATACTGGGGTCAAACATTGTCGCGCAAAAGGGTGCTGTTGCTGGACTGAAAACCAAGTCGGAATGGTTTCCGAATGTCCTTGCGTCAATCCGCGAGAATCAGCGTTTGATTCGAGATGCCGTTTCTGATATTCCAGGACTTAGTCTGCCAATTTATCCATCCAATGGCAATTTTTTGATTGTCGAGTGTGCGGCAGCAGGCATCCGACCAGAGGCGATTTGCGAATTGATGTACCAACAGAAAATTATGGTGCGACAGGGTGCGTACCACACGAGTAAATTTGGTGATCAGTTTATAAAAGTATCGGTAAGTGCTCCGCGTGAGTGGGTCGAAAAGTTTTGTGAACTGCTGCCGGCTGTGGTGGAGGAGGCGAGCTCATTAGACAGGGAGATACAGCTTTTCTGATAGCCCCCATGAACGTCGATATTCTGAAAATCTCTAAACCCAATTCAACCAGTGCGGGTTCCGAAATGACAAAGAGGCAAGATTTATGGACCTTAAACTAACCGGTCAAACTGCACTGGTTACCGGTGCATCTCAAGGCATCGGTGAAGTAGTCGCAAAATCACTCGCCGAAGAGGGTATTAATCTGCATCTCACAGCACGAAATATTAATAATCTTGAACGGGTAAAGCAGGATATTGAAGATGCATTTGACGTAAGAGTTGAATTGCATTCGTTCGACTTGACAGAACGCGGCGCTAGCGAGTTGCTTGGTGAGGCTGTTGGGGATGTCGATATTCTCGTCAACAATGCTGGCACTATTCCTAGCGGCAATCTATGGGACGTGAACGAAAGTAGTTGGCGCAGCGGATGGGAACTCAAGGTAATGGGCTATATCAACCTCTGCCGCATCTTTTATGCCGAAATGAAGGCAAGAGGCGAAGGAGTGATAATCAACAATATCGGAAATGGTGGTGAGGTATTTGATCCAGAATACATCGCTGGCACTTCCGGCAATGCCAGCCTCATGGCATTCACACGAGCCCTCGGTGGTCGCAGTTTGGACGACAATATTCGTGTCGTAGGCGTTAATCCAGGACCAGTCAATTCAGATCGAATTTATAAAATTTTAAAAAATCGAGCCAAGAGCGAACTCGGTGACGAAGACCAATATGCTGAGTTGCTGAAGCGATACCCTCTGGGACGTCCAGCCCATATTTATGAAGTTTCGAGCCTGATCGTTTTTTGACCTCGTATCGTTCAGGCTATAGCTCGGGGGCCATTTTTACTGTTGACGGCGGTATCGCATCACGCTGCTCGATTATCTGATGGAAAATAATGTGACATGGGTAACAACCAGCGACGGAGTGAGGCTCTATGTGGAGAATACCTCACAAGGCACGCCGATT
>JAKZRU010000050.1:0-51664 GCA_047517965.1 Gammaproteobacteria bacterium | reverse complement strand
ACCGGCCCGTCCGAAAGGTATACCGGCGTCCTACCGGTGTAGTGGTAGAGGACGAAAACAGAAACACAGAGACGTTTGACGATGTCGTTTTTGCGTGCAACGCGAACCAAACGCTGATGATTCTGGATAAACCGACCTTCCTGGAAAGCTGTCTTCTCTCTTCGATCCGTTACGAGAGTGAACTGCACAACCATACAGTAGTTCATTCGGACGCCTCGATTCTTCCGGACAACGCTGTCAAGCCGCTCGCCACCCGGAGCAACCACATCGAGCAGTATGGCGTGAGACCCGACAATTACGAAATCACCTACATCATGCACAACCAACAGCCTTGGGTGAAACGATCGGACAGGCCATGCCTTGTGACCTACAATCCGATCAGTCGTATCGACGAAGGAAAAATTGTAAAGAGATGGTGGTTTCAGCATATCGTACACGACGTGCCTCATATAGCTATTCTGATTCATTTGTTTCGCTTCGTTCAGGGCAGGAGGCGAACGTGGCACTGCGGCGCGCACACTCTGATCAACAGTCAGGAGACGTGTTTCGTATCTGGCCTTGTTACGGCGAGACAGATCGGAGCGAACTATCCGTTTCAGGATTCGGAAGCAAGGAAGTGGTTCAACTTTTACGGGAGTACGATGTACGGTTGGCGCTTCAGGAAGGCGTGAAACACGGGGCCTACGACGCTGAATGGTTTCAATTTTTCAAACAAACTTCACTTCGCATGAATAAGCGAACGCGAGCAGAATATCTGCAAGAGACGGATAACACTCAACTAATGAATCCTTTCGCGATCATATAGGCTTCCTGACTTTTCGAACGAGAAGCCTTTGGTTTATAGAATTTGTAGTCTGCAAACTGCGCGGCACACACTTCCCTCAACACGGATGATTCATTATCTTGAAAGAACTTAAAGACGAGCGAACCCTGTTCAGCCATCGCAGTGCGACAGACATTGAATATAGCCTCATGAATTTCGGAAAAATTACGCGAATCAATAGTGGAATTTCCGGTAATATTCGGTGCCATATCAGAAAGCACGACGTTGACCTGTCTTTCACCAATAGCTGAAGTCAATTCATCGACAGCTTGCTGTTGAGTAATATCACATTGCATGAAGCAAACCTGATTCAGTGGCTTCATATCAAGCAGGTCTACTGCAATCACTCTCCCCTGTAAACCAATTCGAGACGAGGCGTATTGCGACCAGCCGCCAGGAGAGGCGCCAAGATCCAGTACCGTCTGTCCTTGTTTGAAAAGCTCGAACCTTCGGTCTATTTCCTCAATCTTGAAATAAGAGCGAGAACGAACACCCAAGCGGGATGCCTCGCGGACAAAGCCGTCGTTCTCCTGCATCTGCCGCCATTGTGAGGATGATCGATTTTGACGTCGTATTGATCTTGGCAATTCAAGGCTCCGGTAAATGACTTGTCAGGATTGGGGGAAATTTCGATGACATTCCCGAATGGAATTAGGAACGATCAAGTTGACTTAATACAGGGGTCCAAGCCCATAAACTTTGAATTCTCCCCGAATCAATTCCATCGAATTTCACTTGACTTCAAAATTCTGTGCGCTATTCAACCCAACTATAAAAGAAGTTATACTCTGCACGAACGAGATATGGAGAAATACTTATGTCGCATGAAAATTCAGAACAGAAATTAATTCATTCAACGGCCGAAAGTGCACCAAAGATTCCTGGGCGCCGCGAATTTTTCACTTATCGAGATTTACGCGCAAAAGAAGCCAGTCTCGGAAAAATGAATGCACAAACCATGACCGCAGTAAAGGGAATGACAAAGCCGACCGGCTGGCATTACCATGATTGCGAATGTCAGTTTCTGTACATTCTCCAAGGTTGGATTGATATGGAATTCGAGACTGGTGATAGGTATCGTCTCAGAGAAGGTGAATCGTTATATATTCCCGGTGGAATGATCCATAACGAGACGGCCACTTCGGAAGATATGGAAATTCTGGAAATTGCTATTCCTTCCATATCAAGTACGATTCCATGTGATCCTCCAAGTTGAACGGATAAGCCAACATCGGTAACCAGAATTTTGTAATTTCAGAGCTGCTTGTATCAAGTAGACATTCGAGTAACGACCAAACTAAATTACTTTCCGATACTTGCTGGCTGAACTCATTAATGTATTTGTAGGGTGTTTGTGTTGAGTGGAGACAAAAATAACAGAAAATTAATTTCCTCAGGTTCGATTTTTGAAGAGAAAGTTGGCTACTCCCGTGCCGTGTGTGATGGTAGATGGGTTTTTGTTGCCGGCACGACTGGCTTCAATTACGAAACGATGGAAATATCTGACGATGTCGTTGTGCAGTGCCGGCAGACTCTGGAAAATATCGGCAGAGTATTGAATGAAGCTGAAAGCGGATTTGCAGATGTTGTTCGAGTCAACTACATATTTCCAGATTCAGAAGATTTTGAAAAGTGCTGGCCGGTTCTTCATGAATTTTTCGGCAGCGTTCGGCCTGCGTCAACCATGTACAGTGCAGGACTCGCCGACCCAAGAATGAAAGTGGAAATTGAAGTTACTGCTCTCAAACAATAAAGGCGCGGACAAGTACTACTAACATCTAGTTCGAAGCTGACTGCTCTAAGAGAATCCGATCAGCTAGATACTCGACAATTTGTAATGCTCTCTTCTCAGACCGAGCCATGCTTGGTGAGGTCTTGTATTTGCCGCCCACGATTAGAGTCGGAACTGATGTGATGTTATAGTCTTTAGCAAGCTTCTCTGCCTGAGCGAGCTTCACCACGGTGGCAAACGAATACAGGTTTTGTATCAAATTCGAAGCATCTACTCTTTCTTGAGAGGATGCCCATTGCTCAAACTGCTCATCACCAGTAATCCTAGTGCGTTTGATGTGCAATTCGTCGTAGAATTTTTGCATCAGTTCTTCTTTCAATCCTAGAAGTTCAATCGCGTAGTACACGTGAGCGTGAAATAACCAGCCATTTGTGAGTATGGCTGGAACATTCTTGAAATCAATTGTTTCAGGTATTTGCCAAGCAACCAGATGAGGCTCGAATCTGTAGCAGGACGGACATCCAAACCAGAAAAATTCTATGACTTCGACTCGCCCATCTTCTTGTACTTTAACTTCTCCAGGAAGCGTTTTGTAGTCGACACCTTCTTCAAATTCTTCTGCATGTAGTGGACTGACAAGAAACAGAAGTACTGACACAATAATTGCAAAATATGGGAATCTGAATAGTTTCGATGTCATGGGCTAGGCTGAAATTGGTTTAAGGAATCATTGAATTTTTCTTGGAGGCGGTTAACTAATCTGCTCTGCAAATTGTCGAACCCTCCATTACTCATTATTATGACTACATCTCCACTAGATAGTTCCAACAAAAGCGCGTCAAGCAATGAATTTACCGAATCATGGACAATAAAGTTGTCTCCTGCCGAACTGCCTATTTCCCACTCGACATTAGGGGCACGATACATGTAGATACAATTCGCTTGTGCAAATGCCTGTATGAGTTTTTCTCCATGAACACCCATTCTCATTGTATTCGAACGTGGCTCGAATACCGCAATTAACCTATCTGGGCGCGTGAATTTAGACACAGCATCAATACTCGCTCGAATCGCTGTAGGGTGGTGAGCGAAATCATCAAATATGCGAATATTGTTAATATTTTCCAAAAATTCCAACCTACGTCTGACAGGTATGAAGGACTGCAGTGCTTCTACTGCAACTTCAATGTTTACTCCAATATGGCAGGCTGTCGCGACCGCTGCGAGAGCGTTGGCCGTGTTATGTCGACCTGGAACGTCCCAGTTCAGTTGAACCGTTCCGTGAACTCTTGAGTGCATTTTTAGCTTAAGATAGTCATCGGTCTGAGAATCGGCGTACCAGTCCGCGTCACGATTGCCAGACATACTGAACGTAATAACTGGCGTCACTGAACTTCGGGTGATCGTTTTCTGCAATCTTTCTTCATCAAAGTTGGCGATAATGCGGCCAGATGATGGGAGCGTACGGATGAAATATTCGAACTGTCGCTCAATGTCATCAATCGAATCAAATATATCTGCATGATCGTATTCAAGATTCAATAGCGCTGCGAGTTGCGGGCGATAGTGAATAAACTTCGATCGCTTGTCAAAATAAGCAGTGTCGTATTCATCCCCTTCAACTACAAACCATTCACCTTCACCCACTCGAGCTGCAACGTTGAAGTTTTTTGAAATGCCACCGATCAGATATCCAGGCTTGTATCCTGCATATTCGAGTATCCATGCAATCATGCTGGAAGTTGTAGTCTTTCCATGCGTACCAGCAACTGCGATCACTTTTCGGGTATGTAGTACATTCTCATACAGCCACTGCGGGCCGGAGATGTATTTGATTCCAAGATCAAGCATCGCATCAACCTCAGGATTGGAGCGACTTATCGTATTGCCGACAATGACCAGATCTGGATTGTGTTTTAGGTTATCTGGGTGATATCCCATAGCCACTTCTATATTCTGTTCCTCCAACATAGTGCTCATTGGAGGATAAGCATTCAGGTCAGAACCCGTAACCCGATACCCAAGCTCTCGTGCAAGCAAGGCGAGGTTGCCCATGAACGTCCCGCAAATTCCTACAATGTGCAAATGTTTCATCATTGAGAATCCGGCAATTGAGTTACGTTGAAACCAAAGAGATTCAGAACGATAAATGATACGAGTAAGGCGATTCCCAGTACGACAAAAAACGCCTTAGTTGCCGAAATTTCCATTGCTTCCTTTAGAATGAATGCAGATACACATAAATTCCAGATTCCGAATGGTAAGGCTACAATTGATACCCATAAAAATGCACTTTGGCTCGGCTCGTAGTAATCCCAGGTCAACTTGACCGGCAGATAAGACAGGCTTCGGATGATGCAGGTGGTTCCGAACAATGCAGTCGCAGTTTGCAGCCAGCGGTTTGCTTTACCAGTTAGTCGTAACACGATCCATACAACGAGCCCAAATGTGGCAATTTGTAGAAATGCCAGATATAAATTTTCGTAAAACGACTGAACCACTGCCATCGCGGCGGTCGTAAGCAGTAGAGCTATTGCTGAGTACAGTACCAGATACCTTGATGACTGCAGATTTTGCGGTTTTTCCGCAAAGAATGCCATTCTTGCGAGCATTGATATGGGGTGATCGTGCGCAAACATTGTCTAGTATCGCCTGTGTGCTGGGAGAAATGAAGCCACAACAATCATTAATATATGCATAGGGTGTATAAAAGGCAGAATTGCCGAATACTCATGCCAATAGGCCGATATGCAGTTGACGGCAATTTTCGAAATAATCTGGCTTCATCGATAATTAAATTAGGCTTGACGTAACTACCAGCCTACGAATGCTTTTGAAATTGGACAAGGAGCAATTTTCACTACTCGCATTGTCGTTAGTTTCAGATTAACGGATTGTGTTTCGGAAATGTGAAACAGAAATTTTGCAGAAACAGATTAAGGTACTGTTACAGTTAGCAAATTATATTCCTATATTGCATGTGGGATTGATCGCACTGTAGCAGGGCACCTAGCGAAAGAATTTCACGTTCACGTCGCAGGACGCCTGTCTTCATTGTCCCTATGCAAAAGATTTTTACGGTAAGGGTTTGATAATATTTGTATACCATGGAAATTTACGAATCACCCATAGAAGATCCAGTTCAACTTCGAGAAGCATGCGCACAAATCAGCAGTTGTTCCTACGTTGCAGTTGACACGGAGTTTACTCGAATCAGAACTTACCGTCCGAAACTGCAATTGATTCAGCTAGCTACGGATGATTTCATTTTCTGTGTTGATACAGTTCTTTGCTCGGATTTGTCGCCGGTATTGCAATTGATCAACTCGTCTTCTGCAACTATGATTTTTCATTCGGCTGGACAGGATCTAGACGTCCTGCACGATTATGACACTCTGCCAAAACGAATATTTGACACTCAAATTGCCGCTTGGATTTGTGGATACGAGGAGCTTTCTTTTAAGAGCCTAGTCCACGAAATTGTCGGGCTGTCTCTTGACAAGAACATGACTCGATCAAATTGGCAGAAACGACCGCTCTCACAAGAACAGATCCGCTATGCACTGGATGATGTGCGCTATCTGCTGCCTGTCTATACTAAGTTGGATTCAAAAATTCGCAAAATCGACAGAAAAAAATGGCTGGAAGAGGAATGTGTCTGTCTGCTGGATGCATCCCACGTCAGTTCCGAAAGTGACAAGGTGCTGACGTCATTTCTACAGGGGGGAAATCTAGCCGTTGTCGATCAGTACCGAGCTCGAGAGATATTGATTTGGCGTGAGGAGCGAGCTCGGTCAATTGACCTGCCAAGGCAATGGGTAATGACTGACAAGCAGGTTTTACAAATTGTTCAGGACAAACCGAGAACATCTGGAGAACTTGCCAATACACTCGCAATTAAGCATGGAAAACCAAGAAATTGGATGCGAGAGGTTTTATCAATATTGCAATCAAGGCCGAGTGACATAGCCACACCAGTCTGGCAACCTCAGGAGCCGCTTACAACACGTCAAAAGGAATTATCAAACCACATTCTGCGTGAGTTGAAGAAAGTAGCCTTGAAGAATCGAATTCCCGTCGAAATGCTCTGCACAAGAAAAGAAGTAAATTCAATGGTACGAGGGAGTCGAAACAGTCGAATATTTTCCGGATGGCGAAAGGAAATCACAGAAGATGTAATCACCCCGCTGCTTCTGGAGTACAGGCACTTGATGAATAGCTGATTTAATAGTATTCAGGCAACAGTTACAGGAAAGTCCGCGATGATAGAGCGCCATTTCTGCGGACCTGCAACATGGATGGAATTCCCGTTGCTGTCGACTGCCACTGTCACCGGCATGTTTTCGACTTCAAATTCATAAATTGCTTCCATACCGAGATCTTCAAAGGCAATGACTCGCGCCGACCGTATCGCCTTTGAAACAAGATATGCTGCTCCGCCGATTGCGATCAGATAAACTACACCGTGTTGCTTGATTGCTGCAATGCCTTCCGGTCCGCGCTCCGCTTTACCGATCATTCCAATCAATCCGGTTTCTCGAATCAGTCGATCCGTATACATATCCATTCGGGTTGCAGTGGTTGGTCCGGCAGGTCCTACCGCTTCATCGCCGACCGCATCGACTGGCCCGACATAGTAAATGAAACGATTCTTCAAATCCACACCGTCCGGCAAATTTCTGCCGCTGTCGAAGTATTCAATCATTCTCTTGTGGGCAGCATCTCTGCCGGTAAGAATCTTCCCGGAAATTAGCAGCGTTTCGCCAATCTTCCACTCGCGTACATCTTTCTGAGTCAGAGAATTCAGGTCAACCTTGCGTGCGCTTGACGTGTCGCGAACTATTTTCGGCCAAATCTCCAAAGAAGGCACAGGCAATCGCGCTGGTCCAGAGCCATCCAGAGTGAAATGTAAATGCCGAGTGGCCGCGCAGTTCGGAATCAGGCCTATGGGTAATGAAGCTGCATGTGTGGGAAATTCCTTTACTTTCACGTCAAGGACGGTTGTAACACCCCCAAGACCTTGCGCACCGATGCCAAGTTTATTGATTTCTTCATATAGTTTTAGGCGCAATTCTTCTGTAGGTGTACTCGGCCCCCGTTGCAGCAGATGGTGAATGTCGATTGGATCCATCAATGCTTGTTTTGCTAGAACGACTGCTTTTTCTGGAGAACCACCAATACCGAGTCCCAGAATTCCTGGAGGACACCAGCCGGCTCCAAGTGTAGGCATTGTCTTGACGACCCAGTCAACCACACTTTGACCAGGATTCAGAATGCCCAATTTTGCCTTGTTTTCAGAGCCTCCTCCTTTAGCGGCAACAGTAATTTCTACTTTGTCTCCTACAACCAATTCGGTATGAACGACTGCAGGTGTATTGTCTTGTGTATTCTTTCGAATTCCCCAAGGCGGATCAACAATGGATGCCCGCAGAGGGTTATCCGGATCAAGATATGCACGTCGTACGCCTTCATCGATCATTTCCTGTAATGAACAGTCAGAATCCCAGCGCACATCCATACCAATTTTCGCGAATACAACGACAATTCCAGTATCTTGGCAGATCGGTCTATGACCTTCTGCCGACATGCGGGAATTGATCAGAATTTGGGCAATTGCATCTTTTGCAACTGGCGACTGTTCTCGTTCATAAGCGTCAGACATGGCTTGAACGAAGTCAGGCGAATGGTAATAGGAGATGAACTGCAGGCTGTCAGCGACACTCTGTACGAGATGATCTTGGGATATTGTGTTCATGGCACTCGCAGAGGTATGAATTCAAGTTGAATGCATTATCTTGAATACAGACAGATTTCCAGAATTATTGACTCTTTGACAGCTCGGCTTGAATTCGGTTGAATCTTTGTTCGAGCAATTCATGAGTTTCGCTTGGAACCGCACCGGTCAGCCAATAGCTGACCATTAGTTCGCGAATTTCCTCTTCAGGGTTTGTTATTGACACTTGTTTTGTCATCACTGCATTCAGACGTTCTACATTCTGCTTCATTCGCTCTCGTGCGAACTCCGGGGGAGATTCAATTTCTGACAGAATTTCCAAGCGGAGACAGATTTTTTGCTTCACTTCTAGATTTTCCGCCCACTTTTCGGCATTGCAATCCAAATTTTCGGAACCGTTTTGTAGCATTTCACAGGCTGTTGCGTAACGGATTTTAATAGCTTCCTCGAATTCCCCGCAATCCGCTTCGATGCTGTCCCATTTGTTCTGGTAAGCAGTAAGAGTGGACTCATAATTTTCCTTGCCTATGGCCATCTCCAGTTCATTGCAGATACCTGCTTTAGATTCTAGAACAGAAATTCTTTTCTCAAATAAGAGTTTGTCTGCTTTATGAACGCTGTTTTGAAACTTTGAGAATTCATGATTGAATTTAGTATCAAGCACACCTTTTGATCGCTTGTTGCCTTGCGTAGCAGTACTCCATTGTCTTTGGATATCAGTAGCCTTAGAAGCATTGTCCTTGATTTGATCAGTGGGCAGTTCATTTAGTTTCTTGATTTCACCAAGCAGTGATTTTATAACATTTTCGGATTCCTGCCATTTTTCACTTGCTGCTTTTCGGATTTCATTCCGGCGCTGAAACTGTTTGTCACACGCTATGCGGAAATTCTCCCACAATTCGTTTTCTTTCTTTTTCTTGTCGCGAATAAAGACTGTTTTCCAGTCCTGCTGATACTCTTTTGCTTTTTCGGTCGCGGCTTTGACTGGCAAGTTCTCAAGTGCGTTGACTTTGTCAATCAAGTCCATTCTGAATCGAACTCCCCTATTCCGCTCACGCTCAAGGTGGGGAGCGTATTTCTTCATAACTTCGTCAAATTGGGTATTCGTTGAATTCCAGTCTTTCTTGTTCAGGGGCACCGCATTCACCCACTGCTTGCGCGAGTTTCGAATCAACTCCCCAATGGATGCCCAGTTCGGTCGATTCCAGTCGATTGCTTCATAAGCCTCTTCAAGCTGAACACAGATTTCTTTACGAAGTTTTTTGTTGGTTTTGCGTTGTTTCTTTTGATCCTTGAAGTATATTTTGCAAGGTTTGAATGCTTCTTCATAGGCACTAGTGTATTTCTCTCTCAATGTACGATTGGGAAAGTCACCGGTCTGATTCCAGCTGTTCCAAAGTTCTCGGGTTTCTTTAATTTGCAGGTGCAAGTCGCGAGGATCTCCTTGGAAATTCCGAAGCTTCTTCAATTTTTCAATCAAATCTAGACGGGCTTGATCCATTCCCCAATGTCGCCAGTCCTTTAGTTCACGAACGCCGAAGTATAGTCCGTTGATTTTCTTTTGCAGATTGGTAAGTTTTTTCGATTTAAAGCCTATTTCCGATAGTTTTCGAAGTTTTGCCTGACATTTTTCATATCGTGATATGCACTCCTTGAGTTGACCGTCACTAAGCGATTGGCGTAAATCGACAACCAACTGTTCAATTTCTTCAAGTGATTTTTCAGCATCTAAAGCATTCAGCTCCATTTTTTCTGCAGTTTCTTCGGGAGGGGATTGATCACTAGTCAGAACAGCAGAATCGGTCTCCGTTGCGGCAGCTTCATCAGACTGGACAGGTGGATCAGGGGATTCAGATTCAACTTGAGATTCAACAGAACAGTCATTCACATTAGAATCTGCAATTGACTGCACTGGCTCAACACGTTTCAAATCACCATTTGGCTCTTGGTCAATTTCTTGAAATTGAGCGCTATTTGAGACGGGGGATTGTGAAGTTTCTACGCCTTTCGGTTCGACATTTGTTGCTTCTTTCTCTGAAGATATTTCCTGATTTTCTGTACTGCTACTCATTGTTCCATAAACCAAGGATCGTAGTGATTGTAGGGGAATCTGCAACGTGAGGAGGCATAATTGGGTGACACTCCCCCATAGAAAACAAACTGGAATTACATTTATAACGAAAAGTTGAGCCGAATACAATGAAAATGCAGTTTATGTGCAAATAACTACCATTTGGTAAATTAAGTTTCTTGTAGAACGGAGTCATTTTATTAGTTGGGGGTGAAATTTTTCTACGTTGCTTTTATAGGCGTCGCCAAGCTCATCTATCAACAAATTTACACTAGGAAAATAATATATCCTAGAGTTTCAAATTACACTCTCGTGCTTCCAAAAGGGAGTTATTCCTCAGATCGAACACCGCCGCCTCTACGCACAGTAGATTTTCCGAATCGCGTGTTAATTTGATCCACTACGGCGTCGACTTTTCTCTGCTGCCTAAGTTCGTTGTGATCGAAAAGATCAGCAGGATCATCGAAGGGAGACTCCAGTGACCCCACTCGAACTCCGGCTAAACGAATTTTAAAATTTTTATCAGCCAGTGCAGTGTGCAGTTGTTGCCTCACAATTTTCCAAATGGTTTGAGTCACATCTGTGGGAGAGGATTGTGTTTCATCACGGGTAATTGTGTTGAAATCTGAAAATCTCAGTTTTATTCCTACCGTACGTGCTGACATTGATTCCTTCCGAAGTCTGGCAGCAACATCTTCCGTTAGTTTCAACAGAGTCGATTCCAAAGTTTCGATGTTTACAATATCAGTCGCAAATGTTGTCTCTCTGGAAATTGATTTGGGTGTGGATTCAACAACAACCTTTCGAGCATCTACGCCTGTTGCTAGTTGCAAGAGACGATTGATAGAATGCCCAACACAGGATTTGAGAGAATTTAGGTCGTGAAGTCTAAAGTCACGAATAGTGTGCACTCCAATATCTTTGAGATTTTCGGAAGCGACTTTACCGATCCCCCAAAGGCGAGTAACGGGTAATGGGTCGAGAAACGATTGACACGGCGATGGGACACTCACAAGTCCATCTGGCTTTTCCAGGTCGCTGGCAATTTTTGCAAGAAATTTGTTTGATGCGATTCCAACTGATGCCGTAAGATTCAGTTCTCTTTGAATATCCTCTTTGATCTTGCTGGCAATCGTCTCTGGACTCCCGTGCAATTGCGTGCTCGCGTCGACGTCGAGAAAAGCTTCATCCAAAGACAAGGGCTCTACAAGCGGTGTATATCGATAGAATATGTCTCGAATTTCCGAAGAGACGCTCACATAGTATTCCATGCGCATGGGGATGATAACGGCATAGGGGCACAGCCGAACTGCAACGCTTGATGGCATCGCACTGCGAACACCGTAAGCTCGAGCTTCATAATTTGCGGCGGCAACTACACCTCGGTTTTGAGGTGTTCCGCCCACGATAACTGGCTTTCCAGCAAGTTCTGGTTTATCGCGCTGTTCGACGGACGCATAGAAAGCATCCATATCAACATGGAGGATCATGATGAAATGGGGCTGTTGTTTCGTGTCAGATTTTGGAATCTCGAATGAGCACTAGACTGTAACCGACAGCGATTTCAGTAAAGCTTGTTCCGTAAAATTAATTTATTCGATAGGAGTTTCGCTGGAATTCCCCCACTCTGACCAAGAACCGGCATATCCGCGGATTCGGTCATATCCCAGAGATTTCAGCATGGCATATGCGTGTGAAGAGCGATGATGCGTCTGGCAGTAGGTAATAATTTCCTTGTCAGGAGTTATTCCTTGTTGGTATAGCATGTCCCGAAGCTCATCACTGTTTTTGAAGCGATTGTTTCTGGAAGCATCAATAGTATCCAGCCAGTTGACATTTCTGGCACCAGGTATATGACCGCCACGCAGAGCGCGGACATCAAATCCTTGATATTCCATGGGAGACCTGGCATCCAACAAACCCACGTCAGAGTCGCTGAGTTTGGAAAGAATGTAACTCTTGTCGGCCTGAGATTTGCCGTTTACCTGCACCGAATATTCACTGCGTTCAACCACTGGTGGAAGTGAATTATCAACAGGATGTGATTCATTTTTCCATGATGTAAAGCCGCCGTTCAGTAGTGAAGAATTCGGATGCGCCAGTACATCAAGTGTCCACAGTAGCCTAGAAGCGCGTCCGTTGCCTTCGGAGTCATAGGCAACGACGTGTTTATCTAGCGTTAAGCCAACTGCAGAAAATACTTCTTTCAGATTTTTAGTTGGAGGTAAAGTGCCACTTGCTGGTACTTCGCCGGAAACGATATCCAGATAATCGATATGCACAGCACCTGGAATGCGTTCCATTTCGTACACATCCGAATCGCCGACATCTATGACCAACAAATCAGGATGACCTAGAATTTCTTCCAGTTGTGATGGTTCCAATAAAAAAGGTAAATCTAGCTTCATTGCAAATAATTCTCTTATTCCATTTATTTTTGAAATATTTTTCTAAAATCTTACGTCAATATATATCATTTTAGAAATGTTTAGCATAAATATAAATCTATAAATCAAATTGTCAAGAGTGTAAGTAACAAATTTTCAGCAATTTTTGTCACAGTCGCTTGTCATAGTCTTTAGAAGCAGATTCACCGTTGAAATTAATTTGCAGAGAGTGCCCGGTAGTTGAATTGGTAATTTCGAGGGCTGCGAGCGGACTACAAAAATTTCGCCTGAATTTTATTAACAATTTCTGTGCACAAGTATGTAACTAACTCTGCAATTGCTTGTAGTAATCGCACAAATTCAACTGAGCAATTATTTACCAGTTTGGATATATCAGTTGTTCTTGCCCTGCCAGACCATAGATTTGAAATAATACTGCGAGGGTTACCGTTTTTTTGTTGAAAAACCTATGATTAATAATAATATCATAGTGTTATGATAAACTATTGTTCCGATTTCATCCTATATCGGAGACGATGACTGAGCAAAATCAATGCCAAATCTGTCGATCTCTAGAACAACTGATTTACAAACTCCGATTTCACATCTTTCGCTAATTTTTACTTGATGTTACAAAAGTGAATTCCCTTTTTACCAAGCAGTTCTATTCAGCCAGAAACTGGCATGGGCCGGATCGAAGTATGCATGACACCTTGGTATCCGAGGTATGCGAAAACTACACTGGAGGTCCGTGTTCTTATGAGAGGAGTCTTGTCGATGTAATTTCATTATTGGCGGAGGTAGAAGCGGACTGGGAAATGGCGGCTGTTGCCGCCTTGAGAGGAATGCAGACTGGAAAGAAAATTCAGCTGGAACGAATCAGGAAAAAATTTGATGCTTCGATTTGTCAGTTATATGAAGGTACTTTGCAGTTGGATAGTATTTCATTGACAGTAGAGCGTGGCGATGTTCAAAAAGCGTCTGCAGTTCGACGTACTGATCTGAGTAGAATTCTAATTGCTATGGTTGACGATGCTCGGGTAGTAGTAATTCATCTGGCGGAATTATTGGTGCACATGAGAGAAGCGAAAGAGTTGCCAGAACCTGCCCGGCAGAACTTTGCGAAACAAATATTATCCATCTATACGCCTCTTGCAAACAAGCTTGGAATCTGGAGGATGAAATGGGAACTGGAAGATCTTTCGTTTAAGTATCTCAACCGCCTGGAATTTGATCGAATTGCACGGCAGCTTGATGAAAGACGCATCGAGAGGGAAAGGTACATCCGCAAATTCGTCGGACAATTGAACTCCCTAATGGTCAGATCAAAAATCCAGGCAACGGTAAACGGACGTGCAAAACATATTTATGGCATCTGGAAAAAACTGAACCAGAAAGGAGTAAATTTTGATCACATTTTTGATGTACGTGCGGTACGAATTCTGGTTGACGATATCGCTTCTTGTTACGCTGCTCTAGGTGCTGTTCATGCTTCATGGACATCGGTTGCCGGCGAGTTTGATGACTACATTGCAATGCCGAAATCGAATGGCTATCGATCTTTGCATACGGCTGTGTTTGGCCCTGATTCGAAAGTGGTCGAGGTGCAGATCCGCACTGTGGAAATGCACAATGACTGCGAATTTGGAGTTTCGGCACACTGGAAATACAAGGAATCAGCAAAATCTAACTCTTATCAGGATGAGAAAGTCAATTTGCTGCGCCAACTCCTGGATTGGAAAGCAGAAGTAGCTGGAACCTTCGACAGGAACTTGGGATCGACAACGGATTCAGTCAACGAGGAAATTTATGTGTTTACACCGGCCGGGAATATTGTCGAACTTCCAGTTCACTCAACTCCAATCGACTTCGCGTATGCCATCCATACAGAAGTTGGCCATCGATGCAGGGGGGCACAGGTAAATGACAAAATCGTTCCCTTGACTCATGAACTGAAAACTGGTGATTGGGTGCAGATTCGAACAGTCAAGTCTGGTGGACCGAGTCGAGATTGGTTGAATTCACATCAAGGATTTACAGTTTCTGCGAGAGCACGGAATCGCATTCGCAGATGGTTCAAACTGGAAGAGTATGGTCGATATCAAGCTCAGGGAAAAATCTTACTCGAGAAGGAATTCAACCGCCACGGATTGTCCAAAATCAATTTGGAAAAACTTGCAGTGGACAATGGATTTCGACGTAGTCAGGATCTGTTTACAGCAATCGGAATGAAGGAACTCAAACCGACGCACGCGGTAGCTTGCCTGATGGAAAAAGACTCCGATAAAACCCAAGATCAAGATTTCCAGATTAATCTGCCCCGCTCAACTGATACTTCATCTGCCTCTCTGTCAATTCTTGGCGTGGACAATCTGCTAACAAATCACGCATCTTGTTGTGGACCTTTACCTGGAGACGATGTAGTCGGCTATGTGACAGTTTCACGTGGAATTACGATTCATCGACGAAATTGCGGGAATTTCAAACGTATGGTAGAGAATCATCCCGATCGAATGGTTTCAGTTGATTGGCAATACGACAATGACTTGAAGCACGCGGTTGATATTGAACTGGTAGCTGAAGGACACCATGCGCTGCTACAAGACGTAACAGCCGCGGTAGCGGAACTCGGTTTCCACTTGGTCGCAGTGAACACTGCCCGAATAAAAACCAGTGAACTCGGAAGAATTTATCTGACGGTTGAAGTTGGCAGTGCGGGCGAACTAAAAAAGACCTTGGGAAGACTCTTGCGAATCGAAAGAGTCGTCAAGGCGAGGAGGATCAACGACTAAATAAATTACAAACTGAACAGGTCGCGGTACTACACGTTTCTAAGAGAGTCGCAACTTCACACTCCAAATAACAGGTCGGTAAGGGGGCTCTATGTCTCGCTGTAACAAGCGTGGTGTTGGCTAGATTCCTTTAAGAACATCAATCTACAAGCACTCACTGATCCTGCTGCAAGTGAAACACTGAAAAAACAAATTGCAGACCCTTCCTTGTCTCTCTGAATTCTGCATCAGCTAGGGCAGTAGGCAATGTGTTTACAGTGGCAAGGATGTTATCCCAGAAAGTGAAAATTCCTCTGCGCAAGTCGATGACACTTCTAATATGGTCTACTTAGTCTACCTGTATTTGAAACTGAAATGTTCGTTGATCGATGAAGTCAATCGAATCACGGGAGAAAGTTCGTTCCTCGAATGTAATGTGCCCCAATCGGTCCGCTAGCACGACTGTTGAACTGCGAGTTCCCATCTTCTCAAGTCGAAGGAAAAGCGGCAGTTGATCAGCACTCATAGAATTCAAATCTACTGCTTCGGGGCCAGCTGATGCGGTCTGTGATGGTGTTGCGTCAGACAGAATGCTAAACAAGTCTTCAGATTGAAGATTATCATTTCTTCGATTCAGAAAATCTGTAAGTCTTCTTTTCCCTTCTTCCACACGAGGCCAGTTTGATTCAAGAAAGCAGTTGCCGAGTCCATGAACACCACTCGATACTCTTGTTTGAACTTCCCCCTGATTGGATTGATAATGAACACTTGATGTGTCTCCGAATACAATACCATAGCCATTAAATTGCTCGGTAGTGTGCCTCAGAATGGCGGAATACTCTTCAATGGTTTGATCGCCAGTCAAAAAATCACAGACCAGAGTACCACGGGATTTTTTGGTTGGATTGGCAACTGGTGCACCATAGTGATTTGTCACAGCAGCGAAGCGTCCGCTTCTTGTCACACCGAGCCAGGTTCCGTAAGCATTGAGATCTTGGCCAGCTAGCAGCTGAGGGAAATCTTCCCAGAAGTGTGCTACTCTGGATGCTCTGTCATATAACTCATCCCGGTTAGCAGCCATTACGAACGGGTATTGGCTGTGTCGATTCAAAGCAAATAGTAAGACACACATGCTAATCTTGATTTGTCTGGAAGTGAACGTTTCAATGACGACAGTTCAATTGGCATATCATCCGACACGATTGTTGTATTCCAATCTGTCAGAATACCATAACGAGTATGCAATCGGCACACAGTGCAGAGTGATTGACAATGCTGAATTAATTCAGGCAAATTCAGATTCCGTTATAGTGAGCTGTATCTAAAACGAAGCATTGCATACTACCACGGAAGCAATTAAGAAACAGATGATTGCTCAACTGCACGGTACCGGTGTCGCCTAAACATCAGTTCTATGAAATGGTTTACCTTCACAGTAATTGAAACCGACCTAAATCTCTCCTAGTTGGCAAATCAAATAATTCTTAAATCAGTTAAGTTGGTGGGTCGTGCAGGAATCGAACCTGCGACACCCTGATTAAAAGTCAGGTGCTCTACCATCTGAGCTAACGACCCAAGAACAAGGGGTGAATATGAACGAAGGTGGGATTAGTTCAATTCAGTCCAAATTATATCTAAAGCAAACCATTTTGCTTTCAATTGGTTAACTCCAGATCATAACCGTAGACTGTTGGCAACGACTTAATTTGATTTGCTTCAGTTGAAATCGGGCCAACCCGTATATTGACCGGGAAAGTCAAAATTCTTGGCAAATCTATCCAATTGTCAATTTGTAGTAGTAAAATATTCGCCATCTAATCAGAATTGATTCTGTTTAACCCAAATTTGCTTCTGAATACTGAACAAACAAAATGCAAGGTGAATGACAACGATGATGACCGACAGGCAGTTTGCCAAGTCTTTCTTCAAGATGATTTTCTTCTTGGTGTTACTTACGATAACACTGATTGCAGCGGGAATAGTGATTGGCGGTTCCATTGACGACAAACTGAGAGCTCAGTCTGAAGAATATACGCAACGCGTAATTGCGCAGAGAACTCAACCGGTTGGCACGCTTAATGTGGGTGCCATGGAACCTTCGGTTGAACCCACAACACCCGTTCAAGTTGCATCATCAGGAGATGTAGGTAAATCAGTTTATGACAAAGCTTGTTTCATCTGTCACACAACTGGCGTAACAGGTGCTCCGAAGCCTGGAGATGCAGACAATTGGGCCTCCCGAATAGCCAAAGGCCTCGATACACTGTATTCGAATGCAATAAAGGGATTTCAGGGAGAAACTGGGATCATGCCACCTAAGGGCGGAAATTTGCTCCTCTCAAACGAGGATGTAATGGCGGCTGTCGATTATCTAGTGGATCTAGTTCAGTAACCAAGAAATTGCCCTATTGATTTAACTGTCAGAAGGAGTCGCAGAGGATCTAATTTCTGATTCCGACTCCAGTTGGTCAATTCGTGCTTCGAGTTCCTTGATTTTTACTTGAGCACGCCGTAATACGGTTTCTTGCACCTCGATTTCCGAACGCGTTACAAAATCCATATTCTCTAATGCGGCTTTGACTGAATTCAAAAAGTTTTTTCTGATATTTTCAGATAATTCTGCAGGCAATAGCGTTCCGACTGCTGCAACAATGTTTTCCACCGAATTAGGTGAATCTGAATCGGAAAGCCTCATCCCATATCCAAAGTTTGAATAGAGCAGGATTGGTAATATTCGGCGAGTTGTTTCATTCGTTGAATTCCGCAGGATTGCTCTGTACTCGATAAAACTTGCTGCACCTTGCGCAACCTATTTTGCTTTTCTTCAGATTCAAATTTTGCTCGTTCACCTTAGAAATTCTTGCGGTAAACAATCTTAGCTGAAGCGCGTAGGTCATCAACCCACTTGGCATGTTCGTTCCGTAATTTATTGTTCCTCAAGAACCTTCTTACGGCACTACGCTTCTGCTCTTCAACATCCGCCAATTTTACGCCGCGCAATTGTAGTATGTAAGCGGAGTTCTGAATTCGTTGCACAGGGGATATATCGCCCACGTCCATGTTTTGTAACGGTCGTAAATATTCTAAAGGAAGATTGTCTTCCGACACCCAGCCTATATCACCGCCATTTTTTCGGCTGTCGCTGTCATGCGAATACAGTTTTGCCAAAGCACCAAAATCTGCACCATCAACAATGTTCTGGCGCAACTCCTCTAACTGTTCTACGATTACTTCCGCACCAGCTTCGTTTCCTGCGTGCATAACAAATCTTGCAAGATGAAACTGCTGTATCGATTGCGACGTAAATCCCGAATTCTCGCGATGGCCTCTGACTAAGGCAAAAAATGTAGTCCCATCCGACTCGATTGGGCCAATACTTGTATTGGTAGGCACTTGAGATATCGCCGATGCTAATTCAGGTGCAATATCTTGACTGCGAACCCATCCAAGTTCACCCGCATCTATTCCATCAATTCTACGTGCGGCTCTTGCAATTTCATTGAAATTTGTCCCTCTCTTTAACTCATACTCAATTTCGCGAGTTACCTGAAGCAGTAATTGCCTGTGTTCTGCAGTTACAACCGGTGGATTCGATATCACGATAAAATTCAAATTGTATTCGTCAACTTCGGCAAATTCCTCGCTGTTCGCTCCGATGTAGCGATCAATCTCTTCCTCCCGGATACGGACCCTGGGAAGAAGAACGCGTTGGGTCAACTTATCATTCAGCAAAATTTCAAACAAAAAGCTGTCCACATCCGCTCTAGCCAATCCGAATGCCTCCACCTGGCGAATAAGTTCCTCAGGTGATTGTCCTCTCTGCTCGCTCAGTACATTCAGGCGTTGAGTGACTTCACTGCTTGTAACTGACAAATTGATTGTCCTGGCGAATTGGCGTTGAACCAGAAAAGAAATTGCACCTTCAATAGCTTGATTTCTCGCAACGTCAGCGGACAGAGGTTTACCGCCCGACTGTACTGTCTCATAAATTTGAACCTTCATTCTTACTTGAATTTCCGTTTCAGTAATGGGTTCACCATTGACAGTAACAACAATTCGATCCAAGGTGCCGGACTGCGCTTGAACCGTAAATGAAATAGCCAGTAGAGCCAGCAGTCCGGATAGGATAGCGATTTTCTTTATTGCTAGATTCAAATTTTTATTGAGCATAGGACGTAGAGACATTCGACAAATTACAATTAAGAACAAACCAATTCTACCCGAATCCCTTGATCTGAATGTAGAGATGTATCGAGTCGTCTTTTTTGCCATTGCGTTCAGTTTCTCGCTTCAGCCGAACACCTGCATTCCAGCAACACGATAAATAATCGAATTGGAGAAGAGATTCAAATTGCTGATTATGCTTCAGGGATTCAATGTGCTGTAGCTTCATTGACCAGTCAGATTGCAGCTTCATGCTGAGAGAGCTTCCGAATTGCTCGTCTTCATCTCTCAGGAATCGGTAAACGCTTCTGAGTTTACTCCTTTCTGTAAGCGCCATGGAATGCTTCAGCACTGCCTGATTCACTTGACTGGCTCTATCATCGTATAGAATACCGGAACTCACTTCCCATGCAGGCTTCTTTATTTGCCATCCAAAGAAAAGGTCGGATTTTTGGGTTTCTGTACCTGCGGAATTATCCAATCTGGTAACTCGATCATTTTGATAGAAAATTTGTCCAAGACCAATCTTATTCACACTGACTGGGTTCAATGGTTTGTAGAGACTAGCCGATATCCCGACGCTAATTTTTTGAACGTCTCTAACCCTGTCACCACCGATATACGGGCTACTTCGGAAAAGGTCTTCGTAATTGTCGATGGTGGCAATTGTCGTGTCGAAATTAGGTAGATTTCCCTGATCTGTGTTTGACGCCGACAAAATTTGGATTCGAGGCTCTAACGTCCATCTGCTTTGAACTAAACTGTCATCCAAGTTCCGGTCAAAATACAATCTGCCGTCCACAATGTAATACGACGATGTAACGCTCGCTTTGCCTGGTGAATCAGCCGATACATCCGACATTCTGTAGTGTAGTGTTTCGCCGCCGAGCGTAACATTCAGTTTGCCAAACTCTCTTTGCTGCCAAAACTCCACTGCAGTGTCTGTTCGAGTCCGAGTTCCAGATGGCTCGGTCTTATGACGAAATTTGTCCATTCCCAGCGTTGTCGTGAGATTTGCATTTTTGCCCAAATGGAATACCTGTTCATATGAGGCCCAGGGTATCCGATCATGGGTCCTCCGCTCGGCTTCAACAACGCCGGGATTTAAAATGATGTATCGATTCACTCCGATTGACGCCTTATAACGAGTATCAGCAATTGTAACTTCGACATTCTGCTGCAGATACCGATCCTCTCGATCAGGAAAAAGTCCGGAGAAATCTTCAACATAGTTTTTGTCCGATACCCAGCTAACATCAAGTCTCGAAGACAACTGGCTGTCATTGTGCCACTTGGAATCAACATGTGCTGCGTAACGAGGTTCTCGATCACTATGCTCGCTGTCTCTCTGTAGATACTCTCCACGAAATTTTGTTTCCGAGTGCTGGCTCAGATACCGGTACTCTGTCTGCAGCTGAACGCCGCGCTTAGACAGAAGGTTCGTACTTACTGTTGCGTCATAATTGGGGGCGAGATTGAAGTAATAGGGAATTTCGAGGACAGTGCCATGCCGAGTTTCGTAACCAACTTTTGGAAACAGGAATCCACTCCTTCGTTGTTCACCGATTGGAAACTTTATATACGGAAAATAGAATACCGGCACATCTCTAACTCTGAGAGTTGCATCTCGCGCTGTACCCTGACCCGTTTCAGCATCAAGTTCTATTTCAGATGAAACAAGGACTGCATCATTATTATTTTCGGGACAAAACGTGAACGCTGCCTCACCAAGCCGCAACTTCCTGTCTTCAAGCTCAATAATTTTTGCTTCACCTCGTGATTGTAGCGTTCTGTACTCTGTCCCCGGGAGTTTAGGCGCCAATAGTCTAAATTCAGCAATTTGCACAATTACAGAGTCCTGATTCAGATCAATTGAAACCGCCGCAGTTTCAATTTGAATTCCGGCTTCTTCAATGAGTACATTTCCTCCTGCTTCAAGCTGATTTTGATGTCGATCATAGGTAATATTATCTGCTCTAATTGTGTAACCCTTATGGAGAAGAGTCGCGCTTCCACGCAGTGAAATTTCGTCTTCGGTAACGTCGACAAAATCGCCAATGAAGTATAGTTGCGAAGGCAGGAGCTCACGGTTTTCTGTTTCAGCAGTTGAATAGAATGATTCGGGGCAACCGGCAAATTGCTGAGCGCTGGCTTCGTTGGCGCCTGCAATCAGCAGCATTGAAATTACTAGTATAATGACCATCCAGTAGACTACCGCTATGGGGAGTCGCGACTCGTCCCATCGCTCATCTCCAGACCGAATCATGCTCTGAGAAACAGGACGGATTGTGGTACAAAATTCTCTCGATCTGGAAAAATTTGCTCTTGAAGACCAGCGCATTTTGCAACTGGTTGAGTGGCTCTCTACTATTCTGGACAAAAATATCCGCTCCATAGAATTTGCATCAGAGGATGCAAGTTTCCGACGCTATTTTCGAATTGTCTCTGACAATTCCAGTTATATCGTGATGGATGCGCCTGTTGAACACATGGATATTGGACCATTCATCCAAATTGCTGAAAAATTTTTGTCCGTCGGCTTGAACGTACCGACAGTTTTTGCATCGAACAAGGAAAAAGGATTCGCATTAATATCAGATTTTGGTAACACCATGTATCTTGATATTTTAACCCATATAACCGCTGATGAATTGTATGAAGATGCTTTAGCTTCACTGATTCGACTGCAGGTTGCGACGTCAAGCGATCCGAATTTCTTACCGCCTTATGATGCCGAACTTCTCTGCTCGGAGATGGAACTTTTCCGAAGTTGGTACCTTCCCGAACATCGAAAATTGGAAATCACCCCTGAAATTTCCAATGTACTGGACCGCACATTTGAATTCCTCCGAGACAGGGCACTGGAACAGCCGAAAGTATGGGTGCATCTCGATTATCATTCACGTAATCTAATGTACGTCGCTGACAACAACCCCGGCATCATCGACTTTCAAAGCGCAGTCTTTGGGCCCGTAACTTACGACCTCGTTTCCCTGTTGCGTGACTGTTACATCGTCTGGCCTCCGGAGCGCGTTCGACATTGGATACACCGATATTTCTATTTGGCACGCGATGCCGGACTACCAGTTGAATTTACCGAAAACGAGTTTATGCAATGGTTTGACTGGATGGGTCTTCAGCGCCACATTAAAGTTGTCGGAATTTTTTCCAGACTGAACTATCGAGACCACAAGGCAAAGTTTCTAGAGGATATTCCAACCGTAATGACCTACATTGAGTCCGTTAGCCGGAATTACAAGGAACTCAAACCCCTGCACAGACTGGTTACTCATTTAATTGAGAATTAGACAAGAATGGATGCAATGATCCTAAGCGCTGGACTCGGTACAAGAATGCGTCCATTGACAGAGTCGATTCCGAAACCGCTACTGCGAGTGGGAAAGCATCGATTGATCGAATATCACCTGCACAACCTGAAGATTGCAGGAATTTCCAATATCGTGATTAATACTTCCTATCTTGCCGACATGTTCCTGGACGTAATTGGCGACGGATCGGCTTATGGCGTCGACATTTTGTATTCGCATGAAAGAGAGCCACCGCTTAATACTGGAGGCGGGATTCGCAGAGCACTACCACTGCTTCAGTCAGACCCGTTCCTTATCGTAAATGCGGATATTTGGACTGACTTCCCGTTCAGTCAGTTGCATGTTCCTGGGTTTGCAGATGGATGCCTGATTCTCGTCGATAACCCTGCACACAACTCGGATGGAGACTTCATACTAACAAATGGTAAGCTGAATATTCCAGATGCAGAAATCGCATCACAGACTCTTACATACAGTGGAATTTCCATACTGCGTAAAAGTCTTTTCTCGAATACGAAAGAGGTTAATTTTCCTTTATACAGCTTATTCAGTAATTCTATTGAAAGAGGCAAACTATCGGGTAGATACTACAAAGGAATTTGGCATGATGTTGGCAGTCCCGGGAGACTTGAGCAAGTAACCACTATGCTTGACAGCGAGAAACTGAAATCGGCTTCTGAATGAAAAAATTTTACGAAAATGCATGATTCGCATTGTTTATTGCTTTATTTCCCCTAGGAGTCTGCGCCGTAGGAACTTTTTTTGAGTTTTTCGAACTCTCAACTCCCACGTATGCTGATTTTCAGCGTCAAAACTTGCGCAGCAACCCCACTTGATGGTCATATTGAGGCAAAAAATCCACCTGAATTACCATCTAACAGTCGATTGATTTTCTGCCGCGCAGACACTCCTAGACTACGAATAAACGATCTTGTTGTATCCGAGTTTGTCTGAAAGGCTTGAAATACAATTTTCCTCAACTTCATTGATGGCTGCATGAATGCCAAGTTGGCGAAAGGTCGTCACTTCGAGCCCGCGAATGCCGCAGACGTCAATTAGCATGAATGGGGCTGTATCCATGTCTACATTTAAACTAAGCCCGTGATAACTGCATCCTCGAGCTATGCGAATTCCGAGTGAAGCAATCTTCTGACCTAGAACATAGACCCCAGGCGCGTCAGGTCGAGTTTCACCTTCAACACCATACGAATCCAGAATGGCAATGATTGCTGATTCAACCAAATTAACCAGATTCCGAATGCCCTGATTGCGGCGTCTTATATCTAGTAGAAGATATACGACTATCTGACCCGGACCATGGTAGGTAATCTGACCTCCCCGATCCGTTGGAATGACTGGAATGTCTGTTGAACCGACCGGAACGCGCTTACACGAATAGCCCTGCGTAAAGACCGGCTGGTGCTGCAGCAACCAGAATTCGTCTACAGTATCGGCGTCTCGTTTAGATGAAAACAGACGCATTCGATCGAATGCGTCTTGATAATTGACTAACCCCAACCTGCGAACGACAACTTGGTCGTTTATCAATCAACTCTCCCAAGGTTCTGCAATACGCCTGCTCTCATCGACCGCTATTCAACGACGATGATTGGTTCTTCGGGAAGATTTTGAGCAACCCTGTCGATCAGCTCACCTACATTGTCAGTCACATCTATGGGACCCACTAGTACATGATAGAAGGTGGAACCTGAAATTAATTTATCCTTCACATGTACGTCTTTAACTCCCGATTTTTGCAATACCTTACTCAGCCTCACCGCATTATCCTTGTTTCCAAAAACACCAGCTTGCAGATAGTAATGATCTTTCGGCAATCTCGGGTACGACCCGCTGGATGGCAGTACAGCTTCAACCAGTACCGGTCCGGTTCCCGGTCTGACTAAATCTAACTGGCTAGCAGCTGCATAGGACAAGTCAATGATTCGATCGTCGATAAAGGGGCCTCGATCATTCACACGAACCACAATTTGCTTGTTGATTTTTAGATTGGTGACTCTTACATAAGACGGTAGCGGTAGCGTCTTGTGAGCAGCACTCATTTGATACATGTCATAAGTTTCCCCACTTGATGTGCGCTTTCCATGAAATTTCTTTCCATACCAAGAGGCAATACCTTTTTTACTGTAGCCTTCTGCGGTACGCAATGGCACATATGTTCTGCCATATACGGTATATGGGTCGTTTCCGTAGCGGCTGTAGGGTTCAAATTTGGGGACCGCGTCCGGAACGTCAAATATCCTTAGTGGAAATTTGCTGGATATTTCGGTACAGCCGAATACTAGCAACGGCAAAATCAAAGCAATGACTTTTCGCAATCCTAGTTCCTCGCTCGCCTGGAATCAATGAGATTTGCAAGCTCCGCTACAGCCATGGCATAGAGTGAACTTCTGTTGTACTTTGTAATTACATAGAAATTTGGAAACCCTACGCGATAAATGAAAACACCTGATTTCGTCTCAAACTTGATCACCCCAACATTCAGATCGGCATCTACCTCGATTTCAGGAATCGGAGTTATGCCAGAATCTATCAGTTCACCGTAGTTTCTATCGTTGTTCAGACCTTTGGTAACGACTTTTTCCAATGCATCCGTGCTGGTGGAATGTAAATCCGCGTAGATTAGTTGATTCGTTTTCCAACCATGTTTCTTCAGATAATTTGCCACACTGCCGATTGCATCATGCGGTTCAGTAAGCAGGTCTCGCTGTCCATTTTCATTAAAATCAATCGCATAATGACGGTAACTGCTGGAGATGAACTGAGGTAACCCCATGGCTCCAGCATAAGATCCTTTCACGATCATGGGATCAAGTCCTTCCTCATCCACCAATTTCAGAAACGCGATGAATTCTTTTTTGAAAAATTCACTTCTGCGCGGAAATCCCAGCGTAAGCGTTACCAGACTGTCTATCACTCGATGCCGGCCAGTGATCCTGCCATAGTGGGTCTCGACTCCAATTATGGCGACAATCACTGCTCCATCCACACCGTAGACTTTCTCCGCTTTCTCTACTACCTCTTTATTACGCTCCCAGAAAGCCACGCCGAGATCGGCTCTCGACTGAGTGACGAATATTGATCTATAACGATACCAGGGAAACTTTTTTTCTGCTGGACGGGAGATTGCCTCAATGATGTCTTTTTGAAAAACCGCATCACGAACAATCGCTTCAACCCATGCTTCATTGAATCCGTGTTCACTCACAATTTCCTTGATGAGCTCAGCCGCCTCCGGATATTCCTCGAAATCCACCGCTTGAGCAAGTGTAGACGTAACGAATGAAACAACCAAGGCCTGCGCGACAACCTGAATCGTTTTCTGAATTCTCTTTCCAAGTCTAGTCCTTTGCATGTCGAACTCCCATTACGATTCCGATACCAGCCAGAACTGTTACCATGGATGTACCTCCATAACTGATTATCGGCAACGGAATGCCTACCACAGGCAAAATGCCCGCCACCATACCGATGTTTACGAATAGATGAACGAAAATCATAATTGCGATGCTGCTGGCTACGATTCTTCCAAAATCGCTCTTGCTCCTGTAGGCAATGACAAAACAGCGACTAATCAAGAAAAGAAAGACTAGAACCAAAATAACACTTCCGATCAGACCGAATTCCTCAGCGAAAACCGAGAAAACGAAGTCGGTACTTCTTTCGGGTATGAACTCCAACTGAGACTGGCTGCCATTCAGCCAGCCTTTGCCATACACTCCCCCAGAACCGATCGCAATCATGGACTGAACACTATGATATCCCTGTCCGAACGGGTCTTTCCACGGATCAAACATTGTAATCACCCTTTGCCGCTGATACTCATGCAGCAGTGGCCAGATAAGCGGAAAGGAAATCAGGGTGACAACTCCGATCGAAGTAATCCAGCGCCACGAAAGACCACCCAAAAAAATAGCGAATCCGCCGACAGATGCAATGAGTATGGCTGTCCCCAAATCCGGCTGCATGTAAACCAGCAGCGCCGGAAACAACACAAGAAATCCACAGACCACAAAACTCAGCTTTCGATTGAACATCTGGGAACGAGTAAGAAGCCATGCAACCATCATGGGGACGGCAATTTTCATGAGTTCCGCGGGCTGAAAGCTGATGACGCCTAAATCCAGCCAGCGTTGTGCACCTCGTTCCACTGTACCTATGATCAGGACGAGGACAAGCAGCAAAAAACTGCCTGTGTAGAGATGCGGCGTGTACTTGCGCAAGGTCTCCAAAGAAATGGAAGTCAATCCCACCATGAACAAAACCGCGATTGAAATACGAATCGTCTGACGCCATACCTGATCTACATCCTCCCCACCGGCACTGAACTGAATTCCTAACCCAATACCGCACAGAATTACAAGCGCCAAAAGAATCGGAAGATCGATTCGCGAGAGAATGGGAACTACTCCCCTGACACTATTGGATTGATTTAAATGCAACCTTGTCACCTTGCGAATTGGTTTTCGGATTGAGCAGATAATAATCCATCACTGTTCTTGCGATCGGGGCAACCGAACTGCCAGATTCACCGTTCTCAATGATCACAGCAACGACGATCTCAGGCTTCTCGGCCGGAGCAAATGCCATGAAAATTCCATGAGGATGAAATTTCTTGGGAACAGCCTCAGCATCCCACTCCACATCACTCGCACGCTGAATCACTTGCACTGTACCAGTTTTGCCAGCAATCTTGTATTGCAGCCCCTCGCTGATTCTTTTCGCTGTACCCTTTTTGCCGTGAACCACATCTATCATGTAATCAATGGCTTTCTCGAAATGTTGGGGAGTTACATCTATGGTTCCCCTCAAATCGGGCTTTCGGTGGTCTTCCACTCCGGTATTGATATCCACAGATTTCAGAATTATTTGCGGAGTGATTTTGTCACCTCGATTCGCAATAATCGATAATGCATGAGCCAGTTGCAGCATGGTTATCGAAAAGGCACCCTGTCCGATTCCCGCAATCAATGTCTCTCCCTCATACCAGCCCTCTTTCAGCGTCTCGCGTTTCCATTCCTGGGACGGAAGAAGACCATTAACCTCGTTCCTCAGCTCGATACCGGTGCGATGCCCAAAGCCGAATTTGGACAGCTGAAAGTACATCTCGTCAATGCCAAGTTTTCTGGCTAGGGCATAAAAAAACACATCGCAGGATTCTGCTATTGCTTTTCGCAAATCAACTGTACCATGACCGTCTTTTTTCCAGCATCGATACCTTTTCTTCACTCCCGGCAGTTGATACCAGCCTGGACAATAAACTTTTGTAGAATCAGTTTGAGTATCAAGTGCTGCAATGGCCAAAAATGGCTTGATCGTAGAGCCCGGTGAATACAGTCCTTGAATACCTCGATTGAGCAATGGGCTTTGTTCTCCTTTCAGCAATTGAACAAGTCTTTCCGGTGGTGCGGAAATCCCGAAATCGTTGGCATCAAATGACGGTTTGCTAACCATCGCCAGAATTCTTCCGGTTGCTGGCTCAAGTGCTACTAGCGCCCCTTTGTTGTCACCAATCGCGTCATATGCAACCTTTTGCAAGCCCAAATCAATCGTCAGATAAATATCCCGGCCGGAAGTTGGCAGCACCTGAGACAAGGTTCGCAATTTCTGACCGTGGGCATTTGTTTCCACCCGCTCATAACCTGGCCAACCCACTAAGCTTTCTTCACTGGATTGTTCGGCCCCATATTTGCCGATATACTGGATGCCCCGGTATCGAACAGGATTGATTCTCTTCAAATCCTGTTCATCAATTCGACTCACTCTACCAATTACATGTGCCGCATATTCACCTGAATAATAGTTGCGATGCAACTCGGCACTGATGTAGGCTCCTGGCAAACGGTATCGATCCACTGCCAGATGTCCGATCTGCTCGTCAGTCAGGTAGTCTTTTAGAGTTTGTAGTTCGAATCTGCTTGATCGTTTTACGGATTTCCGGAAATCCTTCAGTTCAGATTCACTTACTGGAATAATGTTTTTAATATCGTCGAGCAGCTTATCAAGATCAGCTGCGTGTGCTGGAACAATTCCCAGCGTATAGACGGTTTTGTTGCCTGCCAGCAGATTTCCAAATCGATCCAGAATCTGTCCTCGAACAGGTGGTATCGGAACGATTTCCACTCGATTGTTGGTCGAAAGTGTTGCATAGTTGGAATACTCAATGATCTGAAGATAAGCCAACCTAGCAATTAGAATCAGCAGAAGAAAAACCATGCCAATGAGCGATAGCAGAACGCGATTTCGGCTTATCTTGCGTAGATCAGCCGGCATCTGGTGATTTGTAGGGTCAATCAATAAAGCCATGCTGTTTTTCTCTTGTGCGCCAGATAAACACGAACAGATACCAGATTAGTGCACCGGTCAATGGCGCTAACCAGAGCGAAATGGAACCTCCGTGGTCTTGCGTAAATTCGTTGACAATGCTAATGATCCATGCGTTTAAGTAGAGCAGTGCCAGAACCACCAATGTCTGCTTCCAAAGGGTAGCCGCGACTGCTGTACTCATCATTCTAAGGACAATATATGCTACCGTAACCTTTGCAATCGCATTTTGACCCAGCACACCAAAAAGTATTGTATCGGCAAGTAATCCAACTGCGAATGCCGTGAAAATACCTACCGACTGGGGTTTGTACAGGCACCAGAAAATAAGCACCAGCGCCACGAAATCAGGACGAAATACTGCAACTGATTCCGGCAGAGAAACAACCGACAGAATCATAGCGATCGCGAACGAAGCTACGATTTGAGCAAAGTCCGCGATCTTCGATAAATTACTTCTCTCCGGAATCATTCATCGTTACAACAGGTGTATTGCCGGATTCCACAGGGGCGTTGTTCCAAACCATCAACACTTCAAAACTTGGGTCCAGCGCTGCCAGGGGAATCGCGGTAATTTCCGCAAAAGGAACATTTTTGTTACGTACGACGCTCGTAATTTCAGCAACTGGATAACCTAGTGGAAATCTCTCACCCAGACCTGAAGTCACCAATATGTCGCCCGGCCGAACGTCCTGATTGACTTGCAACTCCGACACAAGCAACTGATTCGGTACCCCCAGCCCGTGTACAACAGCTCGAATGCCATTTCTCTGAATGCGTACAGGAATAGAGTGATTGGCGTCCGTAATCAGTGTAACCGCACTATCTGTCAGTGTGGTTGAAGACACCTGGCCAATCACACCTCTATGGTCGATAACCGGTTGCCCTACAAATACTCTGTCGTCGGTGCCGCGATTCAGCACAATCTTCTGTGACAGGGGCTGCAATTGAATCGATTTCAGGTTTGCAGATAGCACTGGGTACTGCAACTTCTCTTTCGCATCGAGCAGTTCTGCCAGCCATTTGCTCCGGAGTTCTTCATTCTTGAGCTGGATGATTCGTTCCCGTAATTCTACGTTCTCCTGGTTGACAATTCGATTACGCTCTCGGAGCTGTTCTCGCTCTTCAAGAATCTGTCGAATGCTATTGGTGGCTTTTGTGGGGAGTTGAGCCACCTCAATCAGCGGCTTGATCGTAACGAACATCACTGAGCGAGTGCTCTGCAACATTGCAGAATGAGACTCTAGGATGATGAGAACGATTGACAGTGCGGCCAACAGAAAGAATTGCAGGTCCTGCTTCAATCCAGATGCGCCTAGATTCATTCAGAATTCCTCAATATTTTGTGTATCTCATGTCTGTTATCACTGAGCTGACACCACCTTGTGCAGAAGCTCGGCATGCTCCAGTGCGCGTCCGCAGCCTCTAGCCACGCACGTTAACGGCTCCTCAGCAATAATCGTCGGAATTTTCAATTCTTCGTTGAACCGTTTGTCGATGTCTCTCAGCAACGCACCACCGCCCGCCAACAGAATGCCACGCTCAAAGATGTCACCCGATAACTCCGGTGGAGATCTTTCCAGTGCCTGGCGCACTGCATTGATGATCTCGCCCAAGGAACCCTGAAGCACTTCGTAAATTTCGCTGCTGCGCAGAACGTGCTTTTGCATGGCGCCTTTGTAATCTCGCCCACGAATTTCCATCATGGTTTCTTCCGACCCTCTCCATGCAGTGCCAATCAGCTGCTTGATTTTTTCCGAAGTCGGCATTCCGATCTGTAAACCGTACTTGTCTTCCACGTAATTTTTTATCTTTAGATCAAAGAGGTCTCCAGCGCACCGTAGAGTGCTTGAATAAACAAGCCCACCAAGAGAAATCACACCGATTTCAGTCGTGCCTCCACCGATGTCAACCACCATCGATCCAACCGGTTCCGAAACCGGCAGGTTCATTCCGACAGCCACCGCCATGGGTTCGTCCATAAGATAGACTTCCCGTGCACCCGCGCTGAGGCAGGACTCGCGGATCGCGCGTCGTTCTACCGGAGTGGATCCGCATGGTACGCTGATGACGGTGCGTGGGCGTATGAATAGACGGCGCGACTGGACTTTACCGATGAAATGCCTTAGCATCATTTCCGTCACTGAAAAATCAGCAATGACACCGTCTCTCAAGGGGCGGATTGCCTGTATGTTGGCTGGCGTTTTACCGAGCATATTTTTCGCATCTGTGCCCACCGCCAGAATCGAATCGGCCAGACTCTTGTAGCGTTGCTGCCCGTGGAATTCCGGAACGTATACTGCGACTACTGACGGTTCGTTGAGGATGATTTCTCCTCTGATCCTATCATAAATCAAGGTATTGGCGGTTCCTAAATCTATCGCCAAGTCTTGAGAAAAATAATTGAGGATACGTCGCATTCAAATCATCTCATCTACTGGCTATAAATCATCATACAGGTGAACCGATAAGCACTTCAATTATTCAAGGTTTTCATAATAAAAGGTGGGGGAATTACTATAATTTCATCCCTACTTACAGCATATTTCCGGATAATGAACATTTCAAAATCAGATATTGAAACCATTGCAACACTTGCCCAGCTTGATGTTGAAGATAGAGTGATAGATTCATTCGTTCAGGAAATGGCAGATATTCTGTCCATGATTCGTCAAATGCAAGAAATTGACACATCAGAAATCCAGCCAATGCCGCATCCGCAGGATATTGAGCTAAGACTTAGAATGGACGAGATTACCGAACCTGATCAGCGCTCTGAACTGCAATCAATCGCTCCTGCTACAAAAAACGGATTATATCTAGTTCCGAAAGTGCTTGATTGAGCGTATTTACCGAACTTTTGACCATAATATTACCGAATGCCCCATATCGTCGGCGATGCTTTCCACACCGCCCAGATTTAACTGAAATTCATGCTTCCAATTATATGATTATACTCTGTTCTTAGTCAGCAATAATGAATTCAGGAAAGCTCATTGACAACCGAAATCAGTCAGTGATTTTGCAAACCCCAAATAGTCCCGATTCTCGATGGAAAGCTAGATGAGACAGTTTGGACCGGAACTTTCACAAATCGCCCAGTCACTGCAAAATCGTGAATTTTCGAGTGTAGAACTGTGTAATGAGTATTTTCGGCGAATTAGCAACAATCGCGAATTAAATGCATTCATCACCCTTGACCAGGAAGCGGCTGTAAGTCAAGCGGAAAGAATTGACGAGGCGAGAACACGCTCAGAGCTCGGTCCTCTGGCTGGCATCCCAATTGCCCACAAAGACATTTTCTGCACCAAGGGGGTCCGCACCACCTGTGCCTCCAAAATTCTCAGCAATTTCGTGCCGCCCTATGATGCAACCGTTGTCTCGAGACTGAACGAGGCGAATGTCATCTCGCTAGGCAAGACGAACATGGACGAGTTCGCCATGGGTTCATCCAGCGAACATTCCAACTATGATCCAGTCAAGAACCCATGGGACCTTTCGCGGGTGCCAGGCGGCAGTTCGGGCGGCTCTGCAGTCGCAGTCACGGCTGGATTGGCTGCTGCCGCAACTGGAACCGATACAGGCGGGTCAGTTAGGCAACCGGCAGCAATGTGTGGAATTACAGGCGTCAAGCCAAGTTACGGGCGAGTCTCGCGTTTCGGTATGATTGCTTTCGCTTCATCCTTGGACCAGGCCGGCGTGCTCACTCGAAGCGCGCAAGACGCTGCATTGCTGCTGGATGTAATTTGCGGTTTTGACCCGAAAGACTCGACTTCCCTGGAGATTCCGCCGCCCGATTGCATGAAACATTTAGAAAAGCCGCTTGAAAAACTGACTATCGGAGTACCGGAAGAATACTTTACTGCAGGACTTGATTCGTCGGTTGGTGAAATCGTTCAACGGGCACTTTCCGAGTTCGAATCTCTCGGTGCTCGCTTGGTGAATCTGAATTTGCCGAACAGCAAAGCAGCCATCCCCTGCTACTATGTTATCGCACCGGCAGAAGCATCATCAAATCTGTCCAGATTCGACGGTGTGCGTTATGGTTATCGCAGCAAATCCGGTGAAGATATTGCGGATATGTACCGTAAAACACGCGGCGAAGGTTTTGGGCCGGAAGTGCATAGAAGAATCCTGATAGGTACTTATGTCCTTTCACACGGCTACTACGATGCTTACTACCTGCAAGCTCAGAAAATTCGCCGACTGATTTCAGAAGACTACAAAAACGCTTTTGAAAAATGCGACTTGATCATGGGGCCGACGACACCTACCACAGCGTTCCCCATCGGTGAAAAAACGTCCGATCCTGTGCTGATGTACCTGAATGACATCTACACCGCCTCAGTCAATCTTGCTGGACTGCCCGCTCTTTCCATACCTGTCGGATTCGACCCGGTGGGATTGCCGGTTGGACTGCACGTCATTGCACCTTATTTGCAGGAAGCCTTTCTGCTTCGTGCCGCTCACCAGTATCAGAAAGCTACCGACTATCACTTAAGAGTACCGGGGGACAATTTGTGAATGACTGGGAATGTGTCATCGGGCTGGAGGTGCATATCCAGCTGGCGACCGACAGCAAGATATTCTCGGGGGCTTCGACTGCGTTCGGCGCCGAGCCCAACGCACAAGCCTGTTTGATCGATGTAGCATTGCCTGGAGTGTTGCCAGTCTGTAATGCGGAAGCAGTGCGCATGGCGGTTAAATTTGGGCTCGCAATCGGTGCAACGATCAATCGCAAGTCCATTTTTGCCCGAAAGAATTATTTCTATCCGGATTTGCCAAAAGGGTATCAGATTAGCCAATACGAAATACCAGTGGTAGTTGGCGGCTCTATTCAGACCTCGGTTGACGGCGAAATCCAAACTGTCAGCATCACACGGGCACATTTGGAAGAAGACGCAGGAAAATCTCTACACGAGGAATTCTCGGACTACACCGGAATCGATTTGAACAGAGCTGGGACACCATTGCTGGAAATTGTGTCTGAACCTGATATTCGTTCCGCAGCACAAGCAGCTGACTATATGCGCAAGCTGCACAGCCTGGTTACCTATCTGGAGATATGCGACGGCAATATGCAGGAAGGATCGCTTCGCTGTGATGCCAATGTGTCGATTCGCCCTCGTGGACAAACGAAGCTTGGAACTCGTACGGAATTAAAAAACATCAACTCCTTTCGATTCGTCGAAAAAGGAATCATCGCTGAAAGCAAACGTCAAATTGAAATTCTCGAAAACGGCGGCAGTATTGCTCAAGAGACGAGGTTGTACGATCCTCAGAAGAACGTCACCCGTCCAATGCGAAGCAAGGAAGATGCACAGGATTATCGTTATTTCCCGGATCCGGATCTTCCGCCACTGGTACTGTCAAAAGAGTTCATTAGCAGCGTACAGAAAACGCTGCCGGAATTACCGCACGAAAGAAAGCAGCGCTTCATTGGACAACTGAAACTAACGGAAGCCGATGCTACACAACTTATCCAGTCTCGGACTACAGCAGATTTCTTTGAGGCAGCTCTCAAACAAGCGCCGAATAACCCCAAAGGCATTGCAAACTGGATAAATGTCGAACTTGCCAGTTATTTGAACAAGTCCAATCTGAGTATTGGCGAATCCAAAGTCGGTGCTGAAACTCTGGGTCAAATCGTCGCTCGAATCGATCAAGGAATCATATCAGGGCGGGGCGGCAAAGAGCTTCTCGCTGCTCTTTGGGATAATCCGAGACAAAGCGTTGATGAAACCATAAAAACTCAAGGATTGAAACAGTCGGACAACATCGACGAAATTTCGGAATATATTGATCAGGTGCTGCAGGATTACCCGGAACAGGTTCAGCAATTGCGTAGTGGCAATCAAAAACTGCTTGGCTTTTTTGTCGGCCAAATCATGAAACTGTCGCAAGGCAAGGCAAATCCAAAAACTGTAAGTGGAATTTTGCGAAACAAACTCGGATTGATGTAGGCCATGTCAGAAGATGGCTGTTTCCAAACATATAGGAGAATGAACTGCTATGAACAGTTATTCCGGTGATAACGCCTTTACTGGAGAAAAAACCAATTCAATCGGCTATGAATCCACCTATGCCGGTGCAATCAGCGCGTTTCGGAGACCCTACTCAAAAGACGTCACACAATCTGACCTCATCGTAAGCGGTGTTCCCTACGATCTCGCTGTAACCAATCGACCAGGAGCCAGATTCGGACCGCGCGGCATCCGTGCGGCGTCCTCGCAACTTGCATGGTTCGGATCAACTTGGCCTTGGAATTTCGACCCGTTCAGACAGGTGACCACGACAGACTACGGTGATTGTGATATCGACCATGGGTATCCTGATCAGATTCCCGCACAAATTGAGGCGCATACCCGCCATCTGCTGTCGGGGGGAGCAAAGATTCTGACAATGGGCGGAGATCATTTCATCACCTACCCGATCCTCAAAGCGGTGAACGAAAAACACGGACCGATATCGCTCATCCACTTTGACGCACATTCAGACACATGGGCCGAAGACGATGAACGCATTGATCACGGCACAATGTTTTTTCATGCTGCTCGACTCGGTCTGATTGCACCAGAACGATCAGTGCAGATTGGATTGAGAACCTGGAATACGGAAACTCATGGATTCAATATCATGGACGCCAATTTCGTACACAAAAATGGCATTGACGCGGTAGTTCAGGAAACGCTCGCCATTGTAGGTGACAATTGTGCATATCTGACTTTTGACATTGACTGCCTGGACCCGTCATTTGCCCCGGGAACAGGCACGCCGGTGTGCGGCGGACTTTCAACTTGGCAGGCACAGAGCATTATTCGAGGTTTGGTCGATATCGACTTTGTCGGCATGGACCTTGTTGAAGTTGCGCCTGCCTATGATATTGGGGAAATCACTGCATTGGCTGGAGCAAGTTTGATGATGGATTTCATCTGCCAACTAGCCCAACGCCGAAGACAAGATCTGTAATGTGCAAAGTGTCATTCTGTTAGAGGTGTACAGTGAATTTAGACTGCAGCTAACGCAGGATTTCAGTTAAACTAGTTGGTACTGCCTGAGACACACAGTAGACTTTCATTCAAGCGCCCGTAGCTCAGCTGGATAGAGTACCAGGCTTCGAACCTGGTTGTCGGGGGTTCGAATCCCTCCGGGCGTGCCACTTTCATGTTCCATCTGTTTGGCGCGGAAATTTTCCTGGCAACCGCTGAGAATTGGAATTTCAATCAATGGATTTTTAGTCACTACCAGCATATGGCTGGTGCCGAGGAGAGGACTTGAACCTCCACGGGGTTGCCCCCACTAGCACCTGAAGCTAGCGCGTCTGCCAATTTCGCCACCTCGGCCCAATAAACCTAAAATTTATATTCCACACAGTTGAGCGGGCTATCGCCATAACCTGGTAGTTTCGAATTCGAATTACTTCGACTGTATTGCTACCCTGAGAAAAGTTCAACTCGCTGTGGCTTGCAAATAATTATAAATAGTTCATGTGCAAACGTTGCCTGGAATATTTGGCTTGACGAAAAACATTCTTTCGACATGCTGTCTTGATAATCTCTACCAAATTTGTGAAAAAACGCATTCAGTTGGCCAATTTCAACAAAAAATATATTTTGTATATTATTTATCTATAATTAAAAATTAAAATTTCTTTCTTAAAGGAAGTTCATTTCAGTCGGAATGCTTCAATTGTAATTTTATGAGAGCGGGGTAGTTAAATTGGATGCTAAAATAGTTTGGTTATTTGTATTTGTAGTTCTTTACTGGGCCTACTGTATTTACTGGGGCATCAGAGGTGCGATGTCTGCAAATACGGCAAGTGATTACTTCATTGCGGGTCGTCGTTTGTCTCTGTGGGTATTCGTACTTGCTGCAACTGCAACATCTTTTTCGGGTTGGACTTTTATGGGACACCCCGGTCTGTTATATCGTGATGGATTTCAGTACGCTTACGCGTCTTTCTATGCGATAACAATTCCGTTTACCGGTGTCCTATTTCTGAAACGTCAATGGATGTTGGGTAAACGCTTCGGATTTGTTACGCCTGGCGAGATGTTAGCTCATTATTTTAAATCTGACGTTATTCGAATTCTTGTCGTGCTAGTGGCACTGTGTTTTTCAGTTCCTTATCTCGGTATTCAATTACGTGCCTCTGGATTTCTGTTCAATGTGCTGACTGACGGTGGACTGAGCGTTGATGTTGGAATGTGGCTGCTTTCTGCGATCGTGTTTATCTACGTAGCATCAGGCGGATTAAGGGCTGTGGCCTATGTGGATACTTTGCAATGTGTTCTGTTGGCGCTCGGTATTGTCGTCATCGGAATCATTTCTCTGAATCTGGTAGGCGGCTGGACTGCATTGAATGAAGGTATCGCAAACCTAGCTGCAATAGATACGAAGCGAACGCCCGACGGCTTTAGTCACTACATTGCCATACCTGGAGTCATTCAATGGGTTTCGAATGGCCCCTCAGCTATTGGCGGAGCTTGGACTGGCATTATGATTTTGAGCTACATGTTCGCACTCATGGGTATTCAGTCCTCGCCGGCGTTTTCCATGTGGGCATTCGCCAACCACGATCCGAAACCATTTGCACCTCAGCAAGTGTGGGCTTCTTCTCTTGGAATTGGTTTTATCCTGTTCTTCTTCACTGCAATGCAGGGAATGGGCGGGCATTTTCTCGGAGCCGATCTCGCATATCTGGCAGCATATCCTGATGCAGTAAATAACGCACTAGGACAAGGACTAGAAGGCAAGGACCTGATGGCATCAACCGGTAAACAAGGGATGCTTGTTCCACAGTTGATTCACGTGATGCAGGATGTAGCACCCTGGCTGGTGGGACTGCTGGCAGTCTGTGCTCTAGCGGCCATGCAGTCAACAGGCGCGGCATATATGTCGACTGCCAGTGCGATGCTGACCCGTGACCTGTTGAAGCATTTCATCATGCCGAATGTCACACACGGACAGCAAAAACTGTTCGGACGAATCGGCGTTGGAGTCATCGTACTCGCCGCTCTGGTCGTTGCAACGACCTCCACCGACGCTCTGGTTCTTCTTGGAGGACTAGCAGTAGCATTTGGATTTCAAATGTGGCCCGCCTTGATGGCTGTCTGTTACTTTCCATGGCTGACAAGAGCGGGCATTACGATAGGATTAGCGGTCGGTTTGGTTGCTGTCGTGTGCACGGAAACAGTTGGCCAAAATCTAGGCATCACCGCTTGGGGTAGATGGCCACTGACGATACATTCTGCCGGTTGGGGAATCATTTTCAACCTTGGAATAGCGGTCATCATTTCTGCAGTTACTCAGAACAAAGCAGAACTTGAGCACAAGATGAAATATCACAATTTCCTTGCTGAACATGCTTCGCTGCCGGAATCCAAACGAGGAATGATTCCACTGGCGTGGATCATCACGCTGGTTTGGTTCTTCTTTGGAATCGGCCCTGGTGCCGTGATCGGCAATGAGATTTTCGGAAACCCGAATGATGCTGCAACTTGGATGTTCGGAATGCCGTCCATCTGGGCATGGCAGATTTTGTGGTGGGTTCTTGGAGTATTCATGATGTGGTTCCTCGCTTACAAGATGCAATTGTCTACCCTGCAAGAAACCAAAATCGAAGTGCTTCACGAAGATATCGGAGACACTCAGGAAACAACTGCCTGATAAGCATTCATGCTTCAAAAAAGGGAGGGGCAACCCTCCCTTTTTTATAATTTGTGAATGTTCAATATATCTATTCCGAAGCAACTGACGCAAACATGTCACAACTTACAATTTACTGGCTCTGGGTAGTTGTTTTGACTCTCGCCCTGCTTTATCCTGCCGGACAACTGATTTGGGTGATAAGCGTCAGGAGATTACAGAAGAAATTGCAGAAAAAACTAGAATCAGAAGAACTTCAAGGACAGAAAAGACGAGCTTACATTATTGCTGTCGTAGTCTGCCTAGCATTTTCTTTGCTTTTTAACTATCGCATCTTGAATTGATGTTGGCGCTTTGGATCCGCGTCTTTATCAGTTTCTAAAATACACCGCTATCATAATGGCCGTCGGCTGGCTCGGCTGGGGCATTTATGACAGCTTTTTTGAACACCGCAATCCTGGTGATTCCTTCTATCACACTGCAAACCGACTGTTTGAAGACGAGACCTACGATCGCGCCCTGGAATCCTACGACCTTGCACTTGCTGAAGACCCCACTCATATTCATGCAATGCGTGGAAAAGCCCGAACATTAATGCAGCTGAATCAACACAATGAGGCGCTGGATATATTCAATGAGGCAATCGCGCTGGAACCCGATTTCGGGGGAACCTATGCCAACCGAGGCATTCTCTATGACCGTATGGAGCAGTATGAACTTGCTTTGAATGACTACCTAAAAGCTCTGCAGTTGGACCCAGAAATTTCGGAGGGCCCTCACTGGCTAACCCGCTTTCTTCGTAAACAGGCAGAAAGGCCACCAAGCATTGCAGATCGTGCCGGTCACATTTTGCGTGAACTTGAGAAACCGGAATCCGAGCGCTTGTTAAATGTCCCTGAAATTGATCAGCAACAAAGAAGTTACAAAAAATAATATTGCTTTTCATTATTCAATGAATCCAAACCTGCAATACAAAAATTTGAAACGCTACGTAACCCAGTCCAATTGCAACAGTCACTAATTTCTCCATTGTTCCCGGATGACGTATCCACAGCCACACCAGCCCAACTGCTACTAAAACAATCTGAATCATCTTCATTAGATCGCCATGAAGTCGGGGGTCCCAGTAAGAAACGGGGCTAACGAAACGCCAGTCCGAAAATGGAAACAAATGGCGATGCGCATCGTCATGGTGAAGTGGCAAATCAAACATGATGTGCAACAGCATTCCTATCATGATGACAGAGAGCCATTTCAGTCGAAACAGTACAGAAATCAAAAGTACTGACGCAACAATCGGAATTGAATTGAAACAGTCAATGAAGTTCTGCCAACTCGGAAGGAAATATCGAGTATTCCAGATTACCGCTTCCGAATTGCCGATAACCAGTGACTCCCAGGCGTAGAAAAAAATGATCGGCAAGTCAGGGAGGGCTGCACCAAAAATGATAGCTGCAAATAATTGAGGCCGTGAGGGGCGGCTCTGAACTACAAGATTGCAGACAATATGTGCGCCTGTATCCATAACTCGAAATGGACTATTGGAAATTCACTTGATTTCAGTGACGAGAATCAAGCAGGCTCCACTACTGATCAGTTCCACACTTCCAGGACATCTACAAACAATACCCGAAAGAAAAATAACAGTGCAATGCAACCAAATAGAAGACGAACTGTATCTCTTTCGCCTTCTGCATTACGATATGTAAGTGCGTGATATGCTACTACAGCCGTAACGATCAGAAAAAGAAAGTCCATTCAGAATGGCCGGTTCGCTAATTCAATAACACGGTGGAAACATGCAAGGCAGAGCAGAATACTGAACGGCCAATTCCGCAATCAGAATCAATATTACCAAGCTGGAAAACACAATTACCGCGTAACGAACTCCAGCTCGTATGGACTGTGGCGTGGCATCGGGGAGCCTGTTGATTCCTAGCACTTCCCTGTCCAATTTGCCCTGTAATTTAAGATCAAGTACCATCCGGTTATAGTGTCTAACCCAGTGAGGGACGATCTTGTTGAACATGTATCTGCAAAAGTGAGATTCCAGAACCTCGTGGCTGGGGACACGTCCAAACCACCAATGGTACGCGAGACCGAATAAATCAAATTCTCTGATTTCCAGAATTGCCGACAGCTCAAGTACATCTTCTATGTCCTCAGGCAGATCTTCATCCATATGATGAATCCGCTTAACGCTCTGGTTCGCGGTATTGTCGGAACCTTTTGGGCGTGAAAACAGCTGCATTAACCAATAACCCTTATGCAACAGATATCTGCAGCATAACTGTATGATTCTATTGAACAGGGTCATCACGAAATTTTGGAATTCTTCACATTCACATGGCTATCAATGTTACTCTTTATCACTACAAGATTCGGAAAATCTTTTGTACTCTTTCAAGCCTTGTCGAGCAATCGATGTCAATTAGTAACTGGTACAATTCTTTAGATTGCGATCTGTGTCAGTTTTGCGCAACCTCATATTTATACAAACGGTAAAATTGATTTCTATACAATTTTTCACTCCAAAAAAGGATCAGTAAGCAATGTCGAATGGCGTCGTAATTGAAATGTTTATCACACCCGAACCAGGTGCCGCAATGAATTCAGTCAACCCTGTCAGCGCGGTTGAAAATCGTGGACTGATGGGAGACCGATACTATTCGCTGAGTGGAACCTTTTCAAAAGCTGAAATTGAACCCGATCAGGAAATCACCCTGATCGAATCAGAAGCCTTTGAAGAATTGAAAGAAAAACACGGCATCACACTGAATTATTCACAATCTCGCAGAAATATCATTACCCGTGATGTAGATCTGAACAGTCTGGTTGGAAGAACATTTCAAGTGGGAGGTGTGACGCTCACGGGAATTCGACTGTGTGAGCCATGCACTTATTTAAGTGGATTGACCAGCAATCCCAAACTCGTTAAACAATGGCTTCATCGAGCTGGGCTGCGAGCGCACATTGTGAGAAGTGGAAGGATCAGCATCAGTGATTCAATCATCACCTAACCGAGAAGCTCGCCTGTCCTTGTCACCACGGACAGATTGCAATTAACACCAACCGTTGAGGGACCTTCTATAGATGGTATGTGTACGATCCGGACCAGTTGAAATGATGTCAACCGGCACGCCGGTCAGTTCTGTAATTCTACGTAAATAATTCATCGCATTTTGCGGCAACTGATCATAATTTGTTGTGCCATAGGTCGATTCCTGCCAGCCAGGCAATTTCTCATAGACTGGATGGCATAGCTGCAAGCTCAGTGCATTTGAAGGTAAATTCTGATAAACCGCACCATCACTACAATATTCCGTGCAGATGTTGATGGACTGGAGTCCATCAAGTACATCAAGTTTAGTAATGCAAAGCCCGTCAAATTGATTCAGTTGATGAGCGCGACGAACTAAAACCGCATCAAACCAGCCACAACGGCGAGGACGTCCCGTTGTCGCACCGAACTCCACCCCTTTCTCGGCTAAATGCTTACCCGTTGCATCATGCAGTTCAGTAGGAAATGGACCTGCTCCAACCCGCGTTGCATAAGCCTTCACGATCGCCATGATGTGATTCACCTTTGAAAGTGCAATCCCCGCACCGGTAGCAATCGCCCCAGATCCCGTATTCGAGGATGTCACGAATGGGTAGGTACCGTGATCAATATCGAGCATCGCCCCCTGCGCGCCTTCGAATAGAACCTTCTTCCCGCTATCAATCAATGTACTTACCTCGGAGCTGACATCCGCCATCATGGGATTCAGCCATTCAGAGGTTTGTTCCAGATAATCGATCATCTGCTGACAATCTACCGGATCAGCAGCAAAATACTGGGTTAGTAAAAAATTGTGATACTCCAGTAATTCCCTGACTTTCTCACGCGCAATACCAAAATCTTTCAAGTCATGCACTTTGAGTCCGCGTCGTGCGATCTTGTCTTCATATGCTGGTCCGATTCCACGGCTGGTCGTCCCAATCGCATTCCTACCTTTTTTTAGTTCTCGGGCTTGATCAAGAGCCGCGTGGCTTGAAAGCAGTAATGAGCAGTCTTCACTGATTCGGAGTCGATTAGCAACACCCTCTATATGCTCTTCTACGTTTGCCATCTCTTTTTGAAGTGCTTCCGCTGAAAGTACCACGCCATTACCAATGAATGCTGTTACCTGTTGATGCAGAATTCCTGCCGGTATCAAGTGCACAATGACCTTTTCATTTCCTGCAACCAGAGTATGTCCGGCATTGTGTCCGCCTTGAAATCGAACAACTGCATCCGCATCGGCACTTAGACAGTCGACAATTTTTCCTTTCCCTTCATCACCCCATTGCCCACCGATAATGGCAAGCGTTCGTTCCATTATTCTGCTTCCTCCTTTATGCCGATCGGAACTATTTGCCAGTCTCCGTCTTGTTTGACAAATTTTCGATCGCAAATCATGGCAAGCTTGTCACAGCTCTGATCCGGAAGCTGACGAATAATTCTGGCACCCCGACTGACGGCTTCAGCTATCTTGTCTGCAGAAACTTCTGCTCCGACGGCAATTAATATGCCCTTTCGACACTCCCCTCGAATCGCTCGTCGAAGTAATCGTAAATCTCCACTGAAGCCGGTTGCTGGACAGGGTGTGCCATATGCGGCAAGTACGTGATCATAGCGACCCCCTTTTGCAAGAGCGTGTCCATAACCCGAACCATAAGCAGCGAATATGACCCCGGTGTGATACTTGTAGCCTCCAGTCTGGGCATAATCGACATGGAACTCAACGTGACACATTTCTCTTGAAAGCTGCCGTACGACCTGTTCGAAATCATCAAGTAGTAAATCCAACTGCGTGCTGATACCAGACAATCTTTCTTTTGCTGAATCAATGACGCCAATGTCTCCATTCAACTCTGTAAGTTCACAGAATATTTCGACTTCGTTCTGTTGCAAACCATATTGCGTCGTCAATTCTCGAAGTCGAGGTTTCGATTTTTTCTGCAGTGCGCTCAAAATCTCACTTTCTATCTGCCCTTCAAGCTGCAAAGTCCGATTGATCTCCTCAATAATACCTACGTGTCCAACTGAAACAGACAGAGATTCAATGCCTGCGATGTTCAGACACTCCACCATCAAACGAACAATTTCACAGTCGGACTCCCGAGATGAAGAACCAAACAATTCGGCACCGAATTGCAACAATTCTCGGCTTCCACCAATATTCGGCACGCGAGAGAGAAAAGTAGGTCCGAAATAACACAGGCGTACGACTGTATCCTGTACCGGCAGATGCAGCGCTGCCATCCGCGCAACCTGTGGTGTCATGTCGGCGCGAATTCCGAACAGCTTGCCGCTCACGTAATCCGGTGTTTTGATGGTAAGCAGGTCCAGATCTTCATTTGTCCCACCCAATAGAGATTCGACAAAGTCAGCCAGCGGCGGAACAACCAGCTCGTAGCCGTTTTGGTAGAGGCAGTCCAACAGTCTGCGTCGAAGCCGTTCAAATTCCCATCCGTCGTACGGAAGAATCTGCTCAACACCATCCAGTTGATTCCAAGAATCGTTCATAGACTCACTCAATACTATTTCAAACTACCTAAGAAATTGGCAGCGTTTCCATCGAGCAATTGAAATTTCTGTAAACGGAGAAATTTGCGGATTCTATATTGAACTTGCGGACCAGAGAACTGCCAGCCCAAGTATGATGCATCCAAGCCCTATCCACCGTATGACATGAGCTTTGGATTCAAGTACAGACTGGAGCAGTTTTCTGGATACATCGGGAACGGCAAAATAAACAGCGCCTTCAATGATAAGTACCAAGCCTATTGCGGCAACAATAATTTTCCAGGTGAACACTGCTGTTCAATACTCCCTATCCGCCGGATTCAACAACCTCCGATGGCCTGCTATTCGGGGGGTACTTGCTCTTGAAGTATTGGAAGAATTCTGAATTGGGCTCAAGAATCAGAAGATCTTCTTTAGAATGAAACGTAGTTCGGTACGCATTCAAGCTTCGATATAGTCTGTAGAATTCCGGGTCTCGACCAAAAGCACTGGCATAAGTCATTGTCGCTGTAGCATCACCCTCTCCACGAATCTCCTCGGCTTGCCGATAAGCATTAGCAATCGTAATCTCACGTTGTCGGTCAGCATCTGCGCGAATTATTTCTGCAGCTTCCGCCCCTTGTGCCCGTAACTCTTTGGCAACTCGAGAACGCTCAGCTTCCATCCTGCTATACACTCTCTCACTGACTTCAGGGTCCAAATCGACTCGTTTCAATCGGACATCCATAACTTCCACGCCGAATTCAGACGCTTCTTTGTCCACATCCAGTCGAACCAATTCCATAATTTCAGCTCGGTCGCCGGAAATAACTTCCTTTACCGCTCGCTTACCAAATTCCTGGCGCAGACTGTCATTTACTCGCTGCGCAAGCCGAGCACGAACATTTGACTGCAATCCGCTAACCGTGACGTAGTATTTTGCAACGTCTAGAATTCGCCACTTGGCGAATGAATCCACAACCAGATTTTTCTTTTCACCGGTCAGGTACAACTCTGGGTCCGCATCCATCGTCTGAATTCGGGCATCAAAAAATTGCACGCTGTTAAAGAATGGTTTCTTGAAATGTATTCCAGGCTTATCGTGCGACTGGACGATCCGCCCAAACTGGAAGACGATCGCTTTTTCCCGTTCATCTACAAAATAAACTGTTTCGTAGATCAGCACGCCTGCAATGATTGCAACGACACTGAGTATTATTGTTTTAACCGACATTTAATGTTTCCTCTATTCCTTGTTCCGCTTATCCCTGAATACGACTGTTGCGGTCGTTTGATCGAATCGAACGGTTCGAACCATCGTTAAATCCCGTTTGGCCGTCAAACTGGCCGATTCGTCCGTTTTTAGCACCAGCGTCGTCGTTGTTTCTCCGTTGCATGATTTGGTCAAGTGGCAGATAAATGATGTTATTGCCATTTGTCTGATCAATAATCAGTTTGGTAGAGTTGTTGAGTACCTCCTCTACTGCCTCCAAGTACAATCGATCGCGGGTAATTTCCGGGGCTTTGCGATACTCGTCGAAAATTTGCTCAAACCGAGATGCCTCACCTTCTGCACGTGCAATTATGCTTGCCCTGTAAGCTTCCGCTTCTTGAACAAGTCGGGCTGCCGTTCCTCTGGCTCTCGGAATGACGTCATTAGAGTATGCTTCCGCCTCGTTTTTTAGCCGCTCCTCATCTTCACGTGCCTTTACAGCATCATCGAATGCTGCCTTTACTTCGGCCGGAGGCTGTGCATTCTGCATTTCGACAGCACGGACATTGACACCGGTTATGTAGCGGTCCAGAATTTCCTGCAAGAGTACTTTGGTACCCTGTGCAATCTGGGCTCGACCCTCAGTAATGACAAAATCCATCGTGCTGCTGCCTACGATTTCACGAACTGCACTTTCCGTTGCCTGTCTCACAACCAAGTGGACTGGGTCACTGACGTTAAATAGTAAATCTTTCGGGTCCTTGACGTCATATTGCACCGCAAACTGGATGTCAATGATATTTTCATCTGCAGTCAGCATCAATGCTTCTCGCGTGACTGGTGTAAACGTACGATTGCGTTCGCTTACCCTATATCCGACTTCAACTGTATTGACTTTTTGCACGTTGACGATAAGAACTTCTTCAATCGGAAACGGCATATGCCAGCGCAATCCTGCGCCAGTCGTCCGAGCGTACTCGCCAAATCTCAACTCGACGCCCTGCTCACCTTGTTCAACAACATAGAGCCCGCTTGAAATCCAAAACCCTGCTGCGACAATGACACCTATCAGTATCAGCACCCGACGGCCGCCAGACAGTTTCATCGGTCCATGACCTGAGCCTGAGGACGAATCACCTGACTTGCCTGAACTTCCTCCTCCGATTCCCGAAATCATTCGAGAAAATTTCTGTCGAACGTCGTTTACGATTTCATCGATTTCCGGCGGGCCCGAGCGCCCGCCATTTCCCCCAGAATTCCGATCTTTGCGACCGGGGCCGGAATTATCCCATGGCATAAATTTTTACCTCTTGATTAAACGATATCACTGACTGTTTATGGCTGCACTCGACCGCCTGTCAGCGCAAAGCATACCATCAGAATATTCAATTTGGTTGTAATCACCGTATTTCAATTCATTATACGAACATAATTACGAAAACATTTGGATTCGGCAACTATGCAATAACTGCCAACCTCCCTCTAATTTACGATTCCGAATTCGGTCGAACCTGCCAGTATTCATCTTTGAATTCTCGATTCGAGCTAAGCCAGTTGACATCACTCGGAGATAATTCCAGATCCAATACTGTATCACCCGAGTCCATGACATGTTCACTGACGATGCCCATTCTCAGATAGATTGATGAACGAAGCTTCCCGGCACATGGCGGTATGCGAATACGACCGAATACAAAATCGCAACGAAAAAATTGGCTGAGCGCTTCAATTAAATCGCCAGCGCCAGCGCCAGTGTGCGCGGACAGCCAGACGCGATTGGTCTCGCCATTTGAATCTGTACGCCGTCCCGCACCTACATCAATCAAATCTATTTTGTTATACACCAGAATACGTGGAACACTCGCAGCGCCAATTTCATCCAGCACACTTTCGACATTGGAAATTCTTTCATCAAGATCTTCACGGGAAGCGTCTACGACATGCAGTAATACGCTCGCACTCGACACTTCTTCCAATGTAGCATGAAACGCGGAAATCAATCCATGTGGAAGATCTCGGATAAAACCGACCGTATCCGAGAGAATAACCGCACCATAGTTGGGCAGTTGGAGTCTGCGCATAGTCGTATCCAGAGTCGAGAATAACCTATCCTCGGTCTGTACACCAGCGCCGCAAAGGCAATTGAACAGCGAAGATTTACCAGCATTGGTATAGCCGACCAGGGCAACAGTCGAAATCGGAACCTTTTTTCTGCTGTTGCGTCGAATTTCCCGTTGAGTGCGAAGTTTTCCCAATCTTCTGGTCAACGTTTTGATTCGATGTCCGATGAGACGTCGATCGGTTTCAAGCTGAGTTTCACCAGGACCGCGCAGTCCGATTCCGCCTTTTTGTCTCTCCAGATGTGTCCAGCCTCGCACCAGTCGCGTAGACAAATGTTTGAGCTGTGCCAGTTCGACCTGAAGTTTGCCGTCCCGGCTGGAAGCTCTGCTGGCAAAAATATCCAGAATCAAACGGGTTCGGTCCACTACGCGACATTGGACTGATTTTTCCAGATTTCGCTCCTGAATTGGCGAGATGGCATGATCGACGATTACGATCGTCGCGCCAGTAGCCAATACCTGTGCACTCAGTTCATCAACCTTACCTTTGCCAATGAAGGTTGCGCTGCTTGGATGTTTTCGTTTTGAGAGTACTGCGCCGACTACCTCGGCTCCGGCAGACTCAGCAAGCAATTGAATTTCTTCAAAGCAGTTGACGCCATGACTGCTAGCCGAAGGCTCCTGCCGAACAAGTATGGCAAACTCCTTGTTGGCAGCGGTAGACGGCATCTCGCCGCCAAGCTGATATTTCGCCATCCTACCTGTGCATGTAATCGAACATTCTGTATGACGAAATTTCTACGTCAACGTTCGACAAAAAATTAATGCCTGACACTGCAAATAAATGCTACTCTCCTTCGAGAGTCACGGGCCGGGCAGGAACGATAGTTGATATCGCGTGTTTGTAGACAATCTGAGTTACACCTGCTTTCAATTGAACCACAAATCTGTCGAATGATTCAATCTGCCCTTGAAGTTTTATGCCATTAATCAAATAAATAGCGACTGGAATTTTCTGTTTGCGCAGTTCATTTAAAAACGGTTCCTGAAGCAATGATCCCTTTTGTTCATTATTCATATAAATTCCACGTTATTGTTGGTTTAGTACTAATATAGGGACGATTTAATAATATACCAGCAGCGCAATCCCAATTTTGCATTGCACTAGCGAATTTATCGACAAATCCCAGTTCATGTCGGATTCAACGATTCAATATGCATTCTAACAATCTGTGAACTCGATCCTTTGACTTGGAAGAATCCCCGACTGTCCAAATCACCCCGGAGGAATTTCGAATCCAAGTAAGTTGTCGCTTGGCAATACCGCAGGTAGCACGAACCGCACTCTCCACCATTTCCTCATAACCGACATTGTCCAGTAAATATTGCCAAATCTGTTTGTAACCGACAGATCGCATCGCAGGCAAAGTAATATCAAATTGCGAGGATGTAAATAATTTTTCCGCCTCCTGCACGAAACCTTGATCCAGCATTTCGTGAAAGCGTTGCTCAATGACTGCTTTTTGACTCTGCCTATCACTTCTGACGATTGCAATTTTCACGATCTTGAATGGAAACGGTTTGGCACCGTTATCCTGCATCATCCGGCTAGGCACCCGTCCAGCGCTATAGTACATTTCCAGAAGACGTCCAATTCGCTGGGAATCGTTCGGCGAAACTTTTCTGCCTGATTTTGGATCAATGCTCATTAGTTCCTGATGCAGAGTGGGCCAACCCTCCACAGCAGCCCTTTGGCGCAATTGCGTACTGAATGCTTTGGAAGACACCGGTAAATCTGACAATCCTCTTTCTAGCGCTCGAAAATAGAACATTGCCCCTCCAACCAGCAATGGAATACGTCCGCTTAGAAATATCCGCCAGATTTCCTTCAGTGCATCGCTGCGAAATCTGCCGGCTGAATAGCGTTCCCAAGGGTCACAGATGTCAATCAGCCTATGGGGAACGCGCTCCAATACACGAGCAGATGGCTTAGCCGTACCAATGTTCATGCCCCGATACACCTGAGCGGCATCAACACTGATCACCTCAAACGGGAATTGTGAGGCCAGTTCAACAGCCAAAGATGTCTTGCCTGCCGCGGTTGGTCCCAAAACAAAGACAACCGGTGCGCGCTGGGTTTCATTGCTGGAGGTGGAAACTGACTGAATCAGGCTCAACGACCTCGATAGAACAGGTGGTCAAGTTCCTTCATGGTTATTTGTTTCCAAGTCGGACGCCCATGACTGCAGTAACCTGAATGTTCGGTAAATTCCATTTGTCTCAGTAGAGCGTTCATTTCCGGAATGCTCAACTGCTGGTTGGCTCTTATGGCGCTGTGACAGGACATTGTGGCTAAAAGCTCATTCCGAATGTGTTCTACACGATTGGAATTTTCGTGTTGGATCAAGTCGGATATTACGTCCCGAATGAGTTCCTCAATGTTGGTTTTACTCAGGATATCCGGTATCGACCGAATCGAAATCACATTATCGCCGGCAAGGGAAACATCGAATCCAAGGTTGGACAGCACTTCAGAATTGGCAACAGCAGCATCTGCTTCCTCGGATGTAACTTTGATGATGACAGGAACCAGGAGCATCTGAGATGTAAATGAGGAGGCCTCATAATCCCGTTTCAGCTTTTCATAGGTGATTCGCTCATGAGATGCGTGCATGTCAACAATAATCAATCCTTCTTTGTTCTCAGCAAGCACATAGGCTCCCCCAAGTTGCGCTAAAGCGAATCCAAGCGGCGGCACTTCTGCATCCTCTTCTAAATTCGCCGGGCGTTTCGCGGATTGTGTGCCGTCAACTTTATCTTCAGCAAAATCAGTCCAACTGCCGAGTGGCAGAGAAATGTTTCTCTGTGGAACGAATCCACTGGAATGGTCGTGAAGTGCCGTGGACTGGGCGGTAGTCGTCGTCACAGATTGGTGGGTGCTGCCAGGCCTTTCCCCCGAAAGTGCACCATTGACCGCGCGCATTACAAATCTGTATACCTCTCGTTGCTGCCTGAAACGGACCTCCGTTTTCGCAGGATGTACGTTCACATCAACCAGATTGGCACCAATATCCAGGTAGAGTGCGCATATCGGATATCTTGATGGATCAAACAGCACATCGATGTACGCCTGGCGGACTGCATGCATGATGCTTCGATCACGAATCCCCCTTCCATTCACAAATAGATACTGCTGATCTGGTTGCGAACGCGTATAGTCCGGCCGACTCACCCATCCGCTGACACGCATGTCACCCCACTCCAATTCAACTCGGATGCAGTTTTCTGCAAAATCCTCTCCGAATATAGTTGCGAGCCGCTGTTTCAGACTCGAGCTGTCCGATGCTGCTCGATATCGAACCGCTCTTCGGTTATTGTGGCTGAACAGGATTTCGACTTCGCTTCGACTCAGTGCCATCTGTTTCACGATTGTGTCGATTTTCGAAAATTCAGTTGCAGCAGTGCGGAGAAACTTGCGACGAGCGGGAACGTTGTAAAAAAGATCGTGCACCTCGACCGTCGTGCCGACGGCATGTTGTATCGGCTCAGGGCCGCTAAGCTGGCCTCCGCCCTCGCATCGTACGCACCAGCCGTGGGCATCTTCGATGGTTCTGGTCGACAGGACTGCACGGGAAACCGAGACGATACTCGGTAATGCTTCACCGCGAAACCCCAGAGTCCGAATCCCTTCAATACTGTCGAAGTCATTCACTTTGCTAGGGGCATGTCGAGACAGCGCCAGACTGATCTCGTTGTGACGTATACCAGTTCCATCATCGCGAACGAGCATGCCCTGTGTTCCACCAGCCTGCACTTCGATTTCAATCTTACGCGAACCCGCGTCAATGCTGTTCTCGATC
>JAKZRU010000049.1:0-15538 GCA_047517965.1 Gammaproteobacteria bacterium | reverse complement strand
TTCCTTCTCCGACCTGATTTACGAAATCATGGTGACTATATGCATGCCATTCTTTGGAACAAGCCTGTTTGAGCCGATCAAAAATCGATGTTGCATACATATTGTCTCGCATTTTCCAGATTCCTCATGATTTCTACGATTGTGGGGATTGCTGAATATCAGGTAGTCGACTTGGCTTCGTATGATTCACTCTAGATTGCTGCGAACTAGTGGGGATGAATTACAAGTAGACACCTACTATCTAACTGGTTCATCAGCCCTTCAAATAGTCATCGAGTTCTTCGGAGTAGTCAATGGCCATAGTCAGAGGCGTAAGCGAATTCTATCGAAAATCAATCAAGGAAACCGCTGTGCCTCGGTGTTCAGTTGCTCTCAGGGTGTTTATAAAACGAAAATCAGCTGTTAGCACACTGGCGCCGATCCGATATCCAAGTGCAAGGTATACACAGTCATAGACTGGTGTGTCGAGTTCCATTGCGAAACCACATGCGTTCGCACACAATTCTTCGTCACGGTGGCATCTACAACCCAACTCTTTAGACGATACGATGCCCTGTATCACGATCTTCTCGAATCAGATCTTCCGACGGTGTCTGCGTGTTTCCTTTAGTCACCTGTCGCAAATTTGCCGCTACAAACCGGAATGATTCACGTTTCAACGGATCGCTATCGTTCACAACTTGTTCCAAAATGTAGCGTAATTCACTCTCAAGAGATCGCTTATTGTCAGAGGCACGTTTCTTAAGGCGCTGAACTATATCGTCGTCCAGTCGTCAAACACTTATTGTTGCCATTGGTATTCCGAATTGCTTGTCATTAAGATGACATCACTTAATAGTAACACATGAGAAAACTTTTCAGATTAAGCAAGTACAAGTGTTCGTAAACATTTTCGATGAATGGGGTGACTGCCTTGTAACAGTGAAAATTTCGGGCACTCACTGATCTGTTGTCTGTGAACAGCTATTTGCCACACTAGGCTGCAAATTATTGAATCGGATTTTACAGGAGAAATTCGTTACTTATTGGCTGTAGTAAGGTAGAACGGAAAAATTTCTTTTCATATTGCACTATAGACTTGATATATCATTTTTAGAAGTATTTGGTTGAGTTATCGTGAGTTATCTCGCCGCGGCCGTTTTGACATCTTCAGCAGGCCACCATTCTGATTTCTGAATAGAGGAATCAGCAAAATCGAAAGGATTTAATTCTTTCGCACGACAGAAATAATAACGCCGCGTATGGATTCTAATGGTATTTGATATACAAAAAGCCCGTCTCGAAACGCCTGGATGTTTCGGCATGGTTCATCTGCATCACTCTGGTTCAGCACTGATGCCGTCCCCCGTAATTGATGCAGTCAGAGATCATCTGGAGCTTGAATTAATTCGTGGCGGTTACGAAGCTGAAGAAGAGGCAAGTGAAAAACTGGCCGGCACTTATTCATCTATTGCCAGGATGCTCAATTGCAGCGTCAATGAAATCGCTCTTACCGAGAGTGCAACTGCTTCTTGGAATGCTGTGTTTTATGGCATTGCCCAAACATTCAAGGAAGGTGACAAAATACTCACCTCGCGTTCCGAATATGTATCGAACATGATCGCTTACCTGCAAGTTGCTAAAAGAACGGGAGCGAAGGTGGAGATCATACCCGACGACACACGCGGACAATTGGATGTTCGAGCGCTCGAATCCATGATCGGCAACAATGTGAAACTGATTTCGGTGACCCATGTTCCAACTCACAATGGGCTGGTGAATCCGATCAATGAAATCGGACAGATTGCAAGTGACTACAGTATTCCCTACATCGTAGATGCCTGCCAGTCGGCAGGGCAGATGCCGCTGGATGTTGTGCAGATTGGATGCGATGCATTGTCTGCAACCGGCAGAAAGTTCCTGAGAGGCCCACGCGGAACTGGATTTTTGTACGTTCGCGAGCAATCAATGGAAAAATTTCCACCTCCCTTTCTTGACCTTCATTCTGCCACCTGGACCGGAAAAGATTCGTATGAAATCCAAGCTGGGGCGCGCCGCTATGAAATGTTCGAATCAAGTATCGCTAACCGGATTGGCCTGGGTGCGGCAGTGGATTACGCTTTGTCTTGGGGGTTGGCGGAAATCTATTCGAGAATTCGTTTTCTTGCCGACAAGCTGCGCGAATCACTGGGTGAAATTGATGGTGTAACGTTGCGGGATAAAGGAGCTGAAAAATGTGGCATCGTAACCTTTTCAATAGAAGGAGTTGATGCGGCGCAATTTCAGAAGCAGATGCGGCTCAAAAACATCAATATCGGTGTTTCCATGCGTAATTGTGCGGTAATTGATCTGGAGGACTGGGGTGTTAATTCAATTACTCGAAGTCCGGTTCACTATTACAACTCGGAAGACGAAATCGAATTTTTTGCCAAAGAAGTACAGAAGAAAGTTGCCGAGATGCGTTGATTTTCGGCCCTGGAAATACTACACAAGCTAGTGTTTCGTCAGTGACAGTCTACCCGTGCAGCTTCCCAGGCCAGAATGGCTTTCTTGCGAGTTAATCCCCACCGATAACCACCTAACGCACCAGTGTTGCGAATCACTCTGTGGCATGGTATGAGATAGGAGATTGCATTGCGTCCAACAGCCGAAGCAACTGCACGCACGGCTTTTGGGTGATCCACATTCCGTGCGATTTGACTATAGGAGACAACCTCGCCCGCAGGAATCTTCAGCAACGCTTCCCATACCCGAATCTGCAGGTTTGTTCCCTTCACATGCAGCATGACTGAGCGCTTTGCGTAATCTTCGTTGCTGAATGCGCGCTTGATGATTGAATCTGTACGGCAGGGATTTTCAATTAATCGAGCTGCATTCCATTCAGACCGGAGCTCACTCAGCCCGCTTTCATCGTCGTGGAAGCTTAGCCAGCACAGCCCTTTCTCCGTTGCAGCCGCCAGACAGGTTCCGAAAGGAGTTAAATACCAGCCATAATCAATGGACAGCGAAGCACCGTGCTTCCTATACTGTTCTGGAGTCATCGCATAGATGTTTACCATCAGTTCGTGCAGTCGGCTGGAACTGGAAAGTCCTGAATCCATGGAAACATCGAGCACCGGCTTGGAATTGCGAAGAAGTGCGCTCGAATACTGGGCAGTCAGGTACTGAACAAAGCGTTTCGGAGAAATTCCGGCCCAGCGTTTGAACAGCCTCTGAAAATGATATTCGCTCAATCCAACATGACTGGCAACTTGCTTCAGGGAAGGCTGCTCGGAAAAATGCTCTTCAAGATAGTGTATTGATCTTTCGATTCGATTGTAGTCGTTCACAGAATTTGCACTCGCTTCTCTGACTGGATATCTTTTGAATACATTGTGAAATTTTTCTGAACGCCTTGCAATCCGATTCTTGCGATAAAATTGACAGTTTGTACTATATCCCTAACACAATATCCAAGATCAAAATTCAGGAATTGAAATGAATCAGAACTTACCGAATCAGGCCAAGATAGTTGTCATCGGTGGTGGCGTTGTTGGCACAAGCGTCTTGTACCATCTGGCAAAACTTGGATGGGAGGACATTGTTCTTCTGGAACGCCGGGAACTTGGCTGTGGTACAACTTGGCATGCTGCTGGTTTGGTCGGACAGCTCCGTTCGAGCTACAACACTACCCGTTTGGCCCAATATACGGCAGAACTGTTCGAAAGTCTGGAAGAGGAAACCGGACAACAAACCGGTTTTCGCCAGAATGGATCAATATCGGTTGCATCTCACGATCAACGATTCGAAGAACTAAAACGCTCCGTAACCATGGCTCGTGCGTTCGGGCTGGAAGCCAGTGTCATCACTCCCAGCCAGGCGAAAGACCTGTATCCGATACTGAATATCGATGATTTGGTCGGTGCAGTGTACATACCCAAAGACGGCCAAATCAATCCGCTGGATGTGGTACAGGCGTATGCCAAAGGGGCTAGGTCAAATGGAGCTTCCATTTTTGAAAACATCAAAGTCACCGATATCGTAGTAGAGAAAGGGCGTGTTCGGAGTGTTTGTACCGATCTGGGAGACATATCCACCGATATCGTAGTGAACTGCGCGGGGATGTGGGCAAGACAGGTCGGGCTCATGTGTGGGGTGGATATTCCCCTTCATGCAGCAGAACACTTTTATGTCGTCACAGAACCCATGGACAACTTACCTTCGAATCTACCGGTCATGCGAGATCAAACTGGTTATACCTATTTCAAGGAGGATGCTGGCAAGCTTCTAGTCGGCGCATTCGAGCCGGAAGCAAAACCTTGGGGCATGGACGGTATCCCGGAGGACTTTTGTTTTGATCAGCTTCCGCACGACTGGGATCACTTTGAGCCAGTTCTCAATAATGCGCTACATCGGGTACCCTGTCTTGCCGAAGCAGGCATTCATACATTTTTTTGTGGTCCGGAAAGCTTCACGCCAGATAACCGTTACTATTTGGGAGAAGCGCCTTCAGTGAAGGGACTATTTGTCGCGGCCGGCTTCAACTCCATCGGCATTCAATCGTCCGGCGGTGCTGGAAAAGTTATTTCGGAGTGGATTACCAATGGCTATGCTTTGCAAGATTACTGGGACGTGGATATCCGACGAATTTCCTCGTTCCAGAACAACAGTAGATATCTGCATGACAGAATTTCGGAGTCACTGGGGCTGCTTTATGCGATGCACTGGCCCTTTCGACAGCCGGAGACTTCGCGGAACATCAGAAAATCTCCTCTGCATGATCGCTTGGCAGCAAAAGGCGCGTGCTTTGGAGAAACTTACGGCTGGGAACGCGCTGACTGGTTTGCTCCGGGTGAAGTATCTCCGCAGTATGAATATTCCTATGGGCGACAGAACTGGTTCGAGAACACGCGTGCTGAACATGAAGCGGTACGGAATAACGTGGGAATTTTCGATCAGACATCTTTCGCCAAATTCTTCGTTGAAGGCTGCGATGCTGAAGCTTATCTGAACCGAATTTGCGCGAACAATGTCAGCGTCGAACCGGGACGGGTTGTTTACACGCAGTGGCTGAACGAGCGAGGCGGAATCGAAGCCGATCTCACGGTGACACGGCTGGCTGAAAACCGCTACCTGGTTGTTACCGGTGCCGGCGTATATCTGCGCGATTTGACTTGGTTGAAACGCAATCTTTCAGAAGATTTGCATGTCGTCATAACCGATGTCACATCCGGCTTTTCAGTGCTTTCGATTATGGGTCCGCAGTCGCGTAATTTGCTTTCCAAGGTCACGACGGCAGATTTGTCGAACGATGCATTTCCTTTTCTTGCTTCAAAAGAGATTGAACTCGGCATGGCTTTTGGCCGCGCTTCAAGAATTACCTTTGTCGGAGAACTCGGCTGGGAACTCTACGTATCCACTGATTTCGTTCAGCATGTTTATGACGAAATTATCGCAGCAGGTGAAGAATTCAATTTGACGCACTGCGGTTACCTCTCACTCAATTCTCTGCGAATGGAGAAAGCCTACCGGCATTTCGGCCATGACATTGCGGATGAAGACAACCCGATTGAGGCGGGTTTAGGCTTTGCGGTTGCGTGGGATAAGCCAGGCGGATTTATTGGCCTTGAAGCCTTGTCCGAACTGCGCGGCAAAACCCCGAATAGAAAATTGGTGCAGTTTGCATTCGAAGATCCAGAACCACTGATCTATCACGAAGAACCGATATACAGGGACGGTTCTTTGGTCGGCCGAGTCACTTCCGGCATGTTTGGCTATACGCTGGGTTCTTCCGTGGGGCTTGGCTATGTAAGTTCGGACGATGGAGTCACCGCAGATTATGTCAATTCAGGGAGCTATGAAATTGAGGTGGCAGGCGAGAGATATCCGGTGAAAGCGTCGTTGCGCCCGATGTATGATCCCAGTTCCGCTCGTCCCAAGGCATAGTTTTGATGCACAATTCGCGATCAATCAAAGACCAGACCACAACGACTGAAGAGTTGTTTCAGGAGGATCCTTATCTGCAAGGATGCGATGCCGTAGTTGAAACTGTTGATACGGAACGAAGATGCTTTACCGTGAATCGTACCGTTTTCTATCCGATGGGTGGCGGACAGCCGGGTGACAGCGGATCGGCGTTTTACAAGAATGACGTTGAATTCGGAATCAGCGATACACGTCGCGACCCAGATTCAGGAAAAATTCAGCACTTTGTTGAGGACTGTGTGCCGATGCCGGTAGTCGGCGATGAGATTTATCTGGAGATCGATTGGGAACGCCGATATCTCCACATGCGAATGCATAGTTGCCTGCATTTGCTTTGTGCAGTAGTTCCCGGCAAAGTAACAGGTGGACAGATACACGAAGGGCGCGGAAGACTGGATTTCGACATTAATACGCCCAATGACAAAGAACAGCTCACCCAAAACTTGAATTTGTTGATTCAGCACAATGCCGATCGGATCAGCGAGGAGTATACGGCACAAGATCTTGAAGCGAGCCCGGACCTGGCAGAGTTTCTGGTCGAAAATCCAACTAAAAATTCGGAAAATATAAAAATGGTGCGGTTCGACGGTATTGACATTCAGCCTTGCGGCGGCACGCACGTCGCCAACACCCTGGAAATCGGGTCGGCGCGAGTAGCAAAGATAGAGAATAAGGGCCGACATAACCGCCGTATTCATGTTGTCTTGGTCGATTGACTTTACCGAATTGATCTTGATCTGATAAACCGAGGGTAGAAAATGCATACTGGAAGTTGTCTTTGCGGCAAAGTAACTTTTGAAATAAATACTGAAATTCGAAGATTTCACCATTGCCACTGTCGCACTTGTCGAAAAGCCCACGCTACGATCTATGGTTCCAGCGCATTGGTAGACGCATCATCATTTCACGTACGCAGTGGAGAGGAGTTGATATCTGAATACAGTTCTTCACCCGGTAAAGTGCGATACTTTTGCAGTAACTGCGGTACCCACGTATTTGCCCGGTGCGATCGCGATCCCGATGACGTCATTTTGCGAATAGGCGCTTTAGACGGAGATCTTGGCATCAAGGCGAGCGGGCACATCTGGGTCAGCCACAAGCCCGATTGGTATGACATCGGCGACGACTTGCCGCAGAGCGCCGAATGGTAAATTTCTGTAAATCTCTAATTAGTCGAGAGGCGACGGTTTGATGGAGCAGCAACCGTCCCTGCACCGAGGACTAAAAGGCGTATATTTCGAGCGATCAGCGGTATCTTCAATTGACGGACGCGCTGGCGATTTGCGATATAGAGGCTATTCAATCCATGACCTTGCAGAACATTCCACTTTTGAGGAAACCGCATATCTGCTGATTTATGGCGAACTGCCCAATCGAAAGGAATTGGAGGGTTTCTGTAGACAGGTAAAGAAGCAAAGGAATCTTCCTCCACAGATTCTGGATATTATCGGTGTGATGAGTGGCGCTCATCCGATGGAAGTTCTGCGTACTTGTGTGTCTGCGCTGGGCGCTTTCGATCCGACTGCGGATGACAAGTCTCGTGAAGCTATTATCGAAAAGGGAATTCGCCTGACCTGTCAGGTACCGATGATTGTCGCTGCACATCAACGAATTCGAAACGGGAAATCTCCCCTTGAGCCTTCTTCAGAACTTAGTCACGCAGCGAATTTTCTATATCTGTTAACCGGCAACGAACCGGATGAGGAGACTGCCCAGCTATTTGACAGAGATCTGGTACTGCACGCTGAACACGGCTCGAACGCCTCTGCATTTACTGCTCGTGTAGTGACCGGAACGGATGCGAACGTGTATGCGTCTGTAACCGCAGCGATTGCAGCTCTTTCAGGTCCGGCACATGGCGGTGCTGCAGAAAATGTCATGCTCATGGCACAGGAAGTCGGCAAGCCTGAAAATGCAATTGAGTATGTCAAGCAAAAGCGCAAGAACAAGGAACCGATTATGGGATTCGGACATCGAGTGTATCGAGCCGAAGACCCGCGTGCACGCCACATGAAAGAGGGCGTCAAAAGACTTTCGAAAAAAATGGGCCAGCCGCACTGGTATGAAATTTTACAGTCACTGGTTGAAGCCATGAAACCTTGGTCGCGGCACGGAGTGAACGTCAACGTTGATTTCTACTCAGGAGTCGTGTATCACCTGCATGACGTTCCCGCAGACCTGTTCGTGCCAATCTTTGCAATCGGGCGAACACCGGGCTGGATTGTGCAGATATTGGAACAGTTGCAAAGCAATATTCTGATTCGACCGCTGACTGTATACAACGGCCCTGAGCCTAGATCTTATGTCGCAATCGACGAACGGGAATGAGTCAAGATTCGGTTAGTCTGCGGCGAGCGTAGTTGCAAGAAGCACGATGGTGGTTTTGACGATGTCGTCTGTCGTCGCCCCACGGGAAATGTCACTGATAGGATGGGCAAACCCCTGCAGTATGGGTCCGATTGCCTGTGCTCCTGCCAGATACTGGGTGATTTTATAGCCAATATTGCCGGAATTTAAATCCGGGAAAATCAAAACATTCGCTTGACCCGCAACTTCGCCTGCATCGCTGATTTTCAAGGAAGCGGTCCTTGGATCGATCGCAGTATCGAATTGAAACTCCCCGTCAATCACCATTTCAGGATGTTGTTCGCGTACTATCTCAAGTGCCTGAGTAATTTTGTCGACTAGAGCGTGTTTCGCACTTCCTTTTGATGAGAACGAAAGCATGGCAACTCTTGGAGTGTCACTGAACAGACGTTCTGCATTTCGTACGGTACTGGCGGTGATTTCAGCCAGCTGGAATGGCGTGGGGTTGACATTCACGGCACAGTCAGCGAATATCAGGTTTCTTTCAGGACGTTCGGCTGCAGAAGGAACAAGCATCAGGAAATAGCTGGATACTGTATTAGCTCCAGACATAGGGCCGAAGATCATCAAGCCGGCTTCGATTACGCGAGCGGTAGGTACGGAAGCCCCTGCGATGACTGCGTGAGCGTCTCCTTGCCGCACCATCATGGCACCGTACATGAGCGGTTTCTGCATCAGACGTTGGGCGATTCCGGGCTTCAACGGACGCGGACCCTCTACACATGCATGAACATACCGTTCCATGCTGCCGGTGTCGCGGCTAGGGTCTACTATGCGAATTCCATTCAGCGATACGTCGCAATTGCTGGCAACGGCCCGAATTTCGTCTTCCGGCCCAGTGAGAATCGGTGAGGCGATCCTTTGCACCGCCAAAATCGAGGCGGCGCGAAGGATCCGTTCATCAGCTGCTTCAGCGAGTACTACAGCTCTCGGTTTGCTGCGGGCTAGACGTTTCAGTTCCTCAAGCAAATTGAGGCACTATACGTAGGCTTTGTATTTTTCGAGATGACGAACCGGTACACTCAGCGCATCGCGTCGGAAAGGATCGCCAAGCTCTCTGGTACACATCACTTCAATGACTGTGGTCTTCCCTTCATTTTGTGCGGCACAAGCTTCTCGCAGTGCATCGCCAACCATGTCGAGGTGATCGACGACGATGCATTCCGCACCCATGGACTTTGCTATGCCTGCCCAACTCGGGTTGTCAAGATTGACACCTTCAAATCGGCGACCGTAGAAATCCACTTGATTTTTCTTCTCGGCTCCCCACTGCCGGTTGTTGAACACAACTGGAGTCACTGCAATGTTTTCTCTTACGCAGGTGAGGATTTCACCCATGCTCATTGCCCAGGCTCCGTCACCAACATAGGCGATTGCTGCTCGATTAGGCGCAGCTGTCTTGACGCCCATAATCGTCGGAAAAGCGTATCCGCAGTTTCCAAAACTCATTGCAGCGAAGAAACTTCTTGGCTGCTCAAATCTCAGGTAGCTATTGGACACCGAGCAGATATTACCGATGTCAGTTGAAATCGCTGCATTGGAAGGCGTTGCTTTTTCAAGTTCACGTAAAACCTGTCGCGGATGCAGCATGCCTTCGTCTTCTGCAGAGACGATTTGGCTCCATTCATCTTTTTCCTCGCTCCAATCATTGAGTTCGGATTCCCATGCCTGTTTCTCTTGCGCAATCTCTTGAAGTCGGGCATCGCGATTTTGCATAGAAGCGATTCGTTCTCGGCTTTTAAGCCGTTCCAGCAGCGCTGTAGCCGATTCTCCGGCATCGCCGCAGATTCCGACTGCGATTTTCTTCACGAGTCCGATCTTGCGGTAATCGACATCAACCTGAATGATCTTTGCATCCTTCGGCCAGTAGTCCACTCCATGTTGCGGCAACGTTCCGAACGGACCGAGGCGCGTGCCGAGGGCAAGCACTACATCGGCTTTGGAAATAAGGCGCATGCCAGCTTTGGATCCCTGGTAGCCAAGCGGACCACACCACAGTTTGTGACTGGCCGGAAATGAATCGTTATGCAGATAACTGTTGACCACCGGTGCTGAGAGATATTCTGCAAGCTCTATACAGGAATTTACGGCATCGGCCATGATGACGCCACCGCCGGAGAGAATCACCGGGAACTCGGCTTCAGCCAGTAGTCGGGCAGCATCATCCAGTGCGCCAGAGCCACCGGCGCCTCGCTCTATAATTTGTGGTTGTGGAACTTCAATATCAACGTCTCCATAGAAATGGTCGCGCGGAATGTTCAATTGCGTGGGTCCGCGCTCGGCCATCGCCATATCGAAACACCTGCTGGTCAACTCGGCCATGCGACCGGGTCCATTTACATGGGCTTGAAATTTGGTAATTTTGGAGAAGATTGGGAGCTGTTCAGTTTCCTGAAAGCCGCCCAAGCCAATGGTACCGCTTCCGGTTTCCGGTGTTATGGCGACCACTGGGGAATGTGCCCAGTATGCAGCTGCGATGGCAGTAACAAAATTGGTAATGCCGGGTCCATTTTGCCCGATGCAGACTCCGTGTCGTCCGCTGACTCTTGCGTAGCCGTCAGCCATGTGAGCTGAGCCCTGTTCGTGCACTGTAGGAATAAAACGAATTCCGGCAGCTGGAAAGATATCCAGCGCGTCCATGTATGCGGAACCTACGATTCCAAATACGTCCGTCACTCCGTAAGAAACGAGGGTTTCTACAAATGCTTCACTCGATGTCATTCGTGGCATAGTAAATTTTCCTTGTGTAATGAAATAAAAAAGTTTAAATGATTCCCAATGCTTCTTCGGGAGGGATGTAGTCATAATTCAGACAGGTCGCTACTTCTTGATAGGTTACTTTGCCTTTGCAAACGTTCAAGCCACGCCTCAGGTTTGGATCTTGGCGGAGTGCCTCTTTGTAACCGAGATTTGCGATATTGATTGCAAACGGAAGCACGACATTGTTCAGTGCGTAGGTTGAAGTATTTGGCACTGCGCCGGGCATGTTTGCGACGCAGTAATGAATTACGCCGTGCACATCATAAGTAGGATCAGAGTGTGTTGTCGGTCGTGAAGTCTCGAAACAGCCTCCTTGGTCAATTGCGACATCGACGACAACGGAGTGCGGTCGCATGGCTTTGATCATATCTTCGGTTACAATCCGCGGAGCGGTTGCCCCGGGAACAAGTACCGCGCCAATAACCAAATCTGCGTCGACTACGTGTTTTTCCAGCGTGCTCCTGTTCGAGTACAAGCCATTCGTAGCGCGGCCGAATTGCATCCAGTGATGGTCGAGAACGCGAACGTTCCGATCCAGCACCCACACATCTGCACCCATACCTACGGCAATATGGGTTGCATGCGTACCGACTACACCTCCGCCGATAATGACGACTTTAGCCGGTTCAACACCCGGCACTCCACCGAGCAGCATGCCCTTGCCGCCGTGAGGCCGTTCTAGACACCATGCTCCTTCTTGTACGGCCATGCGGCCAGCAACCTTGGACATTGGTGCTAAAATGGGCAGCCCGCCATCATTGTCGGTTACTGTTTCGTAGGCGATGCAGATCGCGCCGCTGTCCACAAGATCGCGTGTCTGTGCTGCATCCGGAGCCAGATGCAGATAAGTAAAGAGAATCTGATTTTCTCGTAGCAGCGCTCTTTCCGGTGCAAGTGGTTCCTTGACTTTGATGATCATGTCGGCGTAGTCGAATACATCTTTCGGCGTTTCCAGTATCGTTGCTCCGACCGAACTGTAATCTTTGTCGCTGGCGTTTATTCCTTCGCCCGCGCCGGTTTGAACGGCCACTTGATGGCCGTGATCAACCAATTCTCGAACACTTCCCGGCACTAGGCCGACTCGATATTCGTCTGTTTTTATTTCTTTTGGTACTCCAATTCGCATGAAATTACGTCTTGTGTTTTATTGCCGGGGACGGTGAAATTGAACTGCATAATGATACTTTATTCGGGTTCTTTGGAGAGTGAAATCTCGGTCATCATGCACCATTTGTTATGGCTTGATGGCTGTAATAATAACCAATGAACAAACACAAGCGATATTCAAGTATGTAAAATATGTTGTATTAACATCGATGATCATCGACAAATTGGCGTCTAATCCGCCAATTCATGAGGAGTGGTACCATGCGAGTAGAGATGAATGTAATGGAAAATTTGTGGATGCCGTTTACGAGCAACCGCGATTTCAAAACTGACCCTAGACTGATTTCTCATGCAGAGGGTGTATATCTTTACACCCCAGAAGGTGACCGGATCATTGATGCTTCTTCCGGACTGTTCTGCTGCGCTGCAGGGCACAGTCGTCCCGAAATTGCCGATGCGGTGCATCGCCAGTTGAAAAAACTCGCCTATTCCGCACCGTTCCAGATGGGACACGAACACTCTTTTGAACTGGCAAGACGTTTATCGGAGCTGACTCCAGAAGGCATGGATCGGGTTTTCTTCGTCAATTCCGGTTCCGAATCTATTGATACCGCCATGAAAATTGCACTGGCTTATCACTATGTTCGAGGAGAGGGGCAAAGGCAACGCTTTGTATCGCGTGAAAGAGCTTACCATGGCGTAAACTTTGGTGGAACGTCGCTGAGCGGGATGGTCAAGAATCGACAGGCATTCGGAGTGTGCTTGCCCGGAGTCGCTCACATGAGGCACACCTGGCTGCCGGACAATCGATTTGTTCGAGGTCAGCCGCAAATTGGTGCCGAACTCGCAAACGACCTTGAACGGATTGTGCAGAATTTCGGAACCGATTCGATCGCCGCGTGTGTGGTTGAACCGATTGCAGGGTCTACTGGTTGTCTGGTGCCGCCAGTCGGTTATTTGGAACGCCTGCGAGAAATTTGTGACGAATACGGAATCCTACTGATTTTCGACGAAGTCATCTGCGGTTTTGGTCGAACTGGCGAACCTTTTGGTTCTCAGAGTTTTGGAGTCACCCCTGATATGATGACGTTGGCAAAAGCACTAACCAATGCAGCCCAGCCGATGGGTGCGATTGTAGTTAGCCGGCAAGTCTACGACACGATTGTCAATGCGGCACCGGATAAAGCGATTGAGCTCTTTCACGGTTACACCTATTCCGGGCATCCTGCAGCCTGCGCCGCGGGAATCGCAACCTTGGATATCTATCGAGATGAAAATCTGTTTGGGCGTGCCAAGGCACTGTCAGGATATTTCCTTGACTCGATTTTCGAATTGCGAGACTATGGAATCGTCACTGACATTCGCGGTTTCGGCATGATTGCGGGGATCGATTTTGCTCCTGCTGGCCCTGCAGGGAGTACTGGCATGGCAATTCAGAAACGATTATTTCATTCTGGTTTGCATGTGAAATCTACTGGTGACGCAATCATCGTTGCACCGCCATTGATTGCCACCGAAGAGCATGTTGATGAAATCTGCATGAAACTTGGCAAGGCATTCGAGTAGAGTTGTGGACCATTGAATAGGATTTGCAGTGTATGATGAATTTCCAGTTCAGAGTCGAATGAGATTTATCATAAATTAACCATAGTATGCTATTTGAAAGATTCTTAGAAATTCTGAGATCACGGCATATAATCTTAAAACGCTACAGCTAAAATAATTTTGAATCACTATACGAGGATGTAATCAGAATGGCCAATTTAAACAAAGGCAATGCAAGTCGCCGAAAATTTTTAAAAACCAGTGGTGCGGCGAGTGCGGCAGCAGTCGTCGGTCCATGGGTTATTAGCCCGAAAGCTCTTGCAGCTTCGGGAGAAGTCAACGTACTTATGTGGTCTGATTATCTGCCCCCCGATTATTTGGCAGAATTTACTGCTGAAACCGGAATTACAGTCAACTACACTGGTATCGGCTCAAATGAAGAAATCATTAACAAGATGAAAGCAACAAAAGGCAAGGGCGCTGATATCTGCTCTCCTACCAATGTGCGTTCGGGCCAGTGGGTAGACCTTGAACTTTTGCAGCCATGGGATTACAGCCGAATTTCCAATCTTGCCAACGTTAACCCGGCAATGTTGAAAGTCGGTGATAGCGAATGGAACTTCGGGGGTGCTGGTTCGCACTGGCTACCTCAGATTTGGGGCACCGAAGCGATTTCTTGGCGCACCGACCTTTATACACCTTCTGGTGGCGAGCCGAGTTACGGCAATATTTGGGACGGATCTGCTGAGGGAAACACCATGATTCGACCGCATTCCGGAATGCTCGGAGCAGGTCTTTACATGGAGACAATCGGTGAGTTGGATGCAGGCGATGTTTGGAGAGCTTATTCAAGCGAAGAAAAGATGCGTCCAATCTGGCAGAAAATCACTGATTTCTGTATTGCCAATAAAAATCAGATCAAACTGTTTTGGAATGATGCCGATTCGCAGAAGAACGGTTTCCTGAATGATGGTGTCCTAGTGGGTCAGACTTGGGACGGACCACCGATCGCGATGAAAAACGCCGGTGAGCCAGTCCACTATCAGGCTCCGAAAGAAGGTGCAATGGCATGGGTCGATGGAATGGCGTTGTCCAGAGCGGCCTCTAACATCGATCAGGCGTATGCATTTGTCGAGTTTGCATTCAGACGTGAACCTGCAGGCAAAGCGATTGATAAACATGGCTACAATTCTGCCATTATCGGAGCTGATGCGCATGCAGGTGACACTTACAAGAAGAATTTCTCTGAAGCTTATCCGGGCAATGCACTCGCAAATCTCAATCCTTGGCCAGCAGAACCGCAGTGGTATGCTGATGTCAGGACCGAGTACCGTAATAAGTTCGTGAATGCTTAGCGCATAGACGATGACGCAAGTTCAGGCGCTCGCGAATTTATCGTACGGGAGCGCCTGATTGATCAAGCGTCTAAGAATCTTGATATGCTGGTTCGGAGGTGCCGACAATGAGCGCAGATGTAAGACTTGAAGATGTGTGGATTCGATTTGGCGACTTTGTAGCTGCCCGTGAAGTCAATCTGCATATCCAGGGTGGAGAATTTTTTACTATTCTAGGTCCGTCCGGTTGCGGAAAAACCACTTTGCTTCGCGCAGTATCCGGTTTTCTTACCCCATCCCAAGGCAATGTCCTGATCGGCGGAGCAAACATGGAGGGGATTGGTCCGAATCGAAGGCCGACTGCACTGATTTTTCAAAATCTCGCCTTGTTCCCGCTCATGACTATTTGGGAGAATATTACGTTTTCGCTGGAGGTTAAAGGAGTCGGCAAAGTCGAGCGTCGTAAACGTGCAGATGAACTG